>CADCBO010000001.1 GCA_902799685.1 uncultured Bacteroidales bacterium
TTCATTGTGTATTGAAAAAGAAGCTCTATCTTTGCGCCCGCTAAACGAGTTTTCACATTATTTTTAAGAAAATGTATTTAGACAAAGAGAAAAAACAAGAGATCTTTGGACAATACGGAAAGTCCAACACGGATACTGGCTCACCTGAAGCCCAGATAGCCTTGTTCTCATACCGTATTTCCCATTTGACGGAACATCTTAAGGAGAACCGTAAGGATTATAGCACTGAAAGGGCACTGACCCAGCTGGTAGGTAAGCGCAGGAGACTGCTCAACTACCTCAAGGAGAGAGACATTGAGCGCTACCGCGCCATCGTCAAGGCTCTCGGTCTGCGTAAGTAAGGCTAGACAAGAAAGAAGAGGGGTTGGCCAAAAGGTCAACCCCTCTTCTTTCTTGTAATTGAGAATTAGGAATTGAGATTTTTTGTTGCGGGTTTACGCAGGTGCAATCGTATTAATTCTCAATTCTCAATTCTCAATTCTCATTTATAAAGTATATTTGTACTTCGAATCTACAATTCTATTCATTTTTACTATGGATTTATACTCTTCACTGCCCTATAAGGTGGCAGACATCAAGCTGGCTGATTTTGGCCGTAAGGAGATAGAGATGGCCGAGAAGGAGATGCCCGGACTTATGGCTCTCCGTGACAAGTACCGTGATTCAAAACCGCTTAAAGGTGCCCGTATCATGGGTTCTTTGCACATGACCATTCAGACAGCGGTTCTTATTGAGACACTGCATGAGTTGGGCGCCCAGATACGCTGGTGCTCATGCAACATATATTCCACACAGGACCATGCTGCCGCTGCAATAGCAGCTGCAGGCAGTGCTGCAGTCTTTGCCTGGAAAGGTGAGACCGCACAGGAATACTGGTGGTGTACCCTTCAGGCCATGAACTTCCCGGAGGGAGGCCCAAATATGATAGTTGATGACGGCGGTGATGCCACACTTATGATACATCTGGGCGTCAAGGGTGAGAAAGACTCCAAGGCTTTGGATTATGAGGCTGAATCAGCCGATGAAAAGGAGCTTTTAATCGCTCTCAAGGAGGTTGCCAAAGTTAAAGGTGGCAGCTATTGGCAGGAAATGGCCAAGAATATCAAAGGCGTGAGTGAAGAGACAACTACTGGTGTACATCGCTTGTACCGTATGCAGCAGAACAGAGAGCTGCTGTTCCCGGCATTCAATGTGAATGACTCCGTTACCAAGAGCAAGTTCGACAACCTGTACGGTTGCCGCGAGTCACTGGCCGACGGCATAAAGCGCGCTACCGATGTTATGATAGCCGGTAAGGTATGTGTGGTGTGCGGTTACGGCGAGGTGGGTAAGGGTTGTGCCCAGAGCATGCGCTCTTACGGTGCACGCGTACTGGTAACCGAGATTGACCCCATCTGCGCACTGCAGGCCGCCATGGAAGGATATGAGGTGGTGACCATGGAGGAAGCCGCTCCACTTGGCAATATATTCGTGACCACAACCGGTAATATCGATGTCATTACCACAGATCACCTCAAGGTAATGCCCGATCAGGCTATCGTCTGCAACATAGGCCACTTTGACAGCGAGATACAGGTAGATAAACTCAAGAAGATTCCGGGAATCCGTTGCCAGAACATAAAGCCGCAGGTGGACCGTTACTTCTTCCCCGACGGCCATAGCATAATCCTTTTGGCCGATGGTCGTCTGGTAAATCTGGGTTGCGCCACAGGACATCCCAGTTTTGTAATGAGCAACAGCTTTACAAACCAGACTCTTGCCCAGATTGAATTGTTCAACAAGCAGTATCCGGTTGACGTTTATCGTCTGCCCAAACATTTAGATGAGGAGGTGGCCCGCCTGCATCTGGAGCGAATCGGCGTACATCTGTCCAAGCTTACCCAGGCTCAGGCCGATTATATCGGGGTTCCGGTTGAAGGTCCTTATAAGGCAGAACATTATAGGTATTGAGCGTTCAATTGGGGTCTGACCCCTTTTGCACGGGATTAAGGAGTGACTATTTTAAAGATTATCAGGTGACAAAAGGGGTCAGACCCCTATAGCACAAATGGAAAGAAAGACGATAGTAGTTTATGGGGCATCGAGTGCCGATGCCGAGAAGGTTTTTGTTGATGCTGCTTATCAGTTGGGCGGGCTTATAGCAAAAGCCGGCAAGAGGCTTGTAAGCGGTGCAGGCAGCACCGGTCTGATGGCTGCCGTTGAGGATGGTGCGCTGGATGCCGGTGGGGTATCAATAGGCATTATCCCCCAGTTCATGGTTGATAACGGTTGGCTGCATCAGGGATTGACAGAGACCATAATCACTCCCAGCATGCACGAGCGCAAGAACCGTATGGCTCAGATGGCCGACGCTGTCATAGCCCTGCCTGGCGGAACAGGAACCTTTGAGGAACTCTTTGAAATCATTACCTGGAAAATGCTGGGACTTTTTGTCAAGCCTATCATAATCCTTAATACAGACGGTTATTACGGTCCGCTTCTGGAGATGCTTGACCGTACTGCAGACCGCCATTTCATGAATCCCGTCTTCAAGAGACTGTGGGCAGTTGCCACCACTCCCGATGAAGCCTTGTCTCTTGTAGATACCCTCCCTGACTGGGATGACACGACAAGCAAAATCCGTACAGACCGATGAAATTCCCGTTTATATCAGAACTGGACAGTACGGTCGGTGTCAGCGACTGGTATCTGCTTATAATGATCATCTCCTTTTTGGTCAGTCTGTTCATAATGGGACCTTACATCATTACATATCTGGATGGATTGTCAGTCATGTACCGGTTCAACAGTCCGGATTCCGATATTCGTTATCCTGAGTTTTCTCCGTTTGGAAGGATTGTGGTTGTACTTCTTTCCTGCATTAATATAGGGTTAGGACTGTCTTCTGTCCTGTTTGGTGCGGGTGGACGTGAGGCAAATGCAGTATCATATCTTTTAGAGGCTTCGGTCTGGCCACTCTTATTCGTCGGTATAAGATTGTTTTTATACCAGACAGTGAATTCATCCCTTTACAAATCGCAGGCAATAAAGCTCAAGACCTCAAGATGGAACGGCTTTTTCATTATGGCTTTTTCTGCTTACGGTTTTTGTGTGCTGGTGCTGACTTCTGTAGTTCTGTTTCTGGAACTGTCTCCGTTGGTTCTGGTCATCTGTATGTCAATTTTGCTTCTTTTGGCCGAAATAGGGTTGATTTTCAAAATAAAAACTACCTTATTCAAGAATAAATGCTCAAATACGAGATTTATTTTGTACTTTTGTGCGCTTGAATTAGGACCTATCATATTGTTGTTGGTTCTTTTGGGAGTATTCTTTAGTTAAATTTAAACCGTACAGACATTGAAAGTAAAAAAGATTCTTATTTCCCAGCCGCAGCCCACAACCGGCAAGTCACCGTATTTTGACTTGGCTGAGAAGTATGGCGTTGAGTTTGTTTTCAAGCCGTTCATTCGCGTAGAGCCTCTCAGCGCCAAGGAGTTCAGGCAGCAGCATGTCAATATTCTTGACCATACCGCTGTAGTGTTTACCTCTCGTCACGCGGTAGATCATTTCTTCCAGCTTTGCGGAGAGTTGCGTATAACCATACCAGAGGACATGAAATATTTCTGCATTACCGAGACAGTTTCTCTTTATATCCAGAAATATGTCCAGTACCGTAAGCGTAAGGTGTTCTTTGGCAATACCGGAAAGGTGGATAGCCTCATGGCTCCAATCCTCAAACACAAGACAGAGAAGTATTTCATTCCCATGTCAAATGTCCACACCGGTGAACTCAAGGAACTTCTTGATGCCAATAAGATAGCACATACCGAGGCAGTCATGTACCGTACCGTGAGCAATGAGATTCTCAAGGAAGAGCTGAATGAGTTTGACATGCTTGTGTTCTTCAGCCCGGCCGGAATAGAGTCACTTAAACAGAACGCTCCCGATTTTGTACAGGGCGAAAAGATAATCGGTTGCTTTGGCGGTACTACAGCCAAGGCTATCCGTGATGCCGGTCTGCGTCTTGACATAGAGGCTCCTGTTCCTGGAATCACATCCATGTCGGCTGCTATCGATGCGTGGTTGGCAGCAAACCACAAGAAATAATACATACTCTTATATTTGCGGGTTCCTATCATTGAGGCATTGTGCCCTAAACGGAACCCGTTTTTATTTTTTAATGGCAGGAGAAAACACTTTCAGCAAGCGGGAACGCCTATGCAGCGGGAAACTGACCGATAGGCTGTTCAGTGAGGGAAACCGACAGATTTCGGTTTTTCCCGTCCGTTTGGTGTGGCTCCTGACCGATGAAAGCGAGGGTGTACGGATACTCATCAGTGCACCTAAGCGTAACTTCCATAATGCTGTGGACCGCAACCGGATAAAAAGGCAGATACGTGAGTTCTACCGTACATCGTCCGCAACCCTGAAAGAGACGGTTGCCGCCCGAAACAAGGGTCTTGTCCTGGCATTCCTCTTTAATGACACCCACCTTTGGGATACCTGTAAACTTGTGCCACGACTAAGGTCCGCTATGGAAAGACTGGTTGAGACCTTATCCGTGAACAGTTCCGGAAACAACGAGGAAAGAGAGGGCTGAAGATGATCAAGGTGTTGAATATTTTTACCAAATCGCTTGGGTGGCTGCTGATGCTTCCCATCCGCTTTTACAGAAAATTCATATCGCCCCTTACACCACCGTCCTGCCGTTTTGTCCCTACATGTTCACAGTACGCTATCGAAGCCATAACCAAGCACGGCCCGTTCAAGGGTACATGGCTTGCATTCAAGCGGGTGTTGCGCTGCCGCCCGGGCGGCGGGTCGGGGTATGATCCGGTTCCATGAAATGAGAATTGTTGATATACATACTCATGTCTTGCCGGAGGAGTCGGGTTTGGCCCTTGTCTGCATAGGCTGTGGCCCGATGCCGCAAAACGCAGACGGTCATTTCTTCAGCGCAGGACTTCATCCTTGGGATGTAACAGGAAATGACTATGAGGATTATGGAAATCTTGAAAAGTTGCTTGCCTTGCCAAATGTCCTTGCAGTGGGAGAATGTGGCTTTGACACTCTGCGTGGTCCTGCCCATGAACTGCAGGAACAGGCATTCATGCGTCAGTGTGAGCTTTCAGAGCGTTACAGGAAACCCATGATACTCCACGTAGTGCGTGATTTTGACACCGTAATCCGTCTGCGCAAACAACTCCATCCCAAGCAACCCTGGCTCATCCACGGTTTCCGGGGAGGCCCCCGGCAAATGAACCAGCTATACGCTCAGGGCATCCTGGTCTCATTAGGCCCCAAACATAACTCCGAAACCCTGAAACAAATCCCCTCCAACCGCCTCTTCCTCGAAACCGACGGCCAATCTTCCATAAACGACCTAATCCGAATCACTGCCATATCAAGAGAAGAGACAGTTGAGACTATAAACGGCCAGATCATATGTAATAACGACAGTTTCCTTTTGCAGGAGCCGTAGTATGGATTCTCAAGAGCATCAGTGAAGGGCGTAAGCGGAGCGCCCCGGAGAGGCCGTTAAGAACATCGTTGCGTTCAACGACGGTTAGGCACCGTAGGGGACTAAGACGGAGGCGATCGATGTTTAGGCCTCAGAGGGAGTGCGCAGTAGCCCGTAACGTTGTCTTTTGAGAATCCATACTACGGCGGTGTTTATGAAGCAAATAATTGTGTCTTTCGTCAAAGAATAGTATATTTGCACACTTTTAAAAATCTAAATCATAGAGTAATGACTAATTTTGTTGAAGAACTTACCTGGAGAGGCATGATCCACCAGATGATGCCGGGTACCGATGAACTTCTTGGCAAGGAGCAGGTTACTGCTTATGTGGGCTTTGACCCGACTGCCGATTCCCTTCACATAGGGCATCTGTGCAGTATAATGATACTTCGTCACTTCCAGCGCTGCGGTCACAAACCCTTGGCTCTGATAGGTGGTGCCACCGGAATGATAGGTGACCCCAGTGGAAAATCGCAGGAGCGCAACCTTCTTAACGAGGAGACCTTGAAACATAACGTGGAGTGCATCCGTAAGCAGCTGGCCAAGTTCCTGGACTTTGACAGCGACGCCCCTAACAAGGCCGAACTTGTAAATAATTATGACTGGCTCAAGGATGTAACTTTCCTTGACTTTTCACGTGATATAGGCAAGCATATAACCGTCAATTACATGATGGCTAAGGACTCCGTAAAGAAGCGTCTGAACGGTGAGGCCCGTGACGGTCTTTCATTCACCGAGTTCACTTACCAGTTGCTTCAGGGTTATGACTTCCTGTATCTGAACGAGCATAAGAACTGCAAGCTGCAGATGGGTGGAGCCGACCAGTGGGGTAACATAACCACCGGAGCTGAACTCATCCGCCGTATCAACGGAACCGAGTGCTTTGCCCTTACATGCCCGCTCATAACCAAGTCCGACGGCACCAAATTCGGCAAGACTGAAGGCGGTAACGTATGGCTCAATCCCGAATATACATCACCGTATAAGTTCTACCAGTTCTGGCTTAACGTTAGCGATGAGGATGCCAAGCGTTATATCAAGATATTCACAAACATAGAGAAGGATGAATGTGAAGCTTTGATAGCTGAGCACGATGCCGCTCCTCATCTGCGTCTGGTACAGAAAAGACTGGCCAAGGACGTGACCTGCATGGTACACAGCGAAGCGGATTACAAGGCTGCAGCCGAGGCATCGGAGATACTATTCGGTAACAACACCGGCAGTGATGACCTCAAGGGAATCGATGAGTCCATGCTGCTGTCTGTGTTTGAGGGCGTACCTCAGTTCCGTTTCAGCCGTGACCTGCTCAAGCAGGAGGTCAAGGCAAGTGATTTCCTGACCGATGTCTGCCCGGTTTTCTTCAGTAAGAGCGAGGCACGCAAGATGATGCAGGGCGGTGGCGTATCCATCAACAAGGAGAAGACATATGACCATTCACGCGTATTTACCGAGGCCGATCTGGTTGACGGACGGTATATTGTACTGCAGCGCGGAAAAAAGAACTATTATTTGCTCATTGCAGAATAAAATGGGATGTTTCCCGTCTCATTGATTCGGGATTTATCCTTATCTTTGCAGTCCCCATAGGGGCATAAGGCGATTGTCGTATGGTGTAATGGTAGCACAACAGGTTTTGGTTCTGTTTGTCCTGGTTCGAATCCGGGTACGACAGCAGGTAGGGTGATGGTATTTCACCCTACTTTTTTCTAAAATGAAACATTTGTGCAAAAGACATTTTGGGGTATTTGTAGCTGTGATTCATGGAACAAATCTTAACATTTTAGAAACATTTTCTAAGGTTCTTGAATTGTCTTTTCGGGGTATGGCACAAATCTTAATCACTAAGGCACGGATTTGAGATGCGGATCCCGGTTTTGCATGTATCTTTGCGTCATAAGTTTTCATGCACATATTTGGTTAGTAATTGACTTTCGTGATGTTTTTGCTCTGGTCTGAGAAGATGTGGAGTAAAGACCAAAACAGGGGACCGCAGATTTAAGTGCGGTCTCTTTTTTGCTCCGTTACATCATGTCGCCTGACGTTGAAATTGTTCCTGAAATGTTAAAAATCGGTTCTCCTGTTATTTTTTTATGGTTTTATCAAAAAAAAATTTGCAATTGGTGTGCTAAAACACAAAAAAGCGTTAACTTTGACCGCTATCTGAATTTTTAAATATATAAAATATTAACCTAAAGCTTATGAAGAAGCGTTATCTATTTCCCGCAGATTATATGGCTGACCCTTCAGTCCATGTATTCAATGGCAGGGTTTACATCTATCCTTCTCACGACTGGGAGTGTGAAAATGTCGAGAATGACAACGGCGACCAGTACGTCATGAAAGATTATCACGTCCTTTCCACCGACGACATCATGAACGGTGAAGTGGTTGACCACGGTAAGGTTATAGGCCTTGAGGATATTCCATGGGCCGGCCGCCAGCTCTGGGACTGCGATGTCCAGGAATATGAGATGGAGGTTCCCACCAATGCCGAGGAACAGGCCAAGGGCATGGGATACAGCAAAAAAGTAAAACGCTACATAATGTACTTCCCCATGAAGGACCGCAATGACGTATTCCATTGGGGTACAGCCATTGCACAACGTCCTGAGGGCCCGTTCATTCCCAATCCCGCTCCGGTGGCCGGAAGCTACAGTATTGACATGTGTGCTTTCCGTGATGATGCAGACGGTGAGGTTTATGTATATTTCGGTGGTTTGTGGGGCGGTCAGCTTCAGCGCTACAAGGACAACATCCATCTTGAGACCCCGTATCTGCCGGAAGGAAAAGAGGATGCCCTGCCCAGCCGTTGCGTTCGCCTGACCAAGGACGGTCTGAACTTTGCCGAGGCTCCGCGTCCCATACTGGTAGTGGATGAAAAGGGAAATCCTCTCAAGGCTGATGATCCCCACCGTTTCTTCGAGGCATCATGGATGCACAAGTACAAAGGCAAGTATTATTTCTCATATTCAACCGGTGACAGCCATTTCCTGTGCTACGCTACCGGTGACAACCCGTACGGCCCCTTCACTTATCAGGGTGTGATTCTTACTCCCGTTGTGGGCTGGACAACCCATCATTCCATAATTGAGTATAAAGGCAAATGGTATCTGTTCCATCATGACAGCGTACCTTCAGGCGGCAAGTCATGGCTTCGCAGCCTCAAGGTTTGTGAGATTGAATATGATGCCCAGGGCCGCATCAAGACCATTGAGGGTATTGATAAGGAATAATTCTTCTTGAATAATAATTTAACTATTTATATAATGAAAAAAATCAATTCTCCTAAAAACCGTTCCGGGTTGGTCGGATTACTTCTGGCAGTCTTGGGCATTTCATTCGGCGTTTCTTCATGTAGGCCGGATTTTGACTTGGACACCAGAATGCCTGAGGAGCTTGGAACAAGTATCTATGAGACCCTTAAGGAAGGTTTCTCGAATGACAGTACCCAAGAGTACTACACATTCAATACCTTCGTAAGACTGATTGAAGACCTGAATCAGGTTGACGTTCTCGCCAAGACAGGTAGTAAAACCATGTTTGTGGCCGATGATAAGGCGTTTGAACGCTTCTTCGGTCCCAACTGCCCGTTCACGGATGCCAATGGCAATCCTGTGACCAGTTATGACCAGTTGAGCAAAGCGCAGAAGACAATGATTCTGAACGGCTCCATGCTCAATAACGTTTATCAGGTTGCCATGCTGTCCAGCAGCCCCGGCGGCGAGCAGGCTCCTCCTATTCTTGGTAACTGCATGCGCAGGGTTTCCGCTTCGTCAGTCCTGGATACCATCCCGGTGGTCATGCCCAGCCAGATGCCTCAGAACAACAAATACTGGGACCGTCTGCGTAACAAGACCGACAAGGGCATCGTGCTCCTTCAGGATGGAACCAACAAGCCTTTGATTTTCTTTGTCAACAAGTTCCTGGAGTCAAACAGGATTGACAAGGATGATTATGACTTCCTGTTCCGTCTGGGTAATTACAGCCGCCCCGGTCAGAACAAGCCTGCACATAAGCCAGGTGACGCTACCGTTAACGGTGCAACCATTGCATGGCCCAACAAGAGGTGCTTCAACGGATTCCTCCATGTCATGTCAGATGTGGTTTATCTGCTTCCCAACATGGCCGAATACATAGCAACCGCTCCTAATGCACGCATTTACAGTTCTATCCTTGACCGCTTCTCTGTTCCTACCTACTCTTCGGCAGACAGGGCAGCCCGCGACTTGAACGTAAGAGGCATGCTTGACGACGGTCTTCTGACCAGCGCAAGACTTAATGATGCCATGAATGCCAACGGTGACTCCATTTTTGTCAAGAAGTACTTGTCCAGCCGCGCCAGAAGCGGTTCAGGAAGGTTGAGCGTAACCACAAATCTGGATAATATGTCTCCCTCCAACTCCCTGCTCAAGTTTGATCCGGGATGGAACAGCTTCATATCATCTACAGTGAACTCAAATGCCGACGTGGCCCTTCAGTCAGATATGGGTCTGATGATGGTTCCTGTTGATGAAAAACTTATGCAGTGGTGGCTGGATCCCGATCAGGTAGGTGCAAGCCTGAGAGCAACCTATGGTCTGCTCAAGGATGTTCCTGCTGAACAGATGACAGTTGACATGGTAATAGAGGATATGGCAGGCGTACCTCTGGATGTAATTGTTGAGCTTGTAAACAACAATATGCAGATTTCCATGGTAGGTTCCGTTCCCAGCAAGTTCTCAAGCGTGCTGAACGACGCTCAGGATCCTTTCTTTGAGACAAGGACCCGTGAGGAGGCTGAGGCCACTATAGATGATGTGGTAATGTGCTGCAACGGTGCAGTCTATTTCACCAATACGGTATATGTACCTACTGCATACAGGTCGGTTTCCTATCCTGTCCTGGTTAACGAGAAGCTTAAGATCATCAACTGGGCTATCCGCAAGGACGAGCAGTTGGCATACAGCGCATACCTTAACTCAATGGTTGCTGAGTACAGTTTCTTTGTTCCTCTGATTGATACGGTTCCCGGCAGTCCGTTTGAGAACAAGATGGTGTGGATTGATCCCGCATCATTCTATCTCAAGAAGATAGGCGCAGCCGAGGGTACTTCACTCAAAGCTCTTGCATTCAGCTATGGCAAGAACTCAAAGGATGAGGAGAAGGTAATAGCCGACATATATGACTTTGACGAGACAACCGGTACATTTGTCGAGACCGGCAAGCAGCTTGTTCCCGAGATGGTTTCCAGCGGTAACAGCGAATCAGAGAATGACGCTACCAAGTTCATCCGTAACCGTCTGCTCGACCTCATGGATTACCATATTATAATAGGTGATGTCGAGGACACCAACGTCAAGGACGGAAACGGTTTCTCATACTTCAGGTCAAAGGGCCGTGGAACCATCAGGTTCAAGACTGACGGTACAGAGAATTTTGAGAACTGGACAGTAGAAGGCGGATGGCAGATTGAGAATGAGGGTGCCGCTCCGGAGATACAGTTCCCCATCAAGATCGTAAAGCGTGTTGACTTGTCCAAGAAGACCAATACCATCGCTCCCGGTAACGGTAGGACATACATCATAGACCGTCCTCTTATGCCTTCCAGAAAATCAGTATATGATATTGTATCTGACAGTATCAATTATCCTGAGTTCAAGGAGTTCTTCAAGGTTATGCAGTTTGCAGGTGTTTTCGGAGAGACATCAAATCTTAATGAGATTGCTTCGCAGAGATGCGTTTCATCATTCAACACATATCATTACACTGTCTATATTCCCAAGAATGATGGTGTTAAGGCCCTGTTTGACAACAAGGTTCTTTTGACTCCTACTGAACTGGCAGCTATAGATCAGGAATATGATTTCATCAAGGAAGACCTGGAATATGACTATGCTGAAGATCCCAAGAGGGACAGCATCGTTACAATTGCATTCAGGGATTCACTTCTGGAGCTTTCATACCAGTTGTTCGGCGTACGTGACACCGCCGGTGCCGATGCTGCCGTAGCCAAGCGTAAGAGCGGTGAAACCGACGCTCAGTTTAACAAGCGTAACGGTTCACGCTACTTTACAAACCTCAAGCTTGACCAGCTCAAGAACTTTGTCAAGTATCATATCCAGGATAACTCGGTATATGTAGGCGCAGAGTTCAATGCCGGTATAGATGATGCCACCGGTCTTGCTGCTGAAAAGGCTGAATATGAGACCGCTTACATGAACTCAAGGCAGCAGTTCATCAAGTTGACCGTTAAGGGCGGCAGTCAGATTTCTGTTACTGACAAGGCCGGTCATACAAGTTATGTACAGCAGATTGAAGATGAGACTTCAGGCAAACCTTATTATAATATAATGTGCCGCGAGTATGAGATCAAGCCATTGACAGACGGACTTAATATGTCGGAGGATACCTATGACAGGTTCTCAATCGAGACCTCATCATATGCTGTTGTCCACTTGATTGACAAACCGCTGAATTATGGCGAGCTCAATTTTTAACAAGCAAATATATTGAAAATGAAATATACTGACAGATTATTGAGAGGGGCTCTTGCCTTAGCATTGGTCACTCTGCCCGGTTTGATTCAGGCACAGAAGGCTGGCGATGTCATCAGTGGTGTCATTGAGGACGCTGAAGGCCCGATGATGATGGTAAACGTTACTGAGAGAGATGAAGCAGACCGTATCGTGGCTCACGCCATTACCGATATGGAGGGTAACTTCTCTTTCCGTCTGGTGAATCCTAAGGACAGGATTCAGATAACGTATGTAGGTTATGAAACGGTTGATATTCCTATCACCAAGCTCTATTATGAGATTACCATGAAAGAGCAGGGTGATCTTGAGGCAGTCGATATCATAGCTGAACGTATTTCGGATCAGGAAGGTCTTAAGATTCCTGTACGCGAGGATTCACGTGTGGTTCAGACCATTGACATGTCGGAGTATGAGAATCTTGGTATAACCACCGTCGATGAGATTCTTGCCGGACAGGTGGCCAGCCTTGACGTGGTATTCGAGTCAGGTGACCTTGGTGCCCGTTCACAGATGCGTCTGCGTGGTCAGTCAACCATTACCGGTGACGGTAACCCGCTGATTGTAATTGACGGTAACATCCTTTCTATTGATGAGAATACTGTGAACCAGATGGTGGATGCATTCAATGATGCCAACGGTATTCTGGGCGGTAACGGTCCGGAAGATGACCGTCTGGCCGAGTTGTTGAGCATCAACCCGTCGGATATCCAGTCAATATCATTCCTTAAGGATGCTGCTGCCACAGCTATCTGGGGTATGCGTGGTGCTAACGGTGTGATGGAGATCAAGACCAAGCGCGGTCAGCGCGGTAAGACCCGTGTGAGCTACCAGTACAGGCTTAATGCCAACTTCCAGCCTGATGGCTACAAGTATCTGAACGGTGACCAGTACACCATGTTTGTCAAGGAGGCCCTGTTCAACCCGCATCTTGATGATGCCAGAACCAACAGTATCTGGGAGATCAACTATGTACAGACAGAGCCTGACTATGAAATGTGGAATGACAACACTGACTGGGTTGCCGCTGTAAAGAGGGTCGGTATATCACAGTCACACAACGTATCAGTATCCGGTGGTGGTGATAAGGCCCAGTTCCGTATCTCGGCCGGTTATGATGATGAGACAGGTTCAGTCATAGGTCAGAAGCAGAACCGTTTTACAACCCGTGTAAACTTTGACTACTTCATTTCAGAGAGAATCAGGGTATCAACCAACTTCTCCATGACATACTCAAGTACACGTCGTAGCGGTAATGCCGCCGTAAGTTCATCACTTACCATGATTCCTAACCTGGCTATCTACTATGAGGACCGTCTTACCGGTGAGCCCACCGATGAGTTCTACCTCATGCCTTCAACATCCTCTTCAGACCTTCCCATGCAGAGCAATCCTGTCCTGGAAGCTGAATACAAGGATCAATACTCAATCAGTCTGAATGTAAACCCGGACTTCCGTCTGTCATATAACCTGCTGGGTCTTGACAACAGTTCAACCAGACTTACTTATGAAGGTCAGGTACAGTTCGGCGTATCAAACAACAACAGTGAGAACTATACTCCTCAGATCCTGTCAAGAGACGGTTGGTCAGACCAGAACGCCAACTCCACCTCTGTGAACTCGAGTAAGAACTCACAGATTAACACTTCACATTCACTGACTTTCCAGCCGCACTTCAACAATCCTAACCATTCATTCATGATGATGGCCAGGATGACTATACGTAACAGTAACGGTAAGTCACAGTCAACCGGTAAGGCCGGTCTGCCTTCAGGTTTCGAATCACCGGGTCTGCCTGGTAGGATCACCAGCATGAGCACCGGTGCAAGCCGTAGCCGTGGTGTGGATGCATCAGCTCAGATGCACTACTCATACAAGAGTAAGTACTCATTCACATTCACTCTTACCTCAAACGGTACCACCCGTACAGGTAACGCCAAGAAGTGGGGTACATTCCCTGCAGCATCCGCACGTTGGAACATATCTGATGAGAAGTGGTTCGACTCTATCCGTGACAGCGGTCTGCTCACCATGGCAGGACTTAATGTCAGCTGGGGATTCCAGGGTAACGCTCCCGGTGGAGACGACATGTTCCGCAGCCGTTATTCTTCAGGCAGCTCATACATGGGCGAATCCACAATCTATCCTGCCAACATCAGACTCAGTGATTTCCAGTGGGAGGAGCAGACACAGTGGAACATCGGTCTTAACCTGGGCCTGTTTGACGATAAGATCTCTGCAAACGTGAACTACTATTATAAGATATCAGACAAGCTTATCAATAGCGGTTATCCTATTCCTTCATCATCAGGTTACACATCACTTGGTGCTGTTAACGACGGTAAGATGTCCAATAAGGGTTGGGACCTGACCATCAATGCTAACCGTATCTACTCAACCAAGCTGTTCGGTAAGGACTTCAGCGTAGGCGGTAACATTAACTTCTCCGATAATGACAACCGTTATCTTGAGATGAATGATGTTATCCTTAAGCAGTGGCAGCATGACTTTGACTATGACAACTGTCATGGTACAAGCGGTTACCTGTCATACGTAGCCCTTAACAACTCATACGGTTCAATCTACGGATTCAAGTATAAAGGTATCTACCAGTACAGTGACTACAGTGAGGTTGAGGTTCCCGGCGTAAGCGGTCCTAATGCACCTGTAGTAAAGGATGCCGACGGTAACGTAATCCTGAACTCACGCGGCAAGACTAAGCCCATGATGTTCGGTTACGGAACCCTTACCACTCCGTACGAGTTTGTAGGCGGTGATGTGATCTATGAGGATATCAACCATGACGGTAACATCAACGAGCTTGATATAGTTTATCTTGGTAGCTCTCTCCCCAAAATCACCGGTGGATTCAGCTTGAGGATGACCTGGGGCCGTCTGTCATGGAGCAACAACTTCAGCTTCCGTGGTGGCAACAAGGTCGTGAACGGTGCTCGTATGCAGGCTGAGACCCCACGTAACCTCAACAACGTAATGGCTGCCATCAACTGGCGCTGGCGTGTAGAGGGTGATGTAACCGAGGTTCCTCGTGCACTTTACAGATGGGGTTACAACGACCTGGGTAGCGACCGCTTTGTTGAGAGAGCTGATTTCCTGCGTTGGACATCCTCATCATTGAGCTACTCACTTGATCCCAAGATTGTCAAGAAGATTCATCTGAGCAGCATGAGTTTGAGTTGCAGTGTAAGCAACCTTGTTACCTGGACCAAATATACAGGTATGAGTCCTGACGTTGGTAGTGGTATGGGCCATGTGGCAGTTGATAACGGCCGTACACCTCTTTCCAGAAGAGTCACTTTCAGTGTTAATGTGCAGTTCTAACTATATAAGACTATAGTATATGAAAAAGATTAAGTCATTATTTTTAATAGCTCTTGTAGGGGCATCATTTAGTTCCTGTAATGATTTCCTTACACTTGATCCTCTGAATGACATTGTCCTTGAGAACTTCTGGACCGACAAGTCTGACGTTGAGAGCGTATTGCTTGGTGCATACAGCGCTCTTGAGAGTCAAAACTGTCTGCTTAGGATGGCCGTATGGGGTGAGATGCGTTCCGATAATATTGTAGAAGGTAACGGTACTTCCGAAGATATCCGTCAGATAACCCGTGAGAACCTTCTTATCACAAACTCATATTGCACTTACAATGCTTTCTATGATGTTGTGAACCGAGCCAACACTGTAATGTATTATGCTCCTATCGTGGCTGATAAGGATCCTAACTACCTCATGGATGAGCAGCTGGCTCATCACGCTGAGGCTGTAGCATTGCGCTGTCTGTGCTATTGGTATCTTATCCGTACATTCCGTGATGTCCCGTATGTGACAGAGCCTTCAATTGACGATGAGGGTGGATACCTTAAGTTCTACGTTCCTCAGGTTCCTTTCAATGCAGTGCTTGACTCTATCATCAGTGACCTGGAGTCAGTCAAGAAGGATGCCGTAAACAAATATGGTGAAGACGTCCAGGCCAATACCTGCCGTATCACAAGGTCCGCTATCTGCGCCATGCTGGCCGATATGTATCTTTGGAGAGGCAAGGAGGGTGACTATGACAAGTGCATCGCAGTCTGCGAGGAGGTTACCACTCAGAAGATTAAGGAGTGGAATGACAAGCGCAGTAAGGAGGGTAAGAACTGCACCATTGTTTCATTCAACGGCTATCCTCTTATCTCCGATGCTCCCGAAGACATCCCCGGTAACTCATACGATGAGATATTCGGACGGGGCGGTTCATTTGAGACACTCTTTGAGTTCCCGTACAACAGCGATGTCAAGAACCCGTTCGTATCAAGCTACTATCAGAACAACCAATCCAACAATGTTGGTCAGATCAAGGCTTTTGACAAGATAGGTTCAGACTTCTCATCATCTAAGGGCAATTCAGTGTTTGAGCAGCCTCAGGATACACGTTATTACCAGAACCTTAAGGTTAGAGGCTCTTCATGGGCTATCTGCAAGTATGCATACGATGATTTGGATCTCAGGTTCAACTCCGGTTCCATTGAATTCGATGCTGCTACATTCCGCAACCAGGTTGAGGCTAGTTGGATTGTCTATCGTTATACAGAGGTTCTGCTGTTTGAGGCCGAGGCCTACATCATGAAAGCCAAGCAGATTGCACCCGCCGGTTCAGACAGCCTTATGCAGGTAGGTATCGTAAATGAGTATAAGGACAAGGCTTTCCAGCTGATAGATGCCGTAAACCAGCGTTCAATCGTGGCCGACAACAACAAGGTTGTTCCTACCACCCTTACCAAGCTTATAAGCTACTCACCTAACACTACTGTTCAGGCAATGGAAGACCTCCTCTTCAAGGAGCGCAGGCGTGAACTTTTGTTTGAGGGCAAGCGTTGGTATGACCTGGTTCGTATGGCACGTCGTGACGGCAACCAGGATCGTCTGATAGGCTTTGTCGAGAAGAAGTATGACAACGCCACTTTGGCCGCAGTCAAGATCAAGCTTAAGAACCCGTACGCTATGTATTTCCCCATGGCTAAGGACGAAATAGACAAGAGTCAGGGTGTCTTAAAGCAGAATCCTGCATATAAGGAAGACGAAAAGATTGAGCAGGCTCATTGATTTATATAATGCATAGACTGAACGACATATACAAAACGGTTTTGGCGGTGTTCATGGCTATCGCCCCGGTTGTCCTTACCGTGTCATGCTACGATGAGAATCATCCCGGAACGTACTATACGTTTACAGGAAAGACTCTGGCAGACTATCTTGAGGAGGACTCGGCGCATCGTTTCAACTCCTTTGTAGCTGTTCTTAAGAGAGCCAGCAAGTGGGGTGAGCTTGACACGTATGGTACATATACCTGTTTTGCTCCTACCGATGCCGCTTTTGAGCGCTATCTGGAGTCAAGGAACATCAGTTCAATCGATTCACTCTCCTATGAGGATTGTGATACCATTGCCAGGACTCACCTGATCAATGCTGTACTGTATCTGTCTGAACAGGAAGAAGGTGGATTGCCACAGGTAAACCAGCTTAACCGTTTCCTTGTACTGAGTTACATAGGCGACACTTTGTCAAA
Source organism: uncultured Bacteroidales bacterium (assembly GCA_902799685.1). Classification (GTDB taxonomy): domain Bacteria; phylum Bacteroidota; class Bacteroidia; order Bacteroidales; family Bacteroidaceae; genus Colenecus. Next base: position 17,577 of record CADCBO010000001.1, read on the forward strand.
CGGTATGATCAAGGCACGTCCTGTCATCAACAGGGAGTCACGAGTAACCAGGGGTGACGATACCGTCCAGAACGGTGTGGTACATGTGGTTGACAACGTGATCAGGGTGTCGGGTGATTATATCTATGATATAGTCAAGCAGAATCCCAGAGTCAGCCTATTCTTCAGCGCACTCAACCTTGTAGGACTTGAGGATTCGCTGCAGAAATGGCATGACCACAGCTACACCATAGGTTATGATTCGGCTTATGAAGGGATCATACGTCAAGGCGGTGGCTCTGATTATACAATAAGGTATGTGCCTGAGCATAATTACGGCTTTACCGTCATGGCCGAGCCCGATGATGTATATGCCAGCCATGGTATCCACAATCTTAATGACCTCATCAACCATGCCAATCAGGTTTATCATGAGGCCTACAGTTCGGAGTATGATACCTTGGGCAGCAGATATGACACCGTATGGCATGACCAGCGTAATCCTTTAAGGCGTTTTGTAGAGTATCACATACTGCCTTTCAGCATTCCGTCAATCATCAACTTCAATGCCAGGGAGGATATAATCAAGGCCAAGGTCGAGACTTCGCTCCTTGATGCCGAGGATTACTTTGAAACCTATCTGCCGCATTCACTTATCCGTGTGTCCAGAATCATGAGCAACGGAACCTACTCCGGTGTATTTGTTAACCGCAGGGGTGTAGGTGATAACGGCGACGGTGAGATTGGCCGCAGTTTCTATCGCGGAATCAAACTTTCCGAACTGGAAGAAGGTGTCTCTAATGAAGGCTGCAACGGTTATCTGTTCTACACGGATGATATCCTGGAGTATTCAGACTACATCCGGAACGATATCCTGGACCGTCGTCTCAGAATTGACTGCTGCACGCTTTCACCCGATTTCCTCACATCCGGTGCTCGTCAGAAAAAGACGGATAACAATTATGAGGGTGTTGGATTCAAGCAGCCCATCAACTTCAAGTCGTTCAATCAGGACTATTGCATGTGGGTTCGTTCGGCATTCGTAGCCAATATAAGCTATCAGGGTGACGGACTGGACCTTCAGGGTAACTATGACATTATGCTTAAGCTCCCGCCTGTACCCCATGACGGAACTTGGGAGCTGCGCCTTTCATACCGTGGATCGGCAGGTTGTGGCGTTGTCCAGAACTATGTGGGTGACGATCCTCTCAGTCTGCAGCCCTGTGGTATTCCCACAGACCTGCGTTGGTCGGCAGTTGATAATCCCAACATCCGTTGGAAAGCCGATCAGGACTTTGATGGTGACACCGTTGCCATAAACGCGTATGACAAAGCCATGCATAACCGTGGTTACATGAAGGGTCCGGATTCGCATTGGACATCCGATAAGGCTGAGCTGTTCCGCGATTACAGCCTTATAGCACGCAGGGTAATCACTACCGATTACTTCAGGGCCGACAAGGACTATTACCTCAGGATGAGGCTGGTGCTTGACAACCCAAATGCCGAAATGAACTTTGACTACATGGAATGGTGCCCCAAAAGCATATTCACATTAAATGAAGATAAACATTGAGTCATTATATAGGAATAATAATTATAAACTAATGATATGAAGAATTATTTCAAATTTTCAATGAAATCCGTCCTGCTGACTGCAGCCGTGGTTGTCTTTGCATCATGTAATGACACTTGGAATGATCATTACAGTTTCAAGGAGACTGAGAGCAGTCATCCTGTTGCCAAGCTGTCTGAGACCCTTGGCAGCATAAGCGGTTATGAGAATTTCTTAAAGGCACTTGAGACTACTCAGATGTGCGACAAGTATGGAAGGCCTCAGGGCATTACATTCATGGATCTGCTGTCAGAGGATCAGTTCCTCACAGTCTGGGCACCCTCAAACAACTGCGGAATAACCCAGGATGAGTGGAAAGAGTACACCAATCCCAAGAAGACCGCTGCACAGCATTATGAGGTGGGTGAAAAGTTCATCAAGAATCACATTGCACGTTTCAAACACACTGTGGGCGCAACCTCATCGGGTAAGATTTACATGTTGAGCGGCAAGGCCTTCACTTCGGCTCCCGATGCTATAGGAGGCAAGAGCTATGATGCAAATGAAAAGAACATCCGTTGCTCCAACGGTATCCTGCACTGCATCAACGGTCATCTGGAGTATCTTAAGAGTCTCTATGAGTACATTACCCAGGCTCCTGAGTACAAGGACATATTCGGTGACTGGTTCAAGAGTTTCACCATCGAGACTCTGGATCTTGAAAAGAGTATCGCCAGCGGTATGAATGACCAGGGTGAGATTGTTTATGTTGACTCCGTAATGATAGAGTCCAACCAGCTTATGCGCAGGTTCGGATATATCCACACCGAGGACAGCACGTATGCAATCGTAATGCCTACCCCCGAGCTTTTCAACAATGTCTATGACAGGATCAAGGAGTCATACGTATATGCCGAGAAGACTCTAAATAATGACTCTCTCCAGCAGTACTATACCCGCGTGACCATGATGACCGACATGTTCTACAACATGAACCCCAAGGTTCAGAAGTACTATCCTGATTCGGTCTTCTCGACACGTTACAATGCCACCGAGAACAGAAGGGACGGCAAGCCTTATCATATATTCGCATATCCCAATGAGCCGGGCGGTCTGTTTGCAAATGCAGTCAGTACCCAGGAGTGCAGTAACGGTACCATCTATTTCGTTGATGAGTGGCCGTTTGCCGATACTCTTACCTATCTGCGCCAGATCAAGCTTGAGGCCGAGAGCTATACCGCACTTGCCAGGTTCATGCTTAGGCAGCAGTCTGTCAACAGCATAAAGGGCAAGAGACTGGAAAATCCCGTTCAGGTAATGAGAATATCCATGGAGGGTATGAGTTCATGGGATGCAAAGATTTATATCAATAACAACCTTAAGGGTAAGTATGAGGTTAAGATGGTCATGGCTCCCAACTCTGTTGCCGACATGCCTAACTACATACATCCGGCCGTTTCATACGTAATGCCTGACAACAAGGAACAGGTTCTGATTGACTCTATGAGAGTTGATACCATTATCGACAGCCGTGGCAGAAAGAGAGCTGTGACCTCTAAGTTCTTTGCCATCAATGATACATCCAAGTTTGATACTGTAAGCTTAGGTATTGTTGATTTGCCATACTGCAACTATGAGATGAACCAGGCACGTCTGGCCGTGACACTTTCAAGTGGTGTGAATGAGCAGAACAGTTCCAAGTACGCAAGCGAACTTTGGCTTGACTGCTTAATTCTGGATCCTGTTGTTGAATGAAAAAAACAATAAAGATATGAAGTTATTTGACAAGAGAAGGTTTTTGCCTTTGGGGCTGGCCGCTTTGATGCTGATTCTTTCGGCTCCGGTCTCAGCTCAGAACAATCCTGAGAATCTGACTGTGGTTACCGGTTTCGTGACCGATGCCGCTACGAACAACCCTATGGCCGGTGTCAAGGTTCAGGCATACAATATCGCGCGTCATTCGGCCATGACCAAGGAGGACGGTTCTTTCTCAATCAAGATTCCTGACTATGTGTCATCGCTCACATTCTCACTTGAGGGTTGCAACACTGTAGTGTATGCTCTCAGAGGCCGTACCGATGGCATCAGCGTCAAGATGTTTGACGAGAGTTTCTCCGAGATTTATGATGACGTTACCGTAGCGTCTTCATCGGTTAAGGCCGGTGTCGCCTCGGTGGGTAACGAACTCCTGATAGACGGTTCCATACAGCAGTCATTGCAGGGTAACGTACTGTCAGTGACACGTTCCGGACAGCTGGGTATAGGTGCGTTGATGCAGATAGACGGTATCAACTCGCTTAACATCAACACCCAGCCGCTTATCGTCCTGGACGGAATCATCCTGGACATGGGCTATGACAATGTGGCAATGCATGACGGTTTCTACAACAACCTGCTGGCCAACATCCCCGTCGAGGACATTGAGTCAGTCCAGGTTCTTAGGAACGGATACGGAGTCTATGGTTCCAAGGGTGCCAACGGTGTCATACTTATCAACACCAAGCGTATCAAGACCATGGCCACCAAGATTGACGTGAACATATCAGGCAGTTACCAAACCATGCCCAAGCTTCCCAACGTAATGGATGAGGCACAGTACCGTTCATACGCATCCGAGTTGCTGGGTACCACCGGAACCAAGCTCACATCTTTCAAGTTCCTGCAGTCCAATGAGGATTATCCTTATTACTACTGGTATCACGAGAACAACACTGACTGGAGCAAGGTTTCATATAAGGACGCTTTCGTACAGAACTACAACGTGAGCGTTATGGGTGGTGATGACGTAGCCAACTACAGCCTCTCGGTAGGTTATGTTACAGGTGACGCCATCCTGGCCGAGAATGATTTCTCACGTTTCAACCTGCGTCTTAACTCCGACATTATTCTGGGCAACCAGCTCACCATGAGGTTTGACGCCTCTTACAGTGACGTGACCCGAGACCTTCGTGATGACGGTGCTCCCGATGACATTGACAACACCATGATCAATGCCCCCGGCTTCCTGGCACTCATCAAGTCACCGTTCCTGTCACCGTACGCACATACTTACAGAGGTAAGATCTCAAACTTCCTGGCTTCGGAGGATGATTATCTGGACGAGGTTCTGGGTACCGAGGTTTCTCTTGCCAATCCGCTGGCTATCATAGAGAACGGTGAGGGTATCAACAAGAACTACTATGGCAGCCGTCTCATCACTCTGGCTGTGACTCCTAAATGGGAGATAAAGCGTGGCAGACTGTTCGCATATGAGCACTTCAGCTATGTTCTGGCCAGTTCAGATGAAAACTATTACATACCTCTTAACGGTACTCCCAGTTTCCGCATCGAGGGCATAGGCGTGGTTGACAACAGGGTTGCCGCCATGTCTGCCAAGCAGGACGGTTTCATGAGCAACACCTATCTGAACTATATCAGAAGGTTTGATGCACATGACCTGAACGTACAGGGCGGTCTTCGTTATGTGAACAACTCCATGTACCAGACATCAATGGTAGGTTACAACTCAGGTAACGACAAGAAGCCTAACATGGATTCCTCACTCAAGTATAGGGATACTGACGGTGTGGAGTCAAAGGATGTATCCATCACATGGTGGGCTCAGGCCGACTATAACTTCAAGGAGAAATACTATCTCTCGGCAAGCGCAGGCCTTACCGCTTCATCACGCTTTGGTAAGGAGACATCGGGCGGCGTTAAACTGTTTGGTGTGCCATGGGGATTCTTCCCGTCCGTACAGGGTGCATGGGTGGCATCGGCAGAGCCTTGGTTCAAGGTTAACTTTGTAGATTACCTCAAGCTCTATGCAGGATTTGACATGACCGGTAATGACGGTTATGACGCATCGGCTTCCAAGACCTATTTCTCACCGGTAACCCTGCTCGGCAAGTCCGGTACCGCCATGGCTAACATCGGTAACGGTTCATTGCGTTGGGAGACAACCAGTAAGTTTACCGCAGGCCTGGATATGAACCTGTTCGGCAACATCCTGAACATCAATGCCAACCTGTTCAAATCCACAACAGATAACCTGCTCTCTGTAGGTTCACTGTCATACGTGACCGGTCTGCCCCAGACCTGGAGTAACGGCGGTTCACTTTCAAACAAGGGATTTGACGTTGCGTTCAACGTAAAGGCCATCAACAACACTCAGGTCAAGTGGCAGATTGGTGCAGCCATAGGTCACTACAAGAATGAAATTACCCAGCTTCCTGTACAGGGTTATGACACAGAGATGTACGGTGCCACCATCAGGACACAGGTGGGCAGCCCTGTAGGCGTGTTCTACGGCTATCAGACTGACGGTATCTTCATCACATCACAGGATGCTGTCAACTCAGGTCTCTACATGCGTTCCGAGACAGGCTTTGATACATACTTTGAGGCTGGTGACGTAAGGTTCGTTGACCAGGACGGCAACAAGATCATAGACAGCAAGGATATGGTCCAGATTGGTGACCCCAACCCCGATTTCTATGGTCGTATCAACACCAAGCTCACTTACAAGAACTTTGACCTGAGCGCTACATTCACCTATTCAGTAGGTGGCGATATCTACAACTACCAGCGTATGTTGCTTGAGAGCGGTTCACGTTTCATGAACCAGAGCCTGGCCATGACCAACCACTGGATGGTTGAGGGCCAGCAGACAGATATTCCTCGCATATCATTTGAGGATCCGCACCAGAATGCCCGTTTCTCGGACCGTTGGATTGAGGACGGATCATATCTGCGTTTCAAGAACATTACATTGAGCTACAAGATTCCGGTTCACAGTACTTATCTTCAGGGAGTCACGGTATGGGGTGCTGTCAACAACCTTTATACCTGGACCAAGTATCTGGGCTCCGATCCTGAATTCTCATTCGGTAACAGCGTACTCAACCGTGGTATAGACCGCGGACTTGTACCGCAGACTACCAACTTCTCATTAGGATTGAAGATTAACCTTTAATACAAGGTATTATGAAACTGAAAAATACAATTATTGCTTTACTTGCCGCTTCGGTCATGGCTGGAGTGACATCGTGCGAGAATATACTCAAGGTTGATTCCAAGACAGTCATGTATGATGAAGAGAACACTTTGAATCACGTTACTGACACTGTATATTCTGTTCTTGGCATACTTAAGCAGATCCAGAAGATTGCAGACCGCACCGTGATCCTGGGTGAAATCCGTGGTGACCTGGTCAAGGTTTCAAACCATGCGTCAGATGACCTTCGTGAGCTTTACTCATATGATTTTGCCAATCTTAGTTCAACAAACAAATATGACAAGGCTGTTGACTACTATTCTGTAATCAACAACTGCAACTTCTTCCTTACACATGCCGATACTTCTTATGTAAGAGACCGCAAGAACGTGTTCAAGGGGGAGTATATCACCGTGCTTGCCTATAGGGCATGGGCATATCTGCAGTTGGCTCAGGTTTATGGTAAGGTTCCATATTTTGACAAACCCATTACCGGTGACAATGCGTCTGCCGGTACTCCCATGGACATCAAGCAGCTGGCACAGACACTGCTTCTGGATTTCAATGACGAGTACATAAGCTATTATGACAAGTTCATGCCCAACTACGGTAAGCTGGGTGGTGAGACCACCGGTGACGGTCAGAAGTCTGAGCAGCATGAGTCAAAGGACGTTTTCATTCCTATAAGGATCATCATGGGTGACCTCTGCCTCTGGGCTGGTGAGTATGCCCGTGCAGCAATGTACTATCATGATTTCCTTACTTTTGAGAGCAATCCTTATACCACTGGTATTAACTGTGTTTCATGGCTCACCAATGACTTCCTGAACATGGGTTCTGATAATTATACAAGTACCATATTCGGTAAGAGCGGACACATTACCTATATTCCTATGGAGGCAGACCACTATAGCGGTGAGGTAAGTGACCTGGCTAATATCTTCAACTCAACAAGAGACAATGACTATTGGTATCAGCTTACCCGTTCACAGGCTGCCACTGCCATCAGTGTCCGTCAGAACTACTGCTATTATGCCAAGCGTTCTGCCGACAACTCCTACAAGTGGCCTGCTTACATGACAGACAAGAGTGCCGAGGATGAGTTGCTGTATCGCGGTGACCTGCGTCTGCAGGCTGTCCTTGATGTCTCTTACAGAAGCCAGGAGGATGATGAGAACAACCTGTCAAGTCTGGGAACCGAACTGCAGACCCTGAACAAGATCAAGGCAGAGAAGGTATGGATTTACCGTAAGGATGTCATCTATCTGAGACTTGCTGAGGCTTTGAACCGTTGCGGACTTCCTCAGACTGCTTTTGCCATACTTAAGTATGGTCTCAGCACGTCAACCGTGGCTGATATCAGCCAGGCAGAGAAGGACCGCGCAGCTGCTCTGGGCATATCTGCCGTATATAATTTCCCCAGCAGGGTTTTCATACAGGCTACTCCGGATTGGTATGAGACATCAGTTTCCGCAAACGGAACCCGTGTATCATATTACTGCTTCCGTTGGTACAGTAACGCTAACACCATGGGTATCCACTCCCGTGGTAGCGGTGATGCAGCCGATGACCCCAACTACACCATCAAGGTTGACACTGTAGGAGGACGTATTCCTACTTTGACAGACTCAATCCGTGCCGTTGAGGAGGCTCTGATAGATGAGATGGCTCTTGAGACCTGCTTTGAGGGATATCGTTTTGGTGACCTTATGCGTATAGCCATGCACCGTGCCGGTGATCCCGTATCTCCCGCTTACGGTGGCTTTGCCGAGAATGACTTCCTGGCCAAGCGTGTTGCCATTCGTGAGACAGCAACCTACGATGAGACCAAGGCCATTGACCAGACCAGGGATGAGACTCTGTACACCACACTTAAGGGTGACGGCCGCTCATTCAACAAGGCATGGTTCCTGCTGCTTCCCGATGAGAAACAGCAGAAAGCCGAATGATGCTAATCTGATTCAATACTTTCCCGCTGTGCCAAAGCGGCACAGCCGGAAAGTTTTTAAAACTAAAGTTATTATTAACCTATAAAAAGGAATCATAAGAAACAGACAAGGACTATAACTCTTTTGTTTTAGACAAACAATTTACAAACCCTTTTATTTATTAATTAACAAACAACAATTTATGAAACAACGAGACTTGTTATTTGCAGGCCTGCTCCTATTGGGTGCTCCTGCATTTGCACAGGATGGACCTACGCGCACCCCACAGGATGCCAAGGTCATCTTCTTCCAAGACTTCGAGGCTGACTGGCAGAAATGGTCAACAGACACTATCGATGTGATCGATGTTCTTGAGTATTATAATCACTCTGGTAACGCAACCGGTAATTCAATGAAGCCATGGGAAGAGCGTGATAAATGGGAAAGAGGTCTTTTCAGGACTGATACAGTAATTGCTCTTTTTAATGGTGTAAAGCCTACGGATGATGAGGGTGAGATTAAAAATCAGAATTTCCCTTCAGAGAAATATGAGACTAAGCTGAATAATGATCAGGACAGAATAGATGCCATGAAGACATTCGGCCAGTCTGATCTGGGTGGTGACTATGTTCTTGAGTATATATCAGATACTTGCACATTGGCTGCACAGTCATGGGGAACATACAAGGGCGGTTATACTGCAAACTATCGCCGTAACCTTTTTGTCCGTGGTCTTGATATAGAGGAAAACACCTCTTATCGTCTTACATTCTTTGTTAAGGCAAGAAACCATAAGGCATTTCCGGTAACTGACAGTTACAATAATACTCCCAGAATGAGTGCCGGTGTTTTCCGTGGTTATTATCAGTCAGAGAAACCTTTCTCAATGGGCGTAGTCAGTGATCCTGACCATAATAAGTTCAATACCCAGTTTGAGTACACCAAGGATGATTTCAACGGTCAATGGGAAAAGGTTACATACATGACCTATTATCTTACTGACTCCGTGGCTAATGATTTTGTTTTTGCAGATGGTTACTGGTGGACAAGTTGGAAATGGGATGCTGATGCTGAAGGCAACACATCAGGTGACAGTCTGTATTATATTGTACAGCCTGACAAGTTCTTTGTTCGTCTGGGATTCGTTTCAGACTACACCACATTCCTTGTTGACAACCTTTCACTTACCAAGTCAACTATTGGTGGAGCAGAGTATTATAAGGATAAACTTCGCATAGACTTTGGCTATAAGACCAATATGAGTGATATTGTGAAGGAAGCAAAGGCTAAGACAAATATCCCCGCAGCAGAAATCAAGTATGACGATGCAGCTCAGTGGCTTAAGGACAGCCTTAATTATGAGGACCGTTTTGAGGTCTGGGGTCTGAAAGGTTCTGAATGGGAGCCGGTTTATATCCGTTCAGCCGAGTATCATGATGACGGTTACATGTATATGTTTACTGACTATGAGGTGAATCCTATTTCAGGTGATTTAGAGCCTCTTATGTTTGATGATTATGATACTGTACTTGTAACTTTCCACAATCCTATTGATCTGGAAGATCTTACACTTAAGTACACAGGTACCGGCCGTGACCTGGCAAATGCATTCCCCAATGCTCTTGATACCAACTGGATCAAGAACGGTAAGATTGTTCCTGACTTCTACAATGAGTTAGCCACTCCTAATCCATATGTATTTGACGGTGTTCACTCAATGGACGACCTGCCTCCCGTATTCCAGGGCGCAGAGATTCCTAATGGGTCTATCTTCCTTACACCCCAGCCTTCATTCAAGTTCAAGTTCTCGCGTGATATCTGGTGTGAGACTTTTGCTCCAGGTGAGGACCTGAGAAATACTGATAAGGCTGTTGCCACAGTCAATGAAGTACCTTGGAAGGTGGAATTTGACAGTGACATTGATTCTCTCGTTATCACTTGCCCGGATGACAGCTGGAAGACAATGAACGGTGATTATGTCATTAAACTCATTCAGTTGAAGGGTAAGGGTACAGAGTATGGAGCAAACGTAACATTCAGCTATAATTTCGGTACTCCTTCAAGAACCGTTTCGGCTGAAGCTACTCCTATTGATATATCATTTACAATGGAAGGTTGGAGTACCAGTGTCGCCAAGGGTGTTTACACTTTCAGCGAAAACAGTAAGAAGACAGTAGGTACTGGTTTGCCTATTAGTACTGGTAACCTTAACAGAATGTTCGTCCACGAGGTTGAGGGTAGTGCTCTGTTGAGAGGTTATGAGGTACGTCCTCACGGTGGTAATAACGGTGGCCATGTATATCTTGGCGCAGGTGATCCTGATTATAAGATACATCTTGCTCCCGGTGGCTATAAGTTCTCATTCAAGGGTACCGGTTGGAGTTGGAATGATGCTGATATAAAGCCTGCTACAGTCTATGTATTCAAGCGTGTGGATGATCCTACAAAGGTATCTTCTGATGACAAGATGGAGATAGGCGTTTATAACGCTACGGTTAAGAGTGATGATGGTCTCCTTCAGGATTCTACTTATGCTATTCCTGCTGAGAATGTTGATGATGTTGAGTATTCATTCGCTGTCAGTGAGGATGCCGATTACATCATTGAGTTCAACAATAAGGCCGGTGCTTGGTCACAGGGTGTATTTGTAGGTGACTTCCAACTCGGTTCTGTTCCTAGCACTGTACTCTATGTCAATAACCTGAATGATGCTGTAGCTGCTGCTAAGGAAACTGTTGAACTTGCAGAACTTGATGAAAATTACTCTGGTGTAATTCTTAATGCTCTTAATGCAAAGATTGAGTATTATGACGAGGGCGGTGCCTTTGATGCACTTCTGGAGACCAGTCCTGATGCATGGAATAATGCTGTCAAGGAACTGAATGACGCTTCCACTGCTATGAAACTCCGCATTGATACAGTTGACGCTTTCTCAAAGAAAGTTGATGAGGTTTTGGCCAAGCTTTCAGACAACGAGGTGACCTATGCTGAGTGCCCGGATTTCATTGCTCTTGATGACATTTATAATGCCGCATTGGAGTATCCTGTTACCGAAAAGGTTGGTTCAGACATCTATGCATTCAATGACCAGATGACTGCTGCCATCAAGAAGCTTGATGACCGTGTTGCCTTGAACAACAAGTTTGCCAACCAGCTTGCAAGAGCTGACAAGCTCATTAATGACGAAAATGCAAGGACAGATCTTGAGGAGTATCCTGTACTTGTTAGAGAGTATAATGCAGTTAAGGATGCTGAGATTATTACTAACGATGATGAAGCAATGGCTGCTTTGTATGCTGAGCTGCTTGATGCAGTCAATGGTTATGACTTCAAGGTTCAGAGTATCCCCGCTACCACAAAGCGCTTGAATGCTCTCTATGATCTTGCCAAGAAGCTGGATTCAGAAACCGCTTTGAACGGTGTGCTGAAGAATCGTCTTGATGCTACCTCATTTGATGATGATGAACTGGCCGAAATCTACAAGACTGCCGTTAAGATTGCTATCTATGATAAGGCTGCTGTAAGTGACACCATAGTTGACAGTCTGAATGTAACTCCGTTCATCAAGAACTTCAACCTTTACTCAGTGGCTTCTCTTGATAAGGTTCAGTGGTTTGAATATACTTATGGTGGTGCCAAGAACCGCTGGAGACTGAGAGGTGATATTAATCATGTTGACGACGTGTTCCCGGGTTGGACTGTACGTTCTACAACTAGCTGGGGAAATTCAACCAACGTCCATATCGGTTCAGAGAGTAGGGCTTGGAATGATCCTGATGCCGCACACGGTGGCGATGAAGGCGCACCTTCAGTATTTGATGCAAGCCTGTCAGTTGACTGGAACTCTTCAGTTACCCTGACTCAGAGTATTGCTGATCTTCCTGTAGGTTTGTACGACCTTGGCATTAATATCCAGAGTGGCGTTGATAATTCAACATTGAATGCAACTGTTACCGATCCTGATGATGCTGAAAAGACAAAGACTGTTGAGTACAAGATTCTTAAGAACTCTGGCAAGGAGAATCAGTTCAATGATTCAATCGTTGTTTCAGACGGTAAGATGGATATCAAGTTTACCATCGGTTCAGGTTCAGGCTGGTCATACGCTGATGACTTCCAGTTGATATTCAGACCTCTTGAGGGATTTGACTATGACGCTGCTATTGATGACCTTGAGGCAAAACTTAGTGAGCTGATGACAGTTGTCGATGCCCGTCAGGCTGTCAAGGAAGGTGTTGAGTACTTCACCATAGGCGGTATCAAGCTTGATGCTCCTAAGGCAGGTCAGATACTCATCCGCAAGACCACACAGAGCAACGGAAAGGTTGTTGTTGACAAGGTTCTTATGAAGTAATTCAGTAAGAATACCGTATAATGAATCGGCGGTGAGTCAAGAACTCTCCGCCGATTCTTATTATATGTTTGATACTAATTTTATATATAAATATTTGCTCGTATTTTGATGCTAGGTAAAATACATATATTGTATCAAAAAAATTACTTATATTTTGATAGTTATAAAGATATTTTATAATTTAGCACACTAGTTGCCGTGTCAATCAAGTTGGTTTGGCAGTCAATCAGTTGATATTTTGTTGATTAGAAAAACTGTGTTTATTAACTTATCTACTAATTAAAATAAGTATTATGAGAAAACGAGACTTATTCTTGGCTGGTCTGCTGTTTATGGCAGTACCTGCATTTGCACAGGATGAACCCACGTTTACCTCTCAGGATGCTAAAGTTATCTTTACGCAGGACTTTGAGGCCGATTGGGACACTTGGCAGAGCACTCCGGTTGATACCATCTATCAGCTTGAGTATTACAACATCGCAAGTGGAGGAAACAAGACTTTCTCCAACGCATGGAGCGATGCTACCCTTAAGGAATCAAACCTGATTGTCAGGACAGACTCCGTATCAGATGGCCACGAAGGTGGTATCATTCTTTACAACGGCGTTATGCTGACCGATGATGCTGCAGACATTTCAAGCAAGAAATACGGAAATGACACCTATAGCATCGTTGATGACAACTCACAGGAGCGCATTGACGCCTTTGCCCAGTGGGGTGAGGATGGCGGACAGAAGATGTTCCAGTTTGTATCGGCCGACCGTGCAGGTACAGACTACTCATCAAGCAGCACCACCCTTTACACTGACGCTTATCGTCGTAACCTGTTTGTACGTCTTAACCCGGGCGATATTGAGCCTGAAACCTCGTACCGTCTTACATTCTACGTGAAGGCTAAGGAGACCAATCCCAAGTTCTCTCCCAGACTCCATGCAGCTATCTTCCGTGGCTATTTCCACTCAGAGAAGCCTTTCACCATGGGTCTTCAGAACGATAACGACAATTACAAGTACAACACACAGATTGAATATACCAAGGAGGACTTCACCAATGATTGGGAGAAGGTTACCTACATGACCTACTACCTGAACGACTCCATTGCCGATTACTTCATGCTCAGTAACGGCTACTGGTGGTCTAATGATTGGGTATGGAAGGCCGAGAATAATCCCACCGACAAGGACCTGGTCTATATCAAGCAACCTGACAAGTTCTTTGTACGTCTGTCATTCCAGTCAGACTCTACCAAGTTCGAGTTGGATAACCTGTCACTCACCAAGTCATGGATTGGCGGTTGCGAGTATGCCGGTGACAAGATGCGCGTGGACTTTGGCTACAAGACCAACCTGAGTGACATTGTGGCAGCCAACAAGAAGCTCACCAACCTGCCCGCAGTAGGTGTTGAATGCGAGGTTCCCGATGAAAAGAAGGCTGAGCTGGGCTATGACTGGCGTATCCAGGTATGGGGTCTTAGGAAGGATAACGATAAATGGGAAGAGGTTTATATGCGTTCCGCCGAGTATCACGATGACGGCTACATGTACCTGTTCACCGAGTTCTACGATGATGAGCACGCCTATCAGTTCGATGACTACAAGAAGGTGCTTGTTACATTCCACAACCCCACCGATATTGCTGACCTGACCCTTAAATATACAGGTACAGGTAAGGATGTGGCCAATCTGTTCCCCAAGGCTCTTGACACCACATGGATCAAGAACGGCAAGATTGTTCCGGACTTTTACAATGAGATTGCCACACCTAACCCATACGTATTTACCGGTGTTCACTCACTGGCCGATCTGCCTCCTGTAATGCAGAGGGCTCCGTATGAGGAGGGTTCATTCGGTCTGGAACCTACACAGACATTAAGTTTCAAGTTCTCACGTGACATCCTTGTAGATGATGCAGGTGAGGCATCGGAGAAGGCTATAGGCTATGTGAACGGAGTTGTATGGACACCTTCATTCAATGAGACTGATTCAATCCTTACCTTTACCTGCCCGGATGACAGCTGGAAGACCATGAGCGGTGACTATGAAATTAAACTCATCCAGCTTTACGGTAAGGGAACAGACATGGGCGCAAACGTTGTAATGCACTACCACTTTGGTGCATTTGAGCGTAATCCTGAGATAGTTGATATCAAGACCGACTGGAGAAGTAACGTTACAGGCACCAGCCGTCCTATTCCTACCGGCACCTATATGCACAGCGGTTACACAGATAATGGTGCTACACCGGAATTGTTTGTTAAGGGTAACGGTCTGAACTCTCCGGGCAAGTGCGGTCTGTACAACATGAACGGTGACGGTATATACAATGCCGGCCTGTATCTTTCCAACAGAAATTCAGGCACCGGTAGTTTCTATACATTCCAGACTCTTGCTGCAGGCAGATATACCATAGACTTCCGCGGTCTTGGCTGGGGCAGCAGCAGCCGTAAGCTTGTGCTTAAGATGTATCCGGCTCCTGATGTGGAACTGGTTGATGGCGATGCCGAAAGTTTTGCAGCCCTTGAGGCAGTAGAGGGCAAGGTTGAGATAGGCAGAATCACTAAGTGGGATGCAAATATCTCCAGCGCCGGTGACTGGGTGGATGGTTATACTGATGTACATTGGAGCTTCAGCGTTCCTGCCGACGGCACCTATGTATTTGAGTTCTACACCGATGGCAGCACCGATTACAAGGGCGTTATCTTCAGTAACTACAACATCAAGTCTGACGGCAACCTGTCATACGCATACACTCTGCCTCTGAACGATGCCGTAGAGGCCGCCAAGAAACGTCTGGCTCTGGCTGATGTGGATACTGACCTTTATGGTGGTGCCATGTATGACGCTTTCAATGCCAAGATAGCCTATTATGAGGTAGGTGGCGCATTTGATGCCCTGCATGAGACCGAGCCTACTGTATGGCAGGCTGCAAAGGAGGACCTCATTGATGCCACTAACACAATGAAACTCCGCATGGACAGCGTTGACAAGTTCGTGGATACCAGGAACAAGGTTGTCGCCAAGCTTGCAGAGACCGAGACCGACTACTCTGTACTGGATGTATGGCAGACACTGAACTCTATTAATGAGACAGCACAGGCATATCCTGTAACTACCAAGACTGGTGCTGATATCTATGCATTCAACAAGGAGATGGAGGATGCCATCAAGGTTGTCGATGACCGCGTTGCTTCAATCGGTAAGTTCACGGATCTGGTCAAGTCAATAGAGACTCTCATTAATGCCGCCGATGCACAGACCGGCCTTGATGAGTATGCTACGATGGTAACCGCTTACAATACCTATAAGGATACTCCTATCACATCGCCCGAGGATGTGTTCAGCGCTGCTTTCAACGGCCTGACCAGTGGTAAGAACGCATACGTGTTCAGGACAGACTATACTTATGCCAAGACCCGTCAGGTTAAGGAGCTGTATGCTCTGGCCGACAAGCTGGGCTATGACTTTACCGATATGGGCGGTCAGGCCGAGGTCAAGGCTAAGATAGACGCTCTGCAGGATGATGACGCTGAACTGAGTGCAATCCTCAGGGAGGCTGTTATCCTTCAGATTTATGAGGCTTATGCCGACGGTATGGTTGATGAGCTTGACAGTCTTGACGTAAGCGCCCTGCTGCCCAACTACTTCCTGTATGTTGACGCTGTTGATGATGCAATGGAGAACAATGAAGGCACCTGGAGAATCAAGAATATAAGCGGCGGCAATAAGGTTGCCATTCCGGGATGGAGCATATCATACGGAAAGGGTAACTGGCTGCCCACAACCGTAAAGGTTGGCTCTGGTGACGGCACTATGGACTGGAGTGTATATGGCCACACGTTTGCCGGCGGTTTGAGATGCGCACCGCACACCCAGGGCGTTATAGTGAATGATTCAATCGAGATGCCCGATGCTCTATACTGGGTAGGTCTGTACGGTTACAACCAGACCTCGAACGTCAAGATGGTTCTGACTTCCGATTCCTGCAAGGTAGGCGACACTGACAAGTCATCGCTTAACAAGGTTTGGAATCCCGCTAACGGTAAGTTCGGCTATAAGGAGGTTGGTGTTGACTCAATCAATATTGCAGGTAAGATGACCATTACCATCGATCAGACTTCGGATTCAGGCAGTGAGTTTGATATCAGGAACTTTATTCTGCGTCTGCGCGGCACAAATCCTGATGTCAATTACGATGATCTGTACAACGCTCAGGAGACTAAGCTGGACGGACTGCTGACAGTGGTTGATGCCAATAAGGCTGTTAAGGAAGGCGTAGAGTACTACACCGTAGGCGGCATTAAGCTTGATGCTCCTAAGGCCGGCGAGATACTTATCCGCAGGACCCAGAGCGGCGGAAAGGTTGTTGTTGACAAGGTTCTTATAAAGTAACCCTCCATAACAATTATCTATAATGAATCGGCGGTAAGCATCCGGCTTTCCGCCGATTCTTTTTATTGTTCACTTTTTGCAGTTAAGTGTTATGCTTTTTGCCAAAAAGGCGGTATCTTTATGAGCTGAAACCGGATTGTGCATTTTATTAACTTAATTATAACTTGACAGATGAAAGTAAAATTCGCGCTCATGGCAGCATTGATGCTTGCCGGCATTGCCGTAGAGGCACAGAACCCTATTATCCGTGACCAGTTCTCGGCCGATCCTTCAGCCCTGGTTGTAGGTGACCGCGTTTATGTATTCCCTTCACATGACATCAAGGCTCCGGCAGAGTATGCCCGTAAGGACTGGTTCTGCATGGCCGACTATCATGTATTCTCATCCGCTAACCTGACAGATTGGACCGACCACGGTATGATTGTAAGCCAGTGGAGCGCTCCCTGGGTGAACGAGAAGGGTTACTCCATGTGGGCCCCAGACTGCAAGCAGAACCCCACCAACGGAAAGTATTACTTCTTCTTCCCGGCAGGTGCCAAACCACAGCCCAGCGCAGACGGACGTCGCGGAATGGGCGGCAACCGTGTTGGTATCTGCACCGCCGATTATCCTGAGGGTCCCTATACCCCTGAGGCTACTCCTATTGAAGGCGTAGGTGGTATTGACCCATGTATTTTCGTTGATGATGACGGCACCGGCTATCTGGTTATGCCCGGTATCACCATTACCAAGCTTAACCCTGACTGGAAGTCCGTTTCAACAGATCCCGCTGACCGCCATCGCGTGGAGGGTGTTCCCACCCGTGGTCTGGTGGAGGGCCCGTACCTGTACAAGCACGGCGGTAAGTACTACATGACTTTCCCCTGGGCACGTAACGTCGAGGAGGTACTGGCTTATTGCGTAGCTGACAATATCTTTGGCCCGTATGAGTTCAAGGGCGTTTTCTTTGAGGAGCATGCCAACAAGTGCTGGACCAACCACCACTCAATTATTGAGTTCAAAGGCCAGACCTATCTGTTCTACCATCACAACGAGTTTTCACCTGAATTTGACAAGAACCGTTCGGTATGCGCCGACAGTATTTTCTTTGATGATGAGAAGGGTGAAATCAAGATGGTTAAGCCCACCCTGCGCGGTATCGGCGTAACACAGTCAGACACTCAGATTCAGCTGGACCGTTATACTGCACTGAGTTCACGCGGTGACTCAATAGCTTATCTGGAGCCCAGTAACTATTTTGCCGGTTGGAAGACCGTATTCTATGAGAAGGGTGCATGGGCACAGTATAATACTGTTAACTTCAAGAAGGCTCCCAAGAGTGTGACCGTTAAGGTTGTTCCTCCGTCGGCAGGTCAGCTTGAGATTCTGCAGGATGACGTTGTCATTGCTACTGTTGACGTTCCCTCAGACCGTCAGTTCGTTGAGGTGTCGGCCAAGGTTAAGGGTGCCAAGAAGGGCGTGCATCACCTCAAGGTACGTATGGCTACTGCCGGAAACATTCAGGTTGACTGGCTCACATTCAATTGATAATCTGCAAACTTTATTTGTGCAATGAATTCAAAGACTATATTTGCAGCTGCTCTGACCATGCTCGTTGTAGCATGGTCAGGCTGTTCTGCCGGTAATAAGACCACTGAGTGCATAAATCCCCTTACCTATACTGATATTCCGGATAATGACTGGATCCGTGTGGGCAATGACTACTATATGGTGAGTACCACCATGTATTTCTGTCCGGGTGCTCCTATTATGCACTCTAAAGATCTGGTGCACTGGGAACTGATAAGTTATGTGTATGACTATCTTGAAGATGATGACGTTTATAATCTGCGTAACGGCCGCAACGCCTACGGCAGAGGTCAGTGGGCAACATCGCTCCGTTATGTGAACGGTACCTATTATGCCTTGTTCATCGCCAATGACCAGGGCAAGACATACATCTACAAGACCAAGGATATTACCAAGAGCAATTGGGAGCGTTCAGTGATTAACCGCGCTTTCCATGATGCAAGCATGCTGTTTGAGGATGGACATCTTTATGTGGTATGGGGTAACGGTGAACTCCGTATCATTGAGCTGGAGCCTGACGGCTCGGCTATCAAGGCCGGTGCACAGGAGCAGATCCTTATAGACTCTCCGCGCCAGGGATTTAACCTGCGTGCCGAGGGTGCTCATATCTACCACATAGGTGACTACTATTACATTCTGGAGATTGACTGGCCAAGCGGCGGTGTACGTACAGAGACCTGCTGGCGCTCCAAAAACCTTATGGGTCCGTATGAGCGTAAGGTGATACTGAGTGGTGCCTTTGACGGTCGTGGCGACGGCGTAGCACAGGGCGGTATAATTGAGACACAGAATGGTGATTGGTACTCCATTATGTTCCAGGATCACGGTGCTGTGGGTCGTATTCCTACTCTGCAGCCTGTAAAGTGGGTTGATGGATGGCCTATTTTGGGCGATGATACCAAACCTGTAAAGCAGTTTACAGTGAACCTCCCTGAGAGCGGCAGGAACCGCACCTGGGATAATGATGAGTTCAACTATAAGAAGAATGAACTGGACCTGATATGGCAGTGGAACCACAAGCCCGACAACAATGCATGGTCAGTAACTGACCGTAAGGGCTGGCTTCGTCTTAAGACCGGTCAGGTGGCTACTAACGTTATGAACGCACGCAACACGCTTACCCAGCGTACGGTTGGACCGCGTTGCTGGAGTGAGGTACTTATGGATGCCAGCGGCATGAAACCGGGTGACAGGGCAGGTATCATTGCTTTCCAGAGCAATTACTGCACTATTGGAGTTGAGGTGGCCGATGACGGTTCCAAGAGTCTTGTGGCTATGACACACCGTAACATGGGCCGTCGTCGCGGTCCGCAGGCTGAGAATGCTCCCAGTCCCGACACAGAGGCTCTGCGCATTCCTCTTACCCAGGACAAGGTCTGGCTTAAGATTCGCTATGTGTTCACGCCTCAGCAGGATGGCGAGCGTGCCGATCAGGCATTCATGAGCTATTCACTGGACGGCAAGGATTGGAAGGATGTGGATGCCACACTGCAGATGAGTTTCAGTCTTGACTATTTTACCGGTTACCGTACCGGTCTGTACAGTTTCTGCACCAGGCAGACTGGAGGTTATGCAGATTTTGACTATTTCCACCAAGCAGTCTATTAATGGTTAAAAAAGTATAATCATTTAACTTTCGTGCCGGATCATTATAATAGGAATGAAACGTGATCAGAAAGACATAGTGAACAGCCAGGGATCTCTTTCAGTGAGCGACGAATCCATTGCCCGTCTGCTATGTGATGACAGTCACGTAGAGGAGGCCATGCGCCTCATCATGAAAAAGTATGGTGAACAGCTTTATTGGCACATACGCCGCATGGTGGTGGCCCATGATGATGCGGAGGACTGCTTGCAGGAGACTATGATAAACGTATATAAGTACAGGAGTACATACTCCAACGAATATCCGCTTTCGTCATGGCTCTACAAGATAGCAACCAATGAGAGTCTCAAATTGCTTAAGAACAAGGCCGGTTTCACGATGTCGGTTGATGACCTAGGTGATTCACTTAAGGACAGCGTGCGTGAAGAGGCCAGCCCGGATGCCGATGAGACCCTGATACTCCTCCAGGAGGCGATAGCGCTCCTGCCGGCCAAGCAGAAGATGGTGTTCAACCTGCGTTACTATGATGACAAGAGTTACGAGGAGATACACCAGATAGTGGGTGACAGCGTAAATACGCTCAAGACCAACTACCATTACGCAGTACAGAAGATAAAGGATTATATATTAGAACATCAGTTATGAAAGATTTTGATCTGGAAAGTTTGAGCAGAGAAATGCCTTACAGGATGCCTGAGCATTTCATGGACAACATGACCGAGAGGGTTATGTCCCAGATTGGCAAGGAGCGTAAGCAGCACAGGGAGCGCAGGATTGTGGCTCTGTTTGCAAGCGCAGCCAGTGTTGCAGCAGTCGCACTGCTGTTCCTTCATCCGTTCGGTGGCGGACTGGATATACCTGACTATGACAGCATATCACAGTGCGCAAGCGTGGATGACCTCTTCCAGAACATGACAGCCGATGAGCTGGGCATGTATTCTATGATGAGCAACTACTACGGCAACTGATTCCAGTTATGAAAAGGAAACGTTGGACAGCGTTGTTGATTCTGGCAGGTTTGTTCCTTACTCAGCCTATGCAGGCTCAGGACAGGGATGAGCAGATGATCAATGCGTCCCTGCGTTTTATTAAGGAGAATGCCAACCTCACCAAGAAAGAGTACGAGAAGTTTGCCAGGATTTACATTGAGTATAATGAGCAGCTTGCCAAGCTGAACCGTGAACTCAAGCCTGAGTCACGTGATTATATGAAACGCTGGCAGACCATCAATGATGACTATATGAAGAAACTGGACAAGGCTCTGCCTGATTCCACCCGCCAGAAAGTGGGCATGGCTCAGTGGGAACTTGGCCAGAAGGTTTGGGGCCAGTGGAGTGAACAGAACCGTAATACTACCGAGCGCCAGTTCCAGATGATGGGACAGTGGAACCAGATGAACCCGCAGTTCATGATGCAGCCGCATATAATGGATTTCCAGCGTATGCGCCAGCATGAGATGCAGCAGGCGGATGCTCAGCAGCAGCAGTGGTGGGACAACTACTGGCGCAACTGGGGACAGCCTGATACTGCCATGATTCGCAGGATGGAGGAGAGCCGCCGTCGTTACCGTGAAAGAGACAGTTTGTGGATGCAGCGCAGGCAGCAGTTTGGTCCGCAGTCTCAGTTCGGTCCCGGATTTGGTCCTCAGCCACAGTTTGGTCCAGGATTCGATCCTCAGTCAGGATTCCCGCAGAACGGCCCGCAGTTTGGTCCCGGAAGCGGTCAGCAGTATCCTTACCCGCAATATGCTCCTCAGTTTGGTCCGGGTACCAATAACAACTCCAACAGATCAAGATAATACAATTTTTTCCGAATATAAAAGAGGATGACAGATTGAGTCATCCTTTTTTTGTATGCTTACCAGCAAACCAATTTAAGTTACCTTTTCTATATAAAAAGAATCGGAGCGAACGCCCCGATTCTTTTTTATTGGAATGTATTGAATGAAGAGGAATCAATGTCCGTTCTCATTACCCTCATAGATGCTCTTGGGTACGATCTCTATGAAACTGAACGGGAATACACCGTCCTCCTCATATACCTGACGCATACGGATGTAGTAGTATGTATCGGCTTTGAGGTATTCATTGCAAACAATCTTGCGGTAGCAGTTCTGATCAACACGGATGGGGTCACCTGTATTATCGCTTGATGTACCTGATGTATATGAATCCAGTGCCTTCATATATCCGCGGATACGCATAGCTCTGTCGTTCAGATAGATGGCCTGCTCCTTTTCTCTGTCACTCATGCCGTCATATCTTGAATCATTGTCAGCTACCATACCTATACGTGCATCTCCTCCGCCCAGACGCAGGTCAACAGGAATACCCTGAGGATCCCAATCCCAGTTTCTCCAGTAGATATCCTTATCAACTGCAGGATTGTACTGGTGCAGATAGAACTGTACTATACCACGGTCACCACGACCTGAACTTGCCAGAGAATTGTTCCACATGCGGATTTCATAAGTACCGTCAGCGGGAACGGGCGGCAGACGGAATGCAAGGTCATAGCTGCCACGTACTGTAAGCTCATCACCATATACGGTTCCGAATGATGCATCACGGTATCTTACAAAGAACTTGGTCTGATCCTCAACCCACTCAAAGTTCTTGCAGTATCCTACCTTATAAGCCATAACCATCTTGTTGATGTTGGTAACACCGCCGTTGCTGGGGTCACCGTTCAGTCTTCCGCGGCCGCGGCTGTTGATGAAGTCTGGTGAAAGTGTGCAGCACATGATTCTCATTCTGCACTGGAGAGCGGTCTCTCTGGTGAATGTATCGTAAGCAAGCAGTTTGTTGATGTAGTGGTAACCTCCGTTCACGCAGATATTGGTAATACCGCCCTTGAAGTTGTACTCTGCTGCACTCTGTGCTATTCTGGTTCCCTCTGATACAATACCTATGGCTTCTGTTCCGTTACGGTTGATGAATATGCCCAAAGGATTCTGCCATGTGCCACCCGGGTACGGGGTGCTTATACGCATAATTGAGTGCGGCAGCATGGTCTCAAAAAAGTCTTCCACATCATACTCCTTGAGAGCAAGACGACGCTTGATTATGGACTCCTGTCTGGTGTTGAACTGGTCATATGACAGCCAGCAGGGAAGTATATGATATGACAAGAACTTGTTTAGTGAATTGTTCCTGTCTGTCTCATCTGCGGGACCTGTACCTTCTGGGTCATAAATTTCCTTAGCGTATGCGCGAAGGTCATCAAGGCTATGGATACCGTTAAGACCGGCTTTAGCGGTATATTCATCGTTGTAGTTGGCAAGAGCGGTATCGGGCATGCAGAATACTGTGAACTTGAACTCTCTCTTTTCAGGAATAGCAATACGGTCAGCATTACTACCTGTCTCATAGGCGGTCTCATTCACGTGTATTCCGCTGTAGTTGTCACGCAGAGCCTGCTCGGTCCACTCGTAAGGAATCTCAGGATATGTGTCATCATAATACTGCTCCAGGGTATCTTTAAATCCTGTAGTTACTATGGCACTGTAGAATATGGACAGGTTGGGGTTCTCTTTCATCAGACCGGGAAGGAACTGGTTGGATGACCTGAGTACCTTGTTGAGCTGATGAACTACGCCGTTCTGCACGGTATCATCGGCTGCAATAATTGATGCCTGCATGTTGATGAGGTACTTGAGCCTGATGGAGATTGAGTCTGAACCGTCCTTTGACTTGATGACATTGTTGTTGTCATCATACATCTTGGCTGAGTCAGCGTATGAGTTGTAAACTACATAACGGTCAAGCATATTGGGGTGCTGGAGCACACCGTCACCGTTCAGGTCTGACGTGTACATCAGGTTGTTGAACAGGTGGGTCTTGGCAATGGTGTCGCAGACCTTCTGGTCGGCCAGGACATTGTCAATGCTTGAGAAGATAGTCTTGAATTTGGTGTTGTTCAGTGAGTCAGCCTCATGGTACCTCTCCTCTATGTATCTCAGGATTGCAGCGTTGTCCGGTGCAAAGCAGGTGTAGGTTCCGTAAGTTCTCATCTGACCCCAAAGGTTAGCCTCTTTAAGGATTGCGATAAAGTATGAGAAATCTCCGTGATTCTCTACTTTTCCTTCCAGATAATCAGCAATGGTCTCACCATTGTTGGTGTAATAGGTACCCGGATGCTGCTCTCCCCACAGGTCTGCACAAGATGTCTGTACAGAGGCGACGGCCAGGACAGCAGATGCCATGACTACACTCTTGAATAGTCTTTTCAGATTGATTTTCATATTTTTAGGTTATTAATTATTTAGTTCTCAGGTTACAATGCGCATATTGCAGCGCGTAAAGATAATAAGAAATTTCAATATTAGTAATATTATGTATAAATATTTTAAAAAAAGGAACGTCCTGCCTCTGTCTGTCAGGACGCCCCTTATGGTGATAGAATCTGTGTTATGCCGTTTTACCAGTTCATGCGGTAGTTGCCGCTCAGGTGCAGCAGGGCGAACAGATAAATCAGGCCATCATAATATACATCATAGTAGCCGTCATCGTATGGTTTGTGCTCCATACTGAACATGTGGCGGACCAGTTCCTCATTGTACTCGCTCTCACACATGAGGGCAGTGGTGGCCATGGTTCCCACAAAACCTATTGAGTGGCGCAGGTTGGGACGCCAACGGCCGCCACCCATGGGACGGGCCGATACATCACCGTTCAGAGCAAACTGATCGGGGAACTCAGTTACACCATAACGGCCTACAATAGCCTTCTGGAACTTCTTTGCGTATTCAGTCTGCCACTCTGCATCCTTGTGGTACCATGTAAAGTCCATGGCAATGTTCATAGGCACACGCCATGAATCATAGTGGAATTCGCTTCCGCGGTTGGGGGTGCCGTCAAACTGGCTCTGGTCGGGGTTGATACCGGTCTCGGGGTCACAGGCGCGGTGCAGGTATTCACGTGCGTTGGCGGCCAGTTCGCGGTACAGGTCTTCACGGCCGTCCTGAGCGGTTTCGGCCCAGATCTCATAGAATGCGGGCAGATGGTATGAGGGGTCGGTCCACTCGTTTGAACGGGTGTCAGGGCAGAAGTTAATGAGCTTGTGCTCCATGTTGATGATGTTGGTTACACCGCCTGTGCCGTCCTTTGAGAAGAGGTCATTGAGCAGTTCCTGGGCTTCTGCCAGATAGTTGAACTCCTCGAATGTGCCCCAGCGGCGTGATGCCAGAAGCAGTGTGGTCACGTAGTAGAGCTCTCCGTCACTGGCCGATCCGTTTGAAGTACGGCGGCCGTTGGTGCGGCATGACCATGCGAACAGACCGTGTGACGGGCCTTCCTCATTATGACGCATGTAGTATTTTGACCAGCGCCATATCTTGTTGAACAGTTCCGGCTTGTCAAGCTGTACGGCTATCATCATACCGTATGACTGACCCTCGGTGCGTACGTCGTTGTTCTTTACGTCCGATACATAACCCATCTTTACGATCTTGCCGTCCACCTCAACGTCAACGTCGTGGTATGAGCCGTCCTCGGCCTCGAATACGGTTGAGAAGATGGTCTGGATTTTGTCATCAATCTCTTTTTGAGAGTAACCCAGTTCCTTAAGGTAGTTGCGGTATTTGCCGGTCTCGGCATATCCTTTCTTGGCGGGTTCCAGTTTCTTGTACGTTGCGCATGTGGCAGTTACGCCTATGATTGCGCATAAGGCTGCCATTACAATGGCGATAGTCTTGAATCTTTTCATTAGTAATTTGGCTTTTATTATTGTACGTATGATTTCCAGCGCTGGTAGGCCTCGTCATATGCGGGCATATCGGAAGCCTTGGGCTCTATGACACGGATTTTCTGCAGGGATGCGAAAGCCTCGTTGTGGTCATTGTAGATGTGGACTCCCATTCCGGCTCCCTTGGCTGCGCCTATGGAGCCGTCTGTGTTGTAAAGCTCTATGGTGGCTCCGGTCACACCTGCAAGCGTATCGCGGAACAGGGGGCTCAGGAACATGTTGGCATTGCCTGCATGAATCTTGTTAACCGGCATTCCCATATCCTCCATTATCTCTATTCCGTATTTGAACGAGAACACTATACCCTCTTGGGCGGCGCGTATAAGGTGTGAACGGTTGTGGATGTTGAAATTCACTCCATTGAAGCTGCATCCGCGTTCCTTGTTCTCAAGAACACGCTCGGCTCCGTTGCCGAACGGGAGCACCGAAACTCCGGCGGAACCTATGGGAGCCATGGCTGCCAGGTCATTCATTTCGGCATAACCAATGCCTTCAGGAACTATGTTACGTTTCATCCAGGCGTTCAGTATGCCTGTTCCGTTTATGCAGAGCAGAATGCCCAGACGGTTGAATCCGGTCTTGTGATTAACGTGAGCGAAGGTGTTGACCCTTGATTTGGGATCATAGCTTATCTCACCGTTAACGCCATATACCACTCCCGAAGTGCCGGCGGTGGATGCTATTTCACCGGGTTCGAACACGTTGAGTGAAAGTGCGTTGTTGGGCTGGTCTCCGGCGCGGTAGGTCACGGGTGTGCCTTCTGCCAGACAAAGGTCCTTAGCGGCGGCTGCCGTAAGGCGGCCCTGCTCGGCGAATGTGGGCACTATCTTGGGTATGAATGAACGCGGAATGCCGTAGTAGTCAAGCAGGAATCCGGCTACATCGCCTGTCTGGAAATCCCAGAACATACCCTCTGAAAGGCCTGATATGGTGGTAGCAATCTCTCCGGTAAGACGCATTGCGATGTAGTCGCCGGGAAGCATTATCTTGTCAATCTTGTCAAATATCTTGGGCTCGTTCTCCTTTACCCATGCCAGCTTGGAGGCTGTGAAGTTTCCGGGGGTATTGAGCAGGTGTGTGAGGCACTGAGAGCGGCCCAGGTCCTGGAATGCTGTCTCACCTATGCCCACAGCGCGGGAGTCACACCAGATGATTGCGGGACGCAACACCTTCTGGCGCTTGTCAACGCATACCAATCCGTGCATCTGATAGGAAATACCTATAGCTTTGATGTCATTGACGTCGGCGTTGCTTTGTGAGAGGACGTTGGCAGTGGCTTCCTTAAGATATGACCACCAGTCTTCGGGGTTCTGCTCAGCCCAACCGGGGTTGACTGCTTTAATTGGTGCTTCACTTTTGGGGGCGAACGCTGTTGCCACGCAATTGCCGTTCTGGGCATCTACAAGGCTGCACTTGACTGAAGAGCTGCCTATGTCATAACCTAACAGATACATACTATTCCTTATTATTATAATTGATTGTAAATTACGTTGTCTTGCATTAGGGCAAACAAAGGTAATGAAAAAGTACACAATAGGGACGGTTCTCATTGTGTTATTTTTAAAAAATGGCACAATGGGGACGGTTCTCTTTGTGTTATTAAAGATGGTTTGCACACAATGAGAACCGTCCCTATTGTGTTTTATGTGAATTGTAGTATCTTTGAGGTCAATTACTAATAAAAACCTAAAATGAGAAAGATTTTATTCACTGTCCTGGCTGCAACTCTGTTTGCAGGTTGCTCGGCCGGAAACGAAAGTCAGCTTAAGTTATGGTATGACGCGCCCGCCCAGCAATGGACCGATGCATTGCCGCTGGGTAACGGACGACTGGGTGCCATGGTGTTCGGAACTCCTGCTCAGGAACGTATTCAGATCAATGAGGAGACTATTTGGGGCGGAGGTCCTCACAACAACGTGAACTATGCCGCCAAGGACGGACTGGACCAGATCCGCCAGGCTCTCTGGGAGGGACGCCGCTCCGATGCACAGGCTCTCTGCGACCAGTACATCTCATCCAAGAGCGCACATGGTATGCCCTATCAGACTGCCGGTTCGCTGATGCTGGATTTTGAAGGAATCTCCGATTTCACCGACTATTACAGGGAGCTTGACATAGCCAGGGCTGTTGCTCTGACACGCTTCAAGGCTGACGGTGTGGAATACACCCGCGAGTGTTTCGTATCATTCCCGGACCAGGTGATAGCATTGCGTCTGACCTCTTCGGCTAAGGGCAAGCTCTCTTTCAAGGCCAGCTACAACCTGCCTTACCGCGAGGACCGCATCCTGGGCCGCTCTGCCAGTGTAGAGGGCAAACAGGCCATTATGACCGTCTCCTGCAAGGGCGATGACCATGAAGGCATTGAAGGTAAGATCCGTTTTACTGACAAGACCCTCATCATTCCTGAGGGTGGCAGTATGACAACCGCCGACAACACCGTTTCTGTGAGCGGAGCCGATGCCGTGACCATTTATATATCTATAGGTACGAACTTTGTGAATTATCAGGACGTTAGCGGTGATGAGAACAAGGCTGCTGACCGCTGGATGGAACCGTTCCTGAAAGGCCGTAAGAAATATGCAGGTGTACTGGCTGACAATATAAAGGAATATCAGAAGCAGTTCGGTACCGTAACTCTGGACCTTGGTACCAATGATCAGGCCAAACTGCCTACCAATCAACGTGTAGCCCAGTTTGCAAGCACTTTTGATCCGCAGTTGGTAACACTCTACTTCCAGTTTGGCCGTTACCTGCTGCTGTGCTGCTCACAGCCGGGCGGACAGGCCGCAAACCTGCAGGGTATCTGGAACGAGAGCCGTCAGGCTCCATGGGATGGCAAATATACTACGAATATCAATGTTGAGATGAACTACTGGCCCGCATTCGTATGCGGCATCCCACAGACATTCGATCCGTTCCTGCAGCTGGTCAAGGATTGCGCCGAGCACGGCAAGGAGACAGCGCAGATGTACGGCTGCCGCGGCTGGACCCTGCATCACAATACTGATATATGGCGTTCAACCGGTGCGGTAGATGGCGCTTATAACGGCATGTGGCCCACCGGTGCAGCGTGGTTCTGCCAGCAGATATGGGACGGTTACCTGTTCAATCAGGACCGCAAGTATCTGGAGGAGATATATCCTATAATGAAGAGCGCCTGCGAGTTCTTCATCGACTTCCTGGTGGCTGAGCCCGTATCGGGACATAACTATCTGGTTATTGCTCCTTCATACTCACCCGAGAACGCTCCGCACGTACAGGATGTGCTGGGCAAGGGTAATATCACCACCGTATTCGGAGCAACAATGGACAACCAGATGATGGCCGACCTGTTCGGAAACATGATTGATGCCGCCGAGCTTATGGGTGAGAAGGATGCTGATTTCGTTAAGACTCTCAAGAGCGTCAAGAGCCGTCTTGCTCCCATGAAGATAGGTAAGTGGGGACAGTTGCAGGAGTGGTTTGAGGATTGGGACGATCCCAAGGACAGCCATCGTCACGTATCGCATCTGTGGGGCATGTATCCCGGACGTCAGATTACAGCCGACGGTACTCCCGACCTCTTCAAGGCCGTACGCACCAGTCTTGAGGCACGCGGTGACGAGTCAACCGGATGGTCAATGGGCTGGAAGGTTTGCCTGTGGGCCCGCCTGCTGGACGGTAACCATGCTTACAAGCTTATCCAGGATCAGATAAAGCCTGCCGGCGGACGCGGATTCGGAGGTCGCGGCGGCACATACAACAACCTGTTCGATGCACATCCTCCATTCCAGATTGACGGTAACTTTGGTTGCACTGCCGGCATAGCCGAGATGCTTGTTCAGAGCCACACCGGTAAGGTTGTCCTGTTGCCCGCCCTGCCTGATGTATGGAAAGACGGTACGGTTAAGGGTCTTTGCTGCCGCGGCGGATTTGTCCTGGATGAGCTGACATGGAAAAACGGTAAGCCCGCATCCGTTAAGGTCCGCTCTACCGTTGGCGGTAAGCTGGATATAGCCTGGAACGGTAACTCGCAGAGCATCGATACAAAGGCCGGCAAGGTGTACACAATTAGCTTTTGATACAAAATGATACAAAAGGGGTCAGACCCCAATTGTATCATTTTTTTGATTAACCATTTAAAAACGATATGAAAATCAAAACATTAGTCCTGCAGGCTTTGATAATCAGCCTGCTTCCGATGCGCGTAACGGCTCAAAAGAAAGTGTCAATCGATTGGTACGGCTTTGTGGCCGCACAGACATTTTTTGATACACATGAAAGTGCATCTTCTGCTGACGGATTCCTTTATTTATATCCAAAGGATAAGACCACGGTTATTGGCGATGACCATGACCGCAGTGCTGTTCCGCAGTCTTCATGGTTCGGAACTATGGCCCGTCTGGGCTTTGTATTGAAAGGCCCCGAGATATTCGGTGCAGCAAGCCGTGCCAAGGCTGAACTTGAGTTCTCCGGTCACACCGCTCCGGGCAGCGTGCTTTACCGCCATGCTTTCATGGCATTGGACTGGGATAACAGCACACTAATTCTGGGCCAGACCTGGCATCCTATGAATGATTTGTTTCCCAGCACCGTGGGTATCGCCATAGGTTCTCCTTTCAATGCCTTGAACCGTAGTCCGCAGTTGCGTTATGAGTATTATTTGGATAGTGAAAAGAAGACCAAACTGACAGGTGCGGCTATTTTCCAGGCAGCTAACGCCACATTCGGCCCTACAGGCAAGTCTTACAATTACATTCGCAGGTCAATGGTTCCCATGCTGTATGCAGGCATTGACTTCACTTTGGGTGACCTGAAATTGGGCGGCGGACTTGAATATCAGCGTATATCACCTATAGTTGACCTTGCTGACAACAACAAGAAATACTATATGAACGGCTTTTCGGGAATGATTCAGGCACAGTATGCCAAGGACAAGCTCTCAATCAAGGCCAAGACTCTGATAGGTCATAACATGTCACATCTGGGCATCTGCTCGGGTTTCGGAAAGATTGCCTCAATAGACTATGTTGATTTTGCTCCTCTTGCAGCCTCTTCGTCCTGGGCACAGATACAGTATGGTGATGAGCTTAAGTTCGGTTTGTTTGGCGGATATATGAGCAACTGGGGTGCCGGTAAGGACCTGAGTGCCATATATGCTGCCGAGAACGGAACGATTGACAAGATGTGGAGGATATCGCCCAATGTCCAGTACACTGTAGGCAATGTAGTGCTGGGATGCGAATATGAGCTTACTACTGTGGCATACGGCACACCTAATGCCAACGGAACGGTGGGTAACACTCATGATGTCACCAACAACCGCCTGCTGCTTTCAGTAATGTACAGCTTCTAAGGATTGGTTTGAAGATAGGGGAGATTGACTTTGGGGAGAGGCCGGTGTTTCTGGCTCCCATGGAGGATGTTACGGACCAGGCGTTCCGTCTGCTCTGCAAGCGGTTCGGTGCCGATATGGTCTATACCGAGTTTGTATCTAGCGATGCGCTGATACGCGAGGTGAACCGCTCCATGCAGAAACTGACCATCTGTGATGAGGAACGCCCTGTAGCTATACAGATTTATGGTAAGGATACAGAAGCTATGGTGGGTGCAGCCCGTATGGTTGAGGCTGCAGGCCCTGATGTGCTGGACCTGAACTTTGGCTGCCCGGTAAAAAAAGTGGCCGGAAAGGGGGGCGGGGCCGGCATGCTCCAGAATATTCCCAAGATGCTGGAGATTACCCGCGCTGTGGTGGATGCGGTAAAGATTCCCGTTACCGTCAAGACCCGTCTGGGGTGGAATGACGATAGCAAGATAATAGTGGAGCTTGCAGAGCAGCTGCAGGACTGCGGCATTAAGGCGCTGACCATTCACGGACGCACCCGCGCCCAGATGTATACCGGACAGGCCGACTGGACGCTTATTGGTAAGGTCAAGGAGAATCCCAGGATGAAGATCCCTATCATCGGAAACGGTGATATCACCACTCCTGAGCGTGCCAAGGAGTGTTTTGACCTATACGGGGTGGATGCGATAATGATCGGTCGCGGCAGCTTTGGGCGGCCTTGGATTTTCAGGGAAATCAAGCATTATCTTGAGACCGGAGAACTATGGCAGGATCCCGGCTTCCAGTGGAAAATGGATGTGCTCAAGCAGGAGACGCTGGACAGTATAGCCCGTCTGGACGAGCGGCGTGGCATAGTGCATATACGCCGTCATCTGGCTGCCAGCCCGCTGTTCAAGGGACTGGAGGATTTCCGCCACACCCGCATCGAGATGCTCCGCGCCGAAACGGTAGATGAATTGTTCGCAATAATGGATCGCATTACAGAAAAATGGGGAAATGAATAGAGGGGATTACGAAATCATGTCACCGGTGGGCTCATGGGAGAGCCTGGCTGCGGCATTCCAGGCCGGGGCCGGATCAATCTACTTTGGTGTGGATAAGCTGAACATGCGGGCGCGAAGCGCCAGCCATTTCTCGCTTGATGACCTGCGTGAGATTGCTTCACAATGCAATGCTCACGGAGTCAAGAGCTACCTTACGCTGAACACCGTGATGTACGGTGAGGATATTCCTCTGGTGCATGAGATTGTGGATGCTGCGTTGGAAGCGGGGATATCGGCTATAATAGCGTGTGATATTGCCGTGATGACATACTGCAACAAGGTGGGCATGGAGGTGCATCTGTCAACTCAGCTCAACATAAGCAACATAGAGGCGCTCAGGTTCTATGCCCAGTTTGCCGATGTGGTGGTGTTGGCTCGTGAACTGAACCTTAATCAGGTGGCAGAGATTCATCGGCAGATACTGGAGCAGGATATACGCGGTCCCAAGGGTGAACTGATACGTATTGAGATGTTCTGTCACGGAGCCCTGTGTATGGCCATAAGCGGCAAATGCTACCTGAGCCTGAACGAGATGAATGCCAGCGCCAATCGTGGTGCCTGCATGCAGCTGTGCCGCCGCGGGTACATAGTGAAGGATCGTGAAACCGATATAGAGTTGGCCATTGAGAATCAGTACATAATGTCGCCCAAGGACCTAAAGACAATCCGTTTCATGGACCGTATGATTGAGGCCGGCGTGCAGGTTTTCAAGATAGAGGGACGTGCCCGCGGACCTGAATACGTCCGCACCGTGACCGAGTGTTACAGTGAGGCTATAGAGGCTGTCCTTAAGGGCGAATTCACCGATGAAAAGAAGGAAAATTGGGATAAACGCCTGGCCACCGTATTCAACCGCGGCTTCTGGGACGGCTACTATTTGGGTCAGCGCCTTGGTGAGTGGAATGATGTCTATGGATCGCAGGCCACCGAGACCAAGGTCTATGTGGGCAAGTGCACCGACTGGTTCTCCAGGATTGAGGTTGCGGAATTCAGCATAGAGGCTGCGCCTATCAATGCAGGGGATAAACTGATGGTGACAGGCGCCACTACAGGTTGCATCACGTTCAATCTGGATGATCCGCGTGTGGACCTGAAAACCGTAGAGAGCGTACCGCAGGGAGTCCGTGTGTCGTTCAAGACTCCGGAGCGTGTGCGTCGCGGAGACAAACTATTCAAGATAATTCAAAAATAGTACAAAAGGGGTCTGTCCCCAATTGTATCATTTTATCAAAAATAATTATGAAAAAGTTACTGACCATTGCCCTGTCGCTGCTGGCTGTATCGGCCGGAGCACAGAATGAGTATGAGATTACAGTTGAGAGCAAGCAGCCCTCAGGTATCATTGACGAGATGCTGTACGGGCAGCTGTTTGAGCACATCTATTTCAGTGCCAACAACGGAGTATGGCAGGAACTCATCTATGGCCGTTCATTCGAGCCGGAGCAGTATCCCGGCATTCCGCCACGAGACGGTTATTTTGACGGTTGGTACATGGATGATGACATGATCCTGCATTCGCCCACCCGTTATGAGCAACCGCTCAACATCACTACCGTCGAGTCCGATGACTACGAGATAACGATGGATGTAAGGTGGCGTTCATACAAACTGGCACGCCGGTCTTGGAGTGGAGGACTTATGGATATAAGGTTTGCATTTGCCCAAAAAGCCGATGGAAACGCATATTTTGCCCGTATCCATGATCCCTATTATGAAGGCCGCACATTCACTCCCGCACAGACCCAGTCTCAGATTGATGCAGCAAATGAGGCTAATGCTCGCGCCGCATTGCAGCAGCAGAGCTCCACGGCCGATTTCTCAATCTGCGCTATGGAGGTGCGTGAATCACAAGGATTCGGAGGACGTCCCGGCAGAAGAATGAATACGCTCACTGCATTGGCATCGACCCCTGCTACTAAGAATCAGGTGAACGAGAATCAGGACTGGCACAAGCTTCGCATAAGCCGCAAGGGTGCCCAGGTTACAATGTACTTTGATGAAAAGGAGGTTGTAAGTTATAATGAACTTGAAAAGACCGGTAAGAACGACATTGTTTTTTGGGTAAACTATACCGAAGCCACATATCGCAATATCACCGTCAAGAGCGGTGAGCAGACTGTTTTCACCGGCACTCCCAAGGATGTTCAGATTCCGGAGGTTGCTCCCGAGTGGACTGCGTTCGGTGAGGGCAAGTACCGTCTTATCAAGGACGATGCCGTAAACATGCGCTACTCGCAGGAGATTACGGCAGGCAAGAAGGCTGAGGCCGGCATGGCACAGGGCCCGCAGAACTTAATAGTACGTGAAAAGTATGTCGGCTCACTGTATGCTAAGGGTAACGGTGAACTGATAGTGGGTCTGCGTAACGAAAAAGGTGATTTTGTGGCACGCCAATCACTTGGAAAGGTGAGCAAGGAATGGAAGAAATATGATTTTACACTCGAACCCAGGTCTCTTGGAAATCAGGAAGATGTCAAAATCAGATTGAAAATGGCCGGAGGCAAAGTAGTTCAGGAAAGCGGAGACGGTGATTTTGCAATTGTCGTTAAGGGGGGCACCGTGCAGGTTGATATGGTTACAATGTCAACTCAGACCGGCAAGGAGCTGGGTGGTTTCCGTCCCGACATACTGCAGGCCGTGAAGGAACTGCACCCTACCTGCCTGCGCTGGCCAGGTGGCGGATATGTGGCCCAGTATGACTGGCAATGGGGCATCGGCCCGCAGGAGAACCGTGAGCGCTGGGCACACTGGATGTGGATGGACTATGACCAGAACTGCTTTGGAACCGATGAATTCATAAAGTTCTGCCGTGAGGTAAATACTGAGCCGGTGATAGTGGTAAGCGTCAGGTTTGAGCGTCCGGCCAATGAATACGACCAGATCCTGCAGAACGCCGTGAACTGGGTGCGTTACTGCAACGCCCCCGCAACCGATGAGTGGGGTGCAAAGCGTGCCGCCAACGGACATCCCGAGCCATACAACGTTAAGTTCTGGGAGATTGACAACGAGATGTGGGAGATGGGTATTGACCGATACGAGAAATGCGTGCGTGATTTCAGCACAGCCATGCGAGAGGTTGATCCGTCAATCAAGATAATAGCATGCGGCGGATTCGGCGAGGACGAGCAGTTCATAAAGCGCAGCGGCAGTTACTTTGACTACCTGAGCCTGCACCACTACGAGCAGCAGGGCGGTTACGCAACCGGTCCAGCCCGCCTGGGCCAGCAGTATGACCGCTATGCCCAGATGATTGCAGACAGTCCTAATCCCAACATCAAGCTCTTTATCTCAGAGTGGAACCTTAATAGCATTGATTGGCGCACAGGCCTCTTTGCAGGCGGATTCCTGAACATGTGTGAGGCCCGTGACGTAGTTGCAATGGGTGCCGCCGCCCTGTTCATACGCCGTACCGATGCCCCTGACTGGAACAACGCATTCATAAACTTTGACTACAAGGACCTGTTCAAGGCCCCCAACTGCCAGGTAACGGAGCTCTGGTACAACCATTTCAGCAAGTACCGTCTGGCATACAACGGCGAGACCGGCAATGTAAGCGTAAGCACCACCATGTCAGAGAACGGAGCCAATGTAATAGTAAAGGTAGTGAACCCCACCGATGAGCCCGCCACCCTGCGCATCAAGGGAGACTGGGCAGGTGTTGCAAAGACAGAGTTCGAGTACTATGCCCCCGGCTCCCTGACCGTAGCCAACAGCATGGAGAACAAGAACGCCGTCGCTCTGCAGAAAGCAAGGCCGTCAGTTAAAGAAAACGATGTGATATTGGATGTCCCCGCTTTATCTGCAGGAGTATTGACAATAAGCAAAAGATTCTAAGCGAGCAGAACTTTTTTGGGGTTCAGTATCGGAAACCATCGACGCCCGTGTCGCTGTGAACGGGAGGGGCCCGCGCCCAAAGGGCGTGGGAGGGATAGGCCCAAAGGGCCGTAGTTTCAGATACTGAACCCCAAAAAAGTTCTCTGAAAAGTGAGATAATGTTTATATTTGCAGTTCGGACTATAAACAAACAAATATGAAGAGAATATTTTTTATGCTGCTGGGGGCAGCGATGTTAGTGGGCTGCAAGGCCCAGGTGGCAGAGACTTATACAAAGAACCGTACGGTTGAGGACGGCGGTACAGGTCCTTACAAGGCAATTATGGTAGAGGAGCCCAGCCTTGAGGCACATACAATTTTCCGCCCGGCAGACCTGAGCAAGTTTGGCAAGAACAATCCTCTGCCCATCCTCTCTTGGGGTAACGGCGCCTGCACAAATTCACCCTGGGAGCATCAGAATTTCCTGAGCGAGATAGCATCGCACGGATTCCTGGTAGTAGCCATAGGTCATTGGCCGGCAGAGGGCGAGCGTTACCGTGGCGCGATGTCCAAGAGTGAGCAGCAGATAGAGGGCATAGACTGGGCCATAGCCCAAAACTCGGATAAGAACAGCCCCTATTACGGCAAGCTTGATGTCAAGAACATCGCTGCAGCCGGTATGTCATGTGGCGGTTTGCAGACTCTGGTCAACGCTGCCGATGAGCGCCTTAAGGCAATAATGATATGCAACAGCGGATCATTCATCGACCCGTCCGGTGCCGTTCCCGGAATGCCGATGCCTCAGAAGGAGGATCTGAAGAAGATTCACACCCCGGTGATGTATCTGCTGGGTGGCCCCGAGGACATAGCATATGAGAACGGTATGGATGACTTCCACAAGATAGACCATGTCCCCGCATTTGCAGCAAACTTCCCCGTAGGTCATGGCGGTACATACGGCCAGCCTCACGGCGGCGAGTTCTCGGTAGTGGCAACCGCTTGGCTTGAGTGGCAGCTCAAGGGTGACAAGGAGGCAGCCAAGATGTTTACCGGAAAGCCTTGCGGCCTGGAGTCACGCAAGGATTGGACAGCTGAGAAGAACGATAAGATCAAATGAACATACTTGTAACAGGTGGTGCGGGTTTTATAGGCTCGCATACCATTATTGAGCTTTACAAGGCCGGTCATACGGCCGTGGTTGTTGACAACCTGAGCAACTCCAAACCCGAAAGTCTGCGCAGAGTGGCGCAGATACTCAAACAAGAGGGAGTGGTGGATAGCTCGTTCCAGGGCGTTCCGTTCCATGAGGTAGATATACGTGACCGCAAGGGACTGGACCGTGTGCTTGAGCAGTACAAGTTTGATGCCTGCATACACTTTGCGGGCCTCAAGGCTGTAGGCGAATCGGTGTCAAAACCTATCGAATATTATGAGAATAACATAAGCGGTACGCTTGTGCTGGTACAGGCTATGCGTGAGCACGGTGTAAAGAACATCATATTCTCATCGAGTGCCACGGTTTATGGCAATCCCGAGATAATTCCTATTACAGAGGAGTGTCCCAAAGGCGTCTGCACCAACCCTTACGGCTGGACCAAGAGCATGCTGGAGCAGGTGCTTACCGACATGCAGTTTGCAGACCCTGAATGGAACGTGGTGCTGTTGCGCTATTTCAATCCCATAGGAGCCCACAAGAGTGGCCTGATAGGCGAGAATCCTAACGGCATACCCAATAACCTGATGCCGTATGTGACTCAGGTGGCGGTTGGAAAACGTGCCGAGCTGGGCGTTTTCGGAAATGACTATGACACCCCCGATGGCACAGGCGTGCGTGACTACATTCACGTGGTGGATCTGGCGCGCGGTCATGTGTGTGCGCTCAAGGCAATAGAGCGCAAGTGCGGTCTGGGACTCTACAATCTTGGTACCGGCCATGGTTATTCAGTTCTTGACGTTGTCAAGGCTTTTGAGAGAGTTAACGGAGTGAAAGTTCCGTACAGCATCAAGCCCCGTCGTCCGGGCGATATTGCCACATGCTACAGCGATCCCTCCAAGGCGGAGCGTGAACTGGGCTGGAAGGCACAGTACGGACTGGACGAGATGGTTCGCGACAGCTGGAACTGGCAACGCCGGAACCCTGACGGGTTTTAATTGAAAATTGAGAATTGAAAATTGAGAATTATGAGGTGCGAGGAGATATTTGAAGAGACCTACCGCAAGGCGCCGGATGATGTGGCGTTCTGCCCTTATCGCATTTGCCCTATAGGTGCTCATGTGGATCATCAGCTGGGCCGTATTACGGGTCTTGCTATAGACCGTGGCATATATTTTGCCTACAGTCCCAAACAGAACGGCGTTATAGAGCTGGCATCGCTCCAGTTTGACAAGCGCGCGCAGTACCATATCCGTGAGATTGCCGATGTCAAACAGAATGACTGGGCCGACTATCTGCGCGGCGTGACAATCGCTCTGGCGCAGCGTTATACCCTTTCCACCGGCCTTTGCGGCGTGATAGAGGGAACTCTGCCCATAGGCGGTCTCTCTTCATCTGCAGCAGTTTGTCTGGTATTCCTGTCGGCACTCTGCAAGGTAAACAACATAAAGCTGACACCGCTGGAGATGATAACCATAGCAATGGCATCGGAGAACAACTATGTGGGTGTAAGCAGCGGCAAACTGGACCAGAGTTGCGAGATGTACTCCAAGAAAGACCATCTGCTTTATCTTGATACAAAGGACGATACATACGAGCTGATTCCCACCAAGCCGTCGATGAAACCGTATGAGATAGCAATCTTCTTCAGCGGGGTGGAGCGTACCCTTGCGGGCAGCAAGTTCAACATGAGGGTTGATGAGTGCCGCAGCGCCGCATACGCCCTGATGGCATACGCAGGTATGGAGTACGGCAAGTTTGGCGAGACCTATTTCCGCATGGTGCCGCGTGATGTCTATGATACCTATAAGGACCGCCTGCCAGACAACTGGCGCAAGCGTGCCGAGCATTGGTACACCGAGCAGGAGCGGGTGATGGCAGGTGCAGAGGCATGGCGTAAGGGTGACATTGAGGAGTACGGTCGCCTGAGTTTCCAGTCTGGCAACTCATCAATCTACAATTGGGAGACCGGTTCACCAGAGCTTAAGACTCTGTATGATATCATGACCCGCACTGACGGTATCTACGGAGGCCGTTTCAGCGGTGCCGGTTTCAAGGGCTGCTGCATGGCTCTGATAGACCCGGCTTACAGGGAGAGCATAATTGACAAGGTTTCTAAGGAGTATCTCAAGGCGTTCCCCGCACTTGAGGGCAAATATATGGCCACTATCTGTCATTCGGCCGACGGACTCAAACTATGAAGTGCCTGATACTTGCAGCGGGTTATGCAACCAGGTTGTACCCGCTTACGGAGAACTTTCCCAAACCTCTGCTCAAGGTAGGTGACAAGACCATCCTGGACTGGCTTATCGATGACATTGAGGGAGCCGGATTGGTCGATGAATACGTGGTTATTTCAAATCATAAGTTTGCGCACCACTTTGATGAGTGGGCATCGGGCAAGAGTGTAAAGATTACCGTTGTGGATGACGGAACGAGCACCAACGAAACCCGTCTGGGCGCCGTGCGCGACATACAGTTTGCCATAGAGAGTCTGCATCTGGACGATGACATGCTGGTTATAGCTGGTGACAACGTGCTTGATTTCAGCTTGCAGAAATTCGTGCGTTACGCCCATGAGCACAAGACATCTTGCATAATGCGTTACTTTGAACCTGACATGAAACGTCTGGTCAAATGCGGCATAGTGGAGGTGGCTCCCGATGACCGTATCCTGAGCATGGAGGAGAAACCGGCACAACCCAAGTCAAACTGGTGCTGCCCTCCGTTCTATTTCTACACAAAGGCCGATGCCCGACTGGTTCCTGCAGGTATAGCTGCCGGTTGCGGAACCGATGCTCCGGGCAGTTACATAGCATGGCTTTGCACCCAGACTCCGGTCTATGCTATGGAGATGCCGGGTCGCCGCTATGACATAGGCAATCTGGAATCTTACCATCAGGTCTGCTCAGAATACAAGGGCATCACAAAATGAAACTGACAACACCTGTCGAGATAAAACCGCTTGAAAGGCGGCTCACCTACAAGGACAGCATCATGTTCATAGGCTCCTGTTTTGCCGATGAGATGGGCCGCCGTTGTGTGGACCGTTACTTTGACGCGCTGGTGAATCCGTTTGGTGTTCTGTTCAATCCCTGCTCCATATCTGACTGTCTGGGCCTGCTTGAAGGTTATGGAATAAATGCGGAGCAGTGCAGTTTTATTCCCGAGGATGTGATAGAGACATCGGGAGGATTCTGCTCGTTCCATCATCATGGTAGTTTTTGCCGTCCTACGGCACAGGAGTTTCTTGAGAACGCCAACAGCGAGCTTGCCCGTAGCTCGGAGTTTTACTACCGTGAGGGATGGGTTGTTGTCACACTTGGAACCGCTTTCATTTATACCGATAAGGAATCCGTTATGGTGGTATCCAACTGTCATAAACTGCCGGCTGACCGTTTTGAGCACACTATGATTGACGCTGATCAGGTGTATGATACACTCAGCCAGTACGTGGCGGCGCGTCCGGAACGGCAGTGGATATTCACTGTAAGCCCAGTGCGCCATCTGGCTGACGGTTTGCACGCCAACCAGTTGAGCAAAGCAACCCTGCTTATGGGTGTCCAACGGCTGGTGGACCGCTACCCCAATGCCCATTATTTCCCTGCATATGAGATTATGCTGGATGAATTGCGTGATTACCGCTTCTATGCCGATGACATGATGCATCCTACGCAGCGGGCTGCCGATTACATTTTTGAGCGTTTTATGGATTATGCGCTTGCTGACAGTGAACGCTCACTTCTTGTGGAAGCTGAGAAGTTACACGGCATGATGCAACACCGCATCCTAAATCCCAACACTCCGCAAGCTACCCAATTCGAGGCCCAGCGTACTAAAGCTTTAGAATCTTTTTTAGAGAAAGTACATCGTCAGCAATAAAGTCGGCGGCGGTGAGTTCGTGGCGCGGTCGGAAACCCCAGCTGACTGCAATTATGGGGATTCCGGCGTTGCGGGCGGTCTGGATGTCGGTGCCTGAATCACCAACCATAATGGTGTGATTGCGGTCTGTTCCGGCCTTTCTCATAATGTAATCCACTACGGCGGCATCGGGTTTGAGAGGATAGTCCGGGCTGTTGCCCATTACCGCTACAAAATCTATGCTGGGAAAGAACTTCTCTATCAGTTTTTCGGCTCCGGTCTGAATCTTGTTTGATGCAACTGCCAGCCTGAATCCATCGGTGAAAAGGGCGAAAATTAGTTCCGGAATGCCAGGATAAGGTTTGGTGTAGATATCTATATGGTTTGCATAGTAACTTAAGAAAGCTGCCAGTGTGTTGTCCACAAATGCATCGTCGTGGACCTTCTCTTCCGGTAGGGCACGCATTATCAGTTTGCGCATCCCGTTGCCTACCATCAGCCTGTACTCATCAAGAGTATGCTGTGCCAGACCCAACTCCGCAAGCGTATGGTTGGCTGCATTGCCCAAATCGGCAATGGTATTCAGCAACGTCCCGTCAAGATCAAAAATCACCAGTCTTTCCATATCGGTTGCAAAGATACAAAATGATACAAAAGGGGTCTGACCCCTTTTGTATCATTTTGCTATAGCAGGAAGAAGAGAGCAACACCAATCATACTGATGGTTACGCCCAAAATCTCCTTAAATCGTATTTTCTGCTTGTCAAATACGGCGGCGGGAATGAGTATCAGGACCGGAGTGAGTGCCATCAGTGTTGAGGCGATACCTGCGTCGGTGTATCGCACAGCCATAAGTGAGAGCGATACTCCCACTACAGGTCCGAACAGACTCATGATGACTACGTAAAGCATTGCTTTGCAGTCATGTGCAGCCTGTTTCAGTTTGGGCAGGTCCTTGCTCAAAACCATAAGCAGAATGAATCCGATGCTTCCGAATATGGCTCGTATCATGCATAACCCACTATGGCCGATAATGCCAGCCAGAACCAGGTCTTGGAATCGGCATAAATAGGATAGGGATGACCTATGGTTACCCAAAGGAATAGAGCCAGAAGGAAAGTTGAGAGTGTCAGCCGGGCGACGTTGGCTGACATGGCGCCGATACGGTGACTTGCTTTGTCGGAATAGATGGCGGTAACTGTCCAAAGTACCGCAACAATCAATGAAATGATTTGGCCAATGTGGTTCATGAAATACTTTCGTGTTTTCGGTCTGCAAAGTTAGTAAAAATATCAAGTGTAACGAGATTGGCCTGTGGCCGTAAGCGAAGCGCTTTCGCGTAGCGAAATAAAAGATACCATAAAATAAAAGAGGCGCTGTTGCGTCTCTATTATTTTGTGGTGTCACCGGGAATCGAACCAGGGACACAAGGATTTTCAGTCCTTTGCTCTACCAACTGAGCTATGACACCAGAAACATTTGTTTCAAATGCGGGTGCAAAGATACGCACTTTTTTAACTCCGGCAAGTTTTTGAAGGCAAAAAAGTGCATATCATCAAAAAAAGCTGTACCTTTGCACAGATTTTGCAAAGGATCGGAATGTAGCGCAGTTGGTAGCGCACTACGTTCGGGACGTAGGGGTCGGGCGTTCGAGTCGCCTCATTCCGACCAAAGGTGGCAACAGAGTAGAATCTGTTGCCACCTTTTTCTTTTCCCTCATTAACGCACATCCAAGCAACTTCACGAACTAGTGTTCAACTGTAGTTGCGTGTGGGACGTGTGGACATACGTATCTGACCTGATAAGCACTCGTGGTTCTCTGCGATTTAACCTATTAAATATCCTCTTGCATAAAAAAACACCTACCCAAACGGTAAGTGTGTCCATCATTTACTCTTTCATGGATGCCCGCTACATAGAAACAGCCTGTTGCTACGGCAACAACCCGATATTATTAGTATCTTTGGAGGTCCCGCAAATAAGGGTGCCGGATATTATGACTAAAATAACGGACTTTAAGGAATTCCTGATGACGCTAGCGGCCATCATCATTTCACTGTTGGCCGGGACGGCACTGCTCTCCTGTGAGCGTGATCCGCATGTGGAAGCCAACGCCGTCAGCCGGACTGTGGCTGTTGTGGCTCCGGCATCGCTCCGGGAACGGCTTGAGCGGACGGCACAATGGTTCCGGGAGGAA
The DNA here is from genome assembly GCA_902799685.1 of uncultured Bacteroidales bacterium. Taxonomy (GTDB): domain Bacteria; phylum Bacteroidota; class Bacteroidia; order Bacteroidales; family Bacteroidaceae; genus Colenecus. The sequence goes on from CADCBO010000001.1 coordinate 61,069, forward strand.
ACACCACCCATGTCGGTGCCGGGAGCGCCGGCTGTCAAACTGACGTTGGAGTGGTTCGACGAGGAAGCAGAGGACATGGTTTCTCTGGGCCGGACGCTTGCGGGCAGGGATGACATTCTGGCCGTGATAGGCCCGTTCGATAACGACCGGCTGGCCCTATTGGCGCAGGAATGCAAGCAGACGCTCAAGCCAGTCATAGCGCCCGTGGCCAGCAGCGAGGAGGTGACCCGCCGCTATGCCGTGAAAACGGCCGGAAAATATAAGACGGCGGACCCATTCCTGTGGTCGCTCACATCGACCGACATCCCCCTCACGGAACTACTCCTGAGCCATTACGGCGCTTGGCAGGAGGAGAACAAGGAATACACCCGCTTTGCCTGGCCCGCCTTCTTTGCGCCGGATAACGCCTACGGCAAAACCTTCACAGACTGGGCACCATTTTTCGCCATGCAGCAGGATTTCCCCATCAAAGAATATGAGGAGTTTGGCGATACGGAAGAGCTGGTAAGGCTGCTCAGGGAGCAGATGGACCGTATCAGCGATGGCGGCTTCTTCTGGCTATACCTGAGCGGATTCTGTGTGTTGGAATCCGTCTCCCAACTGTTGGACGTGGCTCGGGAACGGCGTCGTTGGATGCTTTCCGATCAGTTCCTTCAGGATAGATATGCTTTTCCTTCTACGGATCCGGCAGACCTTGCCAACGATGCATTCCAGTCGGTTTTCCTGGACTATTACCGCACCTGGTTCTCCCTGTCCGACCTGAAAGAAGAAGACCTGCAGGCGGTGGGCACACAGATCCATCTGCTGGAAGGATATCAAGGGCTCTCGCCATACGCCGATCCTGAAACGGGCTTTGAGCAGCGCTATGAAAATAAATTCGGCATAATGCCCTGCTTTGCTGAATGCAAGTTCTATGACGCCCTGCTTCTTGTGCAAAACGCGGCCGGTTACATGGAGCAGGAGAAAGGGTGGCCCGACAATCTGTCTGACAATGAACGTTTCAACCGGAGCGTCCTTCCCGTCACACCGCTCCACGGTGTATCGGGAGTTCTGTCATTTGACGATGAGTCCTTCCTCTCCACTACGCAGACCACATATCTGCAATGGGACATCAAAGACGGGAAATTCCGGCACCTGCACTACTACCGGAATGGTGCGGCCGAAGTGATTGCCGACTGGCAAAACAGCTACGATGAGCGGCACGCCATCGATGACTTTGCCAATCAGGCCGGCAACGGCCAGGAGGCAGACTATGCACCCCTGTCCGGTCAATATGCCGTTCTGGTCCATGCAAGCGACCGCTTTCAGGATTACCGCCACGGTTCAGACGTGTTGTCGGTGTATCAGCTCCTGCGCAAGGGAGGTTTTGACGATGAGCACATCATACTGATTTTTGACAAGTCGCTCCCCACGGATCCTAAAAACCCCTCGCCCGGTGTTATCCGGGCCAATCTTGTCACCAGCCAGGATCTGTACGGTGGCACGGAAGACCTGCCAAAGGCCGTGGTGGACTACGATGCTGCCTCCCTCACGACGGCCGACATCACAGATATCCTGTTGGGCAAAAGCAGCGAGCGCCTTCCTGTGGTTTTGCCGCAAGGCGAAGGAAATAATGTCCTGCTGTACTGGAGCGGGCATGGCCAGAAAGCCAGGCCCGGTCAGGAGGCCGAGTTCATCTGGCGCGGGTCGCCTGAAGGCTCCGGCTACACCGCGTCCATGCTGCGGGATGCCGTCGCCGCAATGAGTATCCGAAAACTGCTTGTCATAGCCGAGCCCTGTTACGGTGAGGCCGTGCTGCGTCCGTTGGCGGATGTCCCGGGCACACTGGGAATCTCCGGTGCCAATGCCTACGAACAGTCATGGGCGGATTGCTGGGATGCCGATAAAGGTTTCTGGATGTGCGACCGCTTCACGCGGAATGTCGTGGAATATCTGGAGGAGCATTCCTCGGCCACATACCGGGACCTGTTCCTGTATTGCGCATCCAATACGCTGGGATCGCATCCCCAGATTATTCCGGGGCCGCTATTCGGCAATCTTTATGTCACCGGTCCGAATGAGTTCTTCGTCAAGACCGATTAGAACGGGCCGCCACTGACGACGGATGCACCGGATTTCCAATCGCCCTCAAGTATCTTCAGGGCTTCCCTGAAGCTGTAATAGATGAAAAAGGGGCTGCCCACGCTGCTATGGATCCAAGTGTCCGTGTTATACTCAATATACTTGGCTTTGTCATACCCCCATCTCAATCTGACCAGATCCATATTCTCATAAGGGACCACATCATCTCTCCTGGCGTGGAAGAAGGTGAATTTTGCGTCAGACGGTGGAACCCAGGTACCGCCCTCACTATAGGTAAGGCCGTGTTTTTGCAGGCAGTGACCCAGAGTCTGGAGTTTTAAAGCGAGCGTCTTGTCATCGGGCAATGTTCCATCGGTAAAGTAATCTATTGTTGCCTTATTGGCCGCTGTGTTGGTACACAGGTGCGTGTGCTGCTCCTTACCGTCTGGCTCCACGTAAGTCTTCCATTTGAATGCGCCGGGGTGCTCATCCGCATAATGCCAGGTACAGTCGCCGCATTCATCGGTCGTATAAATCTTGGCGCCAATCTTTTCGTAAATACCGCATTTGTAGAAGGATTCCGTGGAGAAGTCCTGTGGCTTTGCACCTACCTTGATCATTTCCGGATCAGTTTCGCAAAGGCCCTTCAATACCAGGGCAATGGACACTGGCATAGACAGTATATTTGAGCTGATGTAAGTCTTGAGTGTCTGCTCAGGCTCATAGGGGCCGTCTCCGCAGACTGCTCCTACAAAATTCAGGTCATCAGCGTATCCGTTTTCCAGCGCATACCGGTAGGTTGCAGCCGACACGGCGCCACCCTGGGAATAGCCTATCGATATTGTCTTGTAGTCATCGGTGAACTCCTTTTTCTTGTTTTTCTCAAACCACTCCTTGGCATAGAGAGCTGCCTCCAGGCTCTGACGGGCCTGGACGTTGCGATTAAGGTAAGGGTGCGTACGGGAAAGAGATGCGCCATAGCCTTCATAGTCAGGCATAACCAGCAATGCTTCGCGGGGGTCTCCAATTATTTCTCTGATTCCATCTATCACATCCGGTAAAATGAACGAAGCCGTAGCCCAGGTCGTGGCCAGCAAGTGAACGTCTGTAGCCGAACTCAACGTCTTGAAGTATGAAGGGACTTCATCGTAACGGGTGCGAGTCACATGGTTACCTATAACAAGCGTGTTGGGGCTGGGATCCGGAAGACCTACGCGCTCCGGCCAGCAGACCAGCATACTCAGCGTTATGGGCGTGCCGTCGGCTGAAGTGCTGGGATAATCCACTATCGCATAGCCCATACGTAGCCATTCGTAGGCCGTGAGAACGTGGTTCCAAGCCTCCTTGACAGCCTCGACACCCTCTTCCACGGTCTCTTCCACCCATTCAGAGAATTTGTTCCACGCTGCTTCGGTGCCGGTTTTGATGAGAGTCCAAAGGCTTAAGTTCCCGCCGTTGATGTCGATGAATTCCTGAGTTGCGTAAAGATTGGCCGAGTAGAGGTTATCCAGCAGCGTCCGGTATATCTGTGCCCTCACAGAGTCTTCTGGGGAATTGCCCTCCTGGATCTCCTGAAGTGCGTCATAGCAGAGGTCAGCGGGAGAGAAAGTACCTGATTCCCTTACAGTCAATGCATCAAGATTAACCACTATGGGCTGCTCCTTCTGTTCGGGTTCGGGTTCAGGGGTGTTTTCCTTTTCGCACGAAGTAACGAGGGTTAAGGTAAACAAAACCGGCAAGACACTTTTGATTAAAAACGATACACGAGCTCTCATACGATAATTGATTATTTATTTTATAAACATCAAACTTGTTGGTTGTGACAAGTTCTACACTAAATCAAGGCAAAGATATAGGTTTGTCTTCAGTCCTGCAAGATTATGGGGCTATTCGTATCCTTTCCCGCTAAATGGTTTTATATTTGCAACCGTTAATATTAATCTGTTCAAAATGAAAAGAAACCGCCTACTGTTTATTATCGTCACCTTGCTGTCACTTTGCAATACCGGATGTAATAAGGGTTCCAGAGTTTATTCGCCCGATAAGAAAATCTGCGTGTTTGTCAATGACAGCACGTTGACCGTCAAGTATAATAAAAAGGTAGTCCAGACGGTCAGGATTGATATGAGCCCTTTGACGGGTGCCAGTAGAATTGTGGAGCCTGTTGAAAATAAGTACAGTATGGTGTCCGGCAAACGTAGGGAGTGCTCTAATGTGTTTAAGGTTATGTCATGTGAATCCGGTAAGAAGTTCATGACCGTATGGGTGGCTAATGACGGCGTGGCATTCCGTTTTGGTGACGGCGATGAACGTGTATCATATGTTATTCCCGATGGCACCAAGCGCTGGCTGCAGAGGCAAAAGACCGATTATGAGGGATTCTACCCCGAGAGTACATCGGCAGTTAACGGCAAATACAGTTATCCGGCACTTGTGGAATACGGCGATGGATTGTTCGGACTTATTACTGAGTCCGGAGTATTACATGGGAACGGTTGCTCATATCTTACATGCAGCGGACAGGAATACACCGTGACTTATACTGACACTGATCAAGGCCTGGCCCATCCGTGGAGGATTATAATGATAGGTAATCTGGCCGATATTGTTGAATCTACGCTTGTGACCGATATGGCCGAAGGGTGTAAGATTCAGGATACGTCATGGATAAAGCCCGGCGTTTCATCGTGGATTTACTGGGCCTACAACCACAGTTCAAAGGATTTCCAGAAGGTTAAGGAGTACATAGACCTGGCTCATGACATGCACTGGCCCTACAGCCTGATTGACTGGGAGTGGGATGAGATGTCTAACGGCGGTAATATAGATGATGCGCTCGCGTACGCACGTGAGCGTGGGGTCAAGATCAATCTTTGGTACAACTCCGGCACATCATGGATAGGCCCTGGTGCTCCCGGACCGCAGGACCGCTTGCGTACCCGTGAGGCCCGTGAGCAGGAGATGACCCGTCTGGAGCAGATGGGCGCCACAGGCATAAAGGTTGATTTCTTCCTGCCCGATGGCCAAGAGATGGTAGATTATTATCTGGATATTCTGGAGGATGCAGCACGGCATCATCTGCTGGTTGATTTCCACGGATGCACCATCCCGCGCGGTTGGAGCCGCACATGGCCCAACCTGATGTCTATGGAGGCGGTCTATGGTGCCGAGTGGTATAACAACAACCGCCGCATGACTAATGCCGCTGCAGCCCATAACGCAACCTTGCCGTTCACGCGCAATGTCATCGGTCCAATGGATTATACTCCCTGCACATTCACTGACAGTCAGAATCCGCATATCACTACTGATTGTCATGAACTGGCTCTGCCCATACTGTTTGAGTCCGGTCTGCAGCACATGGCTGACCGCCCGGAGGCTTATCTGGGATTGCCGGAGCAGATCAAGACTATGCTTTCCGGTCTGCCATCGGCTTGGGATGATACCCGCCTGCTTTCCGGATATCCCGGAGAAAGCGCTGTAATAGCTAGGCGTTCTGGTAATACTTGGTACATTGCGGGTATAAATGGTACAGAAAATGAAATTACTTTGGAGCCTGATGTCTCAAGAATAGGTAATGATATTGTGCTGTCAACCCTTATTACTGACAAGGGTGATAAACCAGGCATGGGGTTCAACATCCAAAACAACATTCAAGCCGGTAAGCTTACTCTACCCGCGCGTGGAGGTTTTGTCGCTATCGTGACAAAATAGTACAATTGGGGTCAGACCCCTTTTGTATCATTTTGCTTTTATCAGGCAGATAATCAGGGTGGTAATTCCGGCTAGGATGAGTACCGGCTCGGCAAACATGAACAGCGGGCAGGTGCCCATCGTTAGCGTTACCATTGTCGATGAAAGGATGGTTAATGCTAGACAGGATGCAAATACGTGAAGTCCACATATGCGCAGGCCCTTTTCATCGGGTTTTAATTTGAACATGTTGTTTGCCAGGGTGTATATTCCATATGTAACCAGGCAAAGCATAATGCTGATGACGGGATAGAATATCAGCGTTGTCTTGGCCATGGAGCCGCTGGCATTGCCTGCCGGGTCAAAGTGGGCCGGAAGTACATCGGGCAGGGCACTCCACCTTATCCATATTGCACACACATTCACAATGATGGTGATTGCCGGAATCATCCATCCGTATTTACATCTTCTCATACGCATTATTTTTTTACAAATATACAAAAGGGCACAATAGGGACGGTTCTTTTTGTGCCCCAAGTACTGCAAGTCCTAATAATAAAAGTTAAAATCCTAAGGGTTTAGGACTTTTTCTCCTAAAATATTAGGATTTGGAGTTTTGATGGTTTTTCTTTGTTGCAGAGATTAACCTTTAAATGGTCCAAAGCTTATGATTTACCTTGTTTTATCCGCCGTTACGCTGGCACTCCTATATGGAGTTTACCGCTTGGTGCTGAGCCGTACTACTCTGCACAGATTCAACAGGACCGTCCTGCTTTCCATTCTTATACTCTCGTTTATTCTGCCCGCCGTAAGGATTGACTCAATTGGGGTGCGAGAAAATGGGGAGAGTCCCCTTTTGCACGAAAATGATACAAAAGGGGTCAGACCCCAATTGTACTTTTTTGAGTCAGAAAATGATACAAAAGGGGACAGACCCCAATTGTACTCTTTTGAGTCAGAAGAGGCAGCATTTTCAGTTGAAAATGATACAAAAGGGGACAGACCCCAATTGCACACTCGTGTTGCTTTAGGAGTAAGGATTATGGAGACGTTCATGCAAATGGATATAGTCAGAATCGTCACCTATATATATTTGATGGGAGTAGCGTTTTTTATTATCCGCCTTTTCATCGGCATAATCCGTGCCGAGACTCTATGTCGTCTGGGTGGTCGCAGATTGGCCGACGGCTCACGTCTGGTGGTTTGTGCCGGTGATTTCCAGCCTACCAGCTGGCTGAATACCATCATCCTGAGTCGCAAGGATTTTGAATCCGACAGTGCTGCGATGATAATAGAACACGAGCAGGCCCATATCCGTAACTGCCACTCGATAGATGTGTTGCTGGCTCAGCTGGTCTGTGCACTGCAATGGTTCAACCCGGCGGCGTGGGCACTAAAACGCAGCCTGCAGGAGGTTCATGAATATGAGGCCGATGCCGCCGTGCTGGCCGACGGTGAGAACGAGCGCCAATATCAGATATGCCTTGTCCAGGCCGCATTGGGTGGCAAGATAGGGTTTGTGACCAGCAATTTTGCAGATTGTTCAACCAAAAAACGTATAAAGATGATGAAATGCAGCCAATCTTCTCCTTTTGTTTGCTTACGTGCGCTGCTTATGCTGCCCGTAGTATTGGTTACCATCCTGTTGGCATCGGCCTGTAAGCCCAAGACCAGTCAGGATAACACTGCAGCCGGAATGTCTGAGTCAATAACTGAAAATACGGCCCAGCCTGTCTCTCGGCTTGAACCGGTTGATACCACTTTCCTGAAGAAATTCGGATATGGATCAAATGAAGATTTTAAGTTGAAGCAACTGAACATATTCGTGGAGATTGAATGGGATGGTGCAATCTGGATGACGTTTGATGGCGAACAGACATTCCATCCTGCAACACTTGACAATTTTGCGACAGAATTTGAGCGGCTGAAGAGTGAAAGCACCGTTGAAGTGGCCCGTCCAGACCTTGTGTTCGTGACAAAAGCAAATGACGAGCATCTTGATATAGTTCAGAATATCATCAAACAGCTCCAGAACAGTTATGCTGATGATAAGATTGTGTTGATCACTCTGCCTCACATGAAAACTGTTCCGCCGCCACCGTTAGGATATGCAGTTGATTATGACAACGACAAATGTGTTGAAGTGGAAATAAACCGCCGGAACGGTATTGTTGTGACAGCCTATAATGTGACACGCTTATTGAACTCCGCACAGGATATAAATCCCACTCTGGAAAGTCTGTCAGCGGAAAAAGGAACGGACAGTGTCGCTGTGGAGATTAAAGCTGACAATACAATTCTTATCAAAGTTCCCAAGCTTTCATATACTGTAGATTCACCGGATAAACTGAAAGATCTTCTTTTAAGACTTTATCCTGAGGATAATGAAAAAGTATTCTATAAGATTGATTTCCGTTTTGCCACTTCCAGACGTGTTTGGAATGAGGTAGAGGAAATATTTTCCGATAGCCCTGACAAGTACAAACCGTTTACAGCCAAGCCTTTTGTCCGAGTCCTGCCCGCGATGCCCACACGCCAGGATTCCATAAAGCAGATTCTCCTGGGTGAATGGGGAAGCGGCTTGGGGGACAGGTCCCGTCACGTGAAGAATATGAAATGGTATAATGACAACAAGGATAAGGAGGAGTTCTTCAGGATGGGCTTCAGAAACGGACAGATATACGTGGGCAAGGGTGATGACATCTCAAATATGAGGCCGATAGAGTTTGACCAGCTGGTTCCTTACTTCAGGGAGAACTGCCCCGGCGGCGATGAGAGGAAGGCAATCGTTCTGTTTGAGATAAATCAGGACGGAACGGTATCGGTAGCCTATATGGACAAGGTGCTTGAGAAGATGGAGAATTGGATTACCACCTTGACTCGTAGGATATGGGTGAGTGATGTTCCGGTGGGCCGTCCGAATGTTATACAAATATTAGAACCATAGTGCTGTATGAAAGCGTTATCAGATAGAGAGCAGGAGGTCATGAACGTGATTTGGGAGGTGCGCAACTGCTGCGTGGATGATGTGCTGCAGCGTCTGCCTGAGCCCAAGCTTGCGTATAATACGGTCCAGACCTTCATGAAGATTCTGGAGGAGAAGGGGTTCCTGGCCCATAAGCGTGAGGGTAAGAAGTTCATCTTCTACCCGCTGGTGGAGAAGCCGGAGTACAACCGATGGGTCCTCAAACACATGAAGGACAACCTGTTTGGCGGATCTGCCAAATCCCTGCTCAATACATTCATCCGTGACAATGACCTTACGGAGTCCGATATCAGCGACCTTATGTCTCTGCTTGAGGAGTTGAAGAAGTGAGAATTGCCTCTTTTTCGGTTTTTTGATGTACTTTTGCTGTTTACTAAGCGGAAGGAAAAAATGACATCAGATATAAAACCGGCAAAAGGTAAGTTAGGTGTGCTCTGCGTGGGATTGGGTGCCGTATCGACTACGTTGGTCACCGGTACGCTCATGGCGCGTAAAGGGCTTGCAAATCCTGTTGGCTCATTCTCGCAGTTGGGCAAGATGCGTGTGGGACGTGGTGAGAAAAAACAGTACAAGCATGTAGGTGATATTGTTCCCCTGGTCAACCTGAATGATCTAGTTTTCGGTGCATGGGATGTGTTTAAGGATAATGCATACGAGAGCGCGCTCTACTGTCAGGTGCTGAAAAAAGAGGACATTGAGCCGGTGCGTGATGAGCTGGAGCGCATAAAACCCATGAAGGCCTGCTTTGATGCTGACTTTGCCAGGAATCTGGTGGATCCTTCATTCGGCCGCGTGCCCGATCCGCTTTGGGTCATGCCCCAGGATACACGTTGGAACTACGCGCAGAACCTGCGCAAGGATATAAAGAACTTCAGGAAGGAGAGCGGATGTGACAGGGTAATTGTATTCTGGATTGCAAGTACGGAGTCTTATACCCCGATAAATGAACAGGTTCACGGGACACTGGCAGGTTTTGAGGCTGCCATGAAAGCCGATGACCGCAAGCATCTGCCGCCAAGCATGATTTATGCATACGCCGCACTTATGGAGGGATGCCCTTTCATTATGGGCGCACCGAATGTATGCGTTGACATACCGGCCATGTTCGAGCTCTCAAGAAAGCAGGGGCTGCCTATAGTGGGCAAGGATTTCAAGAGCGGTCAGACCATGATAAAGAGTGCTCTTGCTCCTACACTCCGTACACGTCTGCTTGGTGTTGAGGGCTGGTTCTCAACAAACATCCTGGGTAACCGTGACGGTCAGGTGATAGATTATCCTGACAACTTTGAGACCAAGCGCATAAGCAAGGCATCATCGGTAGAATGGATTCTGGAGCAGGACGAATATCCGGAGCTTTATAGCGATATTTACCATAAGGTAAAGATCAACTATTACCCGCCGCGCAAGGACAACAAGGAGAGCTGGGACAACATAGACATATTCGGGTGGATGAACTATCCTATGCAGATAAAGGTCAATTTCCTGTGCCGTGACTCCATACTGGCGGCTCCTATCTGCCTGGATTTGCTGCTGTTCACTGATTTGGCTCTCAGGGCCGGTCTGAGCGGTGTTCAGGAATGGCTGTCGTTCTATGTGAAGAAACCTATGACTTACGACGGTGAGCGTCCTGTACATGACCTGTTCCAGCAGTTTGCCATGCTCAAGAACCGGATCCGTGAACTGGGAGGCTACGAGGCTGACCAGGAACTGGATTGATAATCAGTTGCGGGACAACTTTTTGGTATATACATTATGCAATATACGCAGATGGCTCAGACGGCTCTCTGCGTATTATTTTAATGATTTTTGCATATTTATTTCCCGTATAAATGTATAATGAAACGATTTTATCGCTAATTTTGCACCCGAAACGAGAATATTTATGCATTATGAAGAATAAGAACAATCGTTTGGAGGCTATCCGCCTGATCATATCGGAGCAGGATATCAAGAATCAGGATCAGCTTCTTCAGATTTTGAATGAGAAAGGCTACTCGGTTACACAGGCCACGTTGTCCAGAGACCTCAAGAAAATGAAGATTTCAAAAGTAGCCAACACTTATGGAGACTACCTGTATGTGTTGCCTAATCATGCGCTTCTGCAGAAGAAGAGTTCCACAGGTGCGTCAGATGAAATGACGCTCAATCAGCCCCGTTACGGATTTGTTTCGCTTAATTTTTCGGGTAACATGGCTGTCATCAAGACCAAACCTGGCTATGCAAGCAGTCTGGCATACGATGTTGACAACCATAATCTGCCCGGTGTGCTTGGAACGATTGCGGGTGATGACACCCTGCTCATCGTTCTTGCTGAGGGTGCAAGCAGGCAGGAGATAAAGAGGTCGCTTGAACCTATCATAATATCCTTATAAATAGTATTCAATAAAGTCTGTAATGAAAGACAAAATTGTGGTAGTGGTTGCCGATGAGTCACACGAGAAATACGTGGATACGATTCTGGAAACCATATCTGAAGCTGCAAAAGTGCGTGGAACAGGTATCGCCAAGCGTACCCACGATTATTTACTGAACAAGATGCGTGAAGCCAAGGCGGTGATAGCGCTTGATGGTGACCGGTTTGCCGGATTCAGTTATATCGAGACCTGGCAGGACAAGAAATACGTGACCACATCGGGCCTGATTGTTCACCCTGATTACCGTGGCCGCGGACTTGCCAAACGAATCAAGGACATGACATTCACGCTGGCCCGCATACGCTGGCCGCACGCCAAGATATTCTCGCTCACAAGCGGCGCTGCGGTAATGGCCATGAACACCCAGTTGGGTTACAAGCCGGTGACGTTTGCCGACCTTACCCAGGATGAGGCCTTCTGGAAGGGTTGCGAGGGTTGCGTGAATGTGGATATACTGCATCGTACCGAGCGTAAGTACTGCATCTGCACCGGTATGCTGTATGACCCCGAGGAATATCTGCCGGCCAAGATTCCGGCCGATGTGCTCAAGCGTATAAGAAAGATTGAAAACAGTAAGAAATAAGATATGGCTAAGAAGAAAGTTGTAGTTGCTTTTTCGGGCGGTCTGGACACCAGTTACAATGTGATGTACCTGACCCGCGAGATGGGTTATGAGGTTTACGCCGCCTGCGCCAATACCGGCGGTTTCAGCCCTGAGCAGCTTAAGAAGAATGAGGAGAACGCCTATAAATTGGGCGCCGTGAAATATGTGACTCTGGATGTGACTCAGGAGTATTATGAGAAGTCACTCAAGTATATGGTATTTGGCAATGTCCTGCGTAACAATTGCTATCCCATATCAGTATCATCAGAGCGTATCTTCCAGGCTCTTGCAATTGCTAAGTACGCTAACGAGATTGGGGCCGATGCAATTGCACACGGTTCGACCGGAGCCGGCAACGACCAGATACGTTTTGACATGACATTCCTGGTAAAGGCTCCCGGTGTGGAGATAATCACTCTGACCCGTGACCGTAACCTGAGCCGCAAGGAGGAGATTGACTATCTGAACGCAAATGGTTTCAGTGCCGATTTTGCCAAGCTCAAGTACTCATACAACGTGGGTATCTGGGGGACGTCAATCTGCGGCGGTGAGATCCTGGACAGCAAGCAGGGCCTGCCAGAGAGTGCATACCTTAAGCATCCCACCAAGCAAGGGTCAGAGATCCTGAGTCTTGGTTTTGAGAAAGGTGAACTTGTAGCCGTAAACGGCAAGAAGTTCTCTGACCGTATCAAGGCCATACAGGAGGTTGAGAAGATTGGTGCGGCATACGCCATAGGTCGTGACTGCCATGTGGGCGATACCATTATCGGTATCAAGGGCCGCGTGGGCTTTGAGGCAGCAGCCCCGATGCTTATCATCGGCGCACACCGCTTCCTTGAAAAATACACACTGTCCAAGTGGCAGCAGTACTGGAAGGACCAGGTGGCTAACTGGTACGGAATGTTCCTGCATGAGAGTCAGTACCTGGAGCCGGTTATGCCCGATATCGAGGCAATGCTGGCAAGCTCACAGCGTAACGTGAACGGAACAGTAACTCTGGAACTCCGTCCCTACAGTTTCCAGACCGTGGGTTGCGATACCCCCGATGACCTGGTTCACAACAAGCTGGGTGAGTACGGTGAGGGTGCAAAGGCCTGGACAGCCGATGACGCCAAGGGATTCATCAAGATTACATCCACTCCGCTGCGCGCATACTACAGCGTTCATCCCGATGAAGAGAGATAACCCGTATGATTAAAGTAGGAATAATAGGAGGTGCAGGTTACACTGCCGGAGAACTGATACGCATACTTTTGGGACATCCCGATGCAGAGATTGTGTTTGTGAACAGCACCAGTAATGCAGGAAACAAGCTCAGTGCGGTTCATGAGGGCCTGATGGGTGAGACCGATATGGTGTTCACTGACCAGCTGCCGCTTGATACCATCGATGTGTTGTTTTTCTGTACTGCCCATGGTGATACCCGCAAGTTCATGGAGGCCAATACCCTGCCTGAAGGCCTTAAGGTGATAGACCTCTCAATGGACTATCGTTTGGAGGCCGAAGACAATCCGTTCATATATGGACTGCCCGAGCTGAACCGTCGTGCTATCTGCAAGAGTCAGTACGTGGCAAATCCGGGCTGCTTTGCTACAGCCATCCAGTTAGCTTTGTTGCCTTTGGCCCGTAACCTTATGCTTAATGATGATATTTATGTGAATGCCATCACCGGCAGTACCGGTGCAGGCGTAAAGCCGGGTGCAACCACCCATTTTAGCTGGCGCAACAACAACATAAGCATCTACAAGCCGTTCACGCACCAGCATTTGCCCGAGATTATTCAGTCTGTCAAGCACCTGCAGAGCAGCTTTAACTCGGATATCAACTTTATCCCCTATCGCGGAGACTTTACCCGTGGCATATTCGCTACCGTAGTGGTCAAGAACGCTGTCGATATAGAGGAACTGTACAAGATATATCGTGAGTATTATGACGAGGACTCATTCGTGCATGTGGTTGATGAACAGATAGACCTGAAACAGGTGGTCAACACCAACAAGTGCCTGCTGCATCTTGAAAAGCATGGTGACAAACTGCTTATAGTATCTTGCATAGATAATCTGCTCAAGGGTGCAAGCGGTACGGCCGTGCATAACATGAATTTGCTTTTCAACCTAAAAGAGACTACAGGTCTGATCCTGAAGTCCAGCGGTTTCTAAACTATGAATCTTTTTCCGGTATATAGCCTGTTCCCTGTGAATATCGTGAAGGGACAGGGTCAGAAAGTGTGGGATGACAAAGGCCAGGAGTATCTGGACCTTTACGGCGGTCACGCTGTAATTAGCATCGGTCATGCACATCCGCATTACGTGGAGGCAATCAGCCGTCAGGTATCAACTTTGGGCTTTTACTCCAATTCAGTGATCAACCGCCTGCAGGAGCAGGTGGCTGAGCGTTTGGGCCACATATCGGGCTATGAGGATTACAGCCTGTTCATGATAAACAGCGGTGCCGAGGCTAATGAGAACGCGCTTAAGCTGGCTTCGTTCCATACGGGCCGCAGCCGTGTACTCTCACTCAAGAAAGCTTTCCACGGACGTACATCACTGGCCGTTGAGGTAACAGACAACCCCAAGATCATTGCACCCATCAACGCCTGCGGTCACGTGACCTACTTACCTTGGGGAGACCTTGATGCAGCCAAGGCTGAACTTGCCAAAGGCGATGTGGCAGCCCTGATAATCGAAGGCATTCAGGGAGTTGGAGGCATACAGGTTCCTTCCGATGAATACATGCAGGGCTTGCGTGAGGCCTGCACGGCCAACGGCACTGTAATGATACTGGATGAAATCCAAAGCGGTTACGGTCGCAGCGGCAAGTTCTTTGCCCACCAGTACAACGGCATCAGGCCGGACCTTATCACCGTAGCCAAAGGCATAGCCAACGGACTGCCCTGCGGAGCGTTGCTCATCAGTCCCATGTTCCAGCCCGTCATCGGTCAGTTGGGCACCACGTTCGGCGGCAACCACCTGGCTTGTGCAGCGGCACTTGCCGTAATGGACGTGATTGAAAGCGAGCATCTGGTAGAGAATGCCGCCACTGTTGGCGCATACCTGTTAGAGCAGTTAAAGAACATACCCGGTCCAAAGGAGGTTCGCGGTCGCGGCCTGATGATAGGAATGGAATTCGACCAGTCCATCAAGGAGATTCGCCAGCGCCTGCTCTTTGATGAGCACATCTTCACCGGCGTCAGCGGTACCAACGTCATCCGCCTCCTCCCGCCCCTCTGCATCACCAAATCCGATGCTGACCGTTTCCTGGAATCTTATTCTAATGTTATTAGGCTTTGAAGGGGAACAAGTAGTATATACTCTCTGGGAGAATGCCCTCCCACAACAAAACATATCTATTCCGAAACTGATCGTTCCAGAATAGATATTTTTTGTCGCGGGCCCCTCCCACTGGTCGCGCGTGGGTGCGAGACTCCCAGAGAGTATATACTACTTGTTCCGCTCGTTTTGAAACTTATTCTCTATTTGTGAAAAAGATCCTAAGTGAGCGGAACAGAATAGGAGTATGGTATCGGAAACCGTCGCCACCCTCGGCGCGTTAGAGGGAGGGGCCCGCCGCGTAGCGGTGGGAGGGATAGGCCCAAAGGGCCGTAGTTTCCGATACCATACTCCTATTCTGTTCCCCTTACTTACTTATTTACGTGAATCAGTTCCCCAGAGCATTTTGGCCCTAAGGGTGGCGAAGAAATCGCCTTTGGCGGGTTTGATTACGTTTATCTTGAATGGGGCACGGCTGATTTCGATTGCGGTGTGTTCGGGGCAGCTAAAGCTGTTGCCGTCGATAGATACCAGGAAGCTGTGGCTGCGGCTGGTTACATCCAGACGGATGGTCTCATCGGCCGGGAGTACAAGCGGACGCATGGTCAGGCTGTGCGGAGCAACCGGAGTGAGGCAGATCACGTTGGTGCCCGGGGCGATGATGGGGCCGCCCACGCTCAGGGAGTAGGCGGTGGAGCCGGTAGGAGTAGCTACCACCAGACCGTCGGCCTGATAGGTAATCATGGGGGTGCCGCCCACGCTTGTGGCAATCTGAATCATCGATGAGATGTCATGCTTGAGAATGGCTATGTCATTCAGGGCATAAGGGGTGTGTCCTTCGGGCAGACCGTTCATGCTTACCTGTAGCAGGTTACGTTGCTCCAGGGTGAAGTCGCCGTTATGGATGCGGGTAATGGCATCGGTAATGCGGTCGGTGGTGATGTCGGCCAGGAAGCCCAGACGGCCGGTGTTGATACCAACCATCGGGATGCCTTTGCTGCCCACACGGGTAGCGGTGCGCAAGAAAGTACCATCGCCTCCTATGCTTACAACTGCATCGGCAGTAAAGTCATCATTCCCAATGATGTTGTCATACGGGATGTCAAGCCCTAAAGTTACGGTGAGGAACTTAAGGTAGCTGCTGTCAACAGATATTTCATCGCCTAGTGAGCGAATCAGTCTGAAGAACTGCTGCTCCTGGCCGCAGGTCTTGGCTGTTGACGGGTTTCCGAATATAGCGAATCTCATCTTTATAATCTTTTAAGCAATGATGAGCGGAATTATTCCTATCTTTGCTGATTGGAGCATGTAAGGAATGATTGCTCCGGGCAAAGATAGTTCATTTTATTCAAGTGAAGGGATTTTTATGACCAGATTAAGTGTAAACATCAACAAGATAGCCACTTTACGCAATGCGCGGGGCGGTAATAACCCCGATGTGGTAAAGGTGGCCCTGGATTGTGAGCGTTTTGGGGCAGACGGTATCACGGTTCATCCCAGACCCGATGAAAGGCATATCAGGCGTCAGGATGTGTTTGACCTCAGGAAGGTGCTTACCACGGAATTCAATATAGAGGGTTACCCTGCACCTGCATTCATGGAACTGGTCAAGGTAATCAAGCCGGCACAGGTTACCCTTGTGCCCGATGCACCGGACCAGATAACTTCAAACCATGGCTGGAACACTCTTGTAGAGCAGGATTTCCTTACAGAGATTGTAGCGGAGCTAAAGCAAAACGGAATCCGTGCATCAATCTTCGTGGATGCCAACCCAAGGATGGTGGAGATGGCGGCCAAGGCCGGTGCCGATCGTGTGGAGCTATATACGGAGCCCTACGCACTGCACTACGTTAAACTTAGCCCTGAGATGGCAGTCAAACCTTTTGTGGAGGCTGCAAAGATGGCGCAGGAATGCGGAATGGGGCTTAACGCAGGCCATGACCTGAGCCTGCAGAACCTTAAGTTCCTCAAGCAGCAGATACCCTGGATAGATGAGGTATCCATAGGTCACGCACTGGTGTGTGACGCACTTTATTTGGGACTGGAAAAGACAATTAACGAGTATAAAAAATGCATTATTTGAATATGTTCCTACAATCTACTTTAGCACAGACATTGGGCGAAAACATGGCGGACAGCCAGGTGGCCCTGCAGTTGGCGGAGGAGACTTCCGACAAGATGAATCTATTTGACATGGCTCTTAAGGGTGGCTGGATCATGATTGTCCTTCTGCTTCTTTCAATTCTCTGTTTCTACATTTTCTTTAACCGTCTGTCGGTCTATAGAAAGGCAACCATCAAGGACCCCCATTTCATGGACCGCGTGAAGGACTACATGAAGAACGGTGAGATAAAATCGGCCCAGATATTCTGCCAGTCAACTGCATCGCCGTTAAGCCGTATAGTTGAGAAAGGCGTCGGATTGGCCGGTCATGACCCCAAGGATGTCCAACTGGGTATGGAAAATGCGGCCAACGTTGAGATTGCCAAGCTGGAGAAAGGTCTGAAAGGTCTTTCAACCATAGCCAGCGCCGCTCCTATGATAGGTTTCCTGGGTACGGTGATAGGTATGGTCCGCGCATTCTGGGAGATGTCCAATGCAGGCAACAACATTGACGTTTCATTGCTGTCGGGCGGCATCTATGAAGCCATGATCACCACCGTAGGCGGTCTGATTGTAGGTATCATAGCCCTGTTCGCTTACAATTACCTGGTGTCAAGGGTTGACGGTATAGCTAACGAGATGGAGTCCTTCATACAGGATTTCACCGTAAATCTGGAGAAGTGATATGCTGAAGAGACGTAATGAGGTATCGCCGCAGTTCAGTATGTCGTCAATGACTGACATCATTTTCCTGCTGCTGATATTCTTTATGATAACATCCACCATGGTGAGTCCCAACGCCATCAAGGTGCTGCTTCCGCAAAGTTCGCAGCAGACATCGGCCAAGCCGCTCACACGGGTCATCATAGACCGTGACCTGAATTACTACACGGCTTTCGGCAATGACGATGAGATGCCCATAGTGTTCGATGAGTTGACAGCGTTCCTGATTGACTGTTCGCAGAAGGAGCCTGACATGTACGTGGCGCTTTATGCCGATGAGTCAGTGCCTTACAAGGAGATTGTAAAGGTGCTAAACATAGCAAACGAGAACCAGTTCAAGGTGGTGCTTGCCACTCGCAGGCCAGACCGCAAATAGTATCCCGGAATGAAAAAGAAGGAAAGGGAGTTCAGTTTTCTTTCGGCGCTGTGGACGCTGTTGCTTCATGGCGGTGTAGTGGTATTGCTGCTCTTGCTGCATCTGAACAGACCTGTTGCGCAGGCTGAAAGCGGCGTGCCTGTAATGCTGGGCAATATGGGAAACCTGGACACAGACTATGAGTTTACCGAGGTCAACTCTATGCCTGCTCCGGCTCCCGTTTCTGTACCTGTACCGGTGGCTCCGCAGGCTGAGCCTAACCTGACTCAGAATATGGAAGAGACGGTAGCCATAGAGAGCGGCGAGAGGGAAAAGACCGTCACGCCAACCGAGGAGGTCAGACAGCCCACGCCCGAGGAGATACAGGCCGAACTTGAACGTCAGGCTGCCCAGGAGGCGCAGAACCTGATGGCTAACGCATTCGGTCGCAGTACTTCCATGCAGTCAAGCGCGCAAACCGAGACAGATACTGAAGTGCAGGGCACTCCCGGATCGACAGAAGGCAATAGCTCGCAGGGCAAACCAACCGGTACCGGAAGCTATGGAACATGGGACCTGGGAGGCCGCGATATGTTGGGTGAATTGCCCAGACCTGCATATGATGGCATACAGGACGAAGGTCGTGTTGTTGTGACCATAACGGTCGATCCGGACGGCAATGTGGTTGATACCAGAATCAACAACCGTACCAATACCACTAATCTGCAACTCCGTAATGCGGCTGAGCAGGCTGCACGTAAGACAAAGTTCAACGCAATAGGAGGTGAAAACAACCAGACCGGCACCATCACCTACTACTTCAAGCTGAAATAACGCAGGTTCAAGAATTTTCAATTATCAACTCTCAATTCTCAATTTAAATGGTTTACATCTTTCTAGCCGAAGGCTTTGAAGCCATTGAGACAATAACTCCACTGGATATGCTTATCCGTGCGGGAATAGAAGTGAATACGATTTCCATCTCGGACGAATTCCTTGTCAAGAGCAGTCAGGGTATTCCCGTCCAGGCCGATGACCTGTTTGAGAACACCGATTTCAGTGATGCTGAGATGCTTATACTTCCCGGCGGACAGCCTGGTGCCACCAATTTGGGTAAGCATAAGGGGCTTGAGGCTATATTGAAATTTGCAAATGAGCATAACATCCCCATCGCTGCTATTTGTGCCGCTCCCACAGTGTTGGGTAAGCATGGACTTCTGCAGGGCAAGAAAGCCACCTGCTATCCCGGTTGTGAGGATATGCTGAAAGGAGCCGAATGCACTGGATCTTTCGTTGAAAAGGACGGGAATCTGATTACAGCCTGCGGTCCTGCCGCTGCTGTGGAGTTTGCCAAGGCTATTATCAGCCGGCTTCGTGGAGATGAGGTTACCGCCTCTGTTTGTGACAAGATGATGTTCGGGCGTGCCTGATGCTTGACCTTTCACATCGTGATGTCAAGTATCTGCCTGGTGTAGGTCCGGCAAGAGCGGCGCTCCTTAAAGGAGAGCTGCAGATAAGCACGCTTCAGGATCTTCTTTACTTTTTTCCTTACAAATATATAGACCGCAGCCGCATCTTCCAGATCAGGGAGGTTGATGGCACTATGCCTTATATCCAGCTCAAAGGGCGTATACTGAGCTTTGAGCAGATAGGCGAGGGCCGCAAGCAGCGTCTTGTGGCACATTTCAGTGACGGCAGCGGTGTGGCAGATTTGGTCTGGTTCAGTGGAATAAAATTTACATTGGACCGTTATCGCCCGGGCGTGGATTACGTGGTTTTCGGTAAGCCAACCATATTCGGGGGCAGGGTGAACGTGGCCCATCCGGAGATAGATATTGAGGCAAACCTGAATCTCTCGGAAATGGGTATGCAGCCATACTACAACACCACCGAGAAGATGAAGAAGGCGGGTCTGAACTCCACTGCCATACGCAAGCTGGTAAACAACCTGATGGCGTTGATCGTGGAGCCTCTGCCGGAGACATTGCCTGACTGGCTGCGTGAAAAGGAGCATCTGATGCCGCTGACCGATGCCCTGAAGATTCTTCATAATCCGCATACCCCGCTGGAACTGCGTCTGGCACAGCTCAGGGTAAAGTTTGAAGAACTTTTCTATGTACAGCTTAACCTGGCCCGATTTGCAAGTGACCGTCAGCGCAGGTTCAAGGGTTATGTTTTTGCCAGAGTAGGCGATAATTTCAACCGTTTCTACAATGAAAAGCTGCCTTTCAGCCTTACTGGTGCGCAGAAACGCGTGATACGTGAGATACGCAATGACATGGGTGGCGGACGGCAGATGAACCGCCTGCTGCAGGGCGATGTGGGTAGCGGCAAGACCATGGTGGCTCTAATGACCATGCTCATAGCCATAGATAACGGTTATCAGGCATGCATTATGGCTCCTACAGAAATCCTCTCGGAGCAACACTATGCTAATATCTGCCGTTTCATCGAAGGATTGGGCTTGCGGGCGGAACTGCTTACCGGCAGTATCAAGGGTAAGCGAAGGGAGTCTGTCCTGCAGGGACTGAAGGACGGCAGCGTAAATATTCTTGTAAGCACACATGCAGTCCTTGAAGATCCGGTGGAGTTCAACCGTCTGGGATTTGTGGTGATAGATGAGCAGCACCGTTTCGGGGTGGCGCAGAGGGCGCGCCTGTGGAACAAGAGCAGTATGCCGCCTCATGTACTGGTTATGACCGCCACACCTATTCCGCGGACACTGGCCATGACCCTTTACGGTGACCTGGATGTATCTGTAATCGATGAACTGCCTCCCGGACGCAAACCTATTCAGACCGATCACTACTATGACGGTAACCATACGTCTGTTTATGCTTTCCTGGACCGTGAACTCAAGAAAGGACGACAGGCCTACATAGTATATCCGCTCATTGAGGAGAGTGAGAAGATTGACCTTAAGAACCTGGAGGAGGGTTACCATACAATCTGTGAGAGGTTTGCCGGATATGGCGTGAGCAAAGTGCACGGACGCATGAAACCGGCCGAGAAGGATGCCGAGATGCAGCGTTTCAAGCGTAATGAGACTCAGATCATGGTGGCTACAACTGTGATTGAAGTGGGTGTGGATGTTCCTAATGCCAGCATTATGGTGATAGAGAATGCCAACAGGTTCGGGTTGTCCCAGCTGCATCAGTTGCGCGGGCGTGTGGGCCGTGGAGCCGACCAGTCTTACTGCCTGCTTATAACCCCGTATCAGCTTTCGGAGGATACCCGCAAGCGTATTGAGATAATGACCGCCACTTGTGACGGTTTTGAGATAGCCGAGGCCGACCTGAAGCTTCGCGGGCCGGGTGACCTGGAAGGTACCCAGCAGAGCGGAATGGCTTTTGACCTTAAGCTGGCAAATCTGGCACGCGACGGAGCCCTGATTGAGCATGTCCGTGAGATAGCAAAGGATATTGTAGCCCAGGATCCGGAACTGTCACGTCCGGAAAACCAACTGTTTGGCCGAATGCTCCGGCGTCTTAAGAAGAATGACTATGACTGGTCATCCATATCGTGAAAAAAATGGGCAGGCATATTTCATAATTCTATAGGCTTGCATTATCTTTGCATTTTGAAATAATAAAATAAAATTAGGGATGAAGGTTGTTTGCAGGATAATGTTTTTGCTGCTTGCGGTTGCGTTGGGGGTAACGGAGTCCGTGGCCCAGGACGCAATGCCGGCGCGTGTCATACCTGTGCAGCCTATGGAGCAGGTGTTCCTGCCCGCACATCTCAGTCCCGGACTTGCGGTTGACCTGGACAATCCGGCATCTTATCTCTATCCTGAATGGAGTAACGAGTATGTCCACGGATACAACGAGGTGGTCCTGCCGGATTCGGTCATAATATCCATGAAAGGGTATTGCATGCCTACCGACAGCACCCGTATAACCGACAAGTACGGATACCGTCCGCGCCGTGGCCGTGCGCATCTGGGGATTGACATTAAGGTGAAGGTTGGTGATACCATACGTGCGGCATTTGACGGAAAGGTGCGTATATCGCGCTATGAGCGTCGTGGCTACGGACATTATCTTGTGATACGTCATCCCAACGGCCTGGAGACGGTCTATGGGCACCTGTCCAAGAAACTGGTGAACGAGAATGACATTGTACATGCCGGAGACCCGATTGGATTGGGTGGCAATACGGGAAGGTCAACCGGATCGCATCTTCATTTTGAGACGCGTATTCTGGGTAACGCCATTAACCCGGCTTTTATGTTTGACTTCCCCAACCAGAAGGTTGTGACGGATTATTATGTGTATCAGAAGAATACCCGCGAGGTCTATTACAAGGTCAAGAGCGGGGATACTCTGAGCAGGATAGCAATAAAGAATGAGACTTCGGTGGCTAATATCTGCAAGTTGAACGGCATTTCAAGGAATGCCATAATCAAGGTGGGACAGACACTGAGGGTTAACTGACAGTAGTACATGGGTAAAAGGAAAGGACAAATCGATTCGGCTCCCGATACGAACAGTGAGTTTGAGGAGGTGATAAGACTGTGCCGCGGACTGTACGTGAAGAAACTCCAGGATTACGGAGCTTCATGGCGTATAATGCGTCCGGAATCCCTTACCGATCAGATATTCATCAAGGCCAAACGCATACGGAGCATTGAGACCAAGGGCGTATCACTCATAGACGAGGGCATACGTTCAGAGCTTATAGGCATAGTCAATTACGGAATAATTGCCCTGATACAGTTGGAGCACGGATTCTCAGATACTGTTGATGTTGATGCAGAGTGGGCTATAAAAGAGTATGACAAGTATGCCGGTGCCGCCTTGGACCTGATGAAAAAGAAGAATCATGACTATGATGAGGCCTGGCGCGGAATGCGCACCACGTCATACACGGATCTTATTTTGACCAAGATAAACCGTACCAAAGAGATAGAAGGACATGACGGGAAGACAGTGGTATCGGAGGGCATTGACGCCAACTATATGGACATGATAAACTATGCGGTGTTCGGGCTTATAAAGACGGTCATTGAGCAACCTGAAGAAAAATAGGAATGATGGATAACGAAATCAAAAGCAACAATAAACCGCTCAAGGTTCTGGTGAACTTCTGCCGGATTATCCTGGGTCTGACTTTCATGTTCTCGGGTATAGTCAAGGCGATAGATCCGGTAGGTACGCAAATTAAGCTGTCGGATTATCTGTATGCCTTTGGCATGGGTGGTTCCATGCTTGATTCCACACTGCTTATCCTGGCATGTCTGCTGGCCGGTTTCGAGATCCTTATGGGCGCTTACATGTTGCTGGGTGTCTTTTCCAGGGGAACTTCTCTGTTGGTGCTCATCATGATGGTTGTGCTCACCCCCTTTACCCTCTACATAGCACTCAAGAATCCGGTCGATGACTGCGGCTGTTTCGGTGATGCCCTGGTGCTTACCAATTGGCAGACTTTCGGCAAGAACGTGTTCCTGCTGCTGCTTGCGGTGCTGGTCTTTATAAAACGCAAACTCATAATACCGTTTGTGGATGGCCGCAGGCAGTGGTTAGTGATAATCATAGTGGTTGCAATCAGCGTCAGGTTCATGGCCGGCAATGTGAAAAGCCTGCCGGTACTTGATTTCCGTCCCTACAAGGTGGGTACTGACCTGAAACAAGAGGTTGCCGGAGGGAATCATGCATTCTCCGATTTCTCCCTGTATGACGGAGACATGAATGACGTCACTTTGGACATACTGGGTAATCCGGGCTACACTTTTCTGCTGGTTTCACCCCATGTGGAGGATGCAAATGAGAGTAACCTGGATCTGATAGACGATGTTTTTGACTATTGCGAGCATTGGGGATATGACATGATTGGCCTTACCTCTTCGGGCGATGAGGCCATACACCAATGGATTGAGAACGCGGGTGCCGAGTTCCCGTTCCTTTTCTGTGACGAGATACCGCTTAAGACAATGATCCGTTCCAATCCCGGGTTGGTGCTCATCAAGAATGGCGTGATAGTGAACAAGTGGAGCCATCCGTGCATTCCATCCGATGAGGAACTGTCGGCTCCCCTGGAAGAGATCAGTATTGGTCAGGTGCCTGAACCTGATCCCATGCGCACACCATGGGCGGTTCTGCTGCTGTTTGTGGCGCCGCTCTTGCTGATTGTGCTTATAGACAGACTTAAGACATTGATACAATAACACTTTAATACTGTTTGAAATGAGAAAGAAAATTGTTGCCGGAAACTGGAAGATGAACAAGACTCTCCAGGAGGGTATGGCTTTGGCCGCAGAGCTTAATGAGGTGTTGGCTGCTGATAAGCCCAATTGTGATGTCGTAATCGGCACACCGTTCATTCATCTTGCCAAGATTTCGGAAATCATTGACCACAAAGTTATAGGTCTCTCTGCCGAGAACTGTGCAGACAAGGAGTCTGGTGCATATACCGGTGAGGTATCGGCCGCTATGGTCAAGTCAACCGGTGCAGAGTATGTGATTCTGGGTCACTCAGAGCGCCGTGAGTACTACCACGAGACATACGACATCCTTAAGGAGAAGGTTCTGCTGGCTTTGGCCAACGGCCTTAAGGTCATCTTCTGCATAGGCGAGTCACTTGACGAGCGTGAAAAGGGTATCCAGAACCAGATCGTTAAGGCTGAGCTGGAAGGTTCAGTGTTCAATCTGTCTGCCGATGAGTTCAAGAACATCACCATAGCATACGAGCCTATTTGGGCTATCGGAACCGGCAAGACCGCTACTGCCGATCAGGCTGAGGAGATTCACGCTTACATCCGTTCAGTCATTGCCGACAAGTACGGCAAGCAGGTGGCTGAGGATACCTCAATCCTTTACGGTGGTTCATGCAAGCCTTCAAATGCAGGTGAGCTTTTTGCCAAGCCCGATATTGACGGTGGTCTGATTGGCGGTGCCTCACTTAAGGTCGCTGACTTCAAGGGCATCATTGACGCTTGGAAAAAATAAGATTTCAACCTCTTTCCGGCGCCGCTTTCACCGTTTCTTGGTCATAATGGACCCCATTACTCCCTACAAAACGGTAAAACCGTCATCCGAAAATAGGCTAAAATCTAAGGATTAAGTTGTTATGAGAAAATCGACATTAATTCTTATGATGGTTCTCATTACGGCTCTGGCCAGTGCCCAGCAAAGGACACTGGTTCAGGAGCTGGAGAGGGATATTCCCGGTAAGGGTCGCATACGTATTGAGTGCGACGCACGTCTGGACAGTCTCATCGGTAGTGTATCTGATGCCGAGTCGGGCACAAAAATCAAGGCCAGAGGATACCGGGTAGAGGTATATGCAGGAAACAACACGCGTGCATCGAAGGAGAAAGCCAATGAGGTTGACCGTTTCCTGAGGGAGAAATATCCTGATCTGTCAGTATATACCGAGTTCCGTAACCCGCGTTGGCGTTGTACTGTAGGCGATTTTCTCTATTATGAGGAGGCTTACGAGACTTTGCGCAAACTAAAGAAAGAGACTCCCTACAAAGGAATGATTATTTTACGTAATCAGGAGATAACAGTTTCACTATGAGTTCGTTGATACCATTTTCCGATGAGGAGTCTGAAAAATTCCTGGCATTAAAGAAACATTACGAAGATATTTTAAGGCTTATAGAGCCTGACCCGGACCGTGAGGGTCTGGCACGAACCCCTTTGCGTGTAGCCAAGACGCTGCTGGACTTTACCAGCGGATATGAGATAGATCCTGCCGCAATCCTTCGTTCCGCGATGTTCAAGGAGGATTACAGCCAGATGGTGATAGTAAAGGATATTGACTTTTACTCGCTGTGCGAGCATCATATGCTGCCTTTCTACGGCAAAGCCCATGTGGCATACATCCCCAACGGCTTCATCACGGGGCTGAGCAAGATAGCACGCGTGGTCGATGCCTTTGCACGCCGCCTGCAGGTTCAGGAACGCATGACATCACAGATAAAGGATTGCATTCAGGAGACCCTCCAGCCTCTTGGGGTAATGGTCGTCATAGAGGCCAGCCACATGTGCATGCAGATGCGCGGCGTGGAGAAGCAGAACTCTGTAACCACCACATCAGATTTTACCGGTGCGTTCAACCGCGCCAAGACCCGCGAGGAGTTCATGAATCTTATTGCCCCCCGCAAGTAATTTTTTCAAAGATTGACAACTCTCTCTCCTAATATCTTGGAGAGTTCAGCGCGGGCAGAGAGGAGCTGCTGGTAGTGGCGTTGCAGTTCCATGAGTTTTTCCGATGATTCAAGGGCGGCTGGATCCTGCATCTGTTTTTCTACGTCTTTGATTTCAAGGCGAAGCACCTCCATCTGGTAGTCGGCCATGATGTGGCGGGTAAGCTGCAGTAGGCGCTGTCCGTCCTCGACTGGTTTGCTGTCCTTGAAAATGGCGCTCAGCTGGTAGCGTTCTTCCATCAGGCTGGCGGCAGTGAGGCTTACGAATGTCTCGGGGTGGGACATGAAGAACTTCTCGCTGTTAAAGTCCTTTTCCTCCAGATGGTCGGCCATAATCTCTACAAAACGCCTGTAAACCGGGTGGCGGAACTCCAGTCCGTCGTTCTGGAGAGACCCTACTATGAACTGCCCCACAGTCATATCCTGTTCCTGGTCATCTTCATTCTGGAAAGTGCACATGACTTTGCCGCCGTACCTTACAATTAGCTGTGACAGCAGTCGTTCCTTTTCCATCATTGGGCCGAATCCTTCACGCTTGAGTGCGCGAATATCCTGACGAAGTTTGTCCTGGGCCGATATCTCAGGCTCGAGCGTAGTTTCTGGGGGAGTCTGGGGAGCATCAGGATTCTCTGATTCTGCCGCCTGCGGCTCGGGATTCTGCTCCGTTTCATCGGCCGGTTGGGCCGGACGCTGGGGCTGGGGAGCGGCCTGAGCCTGCTCGCGCTGGCGACGGTTCACGTCGTTAATGAGCAGACGCTCATCGATCTTCATTATCTGGCTGCACTCAGTGATATAGACTGAACGGACTATCGGATCCTGTATAACCGATATGCTCTGCGTTATGCTTTTGATAAGCTCGCTGCGGCTGTACGGGTCATCGGCCGCGTCCTCCATAAGAAGGTTTACCTTGAAGCGGATGAAATCCACCTGATGGGTGTCGATGTACTTTTGGAAATCGGTGGCGCTGCGGCCCTGGGCAAAGCTGTCGGGATCCTCGCCGTCGGGCAGCAGAAGGACCTTTACGTTCATGCCTTCGGCCAGCAGCATATCGATGCCGCGCAATGATGCCTTGATGCCGGCTTTGTCACCGTCATAGAGTACGGTAATATTGTTTGTGAAACGGTGGATAAGGCGTATCTGGCCGGGAGTGAGTGATGTGCCGCTTGATGCCACCACGTTCTCAACTCCGCTCTGGAACATGCTGATTACATCGGCATAACCTTCTACCAGGAAACAGCGGTCCTTGCGTACTATGGCCTGCTTGGCCTGGTATAGACCGTATAGTTCACGGCTCTTGGAGTAGATAATGGACTCCGGCGAATTCACATACTTGGCTACCTTGGCATCGGCGTTCATGATGCGTCCGCCAAAAGCCACTATCTTTCCTGCCAATGAGTGTACCGGGAAAATCACGCGGCCGTGGAACCGGTCACGCAGAGCTCCGTCATTCTCACGCTCATAACACAGCCCGGTCTTGATCAGGTTTTCACGTGTATATCCCTTGGCAATTGCCGCGGTAGCCAAGGCATCGGGACTGTCGGGACAGTATCCCAGATGGAACTTGTCAATGATGTCATCGCGGAACCCGCGCTTACGGAAATAGGCCAGACCGATGGCGCGTCCCCTCTCTGTGTTGAGCAGCTGCTGCTTGAAGAAATCATCGGCAAACTGGTTTGTTATGAACATGGATTCACGTTCGTTCTGGAGAGCCTTCTCGGAATCCGTCAGCTCACGTTCACTGTACGGTACCCCGTATTTGCGGGCCAGCCACTTGGCGGCATCCCAATATGACATCTGCTCGTGCTCCATAAGGAAGTGTATCACGTTACCGCCCTTACCGCAGCTGAAACATTTGCATATCCCCTTGGATGGAGATACATAAAAAGAGGGGGTTTTTTCGTTATGGAACGGACACAGTCCCACATAGTTCACTCCACGACGGCGCAGGGTGACGAACTCCGAAACCACATCCACAATGTTTGCGGCATCGAGTATCTTTTCTATGGTAAGCTGGTCTATCATCAGAAGGTTTTTGACAGACAGCAAAAATACAAAAAAAAAGGTGTTGAGGCAGTGAGATTGTCATCTTGTGACTTTTTTAAACAATATTGGCATTAATATGTGTGAAATTAGCGGGAAAAACATTTATTTTGTGGACGCAAAATAGAATTAGAAAGGCCAATAAATTTCCCTTTAAAAATATATGAAAACTAACCCAAAACCTTACAAGATCAGGGAAAAGGCTGAAAAGGAAGCTAATTACCGGGGCCTGATCCGTGCAGAACTTGCAGATGAACTGTATGACGGGATTCTGACAATCGTGGTTGCCCAGAAAAAGTACCGCGATCCTGAATATTCCGCAAAGCAGTTGGCCGAAGACTTGAATACGAATCCAAGGTATCTTTCGGCGGTGATCAATTCAAGATTCGGAATGAACTATTCCAGTCTGGTGAACGAATTCAGAGTGCGTGATGCGATGCATTATCTGACCGATAAACGCTATCTGGACCTTACGATGGAGGAGATAGGACGTATGTCCGGTTTTGCCAACCGTCAGTCGTTCTATGCCGCATTCTTCAAGGAGAAGGGTGAAGCCCCTCACCAGTATAAGAAACGGCATCTCCCTCAGTGAATGGATAATATGACGCTATAACAACCAAAATGACTGTCCAAGATAGAATCCTTGAGATAAAAAGAAAACTGAGACTGAACATGAACGGCGTTGCTTCCACAGACATGAGGGAGGCAGGCATAGAGTATAAGCTCAATTTTGGCGTAGGGATTCCACAGCTTAAGGATATAGCGTCTGAAACGGGAAAGAGTTCTGAACTCGCGGTAGCCTTGTGGAAAGAGGATATCCGCGAGTGCAGGATTTTAGCAGCACTTGTATATCCGGAGGATCAGTTCCTGCCGGATATGGCTGACCTTTGGATTGAACAGATCAGGTACCCCGACCTTGCTGAAGTCTGTTCCATGTATCTGTTCAGCCGCATGAGGAATGCGGCTGAGGCTGCTTTCAGGTGGATCGCTTCCGACAATGCGATAACCCGTTATTGCGGTTTCCTGACGCTTGCACATCTGCTGCGCGGGGATCGTGAGATGGGGTCCCGTTATGTCCAGGAGGTGAAAGACCAGGCTGAGGCCGCCATAAGCGGTAAGGACATTTTGTGCGCCCAGGCTGCCAGAGCGGTTCTGGACCGTTTGGACAGGGATAATGGATAAGAATGACAGTTTGTTGCAGGCCAGGCAGAAGCTAATGGATTATCTGCGCCTTAACTCTTTGCGGAATACGCAGGAGAGAATTGCGGTGCTTGATTTTATCTATTCCAATGAATCTTCCGTCTCTGCCGAGGAACTGTCCAGGCACATGTCGGAAAAGAGTCGCCTCAGGGTGAGCAGAGCCACTGTGTATAACAGTCTGGAGCTTTTTGAAAATGCCGGATTGGTCAGGAAGATATTGGTGAATGACCAGTTGTTATATGAGAGGACAGACAGGAACAGGGGAACTATCCGTTTGATATGCGGCGGATGCGGCAAGACAACGGAAATGAATGACGAAAGGGTCCGCCGCCAGATAGGGGAGATGCGAACCAGGCGTTTCACAATGACCGGATGGACGCTTAATGCGTATGGTCTGTGCAGCAAGTGTTATGCATCACTTAAAAGGAAGCAGAAAAAGCTGATGAACAACAAAACAGATATAGACAAGAAATGAAAACAGAAAAGATTGATGTCCTTCTGGGACTGCAATGGGGTGATGAAGGCAAGGGTAAGGTAGTGGATGTGCTTACTCCACGCTATGACGTGGTGGCACGTTTCCAAGGCGGTCCCAATGCCGGTCATACGCTTATTTTTGATGACAAGAAATTCGTGCTCAAGTCAATCCCGTCAGGCGTATTCCAGGGCAACAAGCAGAATATCATCGGTAACGGTATGGTGCTGGATGCAGCACTTTTCAAAGCAGAGGCCGAGTCACTTGAAGCTGCGGGAGTAGACCTGAAGAACCGCTTGCTCATATCCAAGAAAGCACATCTTATTCTGCCCACACACCGTCTTATGGACAGTGCATTGGAGGCATCGAAAGGTTCCAATAAGGTTGGTACTACCGGTCGCGGCATCGGTCCTACATACACTGACAAGGTGGCCCGTACAGGTGTACGCGTAGGTGACCTGCTGCGCCCAGATTTTGAGGAGCGTTATGCTGCCGCACGCGCTGCCCATGAGCGCACCCTTAAGAGCCTGAACTTTGAGTATGACCTGGTTCCGCTGGAGAAAGCATGGCGCGAGGGCATTGAGTATATGAAACAATTCAAGTTCGTGGATAGCGAGCATTACGTAGCCAACCTGCTCCGTGAGGGTAAGACCATTCTGTGCGAAGGGGCTCAGGGAACCATGCTGGATATAGACTTCGGCTCATACCCGTTCGTAACATCATCCAACACCATCTGTGCCGGTGCTTGTACCGGTCTTGGTGTCGCTCCGCGCAACATAGGTAAGGTTTACGGTATTATGAAAGCCTACTGCACCCGCGTAGGCAGCGGTCCGTTCCCCACCGAGCTGTTCGATGCCGACGGTGAGGCTCTCTCAGACCGCGGTCATGAGTTCGGAGCCGTGACAGGTCGCCGCCGCCGTTGCGGTTGGGTGGATCTGGTAGCCTTGCGCTATGCCATCCGCCTGAATGGCGTAACCGACCTTATCCTGATGAAGAGCGACGTACTTGACACCTTCAAGACCATCAAGGCCTGCGTTGCCTACAAACTGCCCGACGGAACCCAGACCGACGAGTTCCCGTTTGACTGCGAGGGTGTAGAGCCCATCTATGAGGAACTTCCCGGATGGCAGACAGACCTTACCAAGGTGAATGATGAGGATGAGTTCCCTGAGGAGTTCAACAATTACATAACCTTCCTGGAGGAGTATCTTGAGACCCCTGTTTCAATAGTATCTGTGGGTCCGGACCGCCACCAGACAATAGTCAGAGAGTGATGGATCCCGTTGTAAGCCCTCAGGCGTTCTATTGGATACTGTTCATCGGAATAGCCATTCTGAGTTTTTCCGTGCAGGCCAATCTGAACCGCAAGTTTCAGAAATATTCAAAAGTTCCTACCCGTGACGGTAGTACCGGGTATGATATTGCCCGTCGTATGCTGGAGCAGCATGGTATAGGTGATGTCAAGGTTACATGTGTGGATGGACAACTTACGGATCACTATAATCCGGAGAACAACACTGTGAACCTGAGCCGTGACGTCTATAACGGACGCAGCATAATGGCGGCGGCAGTGGCGGCCCATGAGTGCGGTCATGCTGTGCAGCACGCCAAGGAATATGCCCCGGTCAAGATGCGTTCGGCATTGGTACCTGTCGTGCAGTTCTCGTCAAAGATAGTGACTTGGGTGCTTTTGGCCGGCATACTGTTGATTCAGGTATTCCCCGGTCTGATGCTTGCCGGAATAGCTCTCTTTGCCATGACCACCCTGTTCAGTTTTGTCACGCTGCCTGTGGAGATAGATGCCAGCCGCCGTGCACTTGCCTGGCTCAAGCATACCGGTGCCGCCGACAGTGAAACTATGAAAAATGCCCAGGATGCGCTTAAGGCAGCGGCATATACATACGTTGTGGCAGCCATAAGCTCACTTGGCACGCTGATTTATTACATAATGATATACACATCAAGAAGAAGCTGATTTACTGAATGAAACCGTCTATTCCCAAAGGTACGCGTGACTTCACTCCGGTGGAGATGGCGCGCCGTAACTACATATTTGATACCATACGCGGAGTATTCCGCCTGTTTGGCTACAGCCAGATAGAAACCCCGTCGATGGAGAACCTCTCCACCCTTATGGGCAAGTACGGCGAGGAGGGCGATAAGCTGCTCTTCAAGATCCAGAACTCGGGCGACTACATGAGTGGCCTTACCGATGAGGAGCTGCTTTCACGCAACAGTCTTAAACTTGCATCCAAGTTCTGTGAGAAGGGCCTGCGTTATGACCTGACCGTCCCCTTTGCCCGCTTTGTGGTGATGCACCGTGAGGAGCTGCAGTTCCCCTTCAAGCGTTTCCAGATACAGCCCGTATGGCGTGCTGACCGTCCGCAGAAAGGCCGTTACCGCGAGTTCTACCAGTGTGATGCCGATGTAGTAGGTAGTGACTCACTGCTATATGAGATAGAACTTATCCAGATGATAGATATGGTGTTCAGCCGTTTTGGCGTACGCGTAGCCATTAAACTCAACAACCGCAAGATACTGGCCGGAATAGCAGAATCCATCGGTCAATCCGATAAGATTGTGGATATAACGGTTGCAATCGATAAACTGGATAAGATAGGTTTGGACGGCGTGAATGCCGAGTTGGCCGACAAGGGTCTGCCCCAGGATGCAATAGACAAGCTGCAGCCCATAATCAAGCTGACAGGCAGCAATAGCCAGAAACTGGATACAATAGCCTCAGTGCTTGCAGGCAGTGAGACCGGATTAAAGGGAGTAGAGGAGTGCCGTTTCATACTGGATGGTGCAACAAAGCTGGGACTCAACAATCAGTTGGAACTTGACTTGACTCTCGCCCGCGGCCTTAACTACTACACAGGGGCTATCTTTGAGGTCAAGGCACTTGACGTAGAGATAGGCTCCATCAGCGGCGGCGGACGCTATGATAACCTCACAGGAATATTCGGACTTCCGGGTGTGAGCGGCGTGGGCATATCGTTCGGGGCAGACCGCATTTATGACGTGCTCAACCAGCTGGACCTCTATCCCAAGGAGACTCAGACCGGCGTCAGGGTGCTGTTCCTCAATCTGGGCGATCAGGAGGCCGCATTCTGCATGGGACTGCTCTCAGAGCTTCGCAAATCGGGCATTCCATCGGAGATTTACCCCGATGCCGCCAAGATGAAGAAGCAGATGGCATACGCCAACGCACAGGCAGTTCCCTACGTTGCAATTGTGGGCAGCAACGAATTGGCCGAGGGCAAGGTGACGCTTAAGAATATGGAGAGTGGCGAACAGACTTTGGTGAGTGCAGATAAGATGACAGAATTGTTAATTGAGAATTGAGAATTTAGAATTGAGAGTTAGCCATGCGGTGCGTTAATTCTCAATTCTCCATTCTCAATTCTCCATTCGAAATATGGAGGATTTTGATATAAGACAGCAGCAGTTGGCAAGCGACAAGGAGCTTGATAACGCGCTCCGGCCGTTGCGGTTCGACGATTTTGCCGGACAGGGCAAGATTGTGGATAACCTGCGTGTCTTTGTGCAGGCGGCACGTCAGAGAGGCGAATCGCTTGACCACACCCTACTGCACGGCCCTCCCGGACTGGGCAAGACCACACTGAGCAATATCATTGCAAATGAACTGGGCGTGGGTTTCAAGATCACTTCCGGTCCTGTGCTGGACAAACCGGGTGATTTGGCCGGAATCCTTACCTCACTTGAGCCCAAGGATGTCCTTTTCATCGATGAAATCCACCGTCTGTCGCCTGTAGTTGAGGAGTATCTCTACTCGGCAATGGAGGATTACCGCATAGACATCATGATTGACAAAGGTCCCAGTGCCCGAAGCATACAGATAGACCTGAATCCGTTTACCCTGATTGGCGCAACCACCCGCAGCGGACTGCTTACCGCTCCGTTACGTGCCCGTTTTGGCATCAACATGCATTTGGAGTATTATGATGCCAAGACTTTGCAGAAGATCATACTCAGATCGGCTGGAATCTTAGGCATACCGTGTGATATAGATGCTGCTGCCGAAATAGCCGGCCGCAGCCGCGGAACGCCCCGTATAGCCAATGCCCTGCTGCGCCGCGTGCGTGACTTTGCGCAGGTAAAGGGATCGGGCCGCATCACAGTTTCAATCGCAAACATCGCCCTTGAGGCACTTAATATTGACAAATACGGTCTTGACGAGATAGACAACCGCATACTTACCACCATCATTGACAAGTTCAAGGGCGGTCCGGTGGGTATAGGCACAATTGCAACCGCATTGAGCGAGGATGCCGGCACCATAGAGGATGTGTACGAGCCGTTCCTCATTCAGGAGGGATTCCTAAAGCGTACGCCTCGCGGCCGTGAGGTTACCGATCTGGCCTACAAGCATCTGGGCCGTTCCCGCTACGAATCCTTATCGGGCGGTTTGTTTGATTAATTGTCATAAAAACAGTGCTTGCAGCGTTTTTGCAACGTTTTTGCAACGCTCTTGCAGTTAACTTAAGCATGTTTTCCGGATATATTTGCCGGAAGTAATCATAAAACGTGAGCTTATGAGGCATCTGTTTAGAATATCATTTCTGATTATCATTATGACACTGACTACTGCAACAGCCAGCGCTGACAAGTATTCACGCGCATGGAAGAAGGTGGACAAGCTTATTGAAGAGGACTTACCCGAGAGTGCGGCAAAGGAGATAAACTCCATTTGGGATATGGCTGCCCGTGACGGTGACGGACGCCAGATGCTAAAAAGTGCGGTGTATCTTACACGCGTGCAGCAGACCTATGGCGAGAACAGTACCGTCAATGGGATTGAACTGTTCAAAACACTCCTTCCCAAACTCAAGGTAAGGGAACATCAGGCTCTTTGTCACGCGTTCCTGGCCAAGGGTTATCTGCAATACAAGCAGTACAACGATTACAATCTGCGGCGTCAGAAACCATCGGATATGCCAGATCCGCCTATTGACAGGTGGACACTGCAAATGATAACCGATACCATATGCTATCATCTGGAGCAGTCAATCAGACTTGCCGCCGATGTGACATATACACGGAATTCGCAGATGGGAATGTATGGAATGGATTTATCACAAGCCAATGTGAGGGGAGTCTCATCAGGGTATTATGAAGAATTCTTCCCCGGGGGTAACAAGGACGGCCTGAAACTGCGTCCGCAGTTGGCCGACATGCTTCTGGACAATGCCCTGATTACGCTTACAGGCCAGAGGTTCATTAATTCCAAGCGGGGTTTCCTGGATGACAGCCGTCTGTACGGCAGTCCAGAGGATTATCTCAATGCGGTGGCCAACGTAGGTCCCGATGACCCTGACCTGTGGCCTTTCTACATCCTTAAATGTCTCACGATGCATAACCTGGGATCCAAGCCTTCCATCAGGACCACTATAGATATAAGGCGTATGAACCTGCTGGCCGATTATCTGGATTCCAACTCACAGAAATGGGACAAAAACTATGATTTATGGCTTAAAGGCAGTCTGGCTCTTGCCGATAAATATGAGAAAAAGGTAAAGTTCAGCACACAGTTCTATTCCGTTGCCGCGCAGATGATAGAGAATCATATCCATGATTTTGACGATGAACCGGAACGGCAGGCAGTCATGAAAAGAAATGCGCATGACATCTGCATGAGGGCGCAGAAAAAGTGGCCCAAGAGCGAAGGCGCTTTGGAGTGTCTGAAATTGCTTGCGCAGATAGAACGCAGTTCCATAAACCTGTCGCTTGAAAGGGACATGGTACCTGGTGAGGGTACAATGGCCTCGTTGACCTATACCAATACTAAGACTGTATATCTTAAGATTGTGGAGTTTGCAGGCGGTTCAGGTTACCATACTGATGAGGTGACGCTGCTGTCGGAACTTAACAGGCTTTCACCGGTTTCGGAGTGGAGCGTGAGGCTTAATGACCAGAATGACTGGTTGGAACATCATACTATAGTGACGGTCCCGCCGGTGATGCAGGGAAGCTACTATCTGATGGCATCAACAGGTCCCTATTTCAACAGCGGTGACTGCATAGCATACGAGTATCTGGAATGCAACGGGTTGGGGCTTGTACATACTGTTGCCGACAACGGGGCGTTGACAGGAACAACCGTAAATCTTAAGACAGGTGAACCGGTTCCTTCATGCCGTTATACCGTATGGCAGGTAAACGGCAACAATGAGCATACCAGGATTGCAACTCAGGGATTCTCATCGGATGACGGATTCATTTCCATAGAAGGGCTCAGGAACGGCCGTTACACCATGGAAATTGACAAGGGCGAAAACAAGGGCAACTGTACATTCAACATTCCTTGGGTAAGCGATATGCCGGACCGTGCACATGCCGTAGTCTTTACTGACCGCTCTACTTTCCTGCCGGGTGATTCCGTGCATTTCAACTGTGTGGCCTATCTGTCCGACGGATACGATAAGGGAAGCGTCCTAAAGGGTGTGGTTGTGAGAGCGACTCTTTATGATGCCAATTACAAGGAGGTAGAACGTCTTACGCTGACAACTGACAGCATGGGTGTGGCCAGGGGAGACTTCATGATACCGGACAATATTATTCCGGGAAGAGCTTCAATAAGGGTTGTGAGCGACAGTGACTCTGATTATGATTTCTCGGTTTACTCATACCTTAATATAGAGTCTTTCCGTCAGCCCAAGTTTGAAATCGTTATGGACCGCCTGCCCGGCGAGAAGCTTTTGGACCGCTCTTTTGAGGTTTCGGGCAAGGCCATGTCACTTACCGGTGTTCCTGTTGACGGAGCTTTGGTAAGCTGGACGGCATCGGTCAGCTCTTATCAGGTGCATCCGTTGTGCATCCAGGATGACAGGGGTAACTACCGTTTGGACAGCGGTGAGCTTGAGACTGCCGCTGACGGATCGTTCCGTTTCAGCCTGAAGGTTCCTAGCGGTATCCTTTACCAGGAGAGCGGTATGGTTACAGTCAATGTGATGGTTACCGATGTCAACGGTGAGACCCATGACAAGACTCTTAATTTTGATGTAGGAGGCGGACAGCGAAGAGTTGTGGTAGAGGCAGACAATCCATATCCCAATATGAATGGTGAATATTGGGTGAACGTGCTTCTCCTGTCAGGAGGACGTTTGATTGAAGGTGATGTCCATGTCACGGTATCACGTGTGGATGTCCCGGCACGCAAGCTGCCGTTGCCGTTCAACGTTAATGGAAAGAAGCGTCTTGACGAGATAACCAAGTGTGTGGATAACCTGAATCTGGCAGAGCGGTTCCCCAAATATGACTTTGATTTTGACGCTGAACCTGTCATTCTGGAAACTGTCCTTGAAAAGACAATAAGGACATCATGCGATGATTATCCTGTAAGTCATCATCTCTTTTTGAAAGGGTTGAAGTCTGGTATCTACAGGATAAAGGCCACATCAGATAACGCCGAGGAGGGTATATGTGACGCGATATTCGTCCAGGATGATGATTTCGGGTTCGTGCCCGGGTCCGAGTATCTGTGGTGTGTTGCCGATTCCAGGCACTCAAACAGTGCAGAGGTAGGTGACACCATAACCTTACGTCTTTCAAGCTGTCTGCCGGACGCGGTCATCTACTATAATGTCAAGGACAGGTTCGGTGTATGCGACAGGGGCGTAATACGTACTAACGGAAAGCAGCAGCAACTGTTGATTCCTGTTGTAGAGGAGATGGTGGGAAGGATTGAGGTAGAGACAGGTCTGGTCTATGAAGGATTCAGCCGGAATAACAGCGCATTGGGCTTTGAGGTTCAGAACCGCAGGAAGCAGCTTGACGTGGAGCTGGTAACTTTCCGCGACCTGCTTGAACCCGACAGTCAGGAAGAGTGGAAGGTCAGGATAACAGATAAACAGGGTAATCCTGTCACTGCTGCCTTGATGTTGGATATGTATGATACCGCACTTGACCGTTACAGTTATCACAGATGGACTTTCAGTCCGTGGAATGCGGTCTATATCAGTTCGTCCGATATTGCGGCATTACCTTTAAGATATGCCAACAACTACCTGCCTTGGAACCATGCATGGGACACCAAATATGAATACAAGGGTAAAAGAGCCATAACCGGTACCCTGATTAATCCGTTTGAGTATTATGTGAGACCCAGGCTTGCGCGTGGTGGCGTGATGTTCAAGAGCGCCAATGCTGTCTATGCGGTAGATGATGCTGAAGTAGAGGAGGATATGCTTGCCAGTCCCATGATGATGTCCAGGGCGGCAGGTGCAATGGACCTGGAGTCACAGCAAGGGTCTGTAGGTGCAGACATTGCTTTTGAAACAAGCAACGAATCAGCAGAGCTGGCTCCTGTTACCTTGAGAACAGATATGAATCCCACGGGCCTGTTTGAGTATCTGATAACAGACTCCGCGGGTGTGGCTACGGTCAGGTTCAACGCTCCGCAGCTGCTTACCCGCTGGAAATTGCAGGGCATCGCGTTCACGGATTCGCTCCAGACAGGCCGTATAGAACGTATTGTCACAACCCGTAAACAGATAATGGTTGAACCTGCTGCACCCAGGTTCCTGCGTCAGGGTGACCGCATGGAGTTTACCGTAAAGGTAAGCAACCTGGCCGATGAAGCCGTTAAGGCTAAGGTGGCACTTACGTTTACCGATGCCGTTACCGGCAAGTCCCTGAATATAATAGAAGGCACACAGTCCAAAATCATATCCATTCCGGCAGGTGGTAATGAAGGTACGGGATTTATCATTAACGTGCCGGCCGGACTGACCGCCGTGACCTATCTTATAACCGCCCAGACCACCGGTCACAGCGACGGTATGCAGGAGACAATCCCGGTGCTTTCCAACCGTACGCAGGTGGTGCAGGCGCTCTCTTTGTTCAGCAACGGCAATGAAAAGCGCACATTCCGCTTTGAGGAACTGAATAAGACGCGTTCCAATACTATGGCCGATGAGCAGCTTACCTTAGAGTACAGCGCAAGTCCCATTTGGTATGCCATACAGGCTCTGCCTTCAATGATACGTGTGGATGACCCCAGTAACCTTCGCCTGTTCCACAGCTTTATGGGTGCCGCCATATCCGAAAACCTGTCCAGCCGCTATCCTGCCATCAGACAGATGCTTGATGAGTGGGCCGTGCTGCCTGCATCGGAATGGCAGACACAGCTGGAGCGTAACCAGAAGCTGACATCCACGTTGCTTGAAGAGACTCCCTGGCTGCGCAGCAGTCAGAGCGAGCGCGACCGTCTGCATTCCCTTGCCACGTCACTGGGATCTGAAGAGACGGCCAAGGCTATGCAGGATGCTCTTCAGAGACTCCGTGACGCACAGATGGGTGACGGGGGTTGGCCCTGGATAGACGGACTCCCGTCAAGCGTACATATAACCGATGAGATCCTGCAAGGTCTGGGTCTGCTTATAGAGAACGGTGTAATAGAGGTCACGCCGGAACTTAAGGAGATGATACAGCATGGCCTTGATTTCCTTGATTCAAACTTCTACAAGTCATATAATGTGGAGCGTAAGCCCGAATCATTGGGGTACAGTGAGTTGAGCTATCTTTTGACACGTTCATACTTTGCATCATATCCTTTCAGCGCTTCAACCCGTGCCAGCCACACTTATTATGCACGTCTGGCGGAGCTGCAGGACACCCATGACCTGGACCTCTGGTTCCGTGCCCAGCTGGCTCTGCTGTTGGCTCGTCAAGGTAAGAGTGACCAGGCTATGCATATTGCTGCAACATTGGTTGAGCGTTCGTTATACAGCGATGAGATGGGCCGTTACTGGCGTGACAATCAGGGCGGACTGCTCTGGCATGAGGCTCCCATAGAGACCCAGTCACTGATAATCCGTACCCTGCTGGCTACAGACAACCGGACTCAGGCTGTGGAGGCAGCCCGCTGGCTTCTCAAACAACGCCAGACTACAGGCTGGAGCTCATCGCCTGCCACTGCAGCAGCTGTCACCGCGCTGATGGCTACAGGTGGCGATGTTCAGTTGGCATCAGATCCTGACATTACAATCTATGTGGGAAAGGATGCGGTAAAGGCATTGGACTCAAAGGCTACTGCAGGATATACCACCCAGACCTGGGATGGGCCTATAAGCCGTGACAAGGCTGAGGTTACTGTGGACAGCAAGACTCCGGGCATCAGCTGGGGCGCAATCTATCGTTCGTTCACAGATGAGATGGATAAGGTTGAGCATAGTGAGAACGGCATGTCATTGAAACGAACCGTATGGCGTGTGGTCCGCGCATCTGACGGTGACCGTCTTGAGGAGGTCAAGCCGGGCACCAGACTGCGCGTGGGAGACCGCCTTAAGATACAGTTTGACCTTACCACTGACCGTAATCTGGAATATCTGCAACTGTCTGACATGCGTGCTGCCACAATGGAGCCGGTGAACACCGCTGCAGGCTACAGCTACAACTGGCGTGATGACATAGGCTACTATGCCGCTCCGGGCAATACCCGTAACGTGTTCTACATTGACCGTCTGAGCAAGGGCAGCTATCGTATAGAGTATGAGGTAAACGTGCAGAAACCGGGCCGTTTCCAGGAAGGCATCTCCGTGATGCAGTGTATCTACGCTCCCGCTTTCCGGGCTACCACCACCTCAGCCACCATTACGGTAGAGTAGTTGCTTTTTGTGCAACCAGACGGTCATAGGTGGTTCCGAATACAGTGATTTGGCCGTCTGGACGGAAGCCGTGGCGGGTGTAGAGGCGGTAGGCTGTGTCGTTTTCGGGGTCAACGGCAATTGTGGCCAGCGGGATACCAGCCTCATCACGCAGGCGGAACAACTCCTTGATTAAGGCCGATGCTATTCCTTTATGTTGGTATTGGGGCAGAACGGCGAGTGAGTCCAGGTAGTACTCTCCCGGGCTGGCTTCATCATCCATCCGGTGGTAATCATCACCCACGTACATGCGTATCATCGGAAATGTGATGTCGCGCATCTGCCGGTACAGTGCACCGTCATATGCTACCATAAGGCCGGCAGGAACACCGTCATAAAGCGCAACGGTAGCATTGCGCCAATTGTAGAGAGTATCCTCACGGCGGCATATTCCGGCCAGATACTCAAAATGCTCCTCTTTAGCCTCATCAATATGCAGTGCCCGCAACACATTCTCGGCAATGAACCGTGCATCATCGGCAGTGGCTTTCCTTAATGAAATTCCCATAATCCGTAATAATCCACAAAAATAGTTATTCCTTGGAATAAAGAACGCATGGTTTGCTGTCTTTCGGGTAAAAAGCGGTATCTTCGCGGATAATAATTGTACGTGCGCGTATGGTACTGAACTGGATATGGATTGCATTCTTCCTGATTGCCTTTGCGGTGGCTGTGGTTAAGCTCTGCATGGGTGATGCAAGCGTGTTTCAGGACATCATGGACTCTACGTTCTCATCGGCCAAGACTGGCTTTGAGATATCATTGGGTCTAACCGGTGTGCTTTCACTATGGTTGGGAATAATGAAGATCGGTGAAAAGGGCGGACTGGTGAATACCTTTGCCCGCTGGCTCAGTCCCGTGTTCTCACGCCTGTTCCCTGACCTGCCCAAGAATGACCCTGCCTACGGCCATATCTTCATGAACATTGCGGCCAATATGCTTGGCCTTGACAACGCAGCCACTCCAATGGGACTGAAGGCTATGGAGCGCATGCAGGAGTTGAACAAGACCAAGGATGTGGCTTCAAATCCCATGATAATGTTCCTGGTGCTGAATACATCAGGACTTACGCTGATTCCCGTAAGTGTGCTGGTTTACCGCGCGCAGATGGGAGCAGCTCAGCCGGCCGATGTGTTCATTCCCATTCTGCTGGCCACATTCTTCTCAACGCTGGTGGGTCTGCTGGTTACCTGTATTATGCAGAAGATACGCTTTGACAAGGTTCTGATACTGTTTGTGGGCGGTTTGAGTGCCATAGTGGCTCTTATCATCTGGGGCTTTTCACAGCTTCCGGCCGTCAAGATAGGACCTGTGTCAACATCGGCAGCCAACATCATACTGTTTGTGGTGATTATAGGTTTTATAATATCGGGTATAAGAGGAAAGATAAATGTCTATGAGGCTTTTGTTGAGGGAGCCAAGGACGGCTTTACCACTGCCGTCAAGATTATTCCTTACCTGATTGCCATTCTGGTGGGCATAGGTGTGTTCCGCGCATCGGGAGCCATGGATGCCGTGGTGAACGGGATTGGCTGGTGTGCAGAGAAATGCGGTCTGGACAGCCAGTTTGTGGGCGCTCTGCCTACGGCACTTATGAAACCCCTGTCAGGCGGCGGGGCCCGTGGCCTGATGATTGACGCAATGACAACTTACGGGGCAGACTCGTTTACCGGCCGTCTGGCCTGCCTGTTCCAGGGTTCTACCGATACTACGTTCTACATACTGGCGGTATATTTTGGCAGTGTGAACATAAAGAATACCCGTTATGCGGTGGGTTGCGGACTGCTGGCCGACCTGGCCGGAATTCTGGCTGCCATTTTCCTGTGTTACCTGTTCTTTGCGTAAAAAAGATTATGATTTCATTCCTGAACGAGAACATAAAGATGCCTAAGCTGGACCGAAAGGCGGTAAGGGCGTGGATTGCCGCCGTGGCTGCCGGTTATGACGGCCGCAAGGTGGGCAACCTGAACTATATTTTCTGTAATGATGACCGTATCCTTGAGGTGAACAAGGAGTTTCTGGGCCATGATTATTATACCGACATCATTACCTTTGACTACAGCGAACCGGGGGTGATTAGCGGTGACATGTTCATAAGTCTTGATACGGTGATGACTAACAGTTGTAAGTTTCATACGTCATACGATAAGGAACTGATGAGAGTGATTATTCACGGAGTGCTGCATCTGTGCGGCATGAATGACAAGGGGCGTGGTGAAAGGGCCGTGATGGAGGCGGCTGAGAACCGTGCCCTGGATATGTGGTACAATAAACAAATCTGACAATGATAAAAAGACTGATCATACCTGTCTGTATAGTGTTGCTGGGCTCAGTAAGCCAAAGCATAATGGGACAGAACAGGCTTACAGACCGCGGTAACCGTCTGCTTGACGAGTGCCGTACGCTGTTTACTCAGGGCGATTATGCAGCAGCAGGTACACTGCTTGAAGAGTGGGAACAGACGGCTCCTGCATCAAACGTATTGCGTACCGAGGAGTTGGATTACATGCGCACGGTAATTGCTGCCCAACTTAATCCGGCCAAGTCACTTGATGCAATTCAGGCGTTCATGGACAGATATCCCGGTTCAATGTACTTAAACCGCATGCAGGCTCTGCTGGGAACCGCTTATTTTGCAATGTATGAGTTTGACAAGGCGGTTGAGTGTTTTGACGAAACCGATCCGTTGCTTCTGGATGATAAGGACTGTTGCCGTATGGTACGTCATAATGCCATTTCGCTTTTCAGGACCGGAAGGACTGACGAGGGCAGGTTACAAATGAGCAT
Source organism: uncultured Bacteroidales bacterium (assembly GCA_902799685.1). Taxonomy (GTDB): domain Bacteria; phylum Bacteroidota; class Bacteroidia; order Bacteroidales; family Bacteroidaceae; genus Colenecus. The sequence goes on from CADCBO010000001.1 coordinate 104,595, forward strand.
ACTTGAACAGATGATAGATGACCCGGAAACTGATTCCGACATTGTTTTCTACAAGGCATTCATGGATTACCGTGCCGGAAAGACGGAGCAGGCGGTTGAGGGGTTCAACAAGTCATTGGGCACAAACCATAATGATGAGGCCAGGCTTTATCTTGCCGACATAGACCTGATGGGTGACGGTGACCATATCCAGGCAATGGAGACCGCTCAGCAGATGATAGATGAGGCTTCGGATCCCCTGCTGGAGGCTGAGGCTGAACGTATTCTGGGTGAATACTGGTACCGGAAAGGCGAATATGACAAGGCGTATGGCCTGATCAGAAGCTATATGTCGGTGGGAATCAGTTCCGATCCGCGCCATGACAAGTATGTCCTGGGTATTACCAGTGCACAGACCGGAGATATGGAGTGTGCCATAGAGAACCTGTCGGAAGTGGCCGAGGGTGAGGACGAGCTTGCACAGAACGCAGCTCTGCACCTGGGTCTGGCCGCTTTGGCTAAAGGTGACAAGAGCATGGCCAGGATGGCGTTTGAGCGTGCGTCGTCAATCCCGGGCAAGCCGGAAGTGAGGGAGCAGGCCCTTTACAACTATGCCATGGTCATACATGAGACGGCTTTTTCCCCTTTTGCCGAGTCGGTGACATCGTTCGAGCGTTTCCTGAACGAGTTCCCTAATTCCAGATATGCCGATAACGTGAGCAGTTATCTGGTTGACGTGTATCTCAATACCAATAGCTATGATGCCGCACTCAATTCGATAGCCAAGATAAACAATCCCGGTCCGTCAATTCTGGCCGCCAAGATGCAGCTGCTTTATAACAAGGCAATGGACCTCATGGCGGCCGGTCAGTATGAAGATGTGCCGGGTCTGCTTACCAGCGTTATCTCGCTTGACAGCTATGACCACGCTACTGCCGTGGATGCCACGTACTGGCGGGGTGAGGCATATTATAGGTTGAATAAGGCCGATATGGCCGACAATGACTACCGCCGCTATCTGTCGCTTATAGGGAGCCGCCTGACACGGTTCAGCGGACTGGCCAACTACGGCATGGGTTATGTGGCCTACAACAAGAAGGATTACAATGAGGCGTGGAAATGCATGCGCACCGTCATAGAGACTTCTGACAGGACCGGGATTGCTAATGACATTCTGGCCGATGCATGCCTGAGGGCTGCAGACTGCATGTTCTATGACCGTCAGTATTCGCAGGCAAGGGAGTATTACAGAATGGCCATGAACATAGACCGAAGTACAGGTGACTATGCCCTGTATCAGACAGCCATCGTGAATGGTCTTCAGCGTGACTATACGCAGAAAATCAGTAATCTGGACCGTCTGGTGAGTGACTATCCCGAATCGGCATACGTTCCGTCCGCCCTTTATGAAGAGGGCAGGGCTTATCAGCAGAACGACAAGCCTACACAGGCAATCACGGCTTTCAGGCGTATAATGCGGGATTATCCCACGAGTGAACTGGCACGCAAGGCATCGGCCGAGATAGCCCTCATTTATTACCAGACAGAGAAATATGACGACGCCATATCCGCTTATAAGGAGGTGATAGCCAAGTACCCGGGCAGTGACGAGGCACGCACCGCATTGGTTGACCTCAAGTCAATCTATGTGGAGACCGGCGATGTGAATTCTTTCATTGAATATACCGCCGGTGTCAAAGGTGCAGCTCCGATTGCCGCAAGCGAGCGTGACTCATTGACCTACACATCGGCCGAGAGTATGTTCAGCCGCGGAGAGAAGAGCGTTGCCCTGGAGCGCTTCGGACAATATCTGGATCAGTTCCCGGACGGTGCTTTCGCGGTCAACGCATGGTACTATCAGGGTGAGATCCTGGAGGAGAGGAAAGAGATTGACCGTGCGTATAGCAGCTATATGCACGCTGCCGATTATGAAAACAGCCGTTTCTGCGAGAGCGCGCTTGACCGTGCCGCCACCATGGCATGGAACGCTGGGAAATGGGATGACGCCATGAATGCCTACATAAGGTTGTATGACAAGACAACCAATGCCGAGCGTCAGCGTCGCAGCCTGTACTCCATTGTGAGTTGTGCCGGCAGGACAGGCAATGATGATGCGGTGCTCCGATATGCCGACAAGGCATTGCAGACTCAGTTGCCTAAAGACCAGATAACAGAGGTTAAGTACCGTAAGGCCAAGGCTATGCTTGCCAAAAATGACAGGACAGGGGCAAAGCCTTTGCTTGAAGAGCTGTCCAAGGATACACGCTCCCAGTTTGGAGCGGAGTCAGATTATCTGCTCAGTCAGTTGCTGTTTGACAGTGGTGACAAAGATGGAGCTGAGAAAGTCATTATGGATTTCATACAGGAGGGAACGCCCCATGCATATTGGCTTGCACGCAGTTTCATACTGCTGAGTGACATATACAAGTCTCAGGGCAAGGATGTGGAGGCACGCCAGTACCTGTTGTCACTTAAATCCAATTATACCGGAACCGATGATGATATAGCTCAAATGATTGCGTCAAGACTTGAATGATTCAGATTATGAAACGATATATTTTCCTGGCTTTGATAGCCGCAATTACCGGTTCTGCCGCAAAAGCGCAGAATGAGAGCCTTCCTTCAAGGTCAATGACTATTGAAGGCGCATATAATCCTTCAGTCACCGAGGCCGGTAAGATAATGCCGCTGCCTGAAAAGACACGCACCGTAAGACAGCCGGCTTCCGTAAATTATCTTACATCGCCTAATCCGGTCAGGAACCTGGAACGCTCGCCCATGGAGGTGTTCGGTATAATAACCGATGGGGTGGAGCCCAAGCGTGTTACCGGTCTGCTCCGTCTGGGTTACGGCATGAGAAACCTGAATGAAGGCTTGTTTGACCTGGGATGGGACATTACTGAGATAGATCACCTTAATCTGTCGGGCTCGATGGACGGCTGGAACTCCAAACCCGATGGAGACTGGAAATCAATGATGTTCAACAGCAAGGTTGCCGCCGATTACTCACACCGTTTTAATGACAGGGTGTCGATGGGTCTTAGTACTGATTTCGGGTACTCACGATTTAATTATATGCCCGGCAGATCCATGACTCCGGCAATAGATGATGCAAGCAATCTTTTCCAGAACACAAAGGAGGGCTCGCTTTCCGGTTGTATCAGTTCCGTTTCCAGGATAGGTGTAGCATTTTATATTGCAGGTGGCGGTGAATGGCTTATAAGAGACGGTCTGGACCTTAACGGAACCGTGAGATGCAACAAGGAGGGTATTGTGCGTCTGTCGGCAGGCTTTGACAAGCCGCTGGAGAAAGGTTCCTTTGGCGTAGGATACAGGCAAAAGACCAAAGTTTACAGATGGTGGGGTCTGTACGGCTGTGAATACAGCGGTTTTACAGCTTTTACCTTAACCCCGTCCTGGAAATATGAAAGCGGCAGGCTTAGAACCAACCTGGGTCTGAATATGGATCTGCGCACAGGTGGAGGTAGGACTATACTGATGTCGCCTATGGTCACTTTTGATTATGACGTCAGCCCTAAGTTCGGTTTTCAGCTAGGGGCAACAGGAGGACTTGAGGAATATGACATGCGCAAACTTGCCGTTATATCGCCCTATTGGTCAGAGCAGGAACGTATAACCGATGGCTACAATGTGGTCAATGTTTACGGTGGCTTGACATTCCGTCAGGGTTCCTGGCTGTCAATGTCGGCTAAGGCCGGATACCGCTATACCGTTGACGAGGTGTTCCAGACCAGGGCAGACAGCCTGATTGTGACATCGGTACTTAAGCAGCAGGACGCCAGCGTGCTGTATGCGCGCTTTGATGCTGATATGCAGTTCTCTGACAGGATGCAGTTCAGGATGGATGTGACATATTCCGATTACCTGGGCAACTACCCCGGACATAAGATGGACCTTAAGCCTGCATTTGATGCCAATCTGTTCGGAAGGGTGAATATTTTCAGGGGATTTGATGCAATGCTTTCATACCGCATGATGGCTTTCCACAGGGTGGGCGGCAAGTCTATGCCTACTGTGAACGATATTTCGCTCACGGCCGATTATGACCTTACAGATTGGCTGTCGTTATACGCTACCGTCAAACATCTGGCTGGTGGTGACTTCTATTATTACGCCGGATACCGTTCGCTCAAGCCGGCGGTCATGCTTGGAGCCACCTTAAGATTTTAAGCGTCGGGATTCTTTTTTTATTATTTTATAAATAATAAGGTGGGCGGACAATATTTTTTATGTCCGTCCACCTTTTCTATATCTTTTTTTTGTTCTACTTTTGCCGCGCCTTTAGGGCATAACCTTTAATAGAATATCATGCAGAAGAATCTGGTAATAGTGGAGTCTCCGGCCAAGGCCAAGACGATAGAGAAGTTTCTGGGGGCGGATTACAAGGTGATGTCAAGTTACGGACACATCTGTGACCTCAAGAAAAAAGACTTGAGCATAAACATAGATACGTTTGAACCCATATATGAGATTCCTACCGACAAGAAGAAGGTGGTAGCCGAACTCAAGGAGGCAGCGTCAAAGGCCGAGATGGTCTGGCTGGCATCCGATGAGGACCGTGAGGGAGAGGCCATCAGCTGGCATCTGTTCGAGACTCTGGGACTCAAGCCTGAGAATACCAAGCGTATCGTCTTTCACGAGATCACAAAGAACGCAATACTGCACGCCATAGAGACTCCGCGTGACATAGACACCAATCTGGTTTATGCCCAGCAGGCACGCCGCGTGCTGGACCGCATAGTGGGTTTCAAACTGTCACCGATACTTTGGCGCAAAGTCAAACCGGCACTTTCGGCCGGACGTGTGCAGTCAGTGGCTGTACGCCTTATTGTGGAGCGTGAACGTGAGATAAAGGATTTTGTTCCCGAGGCCTCATACAGGGTGGTAGCCATCTTCAAGCTTGACGTTGACGGCAGCATACAGGATGTCCGTGCCGATTACAGTGAACGTTTCAAGACCAGGAAAGAGGCTTACGCATTTCTGGAAAAGTGCAAGGGTGTAGAGTTCAAGGTCAAGGACATCCAGACCAAGCCTTTCAAGAAACTGCCGGCCGCTCCGTTCACCACATCTACCATGCAGCAGGAGGCTACCCGCAAGTTCGGATTCACAGTCATGCAGACCATGATGCTGGCGCAGCGCCTGTATGAGTCCGGTAAGATTACCTACATGCGTACTGACTCCGTAAACCTGTCAACCTTGTGCATAGATTCATGCCGCAAGGTCATAAGCGAGTCTATGGGGGATGAATATGTAAAGAGCCGTCAATATACACAGAAAGCCAAGGGTGCACAGGAGGCGCATGAGGCCATACGTCCTACCTATATGGATAACCAGTCCATAGACGGTACCGCTCCGGAGAAACGTCTTTATGAGCTTATATGGAAACGCACTATAGCATCTCAGATGGCAGAAGCCGAGATTGAGAAGACTACAGTTTCCATCACATCACCCAAGATTGAGGGCGAGTTTACGGTATCGGGTGAGATTGTAAAGTTTGACGGTTTCCTGCGTGTATATCGCGAGAGCCGTGATGATGAGGCCGCCGAATCACAGGAGTCTCAGGGACTGCCGGAGTTCAGGAAAGGCCAGAAGCTGGAGTTCAGCCAGATTTCGGCATATGAAAGGTTCACGCAGCACCCGCAGCGTTTCAACGAGGCTGCCCTGGTGCACAAGATGGAGGAACTGGGAATAGGACGTCCTTCAACATACGCTCCAACCATTGGGACCATCCAGCAGCGTGAGTATGTGCTTCGTGAGGATATTGAAGGCACCAAGCGCGAGTGCGACATGCTGCGCCTGGAGAACGGCAACATTAAGGAACAGACCATAACCGAGGTTTACGGGACAGAGAAGTCCAAACTTGTTCCTACCGATATAGGTATGGTCGTGAATGATTTCCTGATTGAGTATTTCCCTGACATAATGAACTATAACTTCACCGCTCAGGTTGAGAAGGAGTTCGATGATATAGCCGATGGTGACAAGCAGTGGAAGAGTGTTATCAGTGACTTCTATGATAAGTTCAGCCCGGCAGTAAACAGCGCCATGACGCTCAAGAACGAACATAAGGTTGGTGAGCGTATTCTGGGAACCGATCCCATATCGGGCAAGCCTGTATCAGTTAAGATAGGCCGTTACGGCCCCATCGTACAGATAGGCAGCGCCGAGGATGATGACAAGCCGCGTTTTGCGCAGATGAAGAAGGGTCAGACCATTGAGACCATCACCCTTGATGAGGCTCTTGAACTGTTCCGCCTGCCGCGTAATCTTGGAGAATTGGATGGTATGGAAGTGAGTGTGGGCACAGGCCGTTTCGGCCCGTACATTCGCCATGACAAGTTCTATGTGTCATTGACCGGTGTGGCCGATCCTCTTACCATAACATATGAGGAGGCTGTCAGGCTCATACAGAACAAGCGTGAGTCTGAATCCAGGAAAGTACTCAAGACATTCCCTTCAAACCCGGATATGGAGGTCATGAACGGACGTTACGGTGCGTATATAGCATATCAGGGCAGCAATTACAAGATTCCCAAGAATATGGAACCCACCACTCTGACAGAGCAGGAGTGCCAGGATATTATCAAGCGTCAGATAGAGAAAACCGGTCTGGCTCCCAAGCGCCGTGTTTTCAAGACCAGGAAGTAAATGGTAAGGGTATTCCTGATGGGCTTCATGGGAGCCGGCAAGACCACCTTGGGCAAGGCGCTGGCCAGAGATCTTGGAGTCTCGTTCGTTGATCTGGACCAATACATAGAGGCACGCTTCATGAAGAGCGTGAGTCAGATATTCGCTCTCAAGGGTGAGCAGGGATTCCGGGAGATAGAGAGCCGTATGCTGCGTGAGGTGGGTGAGTTTGATGACGTGGTAGTTTCATGCGGAGGTTCAACGCCACTTATTGGCGACAATATGGATTTCATGCTACAGCATGGACAGACCGTCTATCTTAAATGTGATAATGAAACATTGCTGAACCGTCTAAAGGTTGCGCGTGCACAGCGTCCGCTGATAGCATCCAAAACAGATCAGGAGCTGGCACAATTCATAGAGAGCGAGACTAAACGCCGTGAGCCGGGATACCTTAAGGCAGAGTATGTCTGTCCCGGAGACCGTCTGGAGTCACGTGACCAGATATCGGAAACGGTGGAATACTTGGAGAAACTGCTTGATTTGAAAAACTGATTGACCAAATATGAAACAGTCACTTGTCATAGTTAAGGTGGGCGGCAAGATTGTGGAGCAGCCCCAGACTCTGGAACGTCTGCTCAAGGACTTCAAGGCCATACCGGGTAATAAGCTGCTGGTACATGGAGGAGGCCGTTCGGCAACAACTATGGCTTCACGCCTGGGAATAGAGAGCAAGATGGTTGACGGCCGTCGCATTACCGATGCCGACATGCTTGACGTGGTGACTATGGTCTATGGAGGCCTGGTAAACAAGAATATCGTGGCAAAACTGCAGGCCCAGGGCATAAACGCCATTGGCCTGACCGGAACGGACTGTAACGTGATGTGTTCTGACAAACGCCCCGTAAAGGAAATTGACTACGGTTTTGTGGGCGATGTCAAGAGCGTGAACGCCGCATTCCTGGCCAGCCTTATTGAACAGGGCATAGTACCCGTTCTGGCCCCGCTTACCCATGACGGAAAGGGACAGCTGCTCAATACCAATGCCGATACCATAGCCGCCGAGGCAGCAAAGGCACTGGCACCAATGTTCAAGGTTACCCTGATATTCTGCTTTGAGAAACCGGGTGTGCTGCTGCATGAGGATGATGACAGCAGTGTGATACCGTATATCTCATATTATGATTTTCCGCGCCTGGTTCAGGACGGTACCATAAGCGGAGGCATGATTCCCAAGATACAGAACGCCTTCAACGCATTGCAGGCGGGGGTGTCATCGGTTCTGATAACCCAGGCCGAATCACTCGATAAGCTTACGGGCACCACTATCGCCCTGTAAGAGAATCTCAGATCTGGTAATTGTCGCCGCTTTGGGTGACTTCGGGATTTGTCGGCTCCTCTATAGGTGCAGCGGGTTCTTCCTGCGTGGTGTCCTGTGCTATGGCTTCGGCTTCCTCCTTGCTTTTCTTTGAGTAGTATATTATTATCCATATGGCACCTGCTGTTGCCAGTACCAGGAACACTATCAGCAATATCACACCCAGTGTGTCTTTAAGGCTTATCTCAGTATCAGATCCTATTCTCATTGTTATGAATGATATTGTATTGTTCAGGATATGGACGCAGATAGGTACAAACAGGCTTCCGGTCTTGCAGTAGAGCCATCCCAGTATTATTCCTGCCGGCATGGCAAACACCACCTGTATGGGATTGATGTGAATCACCGCAAACACTGCCGCAGATATGATTATACCCCACCACATGCTTTTGGTCAGTTTCTCCATCTCCTTCAATATGACGCGGCGCATCATCATCTCCTCCATTATGGGGCCTATTATGCAGATTCCCAGAAAACCCCATATGCTCTTTGACATCTCCTCAAACTGCTGTTCCAGAATGTTGGGTATTTCAACCGTCGTGGAGAGCAGGTCAACGGCCATCATGCCGCATATGGCAAATACGATGGATATCAGGAACACGTTGAACGGAACTCCCTTGAACAACTCCTTGAAACCGCAGTACTTTATGATAAGAAGCAGTACGATTACCAGGAAATCCGATACCAGAAGTGATGGGGCCAGAATGGAGTTTATATCCATTTTCATGATCATTGCAGCAATCATGAAGATTAGCGTAACGGTAATCTGTGCTCCAATCCATATTCCAATTGTCGTAAGTGTCTTTTTCATATCATTGCGTTTTGATTGTTTGCTTTACCTTTTTGCGGTCCGCCTCCAGTTGGGCGGCCAGTTCCTGGGGTGAACCGAAACGTTTCTCGGGACGCAGAAACTCCACGAACTCCAGTGTAAGCTCGTGAAAATAGATGTCGTTGTCAAATCCCAGCAGATGTGCCTCGATGGTGCGGGCTTTGCCCTCGAACGTGGGGCGGAACCCGATGTTTACCATTGCGGGCCAGGTCTCTCCATCCACTGTGGCAAGAGCCGAATAGACTCCGTCGGCCGGAATCTGCATGAACTCGCAGTATGGACCCAGGTTGGCCGTGGGAAATCCCATCTTGCGGCCGTTCTGAAGTCCGTGTATTACTGTACCGCTTATGGTGTATCGGTAGCCTAGCATGGCGTTGGCGGCCATGACGTTCCCGGCCACCAGTTCGCGGCGGATTCGTGAACTGCTTACAGGGGATCCTTCATACATGTATGCATCGGCAGGAATCACATCCATACCTATCTTAAGTCCTATGCGCCGGTAATCATCTATGGTCAGGCTGGTGTCATGTCCGAAATGGTGGTCATGTCCTACAAGCAGAGCGCTTACACCCAGTTTCTTTTGCAGAAAATCTGTCATGAAACTCTCTGCGTCCATTGCAGCCAGCGCCGTGGTGAAATGCAACGGAAAGCAGTAGTCTATACCTGTCTGTTCAAGCATGTGCATCTTGTCCTGCGGTGTAGAGAGCAGGCGTGGCCTGTAATCGGACTGCAGAATCTGGCGCGGATGCTCAGGAAAGGTAATGGCCATGCTTTTAAGACCGCGTTCGTTGGCTACGGCCTTGAGTTCCTCCAGCAGATGCACGTGCCCCAGATGGACTCCGTCAAAGAATCCTATTGTTGCTGCGTATCTGTTGTTGTCAGGAACGGGTATGGTCATTTTTTACTGACAGTTTGTTTTGGATTGCAAAATTAGTGAAGATACGTGGGGTAAAGGAATTTTTTGCCTCAAAACTTTGCAAATTCAGGTTATTGGCGTACTTTTGCACCTGAAAGATGATGTCGGCTATGGCCGATGAATCCTTCTCCGGGCTTTTAGCTCAGTTGGTTAGAGCAACAGACTCATAATCTGGAGGTCCTAGGTTCAAGCCCTAGATGGCCCACAATATTTAAGGCAACCCTTTCTACAACATACTGTAGAGGGGGAGCTTTTTTTATATCCCTATTGCAAGGTATTCTGAAATTGTTTTTATTTGTGGGGTAATTTGTGGAGATATTCATAAAAATAGTGTGGAGATATGAAAAGGACATATTCTGTTAAGTTTTATTGTAAGAAATCAGCCGTTTTAAAAGATGGTACAGCCCCGGTTGAAGTTTCTCTGATCTATAATGGTGAAAGACTTCAATGGCAGTTACCGAGGAAATGCCGTCCTGAGTTGTTTAGTAAGGATGAGGATCTTCAAGCATACTGCACTACTATTAAAAACCGTCTGAATAAGATACATACCAATCTTGAGATTAACAATGAGGTTATTACGGCCTATAGAATTAAGGATATTTTTCTCAACGGTAATGAACATAAATCATATACCATTCAGAACCTGTTTGATGATGGGCTCAGGGTTAAAAAGGCAGAAAGACGTGCAATCTCAACATATCGTAAATATGAGTTGGTGGCAGACCGCTTCTGTCCGAGAACGGGATTAAATCCGAATATGGAAGCCGGCCGGGTGACCGTGACGGATGTGTTGAATTTCAAAAGTGGGGCTGAATCCGAGCATTCGCCGGTTACGGTCTTCAAGGAATTAAAGCACTTGAAATACTTCTTCAAAATTGCTTTTGAGAGTGGTAAGATCAAAAGTAATCCTTTCGCCACATATAAGATTAAGGCGGTGGCGCTTGAGAAGCCATATCTTGAGTATTCCGAAGTTCTGAAGCTAAAAACGAAATTGATAGCGAGTGATCGTCTTGACAAAGCAAGAGACTTATTCCTGTTTCTATGTTTCTCAGGTTTAGAGTGGGCTGACTTGGTAAATCTTAAAAAAGAAGATATCAAAAAGAATAGTATAGGACAATTATACATTAAGAAGCCGAGAGTAAAGACTAACATAGAATATGTTTCTGTTCTATACGAGGATGCTGTTGATTTATGGGACTTTTACAAAGGCGAATTACCCATAGTGTCACCACAAAAATTCAATAAGAACATTAAGGATGTGGCCAAGTTAGTGGGTATTGACAAAGAAATTTCAAGTCTTACAGCGCGTCATACATATGCTTGCTATCTATTGAACCAAAAGAAACTTCCTATTGATGTTGTTTCAAAGATGTTAGGACACAATTCTACGATACAGACTAAGCACTATGCCAAGATGTTCGCAGAGACAGTGTTTGAGGCTAACAAGGGTAGGGAAACGCCTAAACGTCGCGGGTATTCATATATGGAATACATAGAAGATAAGAAAATGTTGGATGCCTTTGAATCGATGTTCAATCTATAGGATAAACGTATGGTCAGGACCCTCGCGAATTTTTAATTGATTATTGAAAGGAGTAACTGAGCCCACTCCCTCATTCCAAGGTTACTCTGATTGTAGATCACTCGGAACTCTCAGGGGGGGTATGTATTGTAGGAATGCCCCCCACTACCGCGCTTGCAATATCGCGGGAAAATTTTGCGCCGATCGCGCGGGGGAAGGGTGGGCTAAGAACCGGCAACAAATACCATTTGTCATATTACTCAAATCAGGCGACAACACAAGGGCTTCTGTTAAAAATAGCTAATATTTCGGAGTTGTTCAACTGTTTATCCATACTTTCTATTCCTTCCCAATATTTATTATTGCATGTACGTGTAAACGCCCTGATAACATTGTACCTGTTAGCCGGCCGGCAAAGTCAAGTCACGGACTTATAAATGTGACTATGGCGGATGAGCCACTCTTCAAGATGTACCGTCCTGTCCGCCGAGAAAAAGCGTTAAGAAGGAGATTGTTGTTGAGATAACGCACCCCGGGGCACTCAGTAATGGGCAAGTGAGGGGCAACAACGTGGTGATAATACCACAGTCACTTGTAGTGTTAGCAATTATTCTGACTAACAGGCAACCTCAACCTCAAGTTCAAATGATGGAATGCTTGAGTTGCAATGTGCCAACCCTCTAACTCGTAAGGGAAAGGGGATTGGGACATTTTGCGTTTTCCTTACCTAAGTTCCAATGATAATAAGTAATAAGTAAGTTCTTATAAATAACCGGTTAAAAGGATATAAGGACTATAAGAGATGTAGAATACCATGGATCCTCATGCAAAAATTCAACCATTCAAAAAGTACCGTGAGATGGACGATGAACAACGGCAAAAAATCAGTCAAAGCCCTAACCTCCACCGTGCGAAATCGGAGGAAACCCGAAAAAAAATATCCGCTACTATGAAGGCTCGGTGGGCTGCAACACCTCATAAACCAATAACCAAAATTGAGGACATAATGCTTGAGTGTGATCCACCGGTTAGAATAACAGAGGAAGTTCTCAGACGTATTGTGATGGAAAGTATAAAACAGGCATTAACAAAGAGTGAATAAGATGTTTCACTAATAAGCCCACGCCGGCATAAGTGATACAAAAATGAGCCTACGATCCATCGCTATTTTGGATGTGGGCTCATTTTCAGCGTTTTATGGGTTTCACTTCTAATATTTGTGAAATCATGCTTTGATTATCTTATATGTAGGTTCCCATTGGTAAGAGACTTAACATTATCCGGGGCGTACCATACAGGTAATTTATTTTTTTCACATAGAAGTGTAAACCTTTTATTAAGAAGTTCTATTTGTTTGTATATTTCTCGCTCGGGTTCAAATAATTCGAAGGTTGAGCTTTTTGCAGCTGTAGGGAATCTTAGACAGTCCTTTATTTTTTCCAAGTTATTTATCTTTATTTCTACCTCAGATTGTGCGCTTCTACAAATATTATCAATTTGGAGTTGGGTTAGAGCTTTGTTTGGTGCTCCAATTATTGATTTTATTTCTTTGGCAGAAAGATTCGTTTTGGTTCCATCGGTGTATATAATGGTTATTCCTGTAAGGCGCATTTCCTTTGCACTCCAATTGTATATTACTGTATTCCAAATGGCATATTGCATCTCGTTTGATTTTGCAGGGCCGGTATAGCGTCCTTGTATTAGTTTCGTTCCGCGAATCTCGCAGGTGACGATATCATCTACCGCATTGTAAACATTTCCACTCCAATCAAGGTATTTAATAGTTTTATTTGAAGTGTTAGTGAATGCCATTACGTAATCACAACCGGCTGCACTATTCGGTTCTGATAATTTTGAGTTTTGTATTAACAAGGTTTTTGCTGCTTTTTTTCCGGAGGCGTCAAGTTGAGCTTCCCATTCTTTATAATTTGCGAGCATTTCGGTTTCTTTCGAGGAAATTTTCGCTTGTGCGATAGAATCAATTATGATATCTTTCCTGAGTATTAATGCAGATAATTCATTGGATGCTGATTCTGCCTTCTGTTTTACGCTAATATAGTATTCGTTAGACAAATTCTCAATATCTTTCTTTAGCGATTCGTAGTAGTCATGTATTTCTTTGTTTTTGGAATCAATAAGAGTGTTATCATTGCAGGATTCTTTTGGTAATAAGTACAACTGACCATTATACTCAACGATGTAACAATCATAGTTTTCTAATGTTGATTCCGATTTAATAAAACCTATAACGGGGATGTTAGAATCTGTTTTTACTTTTGTTTTGCTCATGAACTGCAAAGAACCGATAGTATAACCAATCCAATCTGTAGCATTACGTTCTTTGATAATTCTTTTAGCATCAACATCGCTTGGGATATATAAAACTGTTCTTTTGGCAACATATACTGTATGCGAGTTGTCTGAATAGTATGGTCTGTCAACTTGTTGGGCAAGTAAGCATTGAGAATAACCACAAATAAGTGAGAAGAATAATGTTACAAAGGCAGTTTTGTTCATAGCGATATGAGTTGTTTCCAACAAAAATAATCATTCTTTGAAATAATCGCCTCAATCTCTTGATTTAAAAAGACAATGCTTCATACACTTCCCCTAATTCTTGTTGTCGCAGTCCTATGTAACGCCGGGTTATTGCTACAGAGGAATGGTTGAGTAATTCTGATAATACTACCAAACTTTGTTCTCCGCGGCCGGCGGCATTCTCGTTCTCCCATATCTTACGAGAGAATGTTTTGCGCATAGTGTGAGTGCTAATGTTCGTGACCGGTAAACGATAGGCCGTTTTAATGCTTTTCAATTTCCTGTTGACCATCTGTTTCGAAGTCACTTTGCCGTATTTGGTGACAAAACAGAATTCATCAGGATCCTTGATATTCAATGCCCGGTAGCAGTCCATGATGTGTGCTTGGAAACCTTCGTTTATCTTAATCTCGCGCCTTTTACCGGTTTTCTTCTCTGTAACGGCGAAACTATCAACTCCGGTTATCATCTTCCACCTGAGGATTAATAAATCGCTTATCCTAAGACCGAAGAAGCAGCCGCATCCGACCAATAAAGACATCCGATAATCACCATCCTTGAATAGTTTTCTGATAAGGTTCATGGCTACATCCCAATTGAGATAATCAGCTGTTGTATGTGAGTATTTGAGGCTCATATTGTTATTAGTTATCTATTCGTATAATGAAATTATATAAAAAGATAATATAGGTCAAAATAGTGTGTGTTAATTAATGTTATATAAATGAGATTTTTTATTATACATATGTATTATATTAATATACGAATTATAACTTTGGCCGTAGTTTAACAATACGACTATGGACAAGGAAGAACAACTGAGGGAAACAACATTTTTCGAGCGCAATTGGAAAGAAATGCTCGATAATGCATCGCTGACAAAAGCAGAGTTCTGCCGGAGGGTGGGTGTTGAACCATCTAACATATCGAAATTGTTCAAGACAAAGAATGCGATCACCCTGAATAAGGTATCAAAGATACTTGGTGTTCCCGTTGATGTTCTTATAGACGGAGACCGGTATCACGTGTATCAGAACTTAACTATAGTTGGATGTGTGCGCGTCAACGGAAAGGCGTTTATCCTTAATAATGAGACAGATATAGACAATTTATATTACAATATCCATCATTATCAGATATAGTTTTAGTGTGTGGTAATTTGTGAATACATGTATTTAATTTATTTATTATCAATGAATATTCAAGCCCTAGATGGCCCACAATCCATTCCGAAAGAATGGATTGTTTTGTTTAAGGGCTTGCTCCTAGTCCCTGTGGTCCTAGGTTTTTCGGACTCCACGAGTCCTCAACAAGCTTCGCAGTCAAGCCTAGATGGTCCACAACACCGTCCAAATTCTTGGACGGTGTTTTTTGTGTTTATGAAATAATAATCTATCTTCGCTGTGCTTAATTACTGACTGTTTATGAAGAAGATTATCCGCTTGTTCCTGGCATCGTTGGTGATGCTGGCTTTTGTCCAGGATGCTTACTCCCAGTTTTCACAGCGTAGCAGTACCGCAAACCTTTATGTCCAGCGTGAGGACCAGCCTGACGGCGGTATATTCCTGCCGGCACCACCGGACACAGGCAGTGTTGCCTACATAGATGATTTCCTGCAGTGGCAGTGGGGCAAGAGTGTACGTCCTACAGAGCGTGGAGAGAGGGCCAGCGCGGAGTCAGCATCAAGCACTTCAGAGATGGCCAGGATATACTCTGAGGCTTTGGGTTTCAAAATAAGCCGTACAGAGACTCCTGCCATTTACAATCTTATGTCACGAGCCTATCATACGGCAGAGCAGGCTTCAAAGAATCCAAAGGAAAAATATATGCGTATCCGTCCGGTGATTCAGTTTAATGAGACACCTTCTGGCCGTTCTGATCGTCTGGAAAGTCTCAGGACCAGCGGTTCCTATCCGTCAGGTCATACCACCAGAGGTATGGCTACAGCTCTGGTGCTGGCTGAGATGGCCCCTGAGTTCCAGGATACCATATTGCGCCGTGGGTTTGAGTACGGTGAGAGCCGCATAATTGTGTCGGCACATTATCAGAGTGACGTGAATGCGGGCTACATGTGCGCATCGGCTTGTGTGGCCGCCATGCATTCCGTGCCTGATTTCCTGACCGATATGGAGGCTGCACGTGCCGAGTATTATAAGATTGCAGGCCAACAGCAAGGCAAGGTGATTGGTTATCCTGACGGACGCAGGATCCTGTCAAAACCGGTTGATACCGAGAGCTACCGTTACTATGGCGATGTGGCCCAGTATTTTGCCGCCAAGGCCGACCGCACATCAGAGCGCGGTGCTCAAGCCAAGGCTGATGCTGATTTCAGCTATGATGCTTTGCTGTCAGCTTTCTCGGGCCCGTTAGGTGTTAAAATGGATCCCAAAACAACACCGGCTCTTGCCGCTTTGATTTATGAAAGCCGCAATGCCTTGCTCAGAAACGCATTGGATCTGGCCGATGCAGAAAAATTCCGTAAGCGTCCGTACATCCAGTTGGGCGATACCCCGTTTGCAGGAGCTGTAGATTCAATCACATCATCATATCCTTCGGCAGAATCAGAGATTGGTTGGGGAATTGCGCTCATTCTTACAGAGATTGCCCCTTCAAAAGCCAATGACATACTCAAGCACGGTTACCAAATGGGAGTGAGCGGAATAATCACCGGTCAGCATTGGGCAACTGATATCACTGCCGCCCGAATCCTGTCGGCTGCAATGGTGGCCCGCCTCAATGCCGATCCCAAGATACGGAAACTGCTGAATGATGCCAAAAAAGAGTTACAAGGAACTCAGGTTGTTCCTTAAGGCATACAGGACCAGTCCCACATTCACTTTCAAGCCCTGAATCCGCCCTGTTGATAACCCATACCTGCATCGGGCAGATAACTCAATTATTTTTTTATATCTTCGCTGAATTGAAAAAATGCAGTGGAGATAATGGCTGATGAGAATATATCCGTTGTACCTGTGGTGACTGCCCGTGACCTGAGGCGGTTTGCGCGGTTCAATGTTCAGCTTTACAGGAATCACCCCTATGCAGTACCGGATCTGATAAAAGATACGGTCCATTCTTTCTTGCCTTCAAGGAACGCAGCCCTGGAGTTCTGCGATGCGCAGACTTTCCTGGCCGTTATGGACGGTAAGGTTGTGGGGCGTGTGGCTGCCATCATCAACCATAAGGCAAATGATGTGTGGAAGGTCAGGACCGTAAGGTTCGGATGGATAGATTTCATTGATGACATCAGGGTTTCCGGGGCGTTGTTGGATGCTGTTGCCGCCTGGGGAAAAGAACGGGGTATGGACCGTCTGGAAGGACCTTTCGGGTTCACGGATTTTGACCCTGAGGGCATGCTTACCGATGGCTTTGACCGTATAGGCACGATGGCTACCATCTATAACTATCCTTACTATCCGCAGCATATGGAGCGTCTGGGGCTGGTGAAATCGGCCGGATGGGTGGAGTGGATGGTACGTTTCAGCAGTACCGTTCCGCCCAGAATAGAGCGAATGTCCGGCATTGTCCTGGAGCGTTACCACCTGCATGTGGCCAGTTTGCAGAAAAGCAAGAAACAGGAGGCCAGGACGTATGCTTACAAGCTTTTCTGGCTGGTCAATGAGGCGTTTGCTCCTCTGTATGGTTATTCGGCGTTCTCGGACAGGCAGATTAGGAATTTTGTGGACCGCTATCTCTTTATGCTGGACAAAAGGCTTGCAGTAATAGTGCTGGACAGCAATGATAATGTGGTGGCGGCATCGCTTACAATGACCTCTTTGGCTCAGGCGTTCCAGAAAGCGCAGGGCCGTCTGTTCCCCATAGGGTGGTGGTATATGCTCAAGGCACTTAAATGGAAGCGGTCCAATGTGGTGGAATCACTCTTCATTGCGGTCAAGCCTGAGTACCAGAACAGGGGTCTGACGGCTGTCCTGCTCAAGGAGTTGGGAATAAACGCATCGGGAGCAGGATATACTATGGCCGAGAGCAACCCGGAACTGGAGGACAACATGCGCATACAGAACCATTGGGAGTATTATGAGGGTTCTGAGATAATAAAGCGCAGGGCTGTGTTTTACAAGAGTATAATACTATAACGATATATGGCAGAAACTGAGGAACTATTCAACTCCGCCGCACCGCAGGTGCAGTATGACGAGGACAATATCCGCCACATGGACGATATGGAGCATATCCGTACACGTCCGGGTATGTACATAGGCAAACTGGGAGACGGATCGGCTGCCGATGACGGAATCTATGTGCTGCTCAAGGAGATAATAGACAATAGCGTGGATGAGTTCCGCATGAACACCGGAAAGCGCATAGACATTGAGCTGACGGATACCGGACGTGTGACCGTGCGTGACTACGGCCGTGGCATCCCCCAGGGAAAGCTGGTCGAGGCTGTGAGCATGCTCAATACCGGCGGTAAGTTTGACAGCAAGGCGTTCAAAAAAAGTGTTGGTCTGAACGGTGTGGGCCTTAAGGCTGTGAATGCCTTGAGTCTGCATTTTGAGGTAAGCAGCTGGCGTGACGGCCAGGTACGTACGCTACAGTTTGAGCGTGGCACGCTGTTGTCGGATGTAACGTCTCCCAGCGCCGAAGAGCACGGCACCCAGGTTGTTTTCGAGCCTGATAATGACCTGTTTACCGGTTACCAGTTCCGTCCGGCCATAATAGAGACCATGCTGCGTAACTACTCTTACCTGAACACAGGCCTTGCCATAATGTATAACGGCCAGCGATTTGTGTCACGCAACGGTCTGGAGGACCTGCTGGTGGAGCGCATGAGCGCACAGAGCCTCTACCCCATAATACATCTTAAAGGGACTGACATAGAGATTGCCTTTACCCATACAAACCAGTATGGCGAAGAGTATTATTCATTTGTGAACGGCCAATACACATCGCAGGGCGGGACGCATCAGAGCGCGTTCAAGGAGCATATAGCCCGCACCATAAAGGAGTTCTACGGCAAGAACTTTGAGTTGGGTGATGTGCGTAACGGCATAGTGGCGGCAATTGCCCTGAACGTGGAGGAACCGGTGTTTGAGAGCCAGACCAAGATCAAGCTGGGCTCCACTACCATGAGCCCCAACGGCGGCGTATCGCTCAACAAGTTTGTGGGTGATTTCATAAAGAAAGAGGTCGATGACCTGCTTCATAAGGAGTCCGAGGTGGCCGATGTACTGCTCAAGAAGATTCTGGAATCGGAGAAGGAACGCAAGGAGATAGCCGGCATAACCAAGCAGGCCCGCGAGCGCGCCAAGAAGGCCAATCTGCACAACCGCAAGCTGGCTGACTGCCGCATCCATCTGAACGATGCCCGTGGTGACCGTCAGGAAGACAGCTGCATATTCATAACCGAGGGTGACAGCGCCAGCGGATCGATTACCAAGAGCCGCGATGTGAACACACAGGCTGTATTCAGTCTGCGTGGTAAGCCCCTGAACTGCTACGGCCTTACCAAGAAGGTGGTCTATGAAAATGAGGAGTTCAACCTTCTGCAGGCTGCCCTGAACATAGAGGAGGGTCTGGATGACCTGCGCTACAACAAGATAATAGTGGCTACCGATGCCGATGTGGACGGTATGCACATTCGTCTGCTCATGATAACCTTCTTCCTGCAGTTCTTCCCGGAACTGGTCAGGAAAGGTCACGTATATATATTGCAGACCCCACTGTTCCGCGTGCGCAACAAGCGCAAGAAGAAAAAGGGCGCCCCTGCCCATGTGGATGGTGTGGTTACCGAGAAAGGCGAGTTTGAGACCATATACTGCTACACCGATGACGAGCGTCGCCAGGCCATAGAGAAGCTTTCTCCCAATCCTGAGATAACCCGATTCAAAGGTCTGGGTGAGATTTCGCCCGACGAGTTCAAGAACTTCATAGGCCCGGATATGCGTCTGGAGATGGTAACTTTGCAGAAGACCGATGCCGTTGATGACCTGCTGTCATTCTACATGGGCAAGAATACTATGGAGCGTCAGAACTTCATCATTGACAATCTGGTGGTGGAGGAGGACCGTGTTGAGGAGGACGAAGGCGAGAAATTCTAAGTATTATGCTTATTTTTGTTCCGTCAATAAGATTATGAAACTGTTTTTTCCCGGGTCATTTGACCCGTTCACGATAGGACACGCCGATCTGGTTGAGCGAGCGCTTGCTTTGGGCTGTGAGGTGGTGATAGCTGTGGGCATAAACGAGGAGAAGAAGCCTCTGTTCAGTGCTCAGCAGCGTCTGGATGCAATAAAGGCATACTACAAGTCAAATTCACGTGTAAGCGTCATAGAGTACAAAGGTCTTACCGTTGATGCTGTCCGTGAGAACGGTTGCAACGCAATATTGCGCGGCATCCGCTCCGTTACCGATTATGACAAGGAGCGTAACCTGGCAGACATTAATCGTTCCATTGCCGGCGTGGAGACCGTAATCCTGGTATCCAGTCCGGCAGTGCAGCACGTGAGCAGCAGCCTGGTACGTGAGCTTATTTCATTCGGCCGCAATGCCGATGACCTTATGATTGAAACTTTCAAAAAATGAAAAAGAAGATTATTCTGCTTGTGGCACTGGTGATGCCGATGATACTTATGGCACAGCCGGGGCGTGTAGGCCAGCCTCAGGTGCAACCGCAACGTCAGCCCCAGATACAGCCGCAGATGCAACCCCAGATGCAGCCACAGCGTCAGATGCAGCCTCAGGCTACATCCATTGATGCCGAGCTGCAGAAACTGCTTGTGGCCGAGGGTGCCATATCGGCCCTGTATGTGGAGGATGTAGATGAAAAGAAGATTGTTGAGCAGGCCATAAAGGGTATGCTTGAGGAGCTTGACCCGCACTCCACATATCTTACAGCCGAGGAGAATGACAAGTCGAACGAGACCCTTATGGGTTCTTTCGAGGGCATAGGCGTGCAGTTCAACATGGTGGAAGACACTCTGTTCATAGTGCAGCCCATTCCGGACGGCCCGTCCGAGAGGGTGGGCATCATGGCCGGTGACCGCATTGTGACCGTGAACGACACCGCAATTGCCGGCGTAAAGATGTCGCAAGAGAGCATCATGAAGCGTCTTCGCGGCCCCAAGGGGACAAAAGTTGACTTGGGCATTAACCGTCGGGGAGTGAATGAACTGCTTCATTTCATTGTTACCCGTGACAAGATTCCGGTCAATACCGTAGATGCCGCCTATATGATACTTCCCGGTGTGGGATACATAAAGGTTTCCAGTTTCGGAGCCACTACAGTCGATGAGTTTGAGACCAAGCTGGCCGATTTGCGTACCAAAGGTGCTCAGTCGCTCATTCTGGACCTTCAGGGTAACGGTGGAGGTCTGCTTATGTCGGCCGTGGGTATGGCCAACGAGTTCCTGGGCCGCGACCAGATGGTGGTTTATACCGAGGGCCGCCGTTCGCCCAAGAGCGGTTATGTGGCCGATGGACGCGGACGTTTCCGCGACGGCAAGCTGGTGGTGCTCATTGACGAGTATTCGGCATCGGCCAGTGAGATTGTATCGGGAGCGGTGCAGGATTGGGACCGCGCCACTATAGTAGGCCGCCGTTCTTTCGGCAAGGGTCTGGTGCAGCGCCCAATCGAGTTCCATGACGGCTCGCTCATACGTCTTACGGTTGCCAAATACTATACCCCTGTGGGCCGATGCATACAGAAACCGTACGGCAAGGACGTTGACTACGGCGATGATATTCTGGAACGCCTGCATCACGGCGAACTGACTAACCCTGACAGCATCCGCTTTCCGGATTCGCTCAAGTTCAGCACCAGGATACAGCATCGCACCGTATATGGCGGCGGCGGAATAATGCCAGATATATTCGTGCCGCTGGATACCACGCGCACCAACCAGTACTATCGTAACGTGACTGCCAAGAACGTGGTGCTGAATACATCGATGCAATACACCGAGCGCAACCGCCGCATGCTGCAGCGCCGCTACAAGACTTTTGAAGAGTATAACAGCGGATTTGAGATAGGTAATGATGTAATGAAGATGTTCCTGGACAAGGCAAATGACGAGAAGGTGGAGTATGACGAAGCGCAGTATCAGGATTGCCTGACCATTTTCAAGACCCAGCTTAAGGCCACCATAGCCCGACTTATCTGGGGCATGGATGCCTATTATCAGGTCATCCAGGAACTTGACGAGACCATACAGCGGGCCGTAAAGTTCATGGAAACCGGCCAATGACAGCCGTTTATTGCATAAAATGCGTTCTTTACATCTTTAAAAACGTTTTTTTATGTAAGTTTGTGGACCAAAAAGATTTGACTTACTAATAATTATTAATCAATAAACTCATTTTTATGGCAAACGAAGTAAAAAACGGCTATTACAAGCTGAGTTGGGGACAGAGAATCGGTTTCGGTTCGGGTGACCTGGCCCAGAATCTTATTTTCCAGACGGTTGCATGTTTCCTGATGCTGTACCTGTGTACGGTTCTCAAGATCAACCCCGGATTTGTAAGTGGACTTATCCTTGCAGTAAGACTCCTTGACTGTTTCTGGAGTCCTGTTGTTGGAAAATACATTGATAACCGCAATCCCAAGCTTGGCAAGTATCGTACATACCTTCTTTACGGTGGTATTCCTCTTACTGTTGCCGCCTGCTTCCTGATGCTCCCCGCTGTAGCTACATGGACCATGACATGGAAGATTGTCTATGCAACTGTCAGCTATACCCTGCTCAGCATGATCTACTCGGTAGTGAATATTCCTTACGGTTCAATCATGGCCTCAATGACCCGTGATAACGATGAGGTTCTTATTCTTACCTCTACCCGTATGGTTTGCGCCAATATCGGTCAGATTGTTGTTCAGGCCGGCTTCCCCATCGGACTTGCCATGTGCGTAGGCATTGCCGTTGACTGGAATCAGGCTGTATTCATGGCTATCGGTACAATCCCTGCATTCATCATCCTGCCTTTGCTTCCCGTTTTAAAGAAACTGTTCGGAAAGAAGGGACTTTATTATCTGCTTCTGTGTGTAGGTCTTGTGGGATTCATCACACTGTTCATCATCGGTAAGTTCTTTGATGTCCAGAAATGCAATGTAATTGTTCAGGGTGCAAAGGTTCTGACAGGTGTAGGCCTGTTGGTAGGTTCACTTATGTGGGCTCTTGTTCCTGAGGTAATCACCGATGCCGAGTACCGTACCGGCAACCGTCCTGCCGCTACCGTTAACGCTCTGGCCGGTGTGGCTTTCAAGGCCGGTTTCTCACTTGCAGGTTTCATCACTCCTTGGGTGATGGGTCTGATTGGCTTTAACCTGGCCAGCGAGGAGTCAGCTCTGCCTACCGATCCTAAGGCTTGGTTCACTGTAACCTGCATCTTTGCTATTGTAGGTTTTGTTCTCTTGACACTCTGCTTCCTGGGCAGCAAGGAGAACATCACCACCACTCCCGAGAAGCCTGTATCATTCAAGGAGATGTGGGAGGAGTTCAAGGCAAACAAGTGCCTGCAGCTGGTTCTGAGCATCTTTATCGTTGTGTTCCTGGCTTCATTCATCAGCGCTCCGGTAAATGCTTATTATACTCACCTGAGTGATTATAATCCTACTGTACAGAATGCAATCCTTATATTCACAACCATCATTCCGGCCATCCTTCTTATTGTTGTAGGATATCTGGTATTCAAGTATCCTCTTACTGACGAAAGACTTGACGAGATGAATAAGGAGATTGAGGCTAAGCACGCTGCACAGAAATAATTGAAAATTGAAAATTGAAAATTGAAAAAAACGAGCGAAATTTCTTTCGCTCGTTTTTTATGTCGCGGCTTTTACGCACCGCATGGTAATTTTCAATTTTCAATTCTCAATTTTCAATCAGAAACCGAAGTCGAAGTCTTGGGTTTGGATGTTGGTGTCCTGCTCGGGGGCTTTGGCTTCCAGGTGGACTGGGTTGCCCTCGATGTGGACGGCTTTGACGGGGCAGATGAACTCGCAGCCTCCGCAGCCTACGCAGAGGTCGGGGGTGGTTTCGGGGATGGTGAGGCCGCCCTCAAACGGAACCATGTGGATGGCCTGGACAGGGCAGTGCTCGGCGCATGCTCCGCAACTGGTGCGGTTCACGTTGACTACGCAGATGTCCTTGTTGAATACTACGCGGCCGGGCTGGGTGCTGTGCTTCTGCTCTACAGTCAGGGGCTTGATGGCTCCTGCCGGGCAGACCTGACTGCACAGATTGCAGTCGTAGTTGCAGTAGCCGTCATCGAACCTCATCACGGGTTGCATGATTCCACCCAGACCATATTCCAGACCGGCTGGCTTGAGCACGTGGCTGGGGCATTTGCTTACGCACAGATGGCATGATGTACAGTGCTGGAGCAGATTCTTGTGGCTGATTGAGCCGGGAGGTGACATTGGTACACGGTCATCTTTCTTGCCCGTGACCTTGGCCTCAAGGGCGGCGGGAGCGAGGGCTGCTATTACCAGCGATGATTTCAGGAACTGGCGCTTGGATTCATCTACAGTGTCAGTCAGCTGTACGGGTTCGGGTTTGCCGCATTTTACAGGGCCGTAGTATATGGCTTTCTGCTTGCATGAGTCTATGCAGTCAAAGCAATCCACACAGCGGGAGTAGTCTATCTGCTGGTTCTTGGAGTCTATGCAGTATGCCTTGCACTTGCGCTGGCAGGCCAGACAGTGGTTACACTTGTCCTTGTCTATGCGTATGCGCAGGAGTGAGAATCTTGAGAAAAATCCCAACAATGTGCCGACGGGGCATATGGTGTTGCACCATGTGCGGCCGTGATGATATGATATGTGCCCAATGATGAACAGGGTGAGCAGTGCCACCACAAATGCGCTGATTGACTTGAGTGATATTATCACCTTGAAGAAACGGTAGCTGCCGGTCTTCTCAGATATGGCTGCAAGCAGGTTGTTGCCAAACAGATAGACGGGCTTGAACAGTTCGTCGGCCATGCGTCCGTATGCGCTGTAGGGCTCTACAAGACCTACCAGGAAAGTGAATCCGCAAATCCATGCAATGACCAGCACCGCCAGTACCCCCCAGCGCAGCCAGGGCTGTTCGGGTTTGTATCCGAATTTCTTTTTCTTGTCAGATTTTCTTGACAACCAGTTGAAAAAGTCCTGGAATATGCCCAGCGGGCATACAACCGAGCAGTACAGGCGGCCGAATATGAGCGTGGCGGCTATGAGGCATACCAGAGTGACAACGCTGAGTGACAGCAGTGCCGGTCCGAACTGTATTTTCTGAAGCCACGGATTGTCCAGGATTCCGCTTATGTCCAGGAATCCGAATGTAAGTATGGCGATGACGATAATGGCCACCGCCGTTCTGATCTTTCTAAGCATATCTTAGAGTCTTACTCTCTTTACATTGATTGACTCCAGGTCCATGGTGCCAAGTCCCAGCTTCTGTGCATCGGGTATGTGCTCGATGTCCTCAAAGCGGATGCTCTTGTTAACCTGGGTAAAGAATTTGCCTGCTGCAGTATCCACGGCCACGATGTCGGGCGATGCAAAGAGGGCCTTGGTCAGAACTACATCACTTGCGCTGCGTCCCTGCGGGCCGTTGGTGGCCACTGTGCGGTAAGCGTCAACAATGTGCAGGACTGCGGGCTTGTAAGTGCAGATGTCTGCTATGCACTGGTGCAGGCCGCGTGAGTGGAATGCGCGACGGTCCCATACAATACCCATGTGGTTCTTCATGGCGCAGGTCATCAGGGCACCACCATGGTTCTTCAGTACCGGTACGTTAATCCACTTGTCACACTCTATGATTGCCTTGTGAACCAGTGCGTTCTTAAGAGTCTTGGCATTGGGTATGTCAACCTGCTGGTATGATGACTGCTCATGTGCGTGAACCATTGTGGCTCCGGCCTTCTTTACGGCAGCCTCAATGCCGCTGTGGTCATAGCAGCGGGTCCAGTTGTCGCAGGTGTGGTCAAACACTTTTATTTCTGCCGCTCCGGCATCCTGGCACATCTTGATCAATGCTACCAGAAGATCCGGGTTTGTGTTGCCGGCAAGTTCCGGGGTACGGTCCCAGCCAATGTTGGGCTTGATTACAATCTTGTCGCCCTTCTTGATGAAGCGGCCCATACCGCCCAGTTCTTTCATAGCGGCCTCCAGCATGGCTGCAGGTTCACCGTTCATGATTGCGGCAAGGTCTGCGTTGTCTGATGCGGCTGCAGGACTGCCTGAAGGCAAGGTTGATGCCATGACATCCATCATACCGCTACTTTTCACGCTTACTATCGCTCCGGCTGCGGCCAGAGTCTTGAGAAAGTCTCTTCTATCCATAATGGTCAGTAAATATTTGTAGTAAAGTTTGTAAACGGTCGCTAAGATAGGAAAAAAGTTCCTATTCAAGTGCACGATAGTTTTTTTTAATATTACTGCGTATTTGTTGAATACTTTATATTGTTTAATATTGCCTTGCTGCCCGAAAATGGTTAAATTCGCGCAAAAATACGGTTATAACTCAAAAACATATCCAAACAATGTCCGAGACAAAAAGAATTTCATCAGCCCTGATATCGGTCTTCCATAAGGATGGTCTGGACGAGATTATCAGCAAGCTCCATGAGGAGGGTGTAAAACTTATATCTACCGGCGGAACCCAGCGCTTCATCGAGTCGCTTGGCGTGCCTTGCCAGCCGGTTGAGGAACTTACCGGTTATCCGTCAATCCTGGGCGGTCGCGTCAAGACCCTGCACCCCAAAGTGTTCGGCGGCATCCTGGCCCGTCGTGAAGAGGATAACGATATGGCTCAGATGGAAAGCTATGACATACCCGAGATAGATCTTGTGATAGTTGACCTTTATCCTTTTGAGGACACTGTTAAATCCGGTGCATCGGATGAAGACATAATCGAGAAGATAGACATAGGCGGCATATCGCTTATACGTGCGGGTGCCAAGAACTTCAAGGATGCAGTCATCGTGGCCAGCAAGGACCAGTACAAGCCCCTGCTTGACATCCTGAACGAGCGTGGTGCCGAGACTACACTTGAGGAGCGCCGCTGGTTTGCCAAGGAGGCGTTTGCCGTTTCATCATACTATGACAGCTGTATCTACAATTGGTTTGCCGGTAATGATGACGATGACCATTTCCGTCTGGCTCTGGACGGCCGCAAGGCCATGCGCTACGGTGAGAACCCACATCAGAAAGGCGTGTTCCACGGAGACCTGGACGCCATGTTCGATCAGGTTCACGGCAAGGAGATCTCTTACAACAACCTGCTTGACATAAACGCAGCCATAGACCTGATTGATGAGTTCGACGAGACCACATTCGCTATCCTTAAGCACAACAACGCATGCGGCGTGGCTTCACGCCCCACACTGCTTGAGGCCTGGAAGGATGCTCTGGCAGGTGATCCGGTTTCTGCCTTTGGCGGAGTGCTGATAGCTAACGCTCCCATAGATAAGGCTACTGCCGAGGAGATTAACAAGATATTCTTTGAAGTAATCATTGCTCCGGATTATGACTTTGACGCCCTTGAGATACTGGGACAGAAGAAGAACCGCATCATACTTATCCGCAAGGAGCAGAAACTTCCCGTAAAGCTGGTGCGCTCAGCCCTGAACGGTGTGCTTGTCCAGGATAAGGACACCAAGATTGAGACCCCTGATGAACTCAAGCTGGTCACTTCACGCAAGCCTGCAGATGATGAGATTGAGGATATGCTCTTTGCCAACAAGATTGTAAAGAACAGCAAGAGCAACTCTATAGTTTTTGCACGCGGCAAGCAGCTGCTGGCAAGCGGAGTGGGCCAGACATCACGTGTGGATGCCCTTAAGCAGGCCGTGGAGAAGGCGCATGGATTCGGATTCACCCTGGAGGGCGCCGCTATGGCAAGCGATGCTTTCTTCCCGTTCCCGGACTGCGTGGAGCTGGCCGATAAGGCAGGCGTCAAGAACGTGATCCATCCGGGAGGTTCTGTACGTGACCAGGAGTCTATAGACTACTGCGAGCAGCATGACATGACCATGGTCATTACGGGATTCCGTCATTTCAAACATTGATTCATAAAGCATAACACATATAAAAGTGGGACTATTTTCATTGACACAAGAGCTTTCGATGGATCTTGGCACCGCCAATACCATCATAATGCACAATGACAAGATTGTGGTGAACGAGCCTTCAATCGTTGCTCTCGACAACCGTACAGACAAGATGGTGGCAGTAGGCAACAAGGCTAAAATGATGTACGAGAAGACCAACAAGGATATTCGCGTGGTCCGTCCGTTAAGGAATGGCGTGATAGCCGACTTTGATGCCTGCGAGCAGATGATGCGAGGTCTTATCGGTATGGTAGATACCGGTCGCCGTCTCTTCTCACCTTCACTCAAGATGGTGATAGGCGTACCTTCGGGCAGTACCGAGGTTGAGCTGCGTGCCGTACGTGACAGTGCCGAGCATGCCGGCGGACGTGAGGTCTATATGCTGTTTGAGCCTATGGCAGCAGCTATCGGAATAGGAATAGACGTGCTTGCACCAGAGGGAACCATGATTGTTGACATAGGTGGCGGTACAACCGAGATTGCCGTCATTTCACTGGGCGGTCTGGTATCCAACAACTCGGTCAAGGTGGCTGGCGATGACTTTACTGCCGATATCCAGGAGTACATGGGCCGTCAGCATAACGTGAAGGTGTCTGAGCGTATGGCCGAGCGTATCAAGATAAACGTAGGTGCCGCTCTGACGGAGCTGGGCGAGGATGCTCCCGAGGATTTCATAGTGAACGGTCCCAACAAGATTACCGCTCTGCCTATGTCCATTCCCGTATGCTATCAGGAGATTGCCCACTGTCTGGACCGTTCCATTGCCAAGATTGAGTCGGCAGTGCTGAACACCCTTGAGAACACTCCTCCTGAACTCTATGCCGATATCCTCAAGAACGGTGTCTATCTGTCAGGCGGCGGCTCCATGCTGCGCGGCATAAGCAAGCGTCTGGCCGACAAGATAGGCATTGAGTTCCATGTGGCCAGCGAGCCTCTGCTCAGTGTAGCCAAGGGTACAGGCGTGGCTCTCAAGAATGTGGAGCGTTTCTCATTCCTGATGAGATAATACCGCAGGACCGCCGTGCGTTCCCTGCTTGACTTCATAGTAAGGCACAGCTATATTTTCCTGTTCATATTGTTGGAGACGCTGTCGCTGGTTCTGCTGTTCGGATTCAACGACAGGCAGAAAGAGGCGTTCTTGACCTCATCCAACTTAATGTCAGGCAAGTTGTATGAGTGGCGTTCCGGGGTGGGGCAGTATTTCGGCCTGCGCAAGGAGAACGCCACTTTGGTACAGGAAAATGCCAGCCTGCGCAACATGCTTTACGAGCTTACAGACAGCCAGACAGTCAATCTGGCACGCTCCATGTCATCGGATGGCGTAATCGCTGCCCGCGTCATAGACAACTCGGTGCGCAAGGACGACAACTACATTACCATAGACAAAGGCAGCCGGGATGGAATATCCAAGGGCATGGGCGTGTACAGTCCCCAAGGTGTTGTAGGTGTAGTGATGGTGGCAGGCAAGCGGTATTCAGTGGTTCTGCCCATACTCAACGGCAGTACCAGCATCAGCTGCAAGGTCAAGGACAGTGACAGTTTCGGTTTCCTGGAATGGGCAGGGGGGGACCCTTATGTGGCCCAGCTCAGGGATATGCCTTATCACTCCGATGTAAAGCAGGGCGATACCATTGTCACAACCGGATTCTCATCGGTATTCCCTAAGGATATTCCCGTGGGTACCGTGACGGATGTGGAACATTCCAGTAACGGATATACCCTAAACATACAGGTAAATCTGGCTGTCAACATGGCAGACCTGGGTTGGGTATATGTCCATTCTAACACCCGCGATGAGGAGATAGACGAATTGTATGAACAGATGCTGAAGTAGGGTTATGGAGACGGTTTCATTCATTCGCAGGCTTCTTACGCTGATAGGGTTGGCGTTGCTTCAGGTCCTGTTCCTGAACAGGATAGCCCTGTTCGGCTATGTGACACCGCTGTTCTATATCTGGATGATAGTCAGGTTTGACACTTCCATGACACGGACGGGCATACTTCTGTGGGCGTTCTTCCTGGGATTGATAATAGATATGTTTTCGGGCACTCCCGGCCTTAACGCCGCATCGGCCACTCTTTTGGCCATGTTCCAGCCCGGAATAGTAAAGCTTTTCGTATCGTTGGACCGTCATGACGTTATTGTGCCCGGCTCGGTCTCCATGGGTGGACGTCAGTTTGCCGGATACCTGTTGCTTATTACTTTACTGCATCACACTGTATATTTCATCCTGCGCAGCATTCCTTTGGGTGACTGGACGGTCTTGGCGTTGAAGGTGGTGTTCAGTACTCTCCTTACATTCATTTTCATGCTCGTGGCGGAACACGTCTCGGTCAGTTCAGGGCTAAAACGTTCTTGACACCGTGAAGGGTCACAGGTTTGACAACAGGAAATTGGTCATCGGCATAATGGTAATTGCCGTAGTGCTGGTTTATGTGATACGTCTGTTCCAGATCCAGATACTCGATACCCGGTACCGCAATTCGGCCGACAACAACGCACTCTATTACCGTACCATCTATCCTACGCGCGGAGTCATCTATGACCGCAAGGGCAGGATGATTGTGAGCAACCAGCCGTCATTTGACGTGACTGTGACGATGCGTAACGTAAAGAATCTGGATACGCTGGCTTTGTGCAGGTCATTGGACATAACAAAGGAGTACTTTGAAAGCCGTATGGCCGATATCCGCAACCTGCGCAAGAACCCCGGTTACTCGCCATATACTGAACAGGTGTTCATGGCTCAGCTGTCAATCGGTGAGATTTCTGATCTGAGGGAAAACCTTTACCGTTTCCGTGGGTTTGGTATAAACCAGCGTCAGCAGCGCAAATACAACTATGAGGCTGCAGCCCATCTGCTTGGTGACCTGGGTGAGGTTTCCCGGAGCGAGATAGACGAAGACGGCTGGTACACCCAGGGTGACGTGATTGGCAAGCAGGGCGTGGAGAAATACTATGAATCCAAGCTGCGTGGTGAGAAAGGAACAGAGGTGTTGCTCAAGGATGCATACGGCCGCATACAGGGCAGTTATTATGACGGCGAGTTTGACAAGGAGGCCATACCGGGTCGCAACCTGACACTTGGCATAGACATAGAGCTGCAGATGCTGGGTGAAAAGCTCATGCAGCACAAAATAGGCAGCATAGTGGCCATTGAGCCCAAGACGGGCCAGATACTCTGTATGGTTTCATCTCCAACGTTTAACCCTTCGGAGCTGTCGGGCAGACACAGGGGTGAAAACTACCAGTCATTGGCTGCTCGCGCCGAGAAACCGCTCCTGAACAGGACCATTCAAGGTACTTATCCGCCCGGTTCCACCTTCAAGACATCGCAGGCACTCACATTCCTTCAGGAAGGGATTATTGATACCCGCACTCAATATCCTTGCACTGGCGGATTCGTGTTCCGTGGCCTCAGGGTAGGGTGTCACGAGCATTCATCGCCGTTATCTCTCAATTTCGCCATTGCCACATCATGTAACGGATATTTCTGTTGGGGTTATTATTACATGATAGGAGCATCCAAGTACGGTACACCGCAGAAAGCCCTGACCGTGTGGAAGGACTATATGGTGGATATGGGATTCGGTTATACACTAGGAGTGGATCTGCCCGGTGAGGCCCGCGGCATGATTCCCAACTCTGATTATTATGATCGCCACTATAACCGCTCATGGAACGGCTTGACAACCATAAGCAATGCCATAGGGCAGGGTGAAGTCACGCTCACTCCTTTGCAGATAGCCAATCTTGGAGCTACCATTGCCAATCGTGGCTATTACATCAAGCCGCATGTGGTAAGTGCCATAGACGGAGAGCAGCTTGACTCGGCCTATACTACTCCCCATTATGTCAACGTTGACAGGGAGAACTATGAGATTGTGATACAGGGTATGCGCCAATCGGTAATAAATGGTACATGCCGTTCCGCCAACAACCCTGACTATCTGGTGTGCGGCAAGACTGGAACTGCCCAGAACCGAGGCGCCGATCACTCTGTATTCATGGGATTTGCACCCATGGAAGATCCGCAGATAGCCATTGCGGTCTATGTGGAGAACGGCGGATTCGGTGCGGTGTATGGCGTTCCTATTGGTGCTCTGATGATGGAGCAGTACATAACCGGCGGATTGTCGGAGGATAGCAAACAGAAGGTTGAACAATACTCTAACCGTGTGATTGACTATGGAGAGGAGGAACGTTGACATAATAGGCAAGCTTGACTGGCTGACCGTTCTGATTGTAGTGGTCATGATGGTATGCGGCTGGCTCAGTATCTGCGGTGCCAGCGCTGATTTGGACAACCCGGACCTTTTCTCATTTGCCACCCGCCCCGGCAAGCAGTTGGTATGGATACTGTGCGCATTTGTGCTGGGTGCAGTGATGCTGTTCATTACCCAGAACTTCTACAATTCATACGCCTACATAATCTATATTCTGTTGCTGTTGCTGCTTATTGTGACCATATTCGTAGCCAAGGATACCAAAGGTTCGCGTTCGTGGCTCAATTTGGGCCCTGTGAGCCTGCAACCGGCGGAGTTTGCCAAATTTGCCACTGCGCTGGCTCTTGCCAAGTTTACTGACAGGTTTGACTTCAACCCGTCAAATATGACGGATCTGCTCAAAGCCTGTGCGGTTTTTGTAATTCCCATGCTGCTTATTATCTGCCAGAACGAGACCGGTTCAGCCCTGGTATATGTGGCTTTCCTGCTGGTATTGTATCGCGAGGGAATGACCGGGAGCGTGTTGCTTGTAGGATTCTGTGCCATCCTGTTCTTTATTCTGGAGATAAAGTTCAGCCCTGTCCGTTTTGGTGAGCAGCCTTTCCAGGTTGGAACCTGGCTTGTGCTCACAATCATACAGTTGCTTGTGTCATGGAGAATCTGGCTCATGTCCCGCGACCGCAACCTCTCTTTGACAGTGTTGGGCATAGGTGTGGGCGGAATGTTGATTGGTCTGGCCGTATCACTCTCAATAGTGCCGTTCAAGGTTACCTGGCTTCAGGCCGGTCTGATTGCGGTTACCAGTGCATATATCATATTCCGTTCGTTCAAGGATATGGCGCGCAACTATATCCTTGTGGCGGTGTTTGCCATAGGCTCGGTAGGTTACCTGCTCTCCATTGATTATGCTTTCAACAAGATCCTGCAACCGCATCAGCGTACCCGTATCAACGTAACTTTGGGCCTGGAGGATGATCCTAGAGGTACGGGTTATAACGTGAACCAGTCACTTATAGCCATAGGCTCGGGCGGGCTTACCGGCAAGGGCTTCATGAAAGGTACGCAGACCAAGCTCAAATACGTTCCAGAGCAGGACACAGATTTCATATTCTGCACCGTGGGTGAGGAGCAGGGATTCAAAGGCTCCGTGTTTGTGCTGCTGCTCTATCTGGGCCTTCTGCTACGTCTTATTTTCCTTGCGGAACGGCAGTCTTCGGTCTTTGGCCGCGTGTACGGCTACTCGGTAGTATGTATTTTGCTGTTCCACCTATTTATAAATATAGGAATGGTGCTGGGCATCACGCCTGTAATAGGAATCCCCCTGCCGTTCTTCAGCTACGGAGGCTCGTCGCTCTGGGGCTTCACAATCCTCCTCACCGTCTTCCTGCGCATTGACTGCGAGCGCACTACCAGCTATTAGCCCACAATAGGGACACTCCCCTTCTGTTCCGCTCGCTTAGGAGGTTATTGTACACAAAGGGAACTGCCCCTATTGTGTGCTTAGTGCAAATGGAAATCTATTACTCTTTTGGAGGACGGTTTTGACCGTCGGGACGGTGATTGCCATTTGGGCGGTTGTGGTGCTTTTTCTTCTTTTTCTTTTTGTCAAAGCGGGACAGGTCGCCGTCGGTTAGGATGTCGTTTTCTATGCGGGAGTCGGTGCGGACGGCGTTCTCATCCAGGCTGGCGGGTTTTTGGCCCTTGCGGTTCATAGCTATTATTTCAAGCGCGCGGGCGGGGGTGATGGTCTCCACGTTGGCGGCAAACACCTTATCGGTAGAGTATGAGAGCTGTCCGTTCAGGATATCGGCCTTGAAGAAATAGTAGGTGCTGTCCAGAGTCTCCAGAGGGATGTCTCGTGAGGGGAATCCCTTCTGGGCCTCTACGTAGGCATCGACCTCATAGTTGAGGCAGCACTTGAGTTTGGCGCACTGGCCTGCCAGTTTCTGCGGGTTCATGGAGAGGTCCTGGAATCGTGCGGCACCGGTTGAGACCGATACAAAGCTTGTCATCCAGGTGGTGCAACAGAGCTCACGACCGCAGGGGCCTATACCACCTATGCGGCCTGCCTCCTGACGGGCACCAATCTGTTTCATCTCAATGCGTACGTGGAAGGCATCGGCCAGCACCTTGATGAGCTGGCGGAAGTCAACACGGCCGTCGGCAATGTAGTAGAAGATAGCCTTGAGGCCGTCACCCTGGTACTCAACATCACCTATCTTCATCTCCAGACCCAGGTCCTTGGCTATCTGGCGGGAGCGTATCATGGTGTCGTGCTCGCGGGCCTTGGCCTCAGCGTACTTTTCCATATCAACCTCGCGGGCCTTACGGTAGACGCGCTTTATCTCTATATCGGGACGCAGGTTGGCCTTTTTCATCTGGAGCTGTACCAGACGGCCGGTCATTGTGACTGTACCTATATCGTGGCCGGGATTGGATTCCACGGCAACGATATCTCCTTTCTCCAGGGGCAGTTTGTTGGAGTTTATGAAGAATCCCTTGCGGGTGTTCTTGAACTGAACCTCAACGTAATCGCCCTCATCGGCTCCCGGCACACCAGCCAGATAGTCAAAAGAGTGGAGCTGGCCCATTCCGCGGCCGCAACCCTTGCAGCATATGCCTCCGCTGCCGTTATTTAGTATGAAATCCTGGTCCATATTACTGTTTCATTAGCATGATTGTTTTCAATGAAAGGTCAAAGAAAACCATCTTGGAATTAACGTTCTGTTCTATATCTCGTTGGGCATCGGACAGAGTGTCCATCAGCCCTATAATGTTTTTCTCGTTCACGAACGGGGAGAACCTGACTGAGAACTGCCGTTCCTGCTCTGTCATGTAATTGAGGTCAGGATTGTGGAAGTTGCAGATAAAGTTCTCTCTGATCATGCGCTGGCAGTAGGCAAGGAACCGCTTCTGCCATTCGCGTCCGCCGCCAGCAATGTTGTCGGCCCATAGTTTGAGGTCCTTTAGTCGGCGGCCGTATGCCAGGCGCATCAGCTGGGTGAAGTAGTCAAAGAACTCCTCACTTTCTGTGTTTATGCGCAGAGTACTGATGGCTTTGAGCCAGCTGCCTCCGCTCAGGTGCGATATCTTCTGTGCTGTTTCAGGGTCAAGCTGATAACCCGGCCCCTGCAGCCTTTCTGTTATCTCCTGTTCAGGAATGCGTTTGAAGTCTATGCGCTGGGTACGGCTCAGTATGGTTTCAAGCATCTGCTCGGGGGCATCGGTAGTAAGGATGAAGATGGTTCCGGCAGGCGGCTCCTCAAGCAGTTTCAGCAGGGAGTTGGCGCACTGTTGGTTCATCTTCTCGGCGTGCCAGATTATCATTATCTTGTAACCGCCCTCAACAGATTTGAGTGACAGCTTGGACAGAATCTGCTCGCTCTCGGTTACAAATATGCTGGCCTGCTTGTTGTCGGCATCAATGGCCGATAGCCAATCCTCAAAGCCAAAGTACTGTTGCTCCAGTACGGTTTCACGCCAGGTCTGTATCTCATCGTCCGATACGGTTGAGCGGCCTGCGGTCTTGCTCTTGTTTATTACGGGGAATACAAAATGCAGGTCGGGGTGGACCAGTTTGTCCATCTTTACGCACGATGGGCAAGTTCCGCAGGAATCGGCACCGTTACCCTTGTCGCGGCAGAGCAGATAGCGTGCAAA
Organism: uncultured Bacteroidales bacterium; assembly: GCA_902799685.1. Classification (GTDB taxonomy): domain Bacteria; phylum Bacteroidota; class Bacteroidia; order Bacteroidales; family Bacteroidaceae; genus Colenecus. Next base: position 140,344 of record CADCBO010000001.1, read on the forward strand.
CGCTATTGCGGTCTGCAGTTTGCCTACACCTTCAGGACCACAGAACAGCAGAGCGTGGGGCACAGTCCCGGCCTGAGCGTCCTTAATTAGCCGCTCTATCACCTCCTGCTGTCCTATTACATCCCGAAAAAACATAAACTTGTTTTCTATTTCTAATTGAGAATTGAGAATTTAGAATTGAGAATTAATACGCAGAACCTGCGTAATACGCACTGCATGGCCAATTCTCAATTCTCAATTTTCAATTCTCAATTATAGTATCTTACATCCTTCGCAAGGCTTCAATTGCTTGAAGAAGTCGTTACCCTTATCATCGACTAAGATGAAGGCGGGGAAATCTTCTACTTCAATCTTCCAGATGGCCTCCATGCCAAGCTCGGGATACTCAACGCACTCAATTGACTTGATGTTGTTCTGAGCCAGGATGGCAGCGGGGCCGCCAATTGAACCCAGGTAGAATCCGCCGTGCTTCTTGCAGGCATCGGTAACGGCCTGTGAGCGGTTACCCTTGGCCAGCATGATCATTGATCCGCCGTTGTCCTGGAACTCATCTACGTAGGGATCCATACGACCTGCTGTGGTGGGGCCCATTGAGCCGCAAGCCATGCCGGCAGGTGTCTTGGCGGGACCAGCGTAGTAGATGGGGTGCTCCTTGAGGTACTGGGGCATGGGCTCACCGGCGTCAAGGCGTGCCTTGATCTTGGCGTGTGCTATGTCACGACCTACTATGATTGTGCCGTTCAGGCTCAGGCGTGTGCTTACGGGATACTGTGAGAGCTGCTTGCATACCTCGGCCATGGGGCGGTTCAGGTCAACCTTTACGGCATCACCCTCGCCGGCCTGACGGAGCTCCTCAGGAATCAGCTCGTATGGTTTGTCATCCATCTTCTCAATCCAGATACCGTCCTTGTTGATCTTGGCCTTGATGTTACGGTCAGCAGAGCAGCTTACACCCAGACCTATGGGGCAGCTTGCGCCGTGACGCGGCAGACGGATAACGCGAACATCATGTGCCATGTACTTACCGCCGAACTGGGCACCCAGACCTATCTTGTAAGCCTCCTGCAGGAGCTGCTTCTCAAGCTCAACGTCACGGAATGCGCGGCCGGTCTCATCGCCGGTGGTGGGCAGTGAGTCATAGTAGTGGGTCGATGCCAGCTTGACTGTGAGAAGGTTCTTCTCAGCGCTGGTACCGCCGATTACGAATGCGATGTGGTAGGGAGGGCAGGCTGCAGTACCCAGGCTCTTCATCTTCTCAACCAGGAAAGGAATCAGAGTACCGGGGTTCTGGATGCGTGCCTTGGTCTCCTGATACAGATATGTCTTGTTGGCTGATCCGCCGCCCTTGGTAACCATAAGGAAGCGGTACTCCATGCCCTCGGTAGCCTCGATGTCAATCTGGGCGGGCAGGTTGCACTTGGTATTCACCTCATTGTACATATCCAGAGGAGCGTTCTGGCTGTAGCGCAGGTTCTCCTCGGTGTAGGTCTTGTAAACGCCCTCTGACAGAGCCTCTTCATCACAGAATCCGGTCCAGACCTGCTGGCCCTTCTCACCGTGGATGATGGCGGTACCGGTATCCTGGCAAAGAGGGAGCTTGCCCTTGGCCGATACCTCGGCGTTGCGCAGGAATGTCAGTGCTACATACTTATCGTTGTCTGATGCCTCGGGGTCACGCAGAATCTTGGCAACCTGCTCGTTGTGTGAGCGGCGCAGCAGGAAGCTTACATCACGGAATGCGGCATTGGCCATCTTGGTCAGACCCTCCTTCTGAACCTTCAGAATGGGTTTGCCTTCAAACTCGCTTACGCTTACGTAATCCTTGGTGAGCAGATAGTACTCTGTCTCGTCCTTGCCCAACTGGAACATGGGCGCATACTTGAAATTTGCCATCGTTTTTTATTTTAGTTTATTCCTTTTTTCTGGAACACATTGGGGACGGTTCTCTTTGTGCGCGCACACAAAGAGAACCGTCCCCAATGTGTTATTCGGTATCGGGATAGAGGAAATCGTTGTAGGGGTACTTTTGTACGTGCAACTGCTTTACTCTGTCGTATAGTACTTTTCGCATATTCTCAATGCCTGTCTTCTTGAGTGCCGATACAAACAGGCACTCGCCGTTCAGGCGGCCCATCCAGGTGCGCTGCAACTCCTCCATGGTGATGTTCTCACGTGTGGCGGGAGTAAGGTCATCGGCCTCTTTCTCTATCCAGGTGTAGGCATCGGTCTTGTTAAAGAGCACGATTATTGGCTTTTCGCCGGCACCAAGGTCGGCCAGAGTCTTGTCAACCACCTTCATCTGGTCCTCAAAGTCGGGGTGCGATATATCCACAACGTGTATCAGGAGGTCTGCTTCACGGACCTCATCAAGCGTGGATTTGAATGACTCCACAAGGTCTGTGGGCAACTTGCGTATGAATCCTACGGTGTCTGACAGAAGGAACGGCAGGTTATCTACCACAACCTTGCGAACTGTAGTATCCAGTGTTGCGAAGAGTTTATTCTCAGCAAACACATCGCTCTTGGAGAGCAGGTTCATAAGGGTGGACTTACCCACGTTGGTGTAACCTACCAGCGCAACGCGGATAAGACGACCGCGGTTCTTGCGCATTGTTGATTTCTGGCGGTCTATATCAGCCAGCTGCTCCTTGAGCCAGCTTATGCGTTTGGTAATGATTCGGCGGTCCATTTCAAGCTGGGTCTCGCCAGGTCCGCGCAAACCTACCGAACCCTTTCCGCCACCGGCGCCGGATCCACCGCCCTGACGCTCCAGGTGAGTCCACATTCGCTGCAGTCGGGGCAGCAGATAGCGGTATTGCGCCAGCTCAACCTGAGTCTTGGCGTGGGCTGTCTGGGCTCGCATTGCAAAGATGTCAAGTATCAGTGATGTGCGGTCCAGAACCTTGACTCCAAGGACGCCCTCTATGGCCGACATCTGCTTGGCGGTGAGTTCATCGTCAAAGATAGCCATGCCCACCTCGTTCTCCATATCCTCCATGCGCTTGATGTAGTCACGCATCTCCTCCAGCTTACCCTTACCTACGTATGTGGCGGCAAGAGCCTGGGGTATCTTCTGCGTGAAACGGCGCATCACGCGCACGCCGGCGGTATCGGCCAGGAACTCCAGCTCGTCAAGATACTCCGTTGTCTTGCGCTCGTCCTGATCCTGCGTTATGATACCTACCAGTATGGCGGTCTCGGCTTTCTTTTCGGTTATGACTTGGAACTCTTCTTTCATTTATCTTAAACGGCGTAGCCGTAATTCTCAATTTTCAATTCTCAATTTTTAGCGCCAGCTAAAACAATAACAATCTCACCCTTGGGCTCGTGGGCCTTGAAGTGAGCAAGTACTTCACTCAAACTGCCGCGCACGCACTCCTCATGCACCTTGGATATTTCGCGGCAGACTGCAACGGGGCGCTCCGGACCATAAGCCTCTATAAACTGCTCCAGCGCCTTGACCAGGCGGAACGGAGACTCGTAGAACACTATGGTGCGGGGTTCGTCCTTAAGAGCGTTGATGCGCGTCTGTCGGCCCTTTTTCTGTGGCAGGAAACCCTCAAACAGGAACCTGTCGCAAGGCAGACCCGAGTCAATCAGCGCCGGCACGAATGCCGTGGCGCCCGGCAGGCACTCCACATCAACACCCTGCTGCACGCACTCCCTTACCAGCATGAACCCGGGGTCCGATATGCCCGGCGTACCCGCATCGCTTATCAGTGCCACAGACTCACCCGCCATAATACGGTTAGCCATAGCGGCCGATGTCTCATGCTCGTTGAACTTGTGGTGTGACTGCAGCGGCTTATGAATGTCATAGTGCTTGAGAAGGACGGAACTGGTACGGGTATCCTCGGCCAGTATAAGGTCCACCTCCTTAAGGATGCGTAATGCCCTCAAGGTGATGTCCTCAAGATTTCCCACCGGCGTGGGTACCAGATAGAGTTTTCCTGCCATCGTGTGTGCGCGCGTGCGTTGCAAAACACAAAAGTAGATAAAATCCCCGTAACTGACGCTTTTTTTGCTTAAGTTTGCAATTACAATAGTGAGGATCATGAGTAGAAAAAGCAGAAGTCTGGATTTTTTGTTTGCGATGCTGTTATTGCTGGCCCTATTGTTGCTGCTGGCAGTCAGGGCACCGTACCGATTGGAATTCAAGGAGCAGATAGGCATATTCATGCTTGGTGCTGACAGGATGGAGTGGTATCTCTCCAATCCGGCCGTGATCAGCTCCATAGCCGGCGACTGGCTTACACAGTTCTATTCAAACGGAAGGGTGGGGGCCGTGTTGAGTTTTTTGCTTTTCATAGCAATACTGGCGGGTCTTGCAGAGTTCTTCAGGAGGGCTGAACCCAGACGCCCGCTCTGCCTTATCCTGCTCATGCTGCCTGTCTTGCTGGAATACTATTTCATACCGTTTCCCAATTACCCGGTATCAGCCACAGTAGGTCTGGTCCTTTCCATATGGACTGCATGCGCTCTGGCACGCATCAAAGACTCAGAATACAGTTGTCTGATATATGGCCTCTCTATCCCGGTAATGTTTGTCCTTGCCGGCGGTCATGCTCTGACATTGGCCCTTCTACTGGGTTTTATGCAAAGAAAGAAAGGTGCAGTTCCTGTAATCAGTCTTGTGGCCGGGCTTGCCCTGATGATGATATGCGGAAGGTTTTATAACCTGACATTCATGCAGACGCTTATCTGGCCGGTATGTCCCGGTTATATCATTCCCGCAACGGCGTTGCTCATACTGCAGCCGTTCCTGGTTCTGTTAACCGTTGCAGTATCCCTTACTTATTACAGGTTCATGGAGAACCGTTGGAAGGCTGTCATGTTATCGACATTTTCGGCTTTGTTAATCCCCCTGTCGGATACGGTATCTGACAGAAACCTGGAAAGCGTGGTCAAGATAGGAACACTTGCCTACCATAATGAGTGGGATGAAGTAAAAAGGATGGCCTCATCAACCAGATACAAGGACCGCAACATGTACAGCGACTATTACTGGAATCTCTGTAACGCCCGTCAGGGAAAACTGGCCGAAGGGTTGCTCCAGGGCGGATGGGGCAGGTCATCGGACATACTGTTCCTTTCTACCGGACAGGGTGACCCCTACTTCTCAATGATTTATTATACCGATGCGCTGCTTGAGATGGGCAATGTCTCTGATGCAACGGACTGCGCCCTTTTGGCACAGACTGTAATGCCGGGACACTACTCAACCCGTATGCTACGCCGTCTGGCTGAAATTGCCGTTGTAACGGCCGATTATGACGTAGCCCGCAAGTATCTGAACATCCTGATGCGTACCCGGAACCATCGTAAATGGGCGGCAGAACTCCTGGACTGCATTGAGGCGGATAATATTCCGGAACAGTATCTTAAATGGCGTGCCGGAACTTTGGACAATGACCGGTTCTATGCGCAGGGAGACATAAAGGGTGCACTCTCCATAATAGCATCGGAATCACCATATAACAAGACCGCCATTGATTATTTGCTCTGCTCATATCTTCTGGACAAGAACATCAATTCTTTCAGGAATCTGTATGACAGGTATTACCTTGACGGGCTGGACCGTATGGTGACAGTACCGGAATTATATGAACAGGCCTTACTTACCAGTGTAGATTCCAGAGAGTCACTCATGGAGACTATCGGGAAATATCACATATCACAGAAAACAGTTGATTCATATATGAATCTGCTTGAAGCCAGAGCCAAATCAGCCAACCCCCAGACGTCAATAACCACTGAGGCTATGGGAACATACTGGCATTATATCATGGCAGTCAGGTTCAATACATCAGAAGACAGGAGATGAGAAACAGGATAATCATATTGGCTATAACGTCATTGCTGCTGACTGCCTGCGCAAACAGAGTGGCCAATACCGGCAGCGGCATGTTTCCGGATTACAGCGACGTTACGATACCGTGTAATATCGCGCCGCTCAATTTCAGGGTAGCAGGCTCCGGACGTATAGACGTAACGGTAAAGGGTCTGGCCGGAGAGTACAGGTTCAAGGGTCACAAGGGGCTTGTCAAGTTTCCGGTCAAACGCTGGCACTCCATGCTTGAGGCAGAGAAGGGCGGCATCCTTAACGTTCAGGTCAATGCCCGCGGAGTTCATGGCTCCCCGGGTCTTTGCACCTCTTTCAGTTGGACGGTTATGGCCGATCCCATAGACAGATACATGAGTTACCGTCTGATAGAACCGGCTTACGAGGTGTGGAGCGGCATTCAGATAGAGCAGCGTGACTTGACAAGTTTCAGCACCAGGTTGCTGGGTGATAACCGCAATGCGGAAAAATGCTGCATGAACTGCCATACCTCTAACCGCAACGGAACATCGTTCATGCATCTGCGCGGAGCCAAGGGAGGAACCATACTGAACCGCAACGGCAAGACCGTTAAACTTAACACAAGGACAGAGCAGACCGGTAACACGGTATATGGTGACATATCGGCCGACGGTCGCTACGGAGTCTTTACTACTGCCGATATCACATTTGCCATCCATAGCCGCGTTGACCTTAGGATGGAGGTCTATGACAAGAGGAGTGACCTGGTGGTGGTTGACTTTGACAATCTGACCGTAACCGACAGTCCGGCCACTAGCGGCAGTGAGTATCAGGAGACATTCCCCTGTTTTTCGGCCGACGGCAGAACCATATTCTTCTGCCGCGCCGCACATCATGCACAGCCCGACAGCATTGCCCAAATGCATTATGACATAGCGGTAGTGCAGTTTGACCCCGAGACCGGCCGTATGGGCGACAGGGTTATAACCATTATACCGGCCGGTGATAATCTGTCGTTCAGCCATCTTAAGGCATCCCCTGACGGACATTGGCTCATGGCCACTGCGGCCAGTTACGGAACTTTCCCTGTCTGGCATAAGGAGAGTGAACTATGGTTGATTGACCTGCAGACAAGAAAAGTAGATATTTTGCAGGATATAAACGCATTCGGTGCCGACACCTATCACAGCTGGAGCAGCAACAGCCGTTGGGTAGTGTTTGCCTCAAAACGTGACGATCTGGTATATGGCCGTCCATACATTGCCTTTATAGGCCCGGACGGTACGGTTGGCAAGCCGTTCCTGCTTCCGCAAAAGGATCCCGACAAGTACTTGGCCACGCTCAAGTCATTCAATCTGCCTGAGCTTTATGCTGTGCCGGAGGTATATAATGCCCGTGAGACAGCTGCTTTCTATAGCAAGGTCCAGCCTGAGCAGGTCCAGTATAAGCAATAGGGTAGAGCAAGCAGAATCTAAAATTGATGCGATATGAATAGGATAGGTATAGCGTTAATAGGAGTAGCATTGAGTCTGACGGCACAGGCTCAAGCTCAGCAAGTCAAGGAGGATTTCAAGAGTATGTCAACCAACCAGTACGGGCAGGAGTACCCTATGGTAAATTCTCAGGGTATCGTGCGGGGCCGCATTCTGGCTCCGGGCGCACATGAGGTGTTCCTGCAGATAAACGGCATCAACTACCCCATGACCAAGGATGATAAGGGGTACTGGATGGGACAGAGTGACCCGCTGGATGAAGGCAACCACTATTACGGGCTTGTGATAGACGGCGCCAATGTGCCAGACCCCGCCAGCCGTTTCCTTTACGGATCAGGTGCCGAATGCACACAGATTGAGATTCCGGCACACGATGACTACAAATATGCTTTGCGTGACGTGCCTCACGGCCAGATTCGTGAACTTTATTTCCACTCCGATGCCACCGGCGGCCTGCGTCACGTGTTTGTCTATACCCCGCCTCAGTATGATGCCGATTATACCACCCGATATCCTGTTCTCTATCTGCAGCACGGATACACTGAGAACGAGACCGGCTGGAGCCGACAGGGACGCTGCGGTTTCATCATGGATAACCTGATAGCCGACGGCAAGAGCCTGCCCTTCATCATCGTCATGGAGAACGGCGAGATCTCACACCGTGCCGATAACGCCGGTTTCGGAACCCTTATGAACAATGCCAACACCCTGTTCCCCAAAATACTTATTGAAGATGTAATTCCCTATATAGATTCACATTTCCGTACCGTTCCCGATGCCGCTCATCGGGCCCTGGCCGGCCTCTCTATGGGCGGCATGCAGACACGCAGCATCAGCCTTAACTTTCCGGGCGTATTCTCACACATAGGCATATTCAGCGGCGGAGTGATATCGGTCCAGGATATGGAGCAGCATCCTGAGTTCAGGAAGGAGAACAAGCTCACCTTTATAAGCTACGGAAGCCGTGAGGTTGAGAATCCGCGCGGCCAGGCTCCCAAGGAGACGGTCAGCGACCTGAAAGCGCAGGGACTGAACGCCGTCTATTACGAATCACCGCTTACAGCCCACGAATGGCAGACCTGGCGCCGCAGCCTCTACGAGTTTGCTCCCCTGCTATTTAGAAAATAACATATTGCCTTATGAGAAAAGTCACATTACTATCTGTTTTGGCGGCAATGGCCGTATGTGTCGCATCATCCGCACAAGAGAGTTACAGGGTTCGTATTGACCAACCTGCACACGGCAGCGTAACGGTAACGCCTGCTGTTCCGGCCGATGGTCGCGTGAGCACCGGAACCGTGCTGAACGTAAAGGTTCAGGTGACCGATTCAGGATGGTCATTTGACAGCGGCTACTGGCTGTCAACCGACAGGGATATGTTCTACCCCACATACAAGGAGTCCATGAAACAGGAGTTCCAGGTAAAGGTGGACAACGACATGAGCATAGGCGCATCAATCATAGAATCATCCCGTTTTGAGGGCTATCGTACCATAGAGGATGTAGAATATGCCAAACCTGGCGTTAAACCGCTCAAGTATGACGTATTCATCCCCGATGGAGCCAGAAACCTGCCCTGCATAGTGATAATACATGGTGGCGGCTGGTCATCGAACGATGAGAATATCATGCGCGGCCTGGCCCGTGAACTGATCAAAGACGGCAAATTCGTGGTGGCCAGCATAGACTACCGATGGATTGGTACACGTGACGGTGATGCCACAGCCAACACCATGAACCAGCTCATAGAGGACTGCTACGGAGCCATACTGCATATACGCCAACATGCAAAGGAATACGGAATCAATCCCAAAAGGATAGGCGTAACCGGTGACAGCGCCGGCGGTCATCTGTCGGCCTGCATGATTGACCTGGTTGACCTGATTGGTGACGGCGGATTCGGCCGGAAGGAGGGCGTGTTTGAGTTCAAGCCCACCTATATGCCTAAGGGAATGAGCATAAATAAAGCCCGCAAGCAGCTTACCAAGTCCATCAAGGCCGCTGCACCCAGCTACGGAGTGTTTGACCTGCAGAGCCTGCAGAGATTCGTGGCCGATCTGGATCCCGCCGGCCAGAACGCCATAACTCCCGATGCCAACATACCGCAGGCCGCCAAGCGCAAGGCACCGCAGTTCTTTGTGCTGGGCACCCAGGACCGCACCGTACAGCGCGCCCCCATGGAGAAATACGTGGAGAGTCTTAAAGCCGCAGGCCAGAGAGCCGAACTCCATATAGTGGACGGAGCCAGCCACGCCTTCTTTGACTGGAAACCCGATCAGGGCACCAAGAACACCTTTGTCCGCTATGGAGTTCCCTACGCCCAGAAGATGAAGCAGTTCTTTGAGGAGACGCTCTGACTCATAAACGGTACAATTGGTACAATTGGTACAATTGGGGTCAGACCCCTTTTGTACCATTTTTTTTAGTACAATTGGGGTCAGACCCCTTTTGTACTGGGAGGATGAGCCGGACAACCACAATCCGGAGCGTGATGTGGTGATGAACGGCGATGTGAGCCTGACTGCGGTGTTTGTGGCCATACGTAGCAGCTATGACCTGTTCTGGAACGCTAATGTTTACGGATTTGGCAACATTGTGAGCGAGAATGATGTGGACTGCGGAACGTTTGACCGCGGTGAGGAGATTCAGCTTACTGCAGTACCGGCCAGTGAGAACTACGAGTTTGTGCGCTGGAGTGATGGCAACACGGCCAACCCGCGTACTCTGGTGGCCAACCGCGACTATGACATTGTTGCTGAGTTCCGGCACACCGGCAGTGTTCTTTTATCCCAATACTACTAATTAGGAAACAATCCGTATTGCGGCGTTTGTGGTCAAAATAATGGCAGAAATCGTCTGCAATACAAATAAATTCAGTAACTTTATGCTCGGTTTATTTTTCGTTGAACTAACCTTATTTCAGCTATGAGAAAGTCAATTACATTTTTCACATTTTTCTGCATTGCGATGGTGACCACCAGCTCTAAGGGCTATCAGAACAACCCGGATGAGAGTTATGCTAAGATAGAAACCAAAAAGCTCGAGTATTCCATCCCATATATTCCGGTGGAGAAGCGCTCCGCCATCCTGCCCAAACACAATATCTGCTCTATCGCCCCCGCGGGAGAGTCATCGGACAATTTCATCACAGGCAGCGGCACACTACGCATCCAGACTTCCGGTCAGCCCTATAACGATGTGGTGACCTATACCCATGAGATGCTCTATGAGCCCAAATGGGCAGAGACTCCCCTGCCTCCAGACTTGCGCCCCTACCTGCCACGCATCCGCCAACTCCTGCTGGAGGGCAAGCCGAATGAGGCGAACGCCCTTGTGGACGAGGCCCAGAAAAAGGCCGGCTTTGAAAAGTACATGAATTTTGACAACGATATTCTGTACCCCGTAGGCGGACCGTCCAGACACACAGCCTTCACGCTCAGATTCCGCCGTCCGGAGCAGCCCGATACCCGGGACTATTTGCGCTTCCTGGACATGCAGAACGGCATGATTACCTCCATGTGGACCGATGCGCGCGGTTCTTTCCGTAACGAATGCTTCTGTGCCTATGACGGCGACGTCACCGTGAACCGCTTCACTGCGCCCAAGGGACAGCTGGACCTGGACGTGGAGATGCAACTGCCAAGATTGAACGGCAGCACCCACCAGCTTAATATTGAGGACGGTGTGATCACTCTGGCCACAGCGTACAATCCGGAATTCGGCCAAAAAGGCTACGCCGTGGTCATCCGCTTCCTGCCCAAAGGCGGCACTATGAATAAGACCGAAAGAGGTATGCACATTTCCGGCGCGGACGGTCTGACGGTCGTCGCTAAGATAGAGAGGTTTGAAAGTGACTTCACCTTTGAATGCGTCAAGCCCATCCGTGACGGACTGATGGCCATGAAGGTCGATTTCGACAAGCTGCTCAAAGGCAACGAAAAGTACATGGGCCAACGCATGGACCGTTCCCGTATCCATCTTAGCCCCGACCAGGACATGCTGCTTTCCGGCGAGGAACTGCTCCGGCGGGCCCACAGCAGGAACGAGCTGGATCCCGCCCTGCTGGAAAAACTCTATGACATGGGCCGATTCTTCCAGATTTACGAGACTGGCAAGTATATTCCTCCTTTTACGGGTCAGCACAACATCAACACTAACCTTCAGGTATGCGCGGGTAACAACACGGGCCTCTTTGACGAGATGGACGTGTATTTCAAGTATTACGAAACCAAGTTCGATGACTTCCGCACCAACGCACAGCTGCTCTACGGTGCCCGCGGCCTGCTGGCCAGCGTCCACTGCGACCCGAATTCCGGCCTGTACTATCATTTCTCGCACACCTATCCGCATTACGGCTTTACAGGTGTCCTGGGTTGGATTTACAACGAGCTTTGGGGTTATTACCTCGTTACAGGAGACAAGGAATTCCTGCGCACCCGTGTGATTCCGGCCTACAAGGAAATGGCCCTGTTCTACGAGGATTACGCGTGTGACCGTGGCCCTGACGGCAAGGTCATCTTCTATCCGTCCTTCTCTCCGGAGAACCCGACCCCGAATCCCGGCTATGAGACAGTCACCAGCAGAGACAGAAATCCTACCAGGATCAACTCTGTCATGGATATAGCCATCTGCCGCGAGATCCTGATGAACCTGATTGATGGCTGCAAGACACTTGGCATCGAGCAAGACAACATCCCTCACTGGGAGGCCCAGCTGGCAGACCTTCCAACCTATCTCCTAGACCTGGACGGCGGCCTGAAGGAATGGGCCTGGCCAACTATCGAGGAGAACTACAACCACCGCCACGTGTCCCACCATTATGACGTATGGCCCGGCCGCGCGGTCACACCCGAAAAGGACCCCGAGCTGTCTGAAGCCATCATAATCTCCAACCGCAAGCGCGCCCAGCAGGACGATTCTGCCCATGGCATCATCCACCGTGCCTTCACGGCCATCCGTCTGAAAGACATGGAAGAAGCCGAGCAGAACCTTAGCCAGCTACTCAACCACGGCTTTGTCCGCCGCACGCTGCAGACCAGCCACTTCCCATACAGGGGCGTATTCCCGGATCTGACTGGCGCTGTCCCGGCGTTCCTGGTTGAGATGTGTGTCTTCAGCGAGCCCGGCACAGTGGAATTCCTGCCGGTCATGCCCGACAACTTGATGAACGGTGCCATTGACGGCGTATGGCTGTATACCTTTGCCAAGCTTAATCATATGGACTGGGACGAGAAGGGTATCCGTGCCTCCATCACCTCCAATCAGGCCCAGACCCTGACGCTTAGGAACCGCCGGGAAGGCTGCCGCATCCTTGTGAATGGCAAGGAGCTGACCAAGGACGGCGACCATGTCCAGTACACATTCAAGGCAGGCGAGACCGCAAAGATTGAAATCATCCTCTGATTAAAAATTGACACAAAATGACGCGTTTGAAGTGAACCACAAAAGTTTTTTGTCTAACTTTTGGGGTTCACTTCACGGGTAGCCCGTGCCGAGCGAAGAAGACATTTTTGCTATCTTTGCCTTATGAGCAAATCAATGAGACGCATCGTTTTTGTATCGGCCATAATAATGCTGCTGTTGGGCGGATGCCGTAAGAGTAAGACTGATGTCATATCGGCCCGGATGGCGGTTGAGGGGGTTAGCAATTATTGCCATAGTGAGTTTGACTGGAGCGCGGCACAGGATAATCCCTCCATAATGTATGTGGCTATGGGCGACAGCACGGAGACGGAGTACAAGGTGGTTTTCCGCAGTTATACGGGCGCGTTTACATATTTCTACGTTGACAAGAAGAGCGGCTCAACAAGAATGGTGGAGTTTGTTCCGGCGCTGAATATTGAGAGTGAGGCCGGATCAATCAACTTGCGGGATTATTTGAAATGAGTACTTTTGTAAAAAGCAAATCAAGTATGGTAAAGCATATTATTCTGTGGACATTGAATCCGGAGTTATCGGAAGTAGAGAAGAAGGCCGTAAAGGCCGGTATCAAAGAGGGTTTGGAGGGGCTGGTTGGAAAGGTTCCCGGACTGATTGATGTAAAGGTGCAGATTGACGGACGTCTGGATTCATCAAACGCCGATGTCATGCTGGACAGCACGCTGGAGAGCTATGAGGCTCTGAAGGCGTACGCCAAGCATCCCGCTCATGTGGCTGTGGCTAACACAAAGGTTCGTCCTTACACCGTTCAGCGCAGTTGCCTGGACTATTCTTGTTTGGATTGAGGATCCTTGTTTTCTTGCCACTGGCTTTTATAGCGGCGGAAGAAACCGAGAACGACAGCACTGATAATAGTTAAGGCGCTGAAGATTTTTGCTACAATATCTGTATCTGCCATGTATGAGTAACGTATGGCAGCAATAAGAACTACTATAGATGCAATCATACAGAAGAAACTGATTCTGTAGATTGTCTTTTTGGTTGATGGTTTCAATGAATCCAGTCTGTTGCTGGGGCTGAAAACAATCATCCAGATGATGCTTGCCGCGGCCATAATTCCGCATGGTACAGCGACAAGGTTTGCTCTATGGGAGGCTAGAGCTAAAAGGAAAATGCCTACAGCCACAACCAGCATGATGATGCTGATCATATAGATGTCTCTTTTAGAATCTGATTTCATAACTGTTAGAAAAGGGTTAGTGTTGCAAATTAAGGGATTATCCCTGGTATTTGCAAGAATAGCGAGGAAGATTACGCGCACTGATACAATTGGGGTCTGACCCCTTTTGTTCTGTTTCCAGTTGCGGCGCCTTAAAGGACGCATTGCATTATTGCCTCCTCGGTGTCATCGGATAATACCCAGGCGTTGGAGTGCGGAAAGTTTACCCTATTTGTTGTTCTTGCCCTCGGGGTCATTAGGATTGATGCCTAACATCTCAACCACATCGGTGATAGCCAGACCATCAGGAGTGATCATCTCGTGGTGCGGTATGGCCGAAAAGTTGAACAGACCGGCCAGTGCATTGTAATCATCCTGTGATATGCGGTAGCTCTGGGCTCCCTCAAGCCACTCCTGACGGAAGGGTTCATAGGCCTGTTCCGGATCACTGGTTATGAATACCAGAGCAAAGTTGTCAAAGGTGCCGGTCATCAGATTGCGGCCATAATTAAACAAACCCTTTATGCCGGCTACGCAGGGTCCGCAACCGGTTGACCAGAAGTCTATATAGACATACTTGCCCGGATAGTTGGCCAATATCTTGTCAAGCACCTGCTTACCGCGGCATTCGGGGATTTCCCAATACGGTGCCTGCTTGCGCAGGAACGCCTGATACACCTTATCTACACGAGCCCCAAGGACAGGATCATTTATAAGATTCTTTTCCCCCTCAAGGTATGACAACAGGAAGTTTTCCCTGTAAGAGTCCGTACTGTCCATCAACTCATCATTAAGGTCTTTAAGATGATACTCTATATCCTGCATCATGCACAACTTGCCAAACAGAGTAGGCTCTGACAAACCAAATATTTTCATGTCATTGGCCAGATGGATTGAATCATACAGATGTGTCTGGAACGACCGATATGATGCATAATCCATCTGCATATATAATGAATCCAAGTTAGGTTCCGATGCCCGGTATGCACCGTCAAACTTGTAGCGGTTGAATATGGGCCACTGATGAGGCATGACCATCATCAGAGAATCATTGGCGGTAAAATCAGCAAGGAAGGCATAACTGTCAGGATCCCTGACAATCTTACCTGACGCCTCCTGCATCTGCCTTACGACACTGTAATCCGGTGATTCTGTCTGACTCAAATAACTCATCCAAGCATCATTTACATCCATACGGTAGTCAAGGAAGCCTTCAAGTATGTCATTCTCCATCATAATTGATGCGTATTCATACTCAAAGGCAGTCAGGTGATACTTGGCAGCAACATAATTGACATAGTCCTTAGCCTTGGCCTTACACTCAAAGGCATAGGCCTGAACACCCTGAAAATCAACAGAGTCACCAACCTGGAATTTCTGTGTATCAAACGGACGTAAACCGGAAGGGATGCGGTCATAATTGCGCAGCAGATACGGGCGGCCATCGGACAACATGAAACTGGTCGAACCATCCTTGTAGAATGTGATGTCAAGAGTATCGCCCGGCTGCGCTATGAAATTATGCCAGTTGCTTTTATGGTCAACTATGGCTGCGCCAAGTGTGTTTTCTACATCAAATGAATATTCAAAATGGCCGGTACGGTCTATGTCCAATGCAACGGTACCGTGATCATCCTGGTCATAATATGAATAGTGCATCTGGTATGTCTGGAAGCCGTCATTGATGTCATACCCTGCTATGGTTCCACGCAATGTAACAGGACCGGATTTGAAAATGTCGCGGCGTACCTGTTCTGCTTCCTTAAGCTGGCGGCGGCTGAACTTAGGCTTGGCAGGATGATATCCGGAATCATGTATTCCCACTATCTTGAAGAAGTTACGGCCTACGCCCTCTATCATGTCAAATACCTTGGTGCCTTTGGGCAGAGGCTCAAAACCAACGTGGAAATATGTGCCATCCGGGCCTGAAGGGAAGTATTCACCCAGAGCATGCTCTACCATGAATAGTGCCTTGTAATGGCGGTCACGTTCATCGGAAAGGTAAGTCTGCATACCGATGCTGATAGAGAAAAACGGCTGATGTGTCTGATAGAAGAATGTCAGTATTGTAGCCGTATCGGTAAACTCCACGTGCGTGACACGCAGTTCTTTCTGCCAATCACAGGTATTATCGGCATAAGACTGGGGATTGCTAAACTCACGGGAACCATTTGTGCATGCTGTCAGAAGCGCTGCGCACAGGATTGAAAACAAGGCTTTCTTCATTGTGGATAGAATTAGGATTATTGTTGCCGGCAAAGGTAAGCATATAATTTCAATAACTTAACAGACACTTATTAGATTCTTGCCGATATCGGCAAAAAAACGCTATATTTGTATCCGATTTACTCGAGTTTTTTGCCGATAAATATGGAACTGATATCTGTTAGCCAATATGCTCAGCAACATGATCTCCCGGAGCGTACTGTCAGGAACTGGTGTGCGACAGGTAAGATTGATGGGGCTGTGCTTGTGGGAAAGACATGGAATATTCCTGCCGATGCCCCGTTGCCACGTAAAGGTAAACTGAAAGCAAGCCTTTTGCTGAAACGCCTGCGTGAGGAGAAGGAGGGCAGGATCAGCGGCGGAATCTATCATCGGACCCAGATTGACCTGACCTATAACTCTAATCATATAGAGGGGAGCCGTCTGACGCATGAACAGACCCGGTTTATCTTTGAAACAAATACAATAGGTATTACTGACGAGAGTATTAATGTTGATGATATCATTGAGACAACCAACCACTTTCGCTGCATAGACCTAATCATAGATAGGGCCGATGAAAAACTTTCCGAGCCTTTCATCAAGGAAATACACAGAATCCTTAAAACCGGTACATCTGATAGCGACAAGTCCTGGTTCAATGTGGGAGATTATAAAAAGTTGCCTAATGAGGTGGGAGGGAATGCTACCTGCCCTCCGGAAGAGGTCCATACAAGGATGAAAGCACTACTCTCTGCGTACAACGAAAAGCCTGTCAAGACATTGGAGGACATTATTGACCTTCACCAAAAGTTTGAGGTTATCCATCCGTTCCAGGATGGAAACGGTAGGGTTGGAAGACTGATTATGTTCAAGGAATGCCTGGCAAACGAAATAGTTCCATTCATAATTACTGAGGAGCTCAAACTCTTCTATTACAGAGGCTTAAGAGAGTGGGGACACATTAATGGTTATCTTATGGATACTTGCCTTTCGGCACAGGACAATTATAAAGCGTTACTTGATTACTTCAAGATAAGATAAAATGTGGAAAAGGGGACTGTCCCCAATTTCACACAAAATTCCCTCATAATGAATAAACGGAATATATCCTTCAGGAGACTGTGTCTGATACTGTTGCTTATGGTGACGGCAATAAGCATTAATGCCCAGAGTTTCACAACCCGCAAGCATAAGCTGATTGATGCCTATGGCAAAGCTTTCGTGATTAAGGGTATGAATAATCCCCATGCATGGTTCGGACAGAAGGCTTACGATGCTCTTGACCAAATTAGCGCTGTGGGATGCAATACTGTACGCATAGTTTGGCAGACCGGAGGCAATGACCAGGAGCTGGAAAGAATAATCAACAGGTGCATAGAGCTGCAGATGATACCCATGGTTGAGCTGCATGACGTGACAGGAAGCCCACAGAAAGAGCGTCTTGTGGCTATGGCCGAATGGTACTCACAGCCTGCAAGGACAGCCATGCTCAGGAAATATGAAAGATACCTGCTACTGAACATAGCCAACGAATGGGGTGACCATCAGGTGAGTAGTGACCATTGGCTGGACAGCTACACAGCCGCCGTAAAGACCATGCGTGATGCAGGATATGTAACTACAATTGTGGTTGACGCTCCCGGATGGGGCCAGAACATAACCCCGTTCATTGAAAGGGGGAATGACTTGATAAAGGCTGACCCTCTGCACAACATTCTGCTTTCAGTCCACATGTACGGTTCGTGGAATGATCCCGACAAGATAAGGAACGACCTTAAGGCGTGCCACAAGCTGAAGCTGCCTGTCATTGTGGGTGAGTTTGGCTACAACAGTGACAATGGCAACAACAATCTTGGCTGTAAGGTCGACCACCGCGTTATTCTTGAGACATGCAACAAACTTAAATACGGCTACATGCCCTGGTCCTGGACAGGAAACAACGCCGCCAACCAGTGGCTTGACCTGGTAAGCCCCGATGACTGGAAGACACCTACATGGTGGGGACGTGAGGTTATCTCTGGCCCCGGAGGTATAACAGAGACTGCTAAACGGGCTAAAGTGTTCAAGTGATAATGGGACGTGATTTGGTAATTCATGTTTATTTCATAGCACAGAAGCGTGCTTCTCAAAATCCTTCCTCAATTCATCCAAAGTCTGTCCTTCATACAGAATCAGCGCCTTGTTCAAGCCCTGAACCTTACCACACAGGCAATCATCCTCTTTACTATATTCAACACTGCCCTTATAGCCCTTGTACTCTAAATAATCCATATCGTCTATCATATTAGTTTCTTGTCTTTTAGGTGCTGATAAACAGCGTTCAACATCCCCCATTATGGCTGTTTTTGGTTTTTGTTACGTAACGCGGCGTTACGGTTTTCTTGAAAAGCGTGACATTTGGCGTAACGGGGTGCGTGGAGGCAGCCCACTATGAGGACAGTGTGGAGCTGGACGTTACACCTACTCCGGGCTGGCGTATTGTGGAATGGAGCGATGACCGGCACTTTGACGGTGACCACAGGACCATTGACGTTTATGAGGATTTGGACCTGGTGGTTTATCTGGAGGAGATTGAGCCGGAGGGGGAATAGGACTCTTACTCTGTAAATTAAAGAACCGCCGATGCTTTGGGGCATTGGCGGTCCTTGTCTTATTTGGATAGTTTTTTTACTCACATACGGGACACATGAACATTCCGGTACAACGGGAGACATTTCGGAGACAAATACTATTACTGTCAAAATATAACATCCATGCGTTGTCTGGAGTTATTGAGTCGAGCGAGCTTGACCAATAACAACCTATTACGTCTTTAGGAGGATCTATACTATTGCTATTGCCGGTAACAGGCAAAAATATAGAACGACCTTTATAACCGCGTTTTTTACTTGTTATCTTATATCCTAAAAAACCATCCCTAGTGGTCCAGGTCCAGGTACAGTTGTCTATCAGTTCCTGGAATTCGGCTTTTGTAGGCATACGTCCACTATCACCCAAGCTAATATGAACTACATCATCCTCAGGTTTTAGCGTTGTCAGTCCATCAGTGAAGCCTTGATAACCATATATACTATCTGTACAGTACTTGGTGAGTGTTGTTGCAGAACCTTTACATAATTGGTAGGTTGACCAGTCAAACGGTGTATGAAATTCGGTTTCTCCCCATGCATAATAAACGATTCTGTTACCATTGGCAGAGGACCATTTAACGCTCAACCCAAGGTCTACAAAATCGAGTATTTCCTTTAAAGCCTTACGATACATCCTATTAAAGCGCATGACGGACATTCCCAATTTATGCTTCTCTTCTTTCTCTTTTGTAAAATACCCATCGCTGCAATATGTCCTCCCATACTTAATACGGAAATAACGCATAATGTTATAAACTTCATCATCTTCACTATAAATAGCAAAGAAATATTTCTTTCCTTTTTTTATGCTATAACTTATTTTTGTCCCTGTGGCTTGTAGTTCTTGCTGATATTCCGGATCGTCCTCAACCCAATACCAAAAATGATGCATTACTTTGATTGTATCTGGAAAGCCCTGACCAAAATCGTCCAAGACCTTTATTGTGAATATGGTGTTATTCTTATACGGGCCATAAAAGCAATCTTCCTGATCCAGGACTACGCCTTTTACGGTTGTACCCATAAGCCAACCAGGTGAAAAAAACGGTATCCAATATGTACTGCTGGAAAAGGCCGATATTGACCATGCAATCATAAACAGGGTGGAAAGGACTTTTCTCATACTTGTAAGGCTTAATCCAATGTGCAAATATAGTAATTATTTTGGATATACCGGACGGACTGGAATTCCGCTGCATCGGTCATCCACAAAGACAGAATAACTATCTTCATCAAAATAGAGGATTACGGCGTCATACGGCCAATGATCATCCAATGAACCGGACCAGTAGGAACCGACAGAATCTGCGCGGCTTAGTCCAGACGTCCAATTATAGCCGCATGTGGGAAGGAATATGGAGCGGTCTGTATAACCCGGTTTGTTGCCTGTAACTTTATTTTGGGAGTATTTCCTTTTTCCAATTATTCCGATACCCTGTTACTTCATCTATGAGGCGATAACGAATGTGGGCCTGACAATCTTCAAAGCCCGGATTGGGCACTCTTAATTCGATTTCATTACAATTTATCCTCATTGCCATGCAGCTGCGCATCTTGCCAGGATTACAGCCCACGCCCGGAGCGGTAAGCTGAATGCGGGCAGACAGATGCCAGCGTTCAGGATGAACGGTGTCCGCCAGCGAAAGGCGGCAGCGGATGGTTGCCGTTTCTGCACCTGGTATTATCTCCAGAACCTCAAGAGCTGCTGAAGGGAACTCCGGAAACGGCTGCGGCTCCGGAACGTGTTCATTGCCCAGCTGGGCGAAGCCGTGATAGGCACTGACGAAGAGATTGAAACCACTAATATGGTGGTTTTCATCATACGGCGGCCGGTGTGATGGTACTGACTTGGCATAGTGATTCCACTGCAGCTGGACTGAGTGATCCAGGTGCTGCCAGGCACTGATGGCACGAAGGTGAACCTGCTGCTGGTCAAGCTGGGCTGGAGTGCCACGAAAGACCGGACGGGCCTTGCGTTTCCAGTAGCATTGGCCGTTACGGTGGTAGAAGGTTATGTTGCCGATGCTGGACCAGCAGTCCTTGATGATGGCGTTAGTTGTAAACTTGGGCATAGTGTTTATGGTGTTAGAGTTTCTACAAAGATACCTAACTGAATTGAGATTATTTGTGTATGTTTGTAAAAACGACAATTATGAAAGCAAAGCTGTATTTATTGTTACTGTTGGCATCGGTAGGTATTCAATCATGCTCTGAACAAAAAAATGACGAGGCCAATCTGTTTGAACGCATAGGCGGCAAAGTAGTTGCCAAGGCTGAATACGCAACCAGGCATGACCCCGATGTTGAACGCTGGATTGATTCTCTGGGACTAAAGGTTACAGATTATCGTGCATTCCCTGTAAGCTCTGCCAACAATAAATACAAATGCACTGTCAGAATTGAAGGCCTGCAGTCAAATGTAAAGGATGACAGCTTTGAACAAGTCTCTATAGTTGATGCAAACGGCACAACAATCTACAGACAATATGATGAGATGTTCGGCAAGATGTGGCTTCTGATGTGCGATTTTAGCACAGTCCCTCAATATGACACCTATTTTGAAAAGGTTGATCTGGATGATGACAGCTACGCATTGTTCTTCAGCAAATGGTTTTATTCATGTTGCCCTCAGGATCCCGGAGATATGCTAATCATAGTGGTAAACAGGAACGTGGCCACAATGGTTTATGAGGGCCCTGCCTATGCGATATCGCCCACAGATTTTCACTCAAAGGATTTCTCAATTGAGTTTGTCAAGGATGCAAGGGGATTATATAATGATGATGACGGTTTTGTTTTCACCCCTGAAAGACTTGCCTGGCACACCAAATACAAAATTTTCAAGGATGGCAACATTCTGAAAATCCAAAGCTGGGAATAAATGATTACGTAATTCATCTGAAAGCGTACGATTTTGGTACGATTCAGGTCTGTGGCGGGCGCGAAAGCGTCCGCCGCTGGTTTGTAGAGGGTTGATGCAGCCTCTGTAAGCGTCCGTAGCACGTCCGTAGAGGGTTTACAGAGCATCTGTACGCCCGGAATGAAGCCTGACAGACGGAACGGAAGTGGGCACTGGCATCGGAGTGAAGCCGTGGGCACAGACCCGCAACGAGACGGCCGGGGAAAACCTGCAGAATGATGTGGTCCTGATGATGCGCCCGCGAGGGAGATTGCAGGCTTTTATGAGATTTACTCTTGATCCTGTTGAGACTTATTATTATCCTTCTTTCTTTTGATGTACCAGGTAGGAATGATAACAATTATGAAAGCCATGATAAAGACGCTAATGAGTCTTGTATAAAAGTGATCTGAGGGAATTATTGCTGCCACAACGACACCTACGATGATGCCTATTATGAATGCTATAGTCACCCATCTGGATTTTGAGGATTTCTTTGGTTCCATTTTGATATGTAACGGTTGTGTTGGTTTATGTTTAGGACTTGTCTGAGTCTTGCTTAAGCAATCTTTTCCTGAATAAGGTAAGTATAATGAGGATTATAGAGGCGACGCCATAGATTGTCCAACATATGCTTTCTAACTTACTACTCCCGGAACCGACAACACAGTATCCTTTTATTGCAAGACAAATTAGCATGACTGTGATAGTTATGCTTATAAAGAGTTGGTAGGTTTTGTTGTTCATAACGGTTAGAAAAGGATTGTTTTCTGCAAATTAAGGGATTGTCCCTGGTATTTGCAATAGTAGCGAGAAAGATTATGCGTACCGGATGGCGGGATGCGGAGGCCGATGGTTCAGGGTCGCTGGCTGCTACCTCTATAGGGCGGGGCCGTAAGTATTTCTCTGCTGCCATTTGCAGACTGCCTGATGGTACGCACCTACCAGCCCGCGGGACGGGGATATCGGATGCGGAAGCATCGGACTATATGGACATCGGGAGCATCGGATCCCTATTTGGAGCAAAAGGGGTCTGTCCCCTTTTGTACTATTTTACCGGGAAGGTAAAGTAGGTATCAGGATAAGGTTCATCCTTGAGGGTGAAATGCCACCACTCTGAATCCAGCGGCTTGAATCCGTGACGCAGCATGGCATCACGCAGTATCATGCGGTTGGCGAACTGCACATCGGTAATACCGCGGTAATCAGGATGGCTCTCTGTTCCGAACCAGTCAAATGTGCCGCCCATGTCCACCTCTTTCTCGGTTGTCATGTCAAAAAGGGTGAGATCAACTGTTGATCCGCGTGTATGCCCCGACTTGGCCATTATGTAGTCAAGTTCAAACAGGCGGCTTTTATCTACATCGGGATAGAAGTAGCGGCGCATGGTGGTGTCGGCCACATCGGCCGCCCATCGGACAAAATGGTCTACTGCACACTGCGGGCGGTAGGCATCATATATCTTGAGCCGATAACCGAGGCCGATGACATCGTCACTGACCGCCTTGAGGCTGTCGGCAGCCCTGCGTGTAAGCAAAGCGTTTGGAGCCAGATAACCGTCTATGCGGGTGCCAACAAAGTTGTAGGTGCCGTAATAGCGTATTTCCAGGATAACATCAGGAACCACATCTGTAATGGCAACAAAGTCACTTGAGTCCTGCTCCTTAACTGTGTCGGCCGACTGTTCGCAGGCAGAAAGAGTTAAGCAGACTGCCATAAAGAGTGCTAAGTACTTTCTCATATTCTTATTAGTCCTTTTATGATTCCAAATATACAAAAAATAGTACAAAAGGGGTCTGTCCCCTTTTGTATGATCTGAAGAATCTGTGCCATTGGGGTCAGACCCCAATGGTATCTGCTACCCTGTTCTTTCTTTATGTGCATTAGGTTCCTCAGTGAGGTACGGCCATTTATCAGAACGCCCTGCAATCATCAGCTTACGGGAAAGGTGATAAGTACTTAATATAGTTGTTAATGAACTATCTGATATATGTTAAGCCTTGTTATATCAGTCACGCTATTTGACAATTTTGAATAAGATACACTCTGTTTAACGCAGATGATAATGTGACAGATTAGGTACATTCCTATTTTTGTTCAACAAAAAGACCATCACCAACTTTAAAACTGCTTTTTATATGAGAAAAACCTTGTTACTAATTGCATTAATGACGGCATATTCCTTTGTTAATGCCCAGACTGTAGATGCTGTCTCAAAAGGAGGAACTGAATGTGAAATAGTCCTTGAACCAGGTTCTAGCCATAAGGGAGATTATCGTTACTATCAGCCTTTTGAGTTCTCTGTAAATTTAGGTTATACCTCAGCAGGTATCCTTTATCCTGATACCCATGTTTCAACTGGCAATGGCATAGGTTGGAATGCAGGTTTCAGAGCCCAATTCAACAAAAACGCCTGGGGGCTCAGAACCGGTCTTTCATATGAACTGAACAAATCATTCGTAATTGATCAGATTAACCCTTTTGGGTCAGATTTCTCATTCCGCCAATCTGTTGTTAACATACCTGTGACATTTATGTATCACGGTAACCGCCAAGAGGCTTTCGGCTTTTACTGTGGCGCAGGTTTCAACATGCGTTATTCATTTGATTCATCATTGCAGACTCTAGACTATAAGACCAACAACTTGCAGTGGTACGGACATGGTGTATTTGGTTTCAGATTAGCCAATATCTATATTGAGGATGAAATCAGCACCCAGATTAACAGCTTGTTCAAAACGGGTACAGGTGTTCCAAAAGCCAACCTTACGACCGTATCTTTGAAAATTGGTTGGATACTCCCACTTGATTTTGGAAAAAAACGACACAAGAAGTTAAGACTATAAAAAAGAGATGGGCAGAATGCTATTCACTGCCCATCTTTTTTTATGTCAGAACTGTTCCTGAGTGCGGTCTGCATCGATGCGGTTGACTTCGGCTTCGGCGTGGCGGATGTCATGGCGGAGGAAGGCATCGGCGGTCTTTTCTGTAATTATACCACAAATATAAGCAATCTTTTTATACTATAAAAATGGCCTTAGAGTATGGTTTGAGGGTATTTTTGAGTAAGGGTGGTTGCGAAATGGGGCACGAATGGGGCACGCAAAATTATCTCTTAAAAATGAAAATCGCTTCAGGTGATATTCTGAAGCGGTTTCCCGGTGATCCGCTCGGGGTTCGAACCCGAGACCCCATCCTTAAAAGGGATGTGCTCTACCTGCTGAGCTAGCGGATCTACCTCTAATTGCTGTTAAGCGGG
>CADCBO010000002.1 GCA_902799685.1 uncultured Bacteroidales bacterium
ATCTCCTTGGTTGGCAAGTATAAGGCCATCCTTGTCAATGGAGTAACGACCCATCATGCAGCCCACAGCATAACTGATAAGTTGCTTCATGATTACGTCCGGGTGCCAAACTATTTGGTTGTCCTCTATGGATATTTCTCCTTGCTGCAGTATTGTTATTTCGTCCAGTGGCACATTCGGAGTGAGTTCATCATGCAGGCCGTATATATCTATGAATTGGCGGTTAAGCTCCTCTTCATTGGAGTGGAGCTCATAAAAAGCCTGTGTCCAAGCTGCTATGTATTCATCATAGAGAACTTTTATTGATTCTGTTGGATCACGCAGTATAGCTTCTTCTCCTTCTTCAGTTGTATCATAAATTGCTCTTCCTGTCAATAATGGATGAGTTCCAAAATCCCAAGAAGTCTCGTGGGCATCCCAATCGTTTTTAGATAATTCAATTATATGGTTGGTAATATCTGTAATAATGTCACTGTTATTTACAACATATGGTAAATTAAATACTTCTGCTATGTTAGTATTATAAGTGGGATTCAGTATTTTAAGTATTTCTACCACTACTTTTGTATTTAAAAAAGCAAGAATATATGGAAGCTGATTTAAGCACTCACGCTTTATCACAATAGTGGGTGCTGCTTTATTAAACAAACAGTCATTAGGCAGTATCCTAAATCCTGTGCCGCCACTGGAAATAAGATTCCATGTTATTCCATCTCTATACCACAAGTATTCATCTTGTATTCTTGCGACAGGATTTGTTTTATAATCATTTCTAGCTTCTTCTGACCAATTAATAACATCAATAATGTTACCATACCACTTTCTGTAAGGTCCGCCCTTCGCTATAGGAACCCATTTATTACCTTTTCCAGAATCAGATAATGACACTTCCCAAAACAATCGTAGGTATTTATTGTTGTCACCTGTTATATTCTGGCCATCAGATATTCCAATTGAGTCAATCTTTTCTTCGTGAAATAAATCCACATAGTGAGAGCTAACCCAATATCCAATAACAGAGCCTGGTATTCTTTCAAAATTATTTTGGTTCACATTAGGATAATAGATGTCGGGATTATGGCTAATAAGCGAGGTTATAAAGAGTTGTTCCTTGTCGTTGCAGTTTCTTCCTTCAACAAGGCGAAAATATATTCCATTAATGATAGGAGAATAATTGTTAGATATAATAAAAGATGCATTTTGGACTACTTCTCCAGATAGCTCATCAAATGTTCTTGGACCTAAATGGAGCAAAGAATCAATATGATAATGATCAATAATGGTATTTCTCAGTTCCTCAAATGAAGAAAGGAACATCCATGCATGCATATTAATCATTCCATACTTTCCCTTTTCTGTGAGTCTATCAATGGCAAGTATCATGAATGTTGAAAATAGATCTGCTTTTCCTTCCTCATAGTTTCTTTTTACATAATTGGAGAGTGCAGTATTCATGTTTCCACAACCCATATATGGTGGATTCATCACCACAGTAGCATACTTCTCTGTAAGTGCTAAAATTATCCGCATATATGGCATTAGTGACTTTATTCCTTCAGGAACAACTTCACTGTTCTCATATTCCTCCATTCTTACCATAATAGCGTTGCGTGTGGCTTCTGATAGTTTGAACTTCATGATACTACCCAGGTTGTGAGCTTGGTTCATCAGTTCAATAGCATCAGTTATTTCCTGTACCATCTTCTGGTTTCCACCCAGCAGGAAATGGGGCAGTGTGTCACGCAGTTCTTCGTGGTATGTATACGGCTCCGGCATATCCAGTACACGCGGCATGATATGCGCATCAGCAAAGCTGCTGTCCTTCTGACAGGCCTTAAGCAGCAAGGCAAATTGTGCCAGCTGCTTGGCACGTGTATCAATATCTACACCGGTCAAATTGTATTTGAATATACCTTCTACGGCTTGTTTACGGCTGTAACCTTCCTCCATGTAGATGTCATAGAGTAAGTCAAAGCACTCATTCAGTATATGGCCAGAACCACATGATAGGTCGGCGCAGGTTAGTTTGTGTATATCGTCAAACTTGAATATGGCGTCATCAGGTGTGGGCTGCTCTGGCTCCACCAGATATTTCATTTTTTCACGGATGCTGCTGTATGGATTGTTGTCCAGGTATATACGGCCTACGGTATTCTGAACCATATACTTCACAATCCAGTTAGGAGTAAAGATCTGGGTGGCTGCCGGTATATCGTCAGCCTCCATCTTTCCCTTCTTGGCAAACACTTCATCCTTCTTTTCAGATATATAGAACTGATACAGCCAGCCAATCAGCTCAGGTGATTTGTAATCCTCCTCGGCTATAAAGTCGGTGTGATTAATCAGATCTATAAATCCTCCATCTGCCAGGATGTTTGCGGGCAATAGTAGTTCTGTGTAGTCACTGATGTGACCAAAGCAGCTGTTAATTACAGGATTCTGGTGGCAGAATGCCACAATGAGTATCTGGAACTGCTCGGCCGTTTGGCTGTCATCATCCAGCAGCTGGTTCAGCTTACGTTCCTCATATTCATTCAGTACAGGTGTACGGCCTTGTCTGGCCTCTGTAACCAGTAATGGAACATGTACGCCATCACTTTCATATTGCAGTATGGGTGGTATCAGACCGTTTTTGACCATAATACGTATGGCCATCAAACGGTTGAACCAAGTGTAGGCAGCTTCCTCTGCAATCTCTTTCATCCCATGGCTCTTGATAGCACGGTTCAGTGATTGCCATTTATCGTAGAAATCTTCCGGAACGACATCACCCATAAACGTAGCACCACCAGTAAAGAGTTGTGGCTCTTCGGTAGGCGTACCATTTGCCTCAAATCCAAGTGCTGTCAGGCGGTGGGCCACCCCCTGCATCAATATGTTTCTGGCTTCAGCTGCAAATCGTTTAAGTCTAGTCGTATCCATAGATAATCCTCTGTCTGTGTTATTCGTTAGCTTACAATAATATCAGTCTTACCATCCAGATGCTGCATCAATTCATTCTTAAGTGACTGCAAGTAGCTATCCACATCTTTCTCAGTCTTAAGTGGCGTCAAAGTATGGGTATGTAACTGTACAACTTTCTTTCTGCGCTGTTCTGTTTGATCTTTAGGCCTTAAATCATCAATCAGTTTTATCTGCTGCTGGAGATAGTCTGTTGTGTCAGCATTTGCCTGCAGTGCAAAGAAGTTGTTTGAACTCTTCTTCTTGATGATAGTTGCATCAATGTCGGCCACCTTATCACGTGATACTTGGGCGCTGTCAGCGTATTGCAGCAGTTCCTCATGCACAGCGTAATACTTTTCTTCAATAACCTTGTACAGTTTTTCCTTCTTTTCTTTCAGGAGTCCATCAAGTGTCCTGAACAGTTTGGTATAAGAGGGCATACTGTTCCAAGGCTCCTCATCAAGATTGATAGCCTTTAGAGCCTTAACTGATTCCTGGTGCTCATCACTCAGGAATGTAAAGTTGTCTCTATTATCGTCAATGAACTTGCGTATCATTTCATAACGGTCAAACTGGTCGTTATGGAATGTATTGATGTTCTTACATCTGTCAAACAGTTCACTTGCTGTATCCTTGGCAGCGATAATAGTCTCAAAGAACGTCAGGTCCTGCCTAATGGTAAGCCATTGCTCCATCAGGGTTATTGCCTCGTCAATCACATGGGCAAACGGGCAACCGTTTATCTTACGTGACAGTTCACGATAGTTCTTGAGCAGTTTATTCAGAGCGCTGTCATCAGTTTCCTTACAGTTACGGAACAGCTCCGTGCTGTCATTACTGCCCTTAACGGTCATCACATTGAATATGTGCTTCCATGCTTCAATAAAGCTGTTCAGCACATCCTGTGATATAGCCTTTGCTTTCTCTATTGTGAACTTCTGTGAGTCTCTTACAATGTTACGGGCAGCCTCCTCACGTGATACGTTCGGATTGTTGTTGTAATTGTAAGCATACTGGTGGCGGCGTACCAACTCATTCAGGTAGTAGATGGTGGCAAACTCACTCCAGCCATATGGCACCTTAGCAAATTGTCTTATAACATCGGCCACAGTAACATCATGCGGCTGGCGGTCAAGCCAATCTTTGATCTTTTTCTCCGGCTGTGATAGCGGCATATCAGGTAGAGTTCCATCAACTGCACGCCGCATCTTGGATGATAGTTCGCTCTGTGATTTCGGCGTTTCAGCCTTATTAACCAGCTGAGCAAACTCATAGAGGTTATCCAGGTGCTTATTCAGGAGAGTCTTATAACGCTCGGCCTTCTTTGCTGTACCGGTATCTGAGAGTGATAATACATTGCATGATGAAATAACCGGGCAGGTATCAAGTATCTGCTGGAACTGGGGCTTAATCTCTTTATCATACAGATCTCTTGCCCTCTGGCTGAATATCATCTTGGTGCGCTGGCGCTCCTCGCTTATGGCTGGCTCCTGGGCAAAACGCTGTACGCGGCAATAGTAAAGGAAATTAGCCTTGAGTTCCTGGTTATCTTTGAACAGTGGGTACAAGAAATAAACCAGGTGCGTACTCTGTGGCGTGTTGTTCAGAGAGAACGCATACTGGTCAGCCGAGTCTGTGGGCGCATTGGTTATGAAATCTACATAAACATCCGCATTGTTACTCAAATATGCACGGCCGTCAATATTGATTCCTACGCTGAATGAGCGGGTAGCAAATGTCTCTTTGTTTGATGGGTTGCCAAAATAGTCAAAGAAAATCTTCCTCAACTCATCACAGTAGGTATTGCTATCTACCTGCTGGTTCTTGATAATCTGAGCAACCTTTGATTCCTCCTCAGTAAAGAACTCATATATCTCACTGCCGGTATCGGTCTTAACCTTACGGATAACGGCCTTGTCAATCAGATAGGCAATAACAGCTGCCACATCCTGCTTGATTGCTGCCTTACTGGCATCAATCTTGGTCATCAGCAGAGTAACCACGTTGTCGATGGTAGCAGAGAACTGTTGCTTGTCTTCCTCCTTAAGGTTGCAGACCATAAACAATACGTATGCTACGCGGCGGTAGAAACTCTGTTTCTTCTCATCATCAATAATCTCCAGAGCCTGGCGTGCATTCTCAAAAGCACGCTGTCCCAGATGCTGCATGGAGCCCTGGAACATTGCTCCGTAGAACTTATCAAACGGGATGAATTCACCCACTTCCATTTCCTGTGTCTCCTTGGCAATTGAGTAGGTGATATTAATCAGTGAACGTTCGTTACCCTTTACCTGTTTATCCACAAAGTTCATGCTCTCAAAAGAGTCCAGGACTTTCTTGATAAGCTGGAACTGATAGGGTACAAACGGATAGTATGCAGCAAAGTTATCCTTGTCAGTATATGTCTTATATGAACTAGGCAGCACAAACTGGGCATCCAGTTTGGCCTTGTCTTTCTCATACAGTTTTGCCAGTTCAATCTCAACTTCGCCCTTCTTATCAAGAATACGTTTCTGAGTAATGTATTCAGGTGATGTTCCCTGCAGTGATGCACGTACTTCAAAGCGGCCCAGAATCTTTCCAATCTCATCCTCCGGA
This sequence comes from uncultured Bacteroidales bacterium, assembly GCA_902799685.1. GTDB lineage: Bacteria > Bacteroidota > Bacteroidia > Bacteroidales > Bacteroidaceae > Colenecus. Next base: position 5,542 of record CADCBO010000002.1, read on the forward strand.
TTTGAAGAGCTGCCGCCTGCATTAGACACAACCTCCTCAAGTGTCTGTTGTGCAGTACATGCAATCCAAACCTTTGATTCACAAACCTCATCCAGTCTCTTTACAAGTGACTGCAGTTGCAGCAGCAGGTCGCGGTGCTGGCCGATAAACTGACTAACCTCATCCACAAAGAACAGCAGTCTAAAGTTATTGGAACCTTGTTTATCTACATACTCCTTCAGTTCTGCAGCAAAAGCCTCAACAGAAACGTTGATGTCATTGTTGCTAATCTTGTTGCGTATTACGTCAATGGCCAACTTTGGATCAACCTCACTGGCCATCTCCAGTGCCATATCCAGACGACCGGCAGCAAAGCGTGAAATGTTGCGTTCCCAGTCATATCCCTTGCTCTTGACATAATCTTTGAATTCCTCAAACTTGCCGTCATCATCAAGAGCCTTCTCCAGATACTGAGCCAGTGCCAGGTTAATAGAGTTGTATCCACGGCGGGCATTCAACTGGTTCCAGAATATGGTAGTAAAGGCCAGTGCCTGGTTTGAATTGGCGTCGTGCACATCACCAATGTTGAACATGACCATCTTAATGGTGGCCTGGGTAGAGTACCACTTCTTCAGGGCCTTGACCTCAGACATTGATACGCCATAGTCGTCCAGTTTTGTCATGCCGCCCTTTGATGAGTGAACAATATCCTCAATTGCATCTTCCAGTCGCATGAATGCCAATTCGCTGTAATGTGGATCCAGGCAATAGCTCACGTATTTCAAGAAGTGAGATTTACCGGTTCCAAAGTAACCGTTAATCCAAATTCCAACGTGACTGCCTTGATTCTGCTTGATGTTCAGGAGTATGTTATAGAGATTAATCACAATCTCTTCAGTAAACACATACTCAACAATTTCAGTCATTACGGTTTCCTCTGTAAGGTCAGAGGCGCTTACTGCAGGATTGACTTTCCTGTCTAGTCCTTTCTCGTAAAGGTCTTTAAACTTCATATCTGGAGGTTTTATTTGTTCAACAATAGAATAGCACGGTATGTGTGGGCATCTTCCAGCGTATCAAACAGTGAGAAAGAGTTGCCCTCCTGATGTCCCGGGTAGAACAGGATAATCCTGTAACTTGACGGGTCATTATACTTCTCATATCGTGTCAGGAACACATTAGTCCGTATATACGGGAACATCTTGCCAATACCATGAATAAATACATAAGGAGTCTTAAGCTCCGTATTCTGTCTCTTGTGTTCCAGAATACAATCACGTACAAACATCATGAACCCGTCAGAGTTAGCCTCGGCCGTCAGTTCCTTAGTAACCATCTCCGGCTGGGTCTTATCTTCCTCAAGAGTGTCATCCAGTAGAGAATTGTCCCCAAACTTCTCCTTCCTAAGGTAGTCACAGAACACCTGGAATAGATCCAGTTCCAAAGCATTCACAAAGTTCGTGGGCCTCTCCAGCTTTTTCTTAAACTCCTGTATCTGCTGCCGTATATCATACTCATTCACGGCAGGGTACTGGTATATGTAATAGTTGTAGAAAAGGTTACCACTCTTCTCATCCTGGAATGATGCAGAGCATAGATAATCATACAGCTGTTCAATAGACATTCCCTTCATGACAGTTTCTCCTTTATAGCGTTAATCTCATAAGGCAAGAGCAGCAAGGCCTCAAGGAACCAAGTCTCACCCGAGAGAAAATAATATGCAAGCTCACTATCGTCCGGATGAACAGCCTGCAGTTGGTTGGTCTTTTCAGTCAGTAGCCCTGTCTGACGGAGGTAAGTTAGATATTGAGTAGCACAACGGTCTTTAGTATTGTCAGACCAGCTGTCAACAAACTCATCGCGCCCTGCAATCTCATTCAGTTCCATCATCAAATCAGACTTAAGTAGGGTGTGATCAATTGAATTCCAATGCTTGATAGTAACATTAAGATGGAAATCAAACACTAGTTTGTAAGTCTTCAGGATTGCATAGAACAGTCCGGCACGCTTGCTTTCTTCACTCCAGCCCTTCCAAGCTTCCCAAAAACTATAAGGAACAGACTGAAACCTTCTCTTAAATTCAAGTATGAACGTGCGTCTTGCCTTGCGATTATTGACTTGCAGTATTCGGTTCTCCTCAACTTCATCCTTGAGCAGCTTATCCGCATCTGGATCCATCAACAAAGGCAGTACGCGCTCAAACTCATAAAAAAGGAATGAGCACCCTGTTATTGCTGCACTATATGGACTTTCAATCTTCATCTATAACAAAAAAGAACATCCCTCAACAGTGTCTCGACAGGCGACCAAGCCCTTATTACACTGTGAGGGAGTTCTTTATAGTATTATGATTTTGCCTTTCGGCGTGGTGGTCTTTTGTCGAGCCAACATAAGCCACTCATAAGGCAGCAATAGTTGGTGACCATAAAGGTAGTAAAAGTTAGTAGTTTTAGAGGTACGCACGCATGTTTTTTTATAAACAAATAAAAAAGCAAAGCCCACGCCTCACGCGCAGGCCAAGCCCACCGGGTCCCACCAAAGGGATAATCGACTCCATCGAATGCTTTTAAGACATGAACCCTTCAGAGGGTCACCCGGCCCAATCTAATACCATGAAAAACACAATCCTTTTCACAAACATCTAAAATCTAATACTATGAAAATCTGTAAACCATGTTTCTATCTCGGTTCAGGCATATTGTACAACCTGGGTAGGGGAGTATAAGGGAACATCAGCCTTCCATTCAGATCAGGCAACACATCGCCATCAAGTATAGGCATGATAGTGTCTGCAAGGTAAGACTCAAGTTCCTTGATTCTCTTCTCTTCTAGAGCCTTAAGCTCTGTTGTAATCTTCTCCAGCTGCTCCAGGTTGGCACATGCCATCTTGTACTCTTTCCAACTCCGTACAGCAACGTAGGCTAGTACCAGGCACAGTGACGCTGATACACCCATAAACAACAACCATGTTCTTTTCTTCATGCTACTTAGTTTTATTTATTAGTCCTGTAAAATACGCTCGTACCTGCGTGGGCTTAATACTATCGCACCTGCGTTAATCACCTCCCTCTACACACTTCACCAAAAGTACCATAATGCAGAAAATGTGAAAGTTCGCACACTCTATATATATGGACAGATATATAATACATAAACACTTATGTAGATATATACAACGGCCTTTTTGCCTCTATCACCGGCTTTCGGCCGCGAGTCACGGCCGCCGCTGATTTCTTCGTCTGGTCAGCCGTCACGCCGTCTGCCTGACGCCGCTCAGCTTCTTCCGGCAATCTAGTTTCCTGCGCTCCACCTGTCGCTCCGGATTCTCCTCTGGAACGGCCGGCATCGCCGTCCTAACTCTGTCGGCCAGCTTGCTCTTCGCCAAGTTATCCTTGGCTATTCTAAGCTGCTCCTCTATGAACTCAATCATGTACTCCTGTAGGCCTTCGCCCTCCAGTATCTCAATCTCATTCATGTAACCTTGACAGAACCGCGCCAACTCCCTGTACCCGCAAAGACCGGCATCGAACTCCCACATTAAAGAGTCACCCATTCGTCTTACCATACGAATAGCCATCGGGTGCTCGTCAATCAGCCTGTTCTTTGCCCTCATGGTAAGCCTCAGCCTTACGTGGGTTGTTCTGTGCCCGGCAGTGCCGAACACATCCAACTTCTGCTTCTTATGGCGTTTCTCCTCACTCCAGTTCTGGTCCAGGATCTCAACCTCTCCAATCTGAGTCACCCGGAACATCTCGTTCTTCAACGTCTTGTGGTCATACGCCCACAGATAGTTGAAGTACCAGCCAAAGTCATACGGCTCAACCTTCCTGTCGCAGTATGAGTTTCTGTTGTTGCTTTCATACTGCCTCAGGATGACAACCTTCTTCTCCTTACTTGCCTTGATTAACTTGTTCGCGTTCTCGGTAAACCTCCTCAGAAAGGGGACCTTTGTATATGCGCAGTTCTCTTTGAATTCACCTAAAACCTCATATGTGCTGCCGTTCCAGGGCTCACCTGCATCAATGTCCTTCTCCAGACAGGGGATATTCTTACCGGGCTGTAACTTGAAGAGTCTCTTGAAATCATTGGGGAATGAAACAACCCTGTAAACGCCACCATACTCTGTGCTCAATTCAAAGCCCAGACTCTTGTACAAATCAATGTAACGGTAGATTGTGCTTTTGTTTACGCCCAGCATCTTAGCCAGGTCCTCGACGTTTTTGTTCCTGTTGTAGGTCAGGTACATGAACATGGAGAATATCCTCTCCACTCGGTCTTTGTCCATACTAATTAGGTTTTATAGGTTATTAGTTAAATGCAAACAGGGCTATCCGCTTGACTTCCTTTCATGGTTCGTCATCTTCTTCACAGGTCTGAAGCCTACAGAATAGTTTTCCTGGCGTATCTCATAAGGCCCGCCCGTCGGCGAGTCGATTGCAAATATAACCTCCTGAAACATTCTGAGCAACATTCTTTATCACATTTTCTCATGTTGGGACATTATTCGCAGAAAATGCAACATTTTCCTTACAACAGTGCTCATTTCATACACCTCCCGGCACTTTCACATTTTCCACACTTTCCACACAAAAACCGTCCGTTTTTGGCCCTTCGTGAATAATTATAAGGTTGTCACTCATTTCATCAGATGCCTCTGAAATTCAATGATTTCCGTCTAAATTTTGGCTCCTAAAACTTGCTCAGAAAGCACGGTTTTATTACATTTGTGTGTTAATCTTAATATCAAAACTATCATGAAAAAGAACATGAAAAAACTCTTAGTGATCGTTATGGCTCTTATGCCCAGTTTATCAATCCTTGCCATGAACCCCGGTGGAATCATGATTGTTCCAGACGAACCGGGAAACATCCCCATCGTACCTGAACCAAGTGTAGGTGGCGGCACCGGTCCCCGCATACAGAGCGTTGGCCCCAGCGACATTCCTGTTACCCCGTTGCCTCTTCCTGGCGGCCCTGGTCCCCGCATTCAGAGCAATGAACCTGATGACATCCCCATCATATCTAATCCCGGTAATGGCGACCCCGGTCCCCGTATCATGTCCGTTGGTGATGACGGTATCGATGATGGAGGCCTCATAGACCTCGGTTTCGGTGGTGTTCGTCCGCGACAGGATATTGATCCCAATCTCATTCCTGTTACTCCGCATCCCAATCCCAATCCCAACCCTGGCCATGAGCCGCGCATCAGGTCTGTCGTACAATATCCGGAGTGCTACCACTATGATGGAGTAGTGTACATCTACGCTGACAACACCATTACTTATATCAACGCTTCAGTCACTCGTTATGATGACAATCAGGTCTGGAGTAATGCCGGCAGCGGTAATACGCTAAGCATTGCCGCATCGGATGCCTACGGAGTGTATTACCTGGAACTGACCCTATCATCAGGCCAGTCCTACATTGGCAAGTACATTATAGAGTAAACAGTCTTATGACACAAGTAAGGGGCGCAAGTAATTGTGCCCCTTATTAATTTGCCTATTGCGTACTATACGCTATATTTGCAGATATGAAAAGGTTATTTTTCCTATCTGTAATACTTCTCCTATTGGCATCATGTTCCAGTACTGAAAGGGTATCTTACTCTCAGAGTACGCTTGACAGTTTTGTCGGGCAGACACATGAAGAACTGGTACAAAGACTCGGAGCTCCAACAGAAAACGTCCCTGATGGTGGAGAAGGTTATATTCTCGTTTACGAAGGGAACAAGGACATTTTCCGTTATTCCTCAAAGTACGCTAGCAAATCCGGTACATTACCCAAAGCACAACTATACATGAGTAAAGATGGTGTTTGCGAGCGTGTTCGTGTAGATAATACAGATAGTGTTAAGGTGACTAAAGTGGGGGGTACCATAGTTCTGGTATTCATTCTTGCGTTGATATTTATATAACTGGATCCACATCGATTTATAATCCACCCGACATCGTCCCAAGACACACCGTTCCCATCCCCAAGCACAAAGGGTTCGAATTGATTCCACACCGCAAGTATCGCGCCTACAACTATCTGGAACGAACTTTTATCGACCAAACATAATCCAAAAGTTCCTATATGTTTCCTAAGACTGCAGAAGTTGCAGGATTGGCCTAAAATGCCAGGAAAGAATACACAATGATTGGCCCCGTCCCGCCACAAACCAACTAACCAACTCAGAACTATCCCGCAACCCTCAAACGCTCCGAAGCACAGAGCCCACAAGAGACACAGCCCGCCCGTTATCACAACGAGCAGGCCGCAAAAAAACCTAATTAATTAAAAGACCATGAGATTCAAGTATATCTTCGTTCATATTGGCCGTGGGACATGTGTTTAAATGGTTCTGTCTTGATCCAGTCTTTAAAAGCGCGCTCTTTCATGCCGTACCGTGCGGCGATGCCCACGCCCTCAGCCGTACAGAATGCTATGGGCAATTCCTGATATACGGCTTTCTGAATCTCACTCATTGTCTCTACCGGAGAACGTTTGAACAACCGGCGAGCCTTAAATGCGCAACTCAGGTAATAGGAGCAGAGATCAATTCCGCCCTTGACTGAGTCAGCCGTGATTTTCATGATTGTATCCTGTCCGCATCCGTACTTCAATGCCTCCAGTATGATAGCAAACCTCAAACAGTATCGCTCCATCTTTGTGGCAACTTCCGGCAGCATAAACTTCTCGTTGTTCTTGACTTTGGCAATAGCGTTATACCAGTCCATATATATCTTCAGAGCATCGTCAGTCAGTCGAATTATCCTGTTCTCACCATCTAAAGGCAGACTGTATATCCGTTCTATTATCTCAAACCATTTGTCTGTAACATCCTTACTAAGTTCCTCCAGAGTGAACTGCGGGTACTCCGTCTTGTCAGGGAAGGAGAACAGCCAGCGGTCCAGAAACCCGCTCTCCATCTTGCCCTTGGCAAATTCAGGAAGCAGACCGGGTTGCATCGTCCCGATAATTCCAACAAAAGAGTCATCAATCTTCATCGGCTGGCTGTTCATGCGATTCACCGATACTTCACCGCCATTGAACAGCTGGGTCCAAACCTGCTCATCATTCCCGGTGCGGTACTTATTGAAGTTCTTGATAAAGCCCATGAGCTCATCGACATATACTGCCAAACCACGCGGATTGATCTTGTGCTGCTTAATCAGAACCTCAGTAGTGAAATCGCTCATGATAGTCTGATTGTATTTCGGCTCATCTACAGCCATACACTTGCCCATATTGGCCTTACGCATAGTCTGGGTGTACTTTGAAAACTCATCCTCAAACTTCTTCATCTCCAGTCTATCACGCTCAACCAGTGGCTTCATGGCATACCTCAGAGGTGCACTCTTGTTGGAGCCGGGTTTGCCAATCAAGGCCATATAGAGAATGGCCTTGTCAAACCACTCATGCTTAAGCTCCACCTTGATGCTGTTGCCTACGGCAATGCTGGCCACAAACAAAAGGCTTGATGCTATATGGTCCTTGCTGAAGTTCAGACATTTGTTTGTCTCATTGATGATGCGCTGCACATCATCCGGGAACACCTCAACAGGATAGACAGTCTCTTCAAACAGGTGCCCCGTCATAGGCATAACGCCATATTGGTGGCACTTATAGAAGAACGTTCCAATACCGATGGTATCGGTGTTTTTCACGAATCTGTTCCAGATCTTACGGTTACCCTCCTTGTCGTAGTTATTGCTGAATTTGGATATACGGTCAAACACCTCCCAACCGAATTCGCCATGGCCACTCAAGGCCATGCCAATTCTCATCCAGTCATCATAGTTCTGGACCGCAATACCTTTACGTTCCCATTCCTCACAATAGGCCTTAATCTTCGTAACGGTAGGATCCACCTTTAAACGCCGGATGGGGCAGGACGGATATTCTTCATCCGCGGTGTCATACTGCTGGGCTGCATCATTAGCTTCAGCTTCACCTCCTTCAACCTCATCAGCATAAACCATTACCTGGTCATCGGCATCCGACGGCAGCGGCCTGCCGCTGTCTGCCAACTCCTCCCAGTAAGCCTCCTCAGTTCCTTCAGGCAGGGAGTAGAAGCTGCAGTTATTATTGTAGATGGGTGCCTCATCAAAGGCCACAAACCTAAGCCAGTTCACCGGCTTGCACTGCTGGTCCACATCGAGGCCCAGCTGCTTCATTTCACGTGTCAGAGCATAGTAGTACAACTCATGCTTGCCGTAGTCATCATTATCTACCGGTACAATAGCAAACATGCCTCTCTTGCTGGCCGAAAGGCCCACATACCAGACATAGGGCAGGGCTGCCACGCTTTTCTTCGCTTCCTCCACATCATAAACATCATCAAAGTCCAGCACCACCACGCCATTGTACTTTTTCACCTTATCGCTCAGGGCCAGATTCTTGCGTCTGGTCTTGACCATACATGAGATAACTGCGCCGGCAAGAGTGAATTTCTTGAATGTCCTGCGCTTCTTCTTATCCGGCTCCTGCCAGATTTTCTTCAGTTGGTTGATATACCGTGTGCCAAGCGTCAGGAACTCGGTAAGCTTGATCTCCTTCGGGAAATCCATCACCCGGGCATACTGCTCAAGTTTCTGTTCCTCTGTACTGTTCGGCAAATATCTGGGCACTACCACCTCAAACAAGCTAACATAGACCTCCTCTGGGTCAAAATGTTTTCTCTTAGCATTAATACAGTTTTCCATTGTAACAAGGACCTATTGAGAACGTGGGCGCAAAATAACAACCTCTAATTCTCATTTTCTGAAAACACATACTAATCAATCTCATTTTTATACAGCATCCTTAATCTTATGGTACTTGCGCGTGTTCACTTTACCATAGGAACAAGTCTTGAACAGGGCATTCACATCCTTTCTAAGGAACAGGACACGCCCCTTATCCTTGATCTTGGGCAGTTCGCGGTTCTTGACGCGTCTGTCAACTGTCTGGCGTGAGATGAAGAATTCATTCTGAATCTGCTTAAATGTCATGTATTCAGACTTGTTGTCTTCCTCTTCCACTGTCGCCAACCTCTTCAGGATTTCGTTTGTAACACGGTCGGCGACCATTGTCACACATTCATTGAAAAAATCTTCCAATTCCATTATACAACTGTTATAAGTGATAGATAACAGCTGTGGCCACAACTGTACCGGAGCAACCCCCCGGCACCGCAAAAGTATATAGCGCTTTTCTGTTACAAAAGCAAGCCCTCGTGCAGACAGCGTCTGCATAATGGCATCTGTAGAAACAAAAACGGAGCACTGTCATATCAGTTCTCCGTTTCTTTCAATCAAATCAATGTAGATAAGTTGTAGATTATTTCTCAGTCACTTTTTTTGCTTGTAACATCCTGTATCGGCCTGATGATGCCAAATATCTCATATTGGTTCAACTCAAGCCTCGGCCCATGCTGCGAGTAATTGAGAGGGATAGGGGTGCCGTTTGTCCGGGTGAATACAAACGAGTCATTCATCTCCTTGCAGCTCTTGCCCAGCATCATACCCATGACTACAGCCTGGTTCTTATCCCCAATCCAACGGGGCCTGCCCGCCAAAGACACACCGTTCATCACGAACTCCCTGATATCATCATCCGTAGCGCCGGTAAAGAACCGCCGCAGCCTCGATGCTATGCCACGAAAAGGATCGTCCAAACGTATGCCAAGCCCACAGTTCCTCCTGCAGTACATATAGATGGCGTCAGCCTCTTTTTCCCAGCTGCATATTAGTATAAGGTATTCAATCGGCCGCCAGTCTTCACCAAACAAATCCTCAATCTCCTGGTCGTGGGCTTCGGCCGTCTCCTCAAACTCACTTGCAACAGTATGGAACCTGTTGCAAGCCTCCAGAAATACCTTCAGCTCATCCAACAACAGGTCATTCTGGACAATGGTATTCCAATCCTCACGTATGTTATCAAGCAACTCAAAGTAGTTCTGCTTCAGGGGCCTGTAACTGTCACGGATAATATCCCTTTCAAACCGGCATCCGCCAAGAGGCTCGTTTTCATCCGCCCCGCGTCCTACAAACAACGAAACCGCCGCCATGGCATCAGCCACAGCTGCAGTCATATTGCGGATTGTCTTCATCAACTCACTTCTCCTTGTCATAGAAGCAAACCAGGAAATATCAAATACTGGAAATAATTAGGTCTAAAGTCGGCCGCAAAATTAACATTCTTAGTTTAAAATCAGCCCTATAACAATTAAAAAAGCAGAGGCAAGCCCCTAAAGACCTGCCCCCGTGTATATCCTTGCAGTTTGTATGTCAATCAAAGTAATCGTACTTGTCCACAATCTTCTCCAGCACCTCAATCTCGTCAGCCTTGATATACTTCTTGAGGTTCTGAACGGTGGAGTGTCCTGTTATCTTCATGATATCGTAGAAATCCATTCCGGAAAGATACATCAGAGTCGCACCGGTACGTCTGGCCGTATGGGTGTGAATCAACTCATACTTTTTCTTGATAACCGTCTTTCTCTTGCCGCCCTCGATATAGTCAATCTTGACAGGCTCATCCAGTCCTGCCCACTCGGCAATCTTCTTCATGTTGTCATTCACATTCTGGTCGGAGAGGTGGGGTATCTCATAATTGTATTTCTCAAAGATCTTACGCAACTCGGTAGAGCAGGGGATGGCTACCCTGGCGCCGGTCTTCTTCTGAGTGATGTTCACCACCAGAACCTCCTTCTTCTCGATGGCCTCAATCATCTTGCCCGGATGCTCAGGATCCTCTTTTTCGACCACCTTCTTTATAATATGAGTCTGCAGGTCCTCTTTCTTGATGTTGTTGTAATCAGATACGCGTTGGGCCGTCCATACACCAATCATGAAGATATCGCGTGCCAGGTCATAGCCGTAAGTCTTATTGCTCAGATCCACCGCACGAATCTTCTCAAGGTCCTCCTTTGTCAGATAGATGGTGTCAACCTCAACGCGGGCTCCCTTAAACATCTTATTCTTAAAGGCCACATTCGTATGATATCCCTCAATCTGAGCTGAATTCATGAATGACTTCAGCCAATTGATATTCTTGCCAATAGTATTCAGTGCATAGTTCTGGTCATTGAGGAATGCCAGGTACCTGCGGTAGAAATCCATATCGATATCATCGAAGTTATAAGTTCTCTTTGTTTTTTTCTCAAAAGCTCTGTAGTGGTCAATAGCCTGTTTGATGCTGGTCAGAGTGCCCTGGGAAAAGACGGTGTTCTTCTCAGTAAGTCTTATGCCCGCTTTTGCATCTGCATAAAAATCATCTATATACTTACTCAGAGTCATCTTCTTAGCCTCTGCTTCTGCCATCCTGCGTTCCTCTTCACGGCGTCTGTCTTCCTCAATCTCTCTCTTGAAGGTACAATCATAGATAATCTGATGAACGTGGTCATAAGTCAATGCAACACCATTATCAATTTTTTGGTTGATTTCCATGAACATGTCATTGACAGCACCCAGAATACGTTGTATTATCTCGTTGTCACGGTACTGTCTCATGTAAGTGGGGTTGTTTCTGCGTTCCCAGATGTTGGGCTCAATAAAGAGGTTGGTACCCAGTCGTACGTCAACTTTGAGCTTCCGACTTTGCACTCTCACAAAAATCTGTGCTTTTCCGTCCTTAATTGACGGACTCAAAACGAAATTTACAGCCATGAAATCGGGTTTTAAAGTATCTGTAACAAAGATAATATAAAATTGTATCACCTACCTACATTCTACCTACATTTTTTCAACATCATGCAACAATTTGAAACGCCCAATTGTATTAAAACATTGATAATCATATAATATACGTTACAAACAAGTATCACCATATATCACCAAATAGTCCCATACGCACCGCGGAAAACCGCTTCAGAGGTACTTCTGAAGCGGTTCGCTTTTATAACGGTACCTAAACGGTGCCCACATTATGCCCACTTTTTTTGATAGGCGGTAATTTTATTTGATAGCCTCCAGCAGTTGGTCGCAGATGCTCTTCATGCCGGCTATTGAAGGATGACCGTTCTGCTTATCTATGTCATGGAGCTCAATAAGCTGTACGTTGCAATGTTTGCAAACCTCACGCATTGATTCGTTGAAGTTTTCGCGGAGCTCGGAGTTCAGGATTGAGTAGAGCTTGGCTTTGGGGTACTGTTTCTTGAGCATATCAATCAGGCAGGCCATTGCGGGTCGGAAGTTCTTACAGTCGTCCTTGGTCCAGTCAGACCACTGATACTCACCCAGAGGCGCATTTGCCCATGCATCGTTGGTGCCGCCAAAGATAAAGATGATATCGGGATTGCCCAGCCTGTCCACGCGTGATATGAAGTTGTTGCGTGAAGCATCCATACGGCCGTATCCTGTGCCGCAGATTGTAGAGCCACCCCACGAATCGTTCTTTTCCAACTCATAACCTTTGGCCTTGATGTAGAGGTCCCACCATGTCTGTGATACTTCTGTGACGTCGTTTCTGTCATTGGGATAGAACGGATTGTAACCTTCGGGATTTACTCCCTGGAAAGTGGAATAAGAATCGCCCAGGATAGAAACTTTTTTAGTCTGTGCTGACACAGCAACAGTTGCGGCAGCCAGCAATGCTAATGCAAAAATTTTTTTCATAACCAGATAGTATAATTAGTTAATGCAAAAGTGGGGTGTTTTATTGAAATGAACAAATTTTTTTTGCAGTCTGTACTGCTTACCAATGTAGCCACAGCTTTTCTTTCACTGCCGATTTCTCCGTTTTCATATGCGGCCGCAACAGCCAGTCCCAGCATGATTAGCAGTACAATGGCAACAATTGCCAGCAGAATGCCCAGACATCCCCATTTCCTCTCGCCGTCCGGCAACTTGTCAAACAACAGCGTAACAATAAGCCCTATCAGCGGTGTCGTAACTACCGAAATCAGGTAAGACCACCCAAAGCCAATCTTACGCCTTGCACCCAGCAATCCCACCAGAACCGATACTAATGAGCTGGTTATAATTCCGAATATTATCAAAAAAGCACTCATATCAAAATACCATTATCTTTTGCGAATATACTCATTTGTTCCGATATGTAACTGGGGGCTGCCCCTTTTTGCACATTGTTTCTTTGGCTGAAACGCCGAAATGCGAAACGCTGTCGTTGAACATTTCTTTGAAATTCATTAAATAAATCACTATTTTTGATGAAAGAATTAAGGTACTTATATATACGGGACCAATAAAAGAACAGAAATAAATTAACATAGAAACATATGAAACAGTTAAAGTGCCCAGAATGTGGAGCGGTATTCCAGGTTGATGATGCAGACTATGCAGCTATCCTAAGCCAAGTAAAGAATACAGAGTTTGATGCCGAGGTTGACCGCCGCATCAATGAACTTCATGAGCGTCAGAAAGCCGAACAGGAACTGGCTACTGCTAAAGCCCAGCAGAACTTCCAGACTCAGCTTAGTGACAAGGAGAAGGCGTTGAGCGCAAAGGATGCTGAGATAGAGCGCCTAAAGAACCAGCTGCAGGGAGCAGAGACACAGAAAAAGAGTGAGTTGGCAGTTGCTCTGGCTGCAAAGGATCAGGAGATAGCCCGTCTTAACTCAACCATATCACAGAGTGAGAGCAACCTGAAGATTGCCGTCCTTGAGGAGAAACAGAAGGCTCAGCAGGCCATGCAGCAGAAGGATGCCGAGATCATTCAGCTTAAAGCCGATGTAGAGCTGGAAAAGAAAGAGGCCCAGAATCACGAGGCAGTACTGATCAAGCAGCACGCCGAAGCCATTCAGGCCAAGCAGGCAGAGGTGGATTACTATAAAGACCTAAAGACCAAACTCTCAACCAAGTTAGTGGGAGAGACACTGGAGCAGCACTGCTACATAGAGTATGAGCAGTACATCCGCCCTTATTTGCCCAATGCATACTTTGAGAAGGACAATGAGGCAATAGATGGAACAAAGGGTGATTTCATATTCCGTGACACAGAGGATGGAGTAGAGTACCTATCCATCATGTTTGAGATGAAGAATGAATCCGATACCACATCAACCAAGCACAAGAATGATGACTTCCTGAAAAAGCTGGATGATGACCGCCGCAAGAAGAACTGTGAGTTTGCGGTACTTGTAAGCCTTCTGGAGCCGGACAATGACCTTTATAACAACGGTATAGTGAACAAGTCACATCTATATCCCAAGATGTACGTAATCCGCCCGCAGTTCTTTGTATCATTCATCAATCTTATGGTGCAGTCCTCAAAGAAAAGCGTGGAATATATGAAACAGCTTGTTCAGGCACAGCAGAAGGAGATAGACATCACCAATTTTGAGGATAAGATAGAAAAGTTCAAGTCAAGTTTCCTTAATCATTACCGTCTGGCCAATGACAGATACACAGATGCCATTGCCGATATAGACAATACCATCAAGAAACTACAGGATGTAAAGGAAAGCCTAAGGCTATGGGATAACTATCTTCGTCTGGCACAAAAAGACACCGATGACCTGACCATCCGCAAACTGACCTATAACAACCCCACAATGAAGGCCAAGTTCAAAGAGGCTGGTGATGCTGCCGATAAGGAATCAACGGAATAATACCTGAGTCATATTTTGTTCAGTATCTGCGGTTATTCCAGACCTTCTATGAACTTGTCAAAGTCTGACATTATGGTCTTGTCCTGAATGCGGCGGAACTTCTCATATTCGGCCAGAGCCTTGGCTTCAGCTTCTTCGTGTGAAACCGTTCCCGTTCCAGAAATGATATCGTAATCGCTGATAGTCAGATATTTTTCAAGAACAGCCGTCCAGTCTTTCATTGTGGTGATTATGTGCCTGCGTGCCCGGTCTTCGGCAACATCAAGGAAGGCGGTAGTCAGCAGGTTCAGGCTATCCACCTTCTTTTCAGACAGATAGTTCTTTGCTATGGTGACATCACTCTTGACCACACGTCCGTCTGGAGCGTTCTTCCAGGTCATAAGACCCATATACGGCTTGTTAGCTATCCCACAGCAATGATTGCATCCAGATTATACATCAGGATGGGGCTCTCGTCGCAATTGTCCGATGGAATTCGAATTTTTCGAATAGCTGTGGACAATTGCAATTCTCCGCTTCTGTCAATTTCTGAGAGGTGGTAGTTTATGGTTGAAACAGCAGCGTTAAAAAGCTCTGCCATACGTTTCTGTGACAGCCAGAACGTCTCGTTGCTGAACAAAACGGTAACATTAACCTTACCGGTAGTGGAACGGTACATCAGCACATTACCCTCAATGCTTCTAGCCAGTTCTGTCGATGTCATGTTATCCGTATAATACTCAATGGCAGCCTTGACCAGCGGCTTTTTACGGTCGGCATTCATGACAATGACGGTGCAGGCAGTCCTTGACAAAAGAACAGATGTAACATTCCTGTAGCCGCTATTGTGCAGTTGTGCCATCTCATCAATTGGAACAATGTGTTCCTTCAAGTCAAGTCCTTTCTCCTTTTGCAGGAAAGGCGTGACCTTATCAATCAGCCGCTCAAAATTCCAGTATTTCTGATATCCGAGCAGCCTGGCCAGTTTGCGTGAGTTCCACCACTCACGTCCCTCCTTATCCGTCTCCTTAATGGCATCAAAGGGAGACTGGAGGTTGGATATATCTTCTTTATTCATTATAAAAGTTCCTTACCAGATTCGTTAGAGCAAAGATGTTTCTTTACTGCGAAGATACGCAAATCAGCATGCAAAAACAAGAGATTACAAGCTTGTAATACAACCATCAATAAACAGGCCGATGCTCAGCCCAGAAGTCAGCAGCGGCCTGCATACAATCACACAGTGCCTTATCCACTTCTTCCCAGTTGTCATCAGTAATCTCGATGGTAGGATGCTCAGGCGTTCCACCCCCGGCCTGAATAACGCAGAAATCAGTCCGGCCTTCAGCAAATACAACATACTCTTCTCGTTTCTTCAACTCCGCCATAATCTCATCCTTACGGTCTGGAGGGGTAGGGATAACCTGGCAGTTCATCCAAGGATACTCATTAGCTGTCAGCAAAGGGTATTTGTTCCCATACTGGCCGGTAATCTCGGTAACTTTGAAGGTGTATTTGCTCATCATTACTAGATTCTTTAGATAATATTCAGCAGCTGTAAATCGGCAGGCAGCCATTTTACACTGCGTAGTTCATTCTTGCCAAGCCAGCGTGCCGCCTCGTGTTCCTTGAGAGTAAGCGCGCCGCTCTCAACGTGACACCAGTAGCAGTGCATAACCAAATGAAAAGTAGGGTAGTCCCATTCAATAGTCTTGACAAAGCGCTCAACCGATATCCGCGTTTCCAGCTCCTCCCAGATCTCACGTTTCAAAGCCTCCTCAGGAGTCTCTCCCGGCTCCATCTTGCCGCCGGGAAACTCCCAATAGTCTTTCCAATCGCCATATCCTCGCTGAGTGGCGAAAATACGGTTCTGATAATCGTGAATTATTGCGGCTACAACTTCTATCTGTTTCATATGCATTGAATTCAAATCCCCGATGTCACTTATACATTTCCAGCAGGTTCTTGTTAAGCAAATGCTCCACATCCCGCATAGTCACATCAATGACGTTTTTTTTAAGTTGGCATTCCCAAATAACCACGATTTGCCATCCTGCATCATGGAGTGCTTTATATTCCTCCTGATCACGCTCGCGGTTGCGATGTACTTTTGCAATCCAGAAGTCAGTATTGCTTTTAGGGACAGAATATAGTTTGCAGTCCTCATGTCCGTGCCAGAAACAGCCATTTACAAATATAGCAGTACGGTATTTGCGTAATACGATGTCTGGCTTACCGGGTACACTCTTTACATTGAGCCTGTAACGGTATCCGTGACTCCATAACCAGTGCCTTACCAGAAGTTCTGGTTTAGTGGCTATACCGCGAATCCTTGTCATGCAGTAATGCCGTTGTTGTGGAGTCAAAACATCCGGCATTCTGAGAGTCAAATGATGTGATACTTAGGCAGAGAATCCTGTTTCTTCCTTACCATTTGGATAAATCCTGTCAAATCACTGATTGTTGCTTGGTATTCAATCGGGAAGGATGATATATATTGATGAGGTACCACAAGGGTTAACCTGGAATCCTGCATCTCTTTAAGCTGGTTTTTGGAAACTCCTTGTTGTAATGTGAAGAGGTATTTTGTATCCACTCTGTCTGCTTCTGAAAGCACTTGGCGCCAGCGATCCTTACAAGTGGTCTTGGCTCCTAAAACAACAAGGTCATCTGCAGGGAACTGCAGATTATGATAGCACTCAGAGTTGGGAAACAGGAAGTCCGGTTTTTTATGATCCTCTGTTATTGCTTGTTCCTCAAACACAAGCTCATTATGCGTAAATATGTCTGCCAAATGGTGCTCCAAAGATTTTCCCGCACGTGATTTGCGGCGGTTGAGCACTTCATTAGCCATTTTTACGAAAGAATCAATGTTGTTGAATGGATGAGATATCACATCAGCATATACCTTCTCTTCCATATATTTGAAAAGGCGGTATTCGGTGTCAACCCAGTTTAATAGCACTTCATCGGGTTTGGCCTTGAGAGATCCTTCTTCAATTTTATATGCTTTATTGAAACAATCTCTTGCTCCTTGCGCCATCTGACGAGTTTCAGGAAAGTCTGTATATTGAGCAACAAACTCCTGCATCAGATGGTCAATCTTCTCATCTGGTTTAACGTTGCCGGCTACATCAATAATCTGATTGGTTTCACCTGGTGAAAGATTGAAACTTGCAAAGAAATCATCAATGTCATCATCAGAACTCAGCACATATCCCACATAGTCCTCTTCGGTGAACTTGGCTATAATCAACAAATCACCAACATTATCATCCTGCAAGAATGGGAAGCCACGGCCAAAACGTGTCACGCGGTATTCGTTGCGTGTGCCCTGACCGTAATATTTCATACAACTTTCCGTAGTAAAGTCGTCTTGCCATTTGATCAGTACAGTTTTCTCCTTGTTCTCACCTTTGCGTCCGGGTTCATCAAACAACAACCTGGAAGCACATTTGGGAATATAGAATCCTGCTTGATGACTGCCGGTGGTGCCAGTGTCATTTCCTGTAATAAAACGGCACCATGCAGCTTGGGATTGCTGAACGCTACGGATAGCGGAGTTAAGTATTTCGCTCATAACCGTTAATGGTTTTGATGATTTGTTCGGACACAGCTGTAATCAAAGGCACAATCACAGAGTTGCCGCATTGTCTGTAAGCCTGGACATCAGAGACTTGGTTAAGCTTATAAGAGTCTGGGTAGCCCATTAATCTGGCACATTCCCGGGGTGACAGCCTTCTTGGATTCTTACCCTTTCCTTGAGGTATAAGAATCTCTGAACCATCCTTGTAATATCGGGCACTGAGAGTTCTGGCTATTCCATTGAGGTCAACAAGGCCATATCCGAATCCGTTTCCTTTCTCACGATGTTTTTCTGCATAGTTCTGAAGATATGTCCAAAGCTTATCACTTAATGTATATTTTGGATCAACTTTAGGTTCAAGTATCTCTTTGATACAACGTGTAGCCTCATGCTGCTCAGGGAATTCAAACTTCTCTTCACCATTGAATATTTTCTTGTTGAATCCCACAATCATTATGCGCTCGCGGTGCTGAGGTACATATGTCTGGCCATCCATCACCTTATAGTAGATAGAATAATTCAATTCTTCAAGAGTTTCACGTATCACCTTGAATGTGTTACCCTTATCATGTGATGTCAGGTTCTTTACATTTTCCAGATAGAAAGCTTTCGGGCGGTGACGGCTTATGATATCGGCCACATCAAAGAATAGTGTTCCTTGCGTCTTGTCTTTGAAACCGGTCTCTCTGCCCAGACTGTTCTTTTTTGAAACTCCGGCAATAGAGAATGGCTGGCAGGGGAAACCTGCGCAGAGTATATCAAATGATTTTGGAATGAAACGCTTTGTGGCCTGTTTGGTGATGTCGCCAAACGGTACCTCACCAAAATTGGCAAAGTATGTTCTTTGAGCAAATTTGTTCCATTCAGATGAGAAAACACATTTTCCGCCTTGCGCCTGCATGGCCAGCCGGAAGCCTCCCATACCGGCAAACAAATCAATAAAAGTGAAGGTGTGAGGTTTAGGTTCAGGGAATGGGATATTAAAGAAATCAGAGAAGAAGGGTGACATGGCCCAATCATCAGCTACACCTTTTTCAATGTCAAACTTCTTACCTTCATCTTCAAGATCCAAACTCTCAAAATAGTCACGTATCGCAATGAGTATGTCGTTGCGTATTTCTTCTGTTTTCCCGGTATCTGTGGTATCAAATAATCCATTATGCAGATACTGACTTAATACGGCCATGTTGTTATCAAGGGATGTCTCGCCGTATATTTTTACGCCAGATTCTGTTATCTCCTCAGGGAAATCAACTACACTTGTTTTTTTCATCTTGTTTTGAATGACTGAATCGCAAATTTACAAAAAAGCTTCAATGAACTCAAAGCTGGGGTCATGATATATCAATATCTATTCTTCTTCTTTCATTGTTATCTTACGGACAATTTTTCTGGCTGTTTGAGTTTCTACTCCAATTGTTTTAAGAATATATGATGAAATAATCTTTTCCAGGCAAAGAGATAGATCCCAGAATTGTTTTTTGGAGAACATTTGGCCTTTCTTTACCTTTGGATGGGTGTAATAATTCCTTGTATTTATAACCTTATCGCAGAAGTCATGATTCAAATCACATTCAACGTAATCTTCTATAGTTTCAAGTAGGCATAGGATTCGTTGTTTAAGTGACGTGCCAGATTCTCTTAAAACAGCATTCTTGAGTTTGTTATAATCCTCTTTATTAAGTCCTATTACATCAAGCCCATTCTTTATTTTGGTAAGAATGTTATTTAAATCTTGCAGCTGTTTCCCTTTTCTAATCTGACCATTGGAATCGCTTCGCATATCTTTTGATAATCCATCTAATGTTGATATGTGATTCTTAATTGTGCTTAAAGGCGACATATGCCCATTAAACTGTGTTTCAAAGAATGTGTTTAATGGTTCTTTGAAGTTTCTCAACAGTTCAATCCATTTTTCAATTATAACAGTTAATTGATCTTCAGGAAAATCAGAATAATCTGACATTATTAGTTTGTTTTCACCGTCATAATATTTATGACTGTATCTATTGCTCTGCTTATATATAAAATCAGAATCCTTTGTTCTATATACAACAAAATCTGGACAAAACATATTGTTCCACAATAAGGCGAACAACCAGATGAATTGTTCTGATTTATCTATAGCTTTGTCAAACGATAATGATTTTTTGAATTCAATATTTAGAAAAGAACGGGTAGTCATGCTATAACCTCTTGGTGACGGCAAATGAACTCCATATCCAAAGTATATGTAAATCTTAATATTCTCTGTCTGGTATAAAGAAAGTAGACGCTTGGATTTATACTCCATCTTTAGGGTTTCAGAATTATCCGCAGGAAAATTGTAATCAAAACTGTCTTTGGTGTAATAATATATCCAATTATCCATTAATCTGGTCCTAATGCATAGACTTTTGATGTTGTTTTTTTCTATATCAGGGGAGTCTGCAATAGTAAAATAAGCAACATCAAATTTAAATTGGCTTTGATTATTTCCAAACCAGGATGCATTAGTGCAATATAACTCATTAAGAGTAAAATAATAGCATTCTTTTTTGTTTTCATCATTGGCATAGCCAGTGTCATCGGCATAGGCATAGGCATAGCCAGTGGCAGATTCAAATTCCATCTTTCCTTTTACCTTAGTGGAATTGTTCCAATGTAAATCAAGATGAATAGTATATTTTTCAATATACAAAATTCCTGGGATATCATTTCCTATAGTTGGTATATTCCAATATCCTTGATATGAAGTTGCAAATTGAAAATTATAAGTGTTCATTGTATTCTATCATTTGCTGTCTATGGCTTCCAAGACTTTTTCCATCGAATCAGTAATCAAATCAAACATCTTATACATCAGCTCCGGATCCTGCTTATCCGGGATGTAGGCAATGACCTTCTTGCCGGCGCCGGCCATCCAGCCGGCCTCGGTGTGGGCGGATCGGCCGCAGGGTAGTACAAGTACGCATACGTCACATTCTTTCATTGCGTCAAAATCGCGCTTGAATCCGTATTGGGCCCATTCGTGGTCCATGTGGCTGATGTAGTCCTGGGTGGTCCAATTCTCCCAATCAGGATCCACATCTTTCCAAAAGAATCCTCCGCGGCCGTCTGGCGGGTTGCGGAAATCAAACACTTGGTGACCTTGCTCGCAGAGCTTCTTTACCACTTGGGGCTGGTAGAGGTTCTTCCAGCTTGATGCTACATATATCTTTGCCATATAGATAATTTGCTGTAAAGATATTGATTTAAAACTGATAATCATCTTTCATATTAATACCATTGTTGGATATGTTTCTTTGTGGTATCAATTGGAACACATTCACTCTATACGCAATTCGCCTCTTTTGTATTTGATGAGGAGATAATTAACTATACATATATTAAGATTGTCTGCAAATTGGCCTACAGCATCTAATGCATCTAGAAGTCTGGATGCGTCTATCATTACTTTGCTTTCATTGATAACCTCTTGACGCGATTCGTATAACTTGAATGAATCCAAATGAGTTTCGATATCTCGTTCTTCTCTCCACCATGTTGATATTTGTGATTGCCTTTCGAGTACACTATTTAACTGATGATATTGTTGATTTATCACTCGTGGAAATGGTAATTTTGACAATAACACTGAAAGTTTAGCCCACTCTGATTCTTTTTTTCCTTTGGGTGTGAATCCATATAGCTTTTTAAAGCCTTCGTTTAATACTACCTTGAGCTTTCCGCGCATATAACTGCGGTCGTAATCATCCTTTGCGAAAACAAAGTATTTAAAGGCTACCCAACAATCTGCTGTGGTTTGAACGGTGAAAAAGAAGAACGAATGTAGAGCAATATTAATTTTCGAGAATTCGGAATCCTCAGTTTGCAGGCATTTCAGATTGTCTGATATTAACTTGAGGCCGCTGACGCAAACGTTAATCCTTTCGTCTATGATTTTTATTACTTCACGCCGTGTTTTCCAATTTAATGTGACGTCAGTTTGCTTTAAATCGGGAAACAAATTCCTAAAGTTGATGTCGTTGATTTGACGGAGTTTGATGTTGTCTAAGTCCTTATTCATGATATTTCGTATTTATTAGTTATTCCCTTTTATATCGCAGCAATCACCTCCTCAAAGTCATCCGTAACGCAATCAAACATCTTATACATCAACTCCGGATCCTGCTTGTCGGGAATATAGGCAATAACCTTCTTGCCGGCGCCGGCCATCCAACCGGCTTCAGTGTGAGCGGAGCGGCCGCAGGGGAGTACCAGGACGCAGACATCGGCCTCACGCATGGCGTCAAAGTCGCGCTGGAATCCGTAGCGGGACCATTCGTCGTCAAGGTGGGAGATATAGTCTTGGGTGGTCCATTGCTCCCAGTTGGGGTCTACGTCGCGCCAGAAGAAGCCGCCTTTGCCATCGGGTGGGTTGCGGAAGTCAAATACTTGGTGTCCTTGCTCGCGGAGGCGCTGCACTACTTGGGGCTGGTAGGGGTTTTTCCAGCTGGAGGCTACGTATATCTTGGCCATAATTAGGTTTGTTGATGATTCAATAGCAAATATACATAATCAAGTGTTTTTGGCCTCAGCTATGGCGGCTATTGTGGTGTCATTTCTACCGAAATCACTCCATCCGGACTGCATTTTGCCGTTGTGGCAGTCCTGGATGAACTTGTGCAGGGTCTTCTGGGCGTATTCGTGTCTGTTTGTGTGCTGATAGTGCTGGATTCGGTCCACCTTGATTCGGCGGTAGTTCTCAGGGCAGGAGCGGAAGAAACGCCAGGCTTGGGCATCGGCCTTAATGGCGTTGATTACCCAATCTTCATACACAAAGAGCTTGGGGTTGAGGTCTGGGGCTACGGCAAGTCCGGCGGGTGTCATCTCACCGGTTTTGATGAGGCGGCGGCAGCGGACCAGGTTCTGCTCGCACCAGTTGCTGCGCTTGCGGCGCGGGGTGAAGTGCTGGATGGGCTTGCCGTCATCAAAGCGTTTCTGGGTGCTGTCAATCCAGCCAAAGCACAGCGCAACCTCAACAGCATCAACATACCGCACTACGCCTGGGCAGTCAGTTTCCGCCCGGTTTATGCGCAGCCAGAAATCACTCACTTTGTCGTGATTCTCTTTGTACCACTGGTAGAGTTCCTGGCGGGTATGTATGTCAAGCAGGTTGGTTACTTCCATAGTGTCAAAAATAGTACAAAAGGGGTCTGACCCCAATTGTACTATTTTACATGATAACCTCAACAGTGTGCCTACCTGGAGTAGCAATGACCGTGTTTCCGTCAATGGCCTGGCCGTCTATGGTAATGCTGGTAACGCCGGCCTGCTTGCCGTGGGGGTTCCTGACGGTGATGTCAAACTCCGCATCGCGCAAAATGCGCTTTACAGTATATTCCTTTAGCGTTGATGGTATGCACGGGTCAATCTCCAGTCCGTTGTATGTAGGCCTGATGCCCAGGATATACTGGGTAATGGTGAGCCAGTTCCAGGCTGCGGTGCCGGTAAGCCATGAGTTCTTGCCTTCGCCGGGGCGGGTGGAGTCCTTTCCGGCCACCATCTGGCAATACACGTAGGGCTCAACTTTATGCAGTGTCTGGTCCTTAATCCACGATGGGCATATCTTTGTATAGTGATCCCAGGCGTCGTTGCCGCGACGGGCCAGAGTCTCGCCTATGATTACCCAGGGGTTGTTGTGGCAGAATATTCCGGCGTTCTCCTTGTAGCCGGCAGGGTAGCTGCTAATTTCGCCCATCTCAACGTGATAGGTGGTAAAGGCGGGCCAGTTCAGCACCATTCCGTGATCGCAGTCCAGGTACTTCTTGCAAGAGTCCAGCGCCTTCTCAACCATGCCTTCTTCCAGTCCTATTCCGGCCATTGCGCACCAGCCTTGGCTCTCTATGAACAGCTTGCCCTCTTCATTCTCACGTGATCCTATCTTGTTGCCAAAGTAATCATATGCGCGCAGGTACCATTCACCGTCCCAGCCGTGTTTGCGCACAGCCTCAACCATAGCGTCAATGCATGCCTGAGCCCTTTCCGCCTCAACGCCGTATCTGTTTTTGTCACAGCGGTTCGATCCGGCCAGCTGGCGGCAGAGTTCGGCATACTGCCTGCCGCAGAATACAAACAGTCCGGCTATCATCACGCTCTCGGCCTTTGAGCCCTCTGTCTTGTTCTCGGTAGTCTGGAAACTCTCGTTGGGGTCCCATGAGAAACAGTTCAGGTTAAGGCAGTCATTCCAGTCGGCGCGGCCTATGAGCGGCAGCATGTGCGGCCCCAGGTTCTCAATCACGTGGTTGAACGATATGCGAAGGTGCTCAAACAGAGTCACTTCAGTTCCGGGTCCGTTGTCCCAGGGTACCATCTCGTCAAGAATGCTGAAATCGCCGGTCTCCTTTATGTATGCTACCGTTCCGAAAATCAGCCAGCAGGGGTCATCATTGAATCCGCCGCCTATGTCATTGTTGCCTCGTTTGGTCAGAGGCTGGTACTGGTGGTAGCAGCCGCCGTCGGGGAACTGCGTGGATGCTATGTCTATTATGCGCTGGCGGGCACGGCTGGGTATCTGATGCACAAAACCTACCAGGTCCTGGTTGGAGTCACGGAATCCCATTCCACGACCCACGCCGCTTTCAAAGAACGATGCCGAGCGTGAGAAACAGAACGTGATCATGCACTGGTACTGGTTCCATACGTTCACCATGCGGTCCAGACGCTCATCGCCGCTGGTTACATTGAACTTGGACAGCAGGCCGTCCCACAGAGCCCTGAGCTCATCAAACGCTGCATCCACAGCCTGTACGGTCGAGAAACGCTCAATTACAGCGTGCGCCTTCTCCTTGTTTATTATGGTACGGTCCAGTTCGCCCAGAGAGGTGATAAGGTCTTTGCTGGCAGATGGCAGGAACTTCTTTTCCTGTTCATTCTCGGCATAGCCAAGCAGGAATATCAGGTCTTTGCGTTCACCTGCCTTAAGCTCCACCTCAACGTAATGCGATGCTATGGGGCTCCAGCCGTGAGCTACTGACATTGACGGTTTGCCGGCCATAACGCACTGCGGTGCCTCAAACCCGTTGTAGAGTCCTATGAACGATTCGCGGTCCGTGTCATAGCCGTTGGCCCGGGCGTTGGTGAGTGCATAGTAGGCGTAGTGGTTGCGGCGCTCCTTGTACTCCGTCTTGTGGTAGATATTGGTGCCGTTCTCTATCTCAACTTCGCCTGTTGACCAGTTGCGCTGGAAATTCTCCATATCGGTAGTGGCGTTCCACAGGCACCACTCGGTGAACGAGAACAGTTTTATCCGTTTTGTCTGAGCTGTATTGTTCTTAAGAGTCAGTTTCTGCACCTCGGCCCAAGTGTTGAGCGGAACAAAGAAAAGCACGCTGGCCTCTATGCCGTTCTTGGAACCGGTTATGCGGGTGTAGTTCATGCCGTGGCGGCACTCATAAGAGTCAAGCGGGGTCTTGCAGGGTTTCCATCCGGGTGACCAGACAGTACCTTGGTCATTGATGTAGAAATAGCGGCCTCCTGCATCCATAGGCACTCCGTTGTAGCGGTAGCGCGTGATGCGGCGGAACTTGGCATCCTTGTAGAAATCATATCCGCCGGCTGTGTTTGAAATAAGGCCAAAGAAATCCTCATTGCCCAGATAGTTTATCCACGGGAACGGCGTAGCCGGATCTGTGATTACATATTCACGGTTCTTATCGTCAAAAAAGCCATAAGTTTTCATATCAATTGTAGTTTGGTTAGTATTATTCAATAAGCACTTTCTCTTTACCGCGTATGTACATTCCCTTTCGTACCGGAGTGCCGTTTATGCTGCGGCCGTTAAGGTCATGATAGAGTTCGGGTTGTGAGTCATAAGTGACATTGTCAACGCCGTCAGGCTCAATGTCTGTTTCGATGTCGTAATAGTAATAGTAGCCCCATGCTTCCGAATAAAACCAGAGTCTTATTGTTCCTTTATGTTCAGGTTTTATGGTGATGGTGACATCCGCTTCATCATCGGAGCGAATGAATGCTGCAGAATACCACAATTCTTTTCCCATAATGTATGGTGTTTCATTCGTTATATCCTTGGGACTGATATCGCCGTAATATAGGGGTAGGAGAGTTATGTTTCCTGTATATTCATTTACGCTCAGGTTGTGAATGGTCAGGGTGAGATAGCTTTCCTGGTTGGCGTTTCCGGTATTGGGAGTAATCCTGTGGCCCTTTATCTCTATGGCAGGAATACCGGCAAGACTAAGTTTGAATGACCCGTCTGTGTGACGATGGGCACGTATGCAGTGCTGTGGTCCTGCAAGGATCTGCCAGTCGCTGTCCGGAATGTTGCGGAATCTGACCATGGGATAAAGCACCATGGATTTTCCTTTGGCTATGGCAGTGGAGTCTATGATTACGGTCATCCAGTTGTTGGAATACACAATGCTGTCAGACGGATCGCCTATGAAACGTGGAGTGAGAGTACCGTCAGGCTCTATAGTACCCATGGCATAATCATGACCTACATACTGATAAATGTTTTCCAATGATGCGTCCTGATAGACTGCGCTTGAAAATGAATAAAAGAAATAGACAGTATTCCTGTCGGCAATTATATTGTAATCTGACAGACGTGCATGATACAGAGGCATTGCCTGATTTATGTCCGGACTGGGAGGCTGTATTCCCAGAACGGCGCACTGTTGAATGCAAAAACCTACCCAGACGGCGTATGGACTCAGTACCGAGAGCGAGAAAAAACCATCGTACATCCCCCCGTACCCCCAATTGATATGGAACAGGCCTTTGCCGTCATAGCCGTCACAGATAAAGGAGTGTCCGGAATGCGGTCCGCTGAATCCGCTGTATGCAACAGGCCGTCCGTCCGCAAGTTCATTATATATAAGCATTTCCCACTCATCGATGCCGTATGAGAACCTGTTGGCATAATATACGGTGGGCGCATAGTCAAAATAAGAAAACAACGCCTGTACGATCAGGGCGTCATCTGCACCGGATGCCTGGGGCGTGAAATCCATTCTGACGGATTGTGAGCAATAGCGCATGAGTGTGGCTACTGCCTCCTGTTGGGCCATACTGCCTATAACAGTCTGCCGGTAGGTATGTGGATTGGTTTCCACATAATTATCAAGCATGTTATCCCAGTCAAAGGTAACGGGGGGAAGGCTGTCTATATGCCAAACAATGTCTATGCTATCCTGACTTGGCATGATGTCGTATGACGGAATTCCTTTGGTTGATGATCTGGGCCATTGGTAATAGTTCATTATCTGTGCCATTGTAGTGGCTACGCAGCCTGTCAGGCATTGCTGTCCCAGCCACTCCTGATTCTCTCCGGCATAGAGCGGGTTGTTGTTCCAATATGGTTCCTCCTGATACCATTTGGTTTTGATGAGCGGTTCTATGGCTTGCTTCTGTGCCCGCGACGGCAACTTGGGTGCATTTGCCTGTCCTGCGGCCAGAGGGTTGCCGTCCTTAAAGTCCGTGCGTTCTCCCAGCGTGGCAATTGCGTCATCGTAACTCTTTAACCACGCTTTCATGTTTTGGGGCAGACTCTCCCAGTCAATGCTGCCATTTTCACTGTAGCCCAGTACAGGCAGTATGCGTTCATCGGCCGATGCTATGACATATCCGCCGCCGTCCATGTTGAATGCGTATATGCTTTGTACGTCAACCTCTGTCTCCTTAAACTCTACAGGTGCTGCCATGCTTGCTCTATGTGATGACAGATTGTTGTCGTTCAGGTACTTAATGGCGCGTTCCATAGCTTCGCGGCTGGTTATATGCTGCGCATACGTGGCTATGGATATCATGCACAAGGCAATGATGCCCGCAATTCTTCTTGTCTGCATGATTGTCATGTAAGTGAGAGTTTGTATAGGTACAAAGATAAGATTAAATAATGTGATTTCAAGAGATTTGGCTAAATTCGCGGTCGGAAAACAGATTGTTTATGAAAAAGACAGTTACTTTCGGCGAGGTCATGCTTCGTCTTGCAACCCCGGGCTATGAGCGTTTTGGCCAGGGAAACATGTTGAGTGCCACATACGGTGGCGGTGAGGCCAATGTGGCCGTATCGCTGGCCAACTACGGATTACCCGTATCTTTTGTAACCAGAGTTCCCGATAATGACATAGCGGCAGCCTGCCTGCGTGAAATGCGCGGATTCGGTGTCGATGTAAGCGACGTTGTGCTGGGCGGCGACCGCCTGGGCATCTATTTCCTGGAGACAGGTGCCGTAAGCCGCGGCAGCAAGGTCATTTATGACCGTGCAGGATCGTCTATAGCAATGATACAGCCCGGTATGATTGACTGGGACAAGGTGCTTGAGGGTGCAGGCTGGTTCCACTGGACCGGCATCACTCCCGCCATCTCCGAGGGTGCAGCCAAGGTCTGCCTGGAGGCAGTCAAGAAGTGCAATGAGAAGGGCATAACCGTATCATGCGACCTGAACTACCGCAAGAACCTGTGGAAGTGGGGCAGGAAGGCATCGGAAGTAATGCCTGAACTGGTTGCCTGCACGGATATAGTTCTGGGCAACGAGGAGGATGCACAGATGGCTCTAGGTATCAAGCCCGAAGGTGTTGACGTAACCGGAGGTAAGGTTGAAGCCGATGCATATCTGTCTGTTTCAAAGCAGATTATGGCACGGTTCCCGCGCTGCAGAAAGGTGATAACCACATTGCGCGGATCAATCAACGCCAACCACAACATGTGGAAAGGCGTGCTCTATGACGGCAAGACTCTCTATAAGTCAAGAGAATACGATATCACTCACATAGTGGACCGTGTAGGTGGCGGCGATTCATTCATGGGCGGCCTTATTTACGGACTGCGCGTGTATGAGGATGACCAGAAGGCACTTGACTTTGCAGTTGCAGCATCATGCCTTAAGCACACCATCTACGGTGATTACAACCGTGTTACGGTAAGTGAAGTAGAGAAACTCATGGGCGGCGATGCATCAGGCCGCGTTGCCCGCTAAAACATACAGTTATGAGCAGATTCAAGAGACTGCAGGTGTTGAACACCTTTGTTAATACAGGTATAGTTCCGCTGTTCTACAACAAGGACGTGGAGCTTGTAAAGAATGTGGTTAAGGCATGCTATAAAGGCGGTGCCCGCGTATTTGAGTTCACCAACCGCGGTGACTATGCCCATGAGGTTTTTGCCGAGGTAAACAAGTGGTGCGCCAAGGAGTGCCCCGAGATGATTATGGGCGTGGGTTCCGTATCGGACCCTGCAACTGCAGCACTCTATATCCAGCTTGGTGCCGGTTTCATAGTATCTCCCAGTTTGAACCCCGATATGGCCAAGATCTGCAACCGCCGCAAGATTGCCTGGATTCCCGGCTGCGGAACTCTGACCGAGATAAATACTGCCGAAGAACTGGGTTGCGAGATCGTGAAGATATTCCCCGGAACCGAGGTGGGCGGCCCTTCATTCGTAAAAGCCATCAAAGGCCCGTGCCCGTGGACAGAAATCATGCCCTCTGGCGGTGTCTCTCCCGATCCTGCCAGCCTTGAGGCTTGGTTTAAGGCAGGCGTGGCCTGCGTAGGTCTGGGCTCCCAGCTCACCCCCAAGGACGTAATCGCCAACGGTAACTTCGGCTTCATCGAAACCAAGGTTAGAGAATGTGTCGACTACGTGAAGAAATTGAAAATTGAGAATTGAGAATTGAGAATTAATACGCAGAACCTGCGTAAAACCACTACATAAAAAAGCCTCCGGAATTTTTCCGAAGGCTTTTTATAATTTTCAATTTTCAATTCTCAATTCTCAATTACCTCAGTTCCAATCCAAATACAGCCTCAAGTTCTTTGAGGGCTGGATTTTCTTTTTTCATCTTCTCATACTGCTCCTCATGGGTAAGCAGATGCTCTACGTTGCGTGACTGGTCAATCTCAATCTCCATCGTTATGGAAGGATTGATGAACCTGTCCTGTACAAAACGTAATATGCGGTCCTTTGCCTGACGTATCTCATCGGCCATCATCGCGTTACCTGCCACTACCGTAAAGACGGTATCGGACTTGATTGCGGGCCGGCAGTTTATCATGCGGTTCTTAAGCGGCGTATCCTGGCGAAGCAGGGTGGCGGCAAAGTCATTCCACGCGTCCTGTAATGCGTCCAGGGTAAGCGGCTTGGCGGGATGCTGCTCCGGATCTATTACCTGTACGGTCTGACGGCCGTGAGGCTGGTCCGTACGTCCTGCCTGCTTGTTGTTGCCGTAGATGGATGTGAATATGTCGCCCTTGACGGTGGGTATGGGCTTTTTGTGCGCAGGCTGGGGGGTAACTTCCGGTATGGGCTGCGCTATGACCGGCTTGGCGGTGGCCTGAGGCGCTGCCGCTGCCGGAACTGCCTGCTCTGCGGCAGTTATCTTTTTGAATATGGGGTGTAATCTCTTGGGCTTACGCCCACTGCTGTCATCGTCTTCATCGGCCTGTGCCGCCTGTATCAGGGTGAGCTCCACCAGCAGACGCTTGTTCTTGCTGAACCGATAATTAAGGTCACAGTCGTTGCATATCTTGAGCGCCCGATACAGGAACCTGGGCGAGCATTTGGCGGCCTGTGTCTTGTAGCGTTCACGCATCTCGTCGCTTACCTCCAGCAGGGGTAGGGTGCATGCGTCACGGCTTACCAGCAGGTTGCGCAGATGCAGCATCAGGCCGCTTATCAGGTGGCTGCCGTCAAATCCCTTGGCCAGGATGTCATTGAGCAGTACCATGGATTCCGGTATGCGTTTTTCCAGGAACATGTCCGTAAGGCGGAAATAATAGTCATAGTCTATCACGTTCAGGTTCTCAATTGTCTTCTGATACGTGACATGACCGCCCGTAAAGCTAACCACCTGGTCAAAGATGGAGAGTGCGTCACGCATGCCTCCGTCGGACTTTTCGGCTATGATGGCCAGGGCCTCGGGATCGGTCTCCACACCCTCTTTCTGTGCCACGCCCTTAAGGTGCTCTATTATGTCCTTGTTGCTTATGCGGCCAAAGTCATAGATTTGGCAGCGGGATAGTATGGTGGGTATGATCTTGTGCTTCTCGGTTGTGGCCAGGATGAAAATTGCATACTTGGGCGGCTCCTCAAGCGTCTTGAGGAAAGCGTTGAAGGCGGCCTGCGACAGCATGTGTACCTCATCTATGATATAGACCTTGTACTTGCCGTTCATGGGCGGTATGCGCACCTGCTCGGTCAGGTTGCGGATGTCATCGACCGAGTTGTTGCTGGCGGCATCCAGCTCAAACACGTTGTATGAACGCAGCTCCTCATTGAAACTTTTGCATGACTCGCACTCTCCGCAGGCCTCACCGTCGGCACCGCGGTTGGTGCAGTTTATTGTCTTGGCGAATATGCGGGCGCAGGTGGTCTTTCCCACGCCCCTGGGGCCGCAGAACAGGTAGGTGTTGGCCAGCTTGCCGCTGCTGATGGCATTCTTGAGCGTTGTGGTGAGGGCTTTCTGGCCAACCACGCTGTCAAACGTCACAGGACGGTATTTTCGGGCTGATACTATGTAATCTTCCATAATCGTCTCTAATGTTTTCAAAGATACTGTTTTTTTTCGTGCCAATCCTTAATGAATGCTCCGATTTTTTGAGTTACTTTTGCACAATCAACAAAGACTGATGGACAACGGATTCTTACCCCAGCTTAAGGCTTTTATAGGCAGGCACAAGTATTGGATTGTGTTTGTACTGTTCCTGCTTGTGATTCTTGTAGCCAGTGACAACAGCATGATCAAGCGTATGGTACAGAAACGTGAAATTCATGCTTTGCAGGAGCAGTTGCGGGAGAGTGCCGAGCAGAAACAACAGAACGAGCTGATGCTGAACGACCTGGAGAATGACAGCCTGGTCAAGGAGCGTATAGCCCGCGAGCGTTATCTCATGCACCGTGAGGATGAGGACCTGTTCCTGGAGAATGCACGTTGACGCACTATGGAAAAGAAGGAGAGCCGTCTTATAGAATCATTCACAACAGTAGGTGGAGTATTGCTCCTGTTCGGGGCGGCAGTCTATATAACGGGGTGGGAGTATGCCCCGTACCTTTATTTTGCCGGTTCGGTCATGTTCGCCTGCGGACAGTTTGCCGACCGTTACGATGGCGATGACCGCATAATGAAACGCCTGCGCGGACAGCAGGTGCTGGGTGCCTGTTTCCTGCTTCTTACGGCGGTGCTTATGTTCTCGGGTGGTATCCATGAACGTCTTCTGACCGATGTCTCCCTGGGTGGCCGCATGCGTTCGTTCCTGCTTGAGCTTACCCGCAGGAACAACTGGATAGTGACGCTATCCATTGGCGCGGTGTTGGAACTCTATTCATCTTTCCGCATGGACCGCATCTCAAAATCATCGGATTCTTAATTGATTATAATGGTTTTAACAACTTTTAGCCGCATATCGGGCTGATTTCATTAAAGAATAATAAAACGGAATCTAGTTGTATTCTGTGTTGTAATTTTGCATGTCGGAAAAGGAGAAAAGACATGTTTGGACAACGCTTTAACTTGGCTGTGACGTTTGCGGGCCTGATGCTGGGCATGATGTCATGTGCGGGTCACTACAACATTGACGGCGTTGTGGATATGTTCGGCTATGAAGGCCGTGAGCTCTCCCTTATAGAATTCCTCCCTAACCGTACCACCAAGTATGACTCCTGTCTGGTCAACCACGGCAGGTTCCAGATGAAAGGCAAGGTTGATTCTGTGCGTTTTGTATTCCTGTGCAAGGACAACCGCCCCATAATTCCGGTCTATATAGAGAAGGGTCACGCCAATATACGTCTGCTTCCATCCGAGATGACGGTATCCGGCACCCGCCAGAATGACCTGTTCTACAGTTTCCTTAAGCAGAAGATAGAGATAGACAACCGTTTTGAGGATATGTCACAGAAACGGATGTCGATGTCGCGTTCCGTCATGGACTCCCGCAGGATGGAACTCATACAGGACTCCCTGCGTATGATTGTTGAAGAATGTGAGGAGATGATATGCTCATTCATGGCCCGTAATTATAAGGAACCGGCAGCCGTGGGAGTGTTCATGATGCTCAGTTCGGGACCTTCTACCGAGGTGTCGCCGTTGTTGCGCAGGATTCTCGATGCCGCTCCCGACGCATTCCTGAAACAGTCATATGTGAGCGGTTATACCCGCCGAATGGGCTATGTCCGATAATCAATACCCCTTGTCAAGGGTCTTCTGAATTATTTCACTTACCTGCAGTGCAGTCTCGTTCATGGCCTGTGCCTGTTCCTGCTCTGTGCTGCCTATATCGGTGCGGGGCATGATGGGCTCGTGAATGGTCATGTGTACCGGATGCCAGGTAACGTGCCAGGCGTGGCGTGACATCACATCGTAGTTGCCGTCTATGGTCACAGGCAGTATGGGAAGGCTGAGCTCCTGCGAAATCATGAAGGCGCCGCGCTTGAAACGGGCCATCTTGCCATCGGATGTGCGTGTGCCCTCGGGGAAAATCACCACGGACATTCCGTCCTTGAGCTTGGATTCAGCCTTGCGTATGCTCTCCATGGACTTGACCCTGGAACTGCGCTCTATGAAAATGTGACCCGCCATATAGCATGCCCAGCCCACGAACGGTATCTTGCCCAATTCCTTTTTCATGACCCACTTGAACTTTACGCCTATGAACCCGTACATAAGGAAAGCGTCCCAATAGCTCTGATGGTTGGCTGCAATCACGTAAGACTGGCCTTTCTTTATGTTCTCGCGGCCATGCACGTGTATGGGAATGAGGAATATGATATAGAAAAGCCGTCCCCATATCATGCCGGGCCAGTAACCCCAGAAACGGTCATTGAATATGGAGCCAATCATTGTGAGCAGTGCCACCAGAATAGTAACTGCAAGCATTATGGGCAACGCAATGAAAATCTGGTAGACAAGATATAGTGCTTTTATCATCTTAAGAATGTAACTTGTTGTCCGTGAATGGAATTGTCAAACTCTCCGTTGTTATATACCGCATGGCCGTTCACCCATGTAGAGTCAACTTTCCAGTGGAACAGCTGGCCCTCGAACGGACTCCAGGCGCACTTGGTATGGTTATTGAGCGGACCTGCTGTCCAGCCCTGATCGCTATGTGAAATCAGCGTTAGGTCCGCCTTGTATCCCTTGCGTATAAAACCTCTCTCCCTAACGCCGAACAGCTGGGCAGGGTTGTGGCACATGAGCCGTACCACATCGGTCAGACTCAGGAACCCCTGGTCTGCCAGTTCCAGCATGACGGGAAGCGAGTAGGGCAGTACCGGCATGCCTGATGCGGCGGTTTTGCAGCCGCCCTGTTTCTCCAGGAACAGGTGCGGGGCGTGGTCTGTTCCCACCACGTCAATCTGACCATTGGTGAGAGCATGGCGCAGGGCATCGCGGTCCGCTACGGTCTTTATGGCTGGGTTGCACTTAATGAATGTACCTTTACTCTCGTAGTCGGCGTCTGTGAACCACAGGTGTGCCGGGCAGGCTTCGGCAGTGAACTGCTTGCCCTCTATGGGGCCGCCTTTGAACAGTTCCAGCTCACGCGCTGTGGTAACGTGCAGGATATGCAGATGTACGTTTGTGCCTGCCGCTACTTCAAGTGCCTTTGAGGTCGATGCGTAGCAGGCCTCCTCACTGCGTATGAGCGGATGGTACTGGATGGGAGGATCGCCTCCGCACTCCTGCATGTACCGCTCCATGTTGGCGTTTATGATGCTTGTCTCCTCACAGTGTACAGCCACAGGAACGGTGGCGGCACGGAACAGCGTGCGGAGTGACTCCCTGTCATCCAGAAGCATTCCGCCTGTGCTGGAACCCATAAAGAGCTTTATGCCGCACACATGGCTTGCATCAATTTTCTCTATCTGGTCAATATTGTCATGCGTGGCTCCCAGATAGAACGAGTGGTTCACGAAACAGCATTCAGCCGCCCTCAGGAACTTGTCCTCAAGCGCCTCAAGGGTGACCGTCTGGGGTATGCAGTTGGGCATATCGAACACTGTGGTCACGCCTCCGGCAACAGCTGCGCGGCTCTCGGTGGTCATATCGGCCTTATGTGTCAGGCCTGGGTCACGGAAATGCACATGGTCATCTATGGCACCGGGCATGAGCCATCGTCCCTGTGCGTCAACCACTGTATCGGCTTCGGGAGCATTGGAGGTGTATATGCCTTCTATGATTTCATCATCTATCAAGACCGATGCCTGCAGCACCTGGCCCTCGTTGATGACTTTGGCGTCCCTGATGAGTGTCGTGCTCATTTGTGGCTCAGGCTACTGGCTTTTGTGGATATTTGCGGAACCAGCTGGAGATCTTTAGACGGATGACGCCGAAGAATGCCTCGCCGAATATGCCGCCGCTCATCTTGGATGTGCCAAGCTCGCGGTTGACGAATATCACGGGCACCTCTTTTATCTTGAATCCGCACTTGTATGCGGTGAATTTCATCTCTATCTGGAAAGCATATCCTTTAAAGTGAATCTTGTCCAGCTCTATCGTTTCCAGTACCTGACGGCGATAGCACTTGAATCCGGCGGTGGTGTCATGTATGGGCAGACCGGTTACGATATGCACGTATTTGGATGCAAAGTATGACATCATGACACGTCCCATTGGCCAGTTGACCACGTTCACGCCGCTTACGTAACGGGATCCTATGGCCACGTCATAACCTTCATCGCGGCAGGCGCTGAGCAGGCGTGGCAGATCGGCCGGGGCGTGCGAGAAATCGGCGTCCATCTCAAAAATGTAGTCATAGCCGTGCTCTATGCACCATTTGAAACCAGTGATGTATGCAGTGCCCAACCCCAGTTTTCCGGAACGCTCAACAATGAAAAGGCGGTCCTGGAATTCTTTATCAATCAGGCCTTTGACTATGCCGGCGGTGCCGTCGGGCGAACCGTCGTCAATGATAAGTATGTTGAAGTTGTCCTCCAGCGCAAGCACGGCGCGGATGATGTTCTCTATGTTCTCCTTCTCGTTATAGGTTGGAATAATTACTATGCTTTCACTCTTTTTCATCAGGCTAGTATTTGAATATGCAAAACTAATATTTTTTTTCTTTTTCTGGGGCACAAAGGGGACGGTTCTTTTTGTGCCCCTATTTCTAAGAGAATTTTTGGGGTATCAGTATCTGAAACTACGCAGAACTATAAGTTTTGGAAGACGACGTTCCGAGGCTATTCCGGACCTCTCCGGACCCTAAACGTCGAACGCCTCCGTCTTAGCCACCTACGGTGTCTAACCGTCGTTAAACGAAACGCCGTTCTTAACGGGATCCTCCTAGGTCCTCCACTTACGCCTCTTCACTGACGCTCCCAAAACTTATAGTTCTGCTCCTGCAAATGGAAAACTCCGATACCGATACCCCAAAAGTTCTGTACACCTTGGATTATCTTCACAGTAGCACAAACAGAACCGTTCCCTTTGTCTTCTTTTGGCACCCTTTTTGTATCTTTGCACCTGCAATGACATTGGCTGATCTTTGTGTCCTTTACGGAGGCCTGGCGCAGACCAAGGCGCTGATAAAGGAACTTGCGGGAAAACGCGGTGGAAACGTTTTTCTGCAGGGTTTGCGTGCTTCATCCGCTCCGCTGCTGTTCTCAGCACTGTCCCAGAAAGGCGGTAAGCCTTGTCTGCTGCTGATACTAAATGACCAGGAAGAGGCCGCATATTTCTATCACGATATGGTGCAGACCATTGGTGATACTGATGTGCTCTATTTTCCGTCGGCATACCGTCGCGCCGCCAAATACGGACAGAAGGATGATGCCAGCGAGATACTGCGCACCGAGGTGCTGAGCCGTCTTACCACCATTGAACCCGATGCCCCCACGCTTGTAATAGTGACATCGCCCGATGCGCTGGCCGAGAAAGTGGTGTCAAAGGCAAGCCTTGAGGACAAGTCCATCCGGCTGAACGTGGGCGAGACCCTGGACCGCGAGGAACTGCAGAACCTGCTTCTGGAACTTGGTTTCAACCGCGTGGATTACGTCTATGAGCCGGGCCAGTTTGCCCTGCGCGGCAGCATCCTGGATGTATTCTCGTTCTCATCGGAGTACCCGTTCCGCCTGGATTTCTTTGGTGATGACATAGACAGCATACGTCAGTTCTCGGTCGATACACAGCTCTCAACAGAGAAGAAAGACAGCGTGGTGGTTGTGCCCGATATGGATAAGGTGGAGGGCGCACAGGTATCGCTAATGGATTTCCTGCCGGCCGATACCGTGCTGGCTGTCAAGGATTTGTTGCTCACGGCAGACCGTATGACTACCGTAAGCCGTGAGGTGGCTGACCAGGAGAGTCTGGCCGCCCGAATGCGTCAGGTCACTGCCGCCGCAACCGAAAACGCGGAGCCTGTTGAGATGCCGCATCTGCTTACGGCTGAGGATTTCCTGCACAAGACCACCGGTTTCCGCGTGGTGGAGTTCGGCAACAAACCCACCGGTGTGGCATCGGCCACAATAACCTTTGATATAACGCCTCAGCCGCTGTTCCACAAGAACTTTGACCTGGTATCGCAGACGCTGACCGATTATATAGTAAAGGGTTACAGGATTTATATCCTGACCGATAATCCCAAGCAGG
The DNA here is from genome assembly GCA_902799685.1 of uncultured Bacteroidales bacterium. GTDB lineage: Bacteria > Bacteroidota > Bacteroidia > Bacteroidales > Bacteroidaceae > Colenecus. Next base: position 43,186 of record CADCBO010000002.1, read on the forward strand.
GCGAGCGCTTGCACGATATCTTTACCGAGCGCGGCGAGAACATACAGTTTGAGACCATAGGCAAGACTCTGCATGAGGGATTTGCCGACGGTATCCTTAAGTGCTGCTTCTTTACTGATCATCAGATATTTGACCGCTACCACAAGTATAACCTGCGCAGCGAGCGCGCCCGCAACGGAAAGGTGGCGCTTACGCTCAAGGAGCTGCAGGAGTTCCAGATTGGAGATTACGTGGTGCATATGGACCACGGCGTGGGCAAGTTCGGCGGTCTGGTACGTGTACCGCAGGGAGACGGTTATCAGGAGAAGATAAAGATCATATACAAGAATGATGATGTGGTGTTCGTATCCATCCATGCCTTGCACAAGGTTTCCAAGTATAAGGGTAAGGAGGGTGAGGAACCGCATATTAACAAGTTGGGTACTGGCGCTTGGGAGAACCTTAAGGAGCGTACCAAGGGCAAGATTAAGGACATAGCGCGTGACCTTATCAAACTGTACGCCAAGCGTCTGGAGGAGAAGGGATTCGCATATAGCCCCGACAGCTATCTGCAGAATGAGCTGGAGGCCAGCTTCATGTATGAAGATACGCCCGATCAGCTCAAGGCCACGCAGGATGTCAAGATGGATATGGAGAGCAGCCGCCCCATGGACCGTCTTATCTGCGGCGATGTTGGATTCGGTAAGACCGAGGTTGCCATACGCGCGGCCTTCAAGGCTGTGGCCGACAACAAGCAGGTGGCCGTGCTGGTGCCTACCACCATACTTGCTTTCCAGCACTATCAGACATTCACTGAGCGGCTTAAGGAGTTTCCGTGCAGGGTGGAGTACCTTTCCCGCGCCCGCAGCGCTGCAAAAGTTACGGCTATCCTTGAGGACCTCAAGGCCGGTAAGATAGACATCATAATAGGTACGCACAAACTCATAGGCAAGCAGGTTAAGTTCAAGGACCTGGGTCTGCTTATAATCGATGAGGAGCAGAAGTTCGGCGTATCAGTCAAGGAAAAGCTCAAGCAGATGCGTGCCAACGTGGACGTGCTCACCATGACCGCCACGCCCATACCGCGCACGCTGCAGTTCTCGCTCATGGGTGCCCGTGACCTCTCCGTCATACAGACTCCGCCGCCCAACCGTTATCCCATACAGACCGAGGTTCACGTGTTCAGCCCAGATATCATCCGTGAGGCCGTGAACTTTGAGATGAGCCGCAACGGACAGCTATTCATAGTGGGCAACCGCATATCCTCCCTGCCTGACCTTGCTCAGACAGTACAGCGTGAAGTGCCTGATGCCCGCGTGGCAATAGGTCACGGCCAAATGGACCCCGATGAACTTGAAAAGATCCTGACCGGATTCATAAACTATGACTACGATGTGCTGGTGGCTACATCTATCATAGAGAACGGAATAGACATTCCCAACGCCAACACCATAATTGTGAATCAGGCCCAGAATTTCGGCCTGAGTGACCTGCACCAGATGCGCGGCAGAGTGGGGCGCAGCAACCGCAAGGCTTTCTGCTATCTGCTGGCTCCTCCGCTTTCAGCACTATCCGATGAGTCACGCCGCCGCCTGCAGGCCATTGAGAGTTTCAGCGAACTGGGCAGTGGCATACAGCTGGCGCTTCAGGACCTTGACATACGCGGTGCCGGCAATCTGCTGGGTGCCGAGCAGAGCGGATTTATAGCCGATTTGGGCTACGAGACCTATCAGAAGATACTCAAGGAAGCCGTTCGCGAGCTAAAGAACGATGAGTTCCAGGATCTGTTCCGCGAGCAGGCCGCAGGGCAGGGTAGTGACGGTTCGGATGCGGGTGCCGGCGCGACTCCGGTTGACGCATCGCGGTTTGTTGATGAGTGTACCGTTGAAACAGACCTTGACCTGTTCTTCCCCGACCAATTCGTGCCCGACGGCAGCGAGCGCATCCTATTGTACCGCGAGCTTGACAGCATGGAGCGCGAGACCGATATCCAGCGATTCCGCGACCGCCTGCAGGACCGTTTCGGCCAGATTCCAAAGGAGGCTCAGGAGCTTATCCGCCTGGTCACCCTGCGCCGCATGGGCCGCGAGCTGGGCATAGAAAAGATCTACCTCAAGGCCGGCCGCATGAGCCTGTTCTTTGTCTCCACCCCCGGCAGCCCGTACTACGAGAGCGCAGCATTCGGCGCCATCCTGGCCTACGCCGCCCAGAACCCCCTGACCTGCCGCCTGCGTGAAGAAGGTACCAAGCGCAGCCTACTCATCACCGATGTCCCCGACGTGGAGCGCGCCATCAGCATCCTTACTGCAATTATTTAAGATTAATATTTGTATTTTAAACTATTATTTTGTATTTTTGTATTGTGATAGTTTAAAATGCAACTATTATGAATGATATTTATTTCTTGACAGACTTGGACATTGCCAAGAGGATAGGGGCTAATCTTAAGAGTATGCGGTTAAGGCAGAACATTACTCAGAGTAATCTTGCTGAATCTGCAGGAGTATCGCTCTCTACACTCAAAAAGATAGAAAACGGTGATATATGCTCTTTTGATTCTTTCTTGAGATTGTTGCGCACATTGCGTAAACTCGATGTGCTGCAGCCATTAGTTGAAGAAGAACAGCTAACGCCAAATGAGTATTGGGAGTTTATAAATAACGCAAAACGGAAAATACGTAAACGCGCCGGGAGAGCCGGCAAATAATTTAATACTAACTTAAAAACTTAAGACGATGATTGATGCAGCGAGAGTAAAAATGTTTGGTATGCCTATAGGCACATTGAGATTGGACAACCGTTATGATGTGGTCAGTTTCCAATATGACGATCAGTTTGCAAATCTGGGTATTGAACCGGCTCCATTGATGATGCCGGTACGGAGAGGGGTTGTCTATTCATTCGGGAATCTGGAGAGAATCACTTTTCAGGGACTTCCTGGTATGATGGCCGATTCTCTGCCGGATACGTACGGACGGGCTTTGTTTGAAAAGTGGTTGTCATTGAATGGCAGAACCAGCGGTAATGTGATAGAATCTCTTTGTTATCTTGGAAGCCGATGCATGGGTGCATTGGAGTTTGAACCTGCACTGCTTGATGACAGCAAATCAGATATTTCATTTGAGATAGATTCTCTTGTAAATGTAGCCAGTGAGGCACTTGTTGAGAAAGAGAGTTTCAGCACCAATCTGAGCAATGACAGGAAATCGGCAATAGCAGAGATTCTTAGGTTGGGAACATCGGCTGGAGGTCAAAGGGCCAAGGCGGTTATCGCATACAATAAATCCACTGGTGAAGTCCGATCCGGTCAGATTCTTGCTCCGGATGGCTTTGACTATTACCTTATTAAACTTGACGGAGTGTCGGCAACTGCCGGATTTAAGGAGACCGGAAACTATGGCCGTCTGGAATACTCGTTCTATAAACTGACTCAGAAGTGTGGAATAGATATGACTGAATGCTCAATTCTGGAGGAGAACGGACGCGCACATTTCATGACAAAACGTTTTGACCGTTCGGACGGAAAGAAACTGCACATGCAGACATTGTGCGGTATTGCGCACTTTGATTACCGCATACACAGGGCATATTCATATGAACAGGCATTTGGTGTCATGAGAATGCTTAAACTGCCATATCCGGAAATCTGCCAGCTATTCAGACGTATGGTCTTCAATGTCGTGTTCCGAAATCAGGATGACCATACAAAGAACATCTCATTCCTGATGGATATTAATGGTAATTGGAGATTATCTCCGGCTTACGATATGGGCTATTCATACAATCCTGCAGGTGGCTGGACATCCACTCACCAGATGTCAATCAACAACAAGTTCGATGATATAACCCGTAAAGACCTATTGGATTGTGCATCGGCCAATGGTATCAAGGATGCATCGGAAATAATAGATGAGGTATGCTCTACAATACCGTTGTGGCCTGATATAGCCCGTGATTGTGGAGTTCCGCATCAGATGATTGATGGAATTATGCCAAACATTATCCGTTTATAACATCACCCATGTGTCGGATTATTTGAGATTCCAGCTCTGAATGAGCAATATTATGCTTGCATTAAGGGCATAAGTTGCTCCCAAACCCTTATAGTCAGTTCTGGAACCGGTAATAGCGAATCGGATTTTTGATTCCGTATAATCCGCACCGTAAAGATATGTGCTGATTCTCCTGCGATACTTCCAATCAAGAGCTAAACCGGCTTGTGTCCTGAAACCGCTAATTCTACTGGATTCAAAAGAGTCATTACTGTTATCTCTAGGAGTATCTGAATCTTGATATATAAAAGAAACGCCTATGCCTACAAATGGCGTAAGTGAAAGATTTGAATTATCCAACACCCTGTATCCTGGATCCGCTGAAACATAGCACGTCCTGACATTCCTTCCTTTAGTCCAGTTATAGTCATATTCACCCTTCATCCCAATTTCTTAAAGATTGGTCATAGAGATTCTGGGCGGATAAAGAGGAAAAGGCCATGGATAATGTCAGTATACACAAGGATTTGAGCTTAAACATAAAATCTGTATTATTATGAGGATATTTGTAACGGCAAAAGTACACTTTTGTTTGGTTACAAGAGCTTATGTCTTTTGTTTTTTTATATATTTGTAGAAAAGAAGTATTATTAACCTTATAAACATCACGAATATGAGTAACAAGTACGCAGGAACCCAGACCGAGAAGAATCTGGAGGCAGCATTTGCCGGAGAGTCAATGGCACGTAACAAGTACACCTATTTTGCATCAAAGGCCAAGAAAGATGGTTTTGAGCAGATAGCAGCCATTTTTGAGGAGACAGCAAACAATGAGAAGGAGCACGCCAAACTTTGGTTCAAGGAGCTGGAGGGCATAGGTGATACCGCTCAGAACCTGGGCGCCGCAGCTGACGGTGAGAACTATGAGTGGACCGATATGTACGAGGGCTTTGCCAAGACTGCCCAGGAAGAGGGATTCCCCGAACTGGCAGCACGTTTCCGTATGGTTGCCGCTATTGAGAAACAGCACGAGGAGCGTTACCGTGCACTGCTCAAGAACGTTGAGACCGCAAAGGTGTTTGAGAAATCAGAGGTTAAGGTTTGGGAATGCCGCAATTGCGGTCATATCGTAGTTGGCACCAAGGCTCCGCAGATCTGCCCGGTCTGCCAGCATCCGCAGGCCTTCTTTGAAGTCCACAAGGAAAACTATTAAATTGAGAATTGAGAATTTAAAATTGAGAATTATAAAAAATGACGATCCTTTCGAATCGTCATTTTTTTATGTCGCGGGAATTAACGCAGGTGCGTGTAATTCTCAATTCTCAATTTTCAATTCTCAATTGTGGCGCAGAGGAGACCGTTCCCATTGTGCCGTCGGGGGTCTGGTAGATCAGGTAGGCCTGGAATTCGGGGCGCCGGGCCAGGAGGGCCTGGGCACTGTCAAGACCCATTACCATCATTGAGGTGGCAAGGGCATCGGCGGTGGCGCAATCGGGTGCAAAGACTGTAGCTGAGAGCAGGCTGTGGCTTACGGGTTGGCAGGTGTGCGGATCGATGGTGTGGGCGTATTTGCGGCCGTCCCTGACGTAGAAATTGCGGTAGTTGCCCGATGTGGCCATAGCTATGTCCGTGATCGGTATCACGGTCTGGAGCTCATTGTTTACGGAGAGTGAGTCATCGACAGGCTTGCTTATGCCTATATTCCAGAGCTTGCCCTTGGGATTATGTCCGCTGACCACAATCTCACCGCCAATCTCAACCATAAAGTCATTTATGCCTTTGGAGCGGAGCATATCGGCCACCATGTCACAGCCGAACCCCTTTGCTATGGCGCTGCAGTCCAGCATGATACGCGGATCATCCTTTTCAATTATGCCATTGACTTCATGAATCTTGTTATAGCCGGTTATCTCTAACATGCTGTCAATGGTTGCCTGGCTTATGTTCTGGGCGTGCTTGAATCCGAATCCCCAAGCATTGACGGCTGGAGCTACGGTTATATCGAAAGCTCCGTTTGTCCAATCCGATATTTCCATTGCGCGGCGGAATACCTTCAGAAAGAGTTGGTCACCAACCAGCATGACTTCCGAATTATTGACCTGAGATATTGTTGACTCCGGGTTGAACATGGAGAGCGCGTTGTCCACAAGCGCCAGAGTTTGCTCTATATCGGGCTGGAGGTCAGCGTTGTAGAAGTATGTGATGTTGTAGTTGGTACCGAACACCAGACCCTGCGCCTTGCGGAACTCGGGTTTGGCGGGCTTGCTCTGGGACAGGATAACGATTGTACCTATTATCAGAAACGCCAGGAAAGGGTAGTGCCACCTTTTCATGAATCAAGCGGTTAAATGTTCTACAAGAATCTTTACGCCTATTCCAATCAGGATTATGCCGCCGATGATTTCCACCGGAAAGCTGATGCGCTTGCCTGCGTATGCACCTATCACGAATCCCGCCACAGAGAACAGGAACGATCCTATGGCAATGATGGTTACCGGCAGCAGAATGCTAGCAAACGTATCGTAGCCTGAGCAGCCGAATGAAAGACCTACCGCCAGAGCGTCAATGCTGGTGGCGATTGCCATCGTGATAGTGGTGGAGAATTTTGAAGGGTCGAAAGATTTCTCGTCTTCATCGGTCTTGAGCCCGCTCAGTATCATCCTGCCGCCCAGAAATGCCAGCAGACCGAATGCAATCCAGTGGTCCCAGCGCTCCAGAGCATTGCTGAAAGAGCTTATGCCTAGCCAGCCTATCATGGGCATGATGCCCTGGAACAGCCCGAACATGAGGGCTGTCACAAGCATGGTCCTGAGCACAAGCCTGCGCTGAATGAGTCCGCTGGTTATGGATACCGTAAAGCAGTCCATTGCCAGCGCCACGGACAGAAGAATGAGGTCTAGGATTGACATCGGGATAGTAACGTTACTTGAGCTCTTTCTCTATCTTGTAATCGTTGCGGTTCTGCGAGCTGCGGCTTATCAACTCTGCCACAAATCCCGACAGGAACATGAGCGTACCCATGATCATGCCTGTCAGGGCTATGTAGAAATAGGGATTTGAAGTGATGAGATTGCCATGAATTCCGTGAGCCAGACAGACAAGCTTGTTCACGCCTATTATTATGATGGCTATGAAGCATATCATGAACATGACTGATCCCCAAAGACCAAAGAAGTGCATGGGTTGCTTGCCGAAACGGTTCAGGAACCAGAGTGACATAAGGTCCAGATAGCCGTTCACAAAGCGGTCCAGGCCGAACTTGGTCTTGCCGTACTTGCGGGCCTGATGGTGAACCACCTTCTCGCCTATATTGCCGAATCCGGCGTTCTTGGCCAGGAACGGTATGTAGCGGTGCATCTCGCCATAAACCTCAATGTTCTTGACAACCTCGCGGCGATAGGCCTTGAGGCCGCAGTTCATGTCATGTAGCTTGAGCCCGGTAACCTTGCGTGCGGTCCAGTTGTATATCTTGGAGGGAATGTTCTTGCTCAGAGTGCCGTCATAACGCTTTTTCTTCCAGCCCGATACCAGGTCATAGCCGTCCTCGCGGATCATGCGAACCATCTCGGGCACTTCCTCAGGGCTGTCCTGAAGGTCGGCGTCCATGGTCACCACAATATCGCCCTGGGCCATATCGAACCCGCAGAATAGGGCAGGGGACTTGCCGTAGTTGCGGCGGAACTTTATGCCCTTTACTATGTCGGGGTTATCGGCCTTGAGTCCTTCAATTATCTTCCAGGAGTCATCGGTGCTGCCGTCATCCACAAAAATCACCTCATAACTGAAGTTGTTCTGTTCCATTACGCGGCCTATCCATGCGAACAGTTCCGGAATCGACTCCGCTTCATTAAGCAGCGGTACAATAATTGAAATATCCATATTACTTGAGTCTTAGTCTTTTAGCGGTTATGAGTCCTATTATCAGGGAAAGTATGTTGCCCCACATGAGCGATGACTGTATCAGCTGCTTGGTCTTGCCCGATGCAGGGAGTGAGCAGAACCATGATATGGTCTGCTGCATCAACTCCATAGTCTTGTTGTATTGTTCCACCTGGGCAGGGTCGGTCATGGTCTGAGTAACTGCCTGTGAGGACTGCATTATCAGGTCCATGCGTGCCATAAGTCCGTTGGCCAGCGCCCCGTTGTCCAGAAAACGCAGATAGAGGTATGCCGCCATACATGAGAGCACCGTGGCAAACAGAAATGTCAGGATGGAGAGCATCCATGACAGGGGGAACGGGAAGAACGGTATGCTGGTGGAGTCGCGGAAATGCCTTATCAGGAAGAATGCCACCACCGGGATGCCCAGAAGCAGCGGAAAAGAGAGAAGCGACAGGGCTGTGTATTTTACCGTCATGGCGGTAAAGAGATACACCAGTATCATGTACAGGCCCAGATATGTGCCCAGCGTCATTGATACCTGCAGCAGGTTGATTTTTACAACTTTCTTGCCCTCCTGTTCTTCCATAATCATATTATAATCCGCAAATTTAATCATTTCTTTTGATTGCCGATTGCAGAATGAAATAAAAGCAGTACCTTCGCACTCGGGTAAGTCCTACACGGCCAGCTCCCTTCCAACCCTCCAGGGCTTGACGGCAGCAAAGGTACGTCGGTTGTAGCGGCGCGATGCAGTCAGCTTACCCATTCCATAGAAGGAGACCATTTCTGGCCTCCTTCTTTTTTTGGAATGGGTAAGCTGACTGCGTCAGAACCTTTTTTTAGTTTCCTAACGGAAACAGGCCGACCTCCGGTCGGGTACATTCGCATGCTTTATCATTTAGAAATCAAAGCCGATGGAGGCATAGACGCTGAAGCCCGGTTCAAAGTTGCTCCACTGGGCCGCAATCCTGAGCGGGCCTACCATAGTCTGGTGTGAATACTCCGCGCCATAGGCGTAAATGGGGTCAACACCAAGCAATTCATCTAAATTATTTCCGTCTTTGAACAGTCCGGCACGCACAGTCAGATAATTCTTACCGTAAAAACGATAACGCATATCCATTTGGGCCGTTGCACTCAATGGCCAGCAATAGCGGAATCCTGATGGTAATCCAAAGAACGGCATCTGGTTCTCAATATACCTTTCAGCTAAAAAACCGCCCGATGCAGGGGTATGCTTGGGGTTCATATAAACCGAATTTTCGACAGTATACCACCCTACATGGATGTTTGGCAGAAGGGTAAGACGCTTTCCAAGTGACAATGCCGCTTCAAGGCTCGCAGATACTACTCCGTATGGCTTGACAGAACCGTAGTCTGCGGCATATTCACCAACCAGTTGATATGTCTCCGGATCAAGTTCTATGTAGTAGTATCCTTTAAAGACATATCGGCCTTTTATGGAGCCACGGATGCCCCGCTGCGGGAAATAACTGTCATCAAAGGTACTAAACCTTAGAGCGGCAAAGGCTGACAGCCAATAACTCTTCCAGTCCCATCTGTTGAGGTAGTTATATTCATTCACATGACGTTCATACGGATTCATCTCAACTGTGAGTCCTGTCCTGAAAGATCCGTATGTCATTCTGGAATCCTCAAAATATATGTCATATTTTGTGGAAAAGAGCTTTTCGTTGGTGTCAGACAAGTATCCCATTGGTGTATTGATAAGCTTGGCTTGAGCGGATATCCCTATGGATGGGAGTCCGATCCTGGGCTTGACGGACCCTTCCAACGTCAGGGATGGGTCAACGCCCAGTACAAGGTTGACAGCCATACGGGGACCAGACAGTTGGCGTGTTCCAAGCCCTAGGTATATAGCCGCCGCAACAGCCTCATCAGTGTCGGCTCTTAAACCAAGGGCAAAATCGTTTATCTGGCCTTTCTGGCAGTCAAACACCAGGGTATATGGCTCTGCTTTCCCTTCCAGATGGTATGTCACTGCTTCAAATGCGTTGGTACCGTAAATGCTATGCAGCATCTTATCCACAATGGTTTTGTCATACAGACCGTCTTCGGGGTAAGCGCTTTTGTGCAGTATCTTGTCCTTTTCATCCTGGCGTATTCCGGTAAATAGTACCTGGCTTACCCGTACTTTCTGCTGCGCCAGGTTCACTGATGGTGCCGGATGTGATACCGGAGGCTCTTCCTTACCTGAAACTCTAGAAGCGATATTTTCAAAAAACTCCTTGTGCTCCAAGGCATTACGATAACCTTGATCGATTATGTCATCAACACTTCTGTCATCAAATGAAAGCATGGTATAACCGGGCAGTTCATGGTGTACGTTAAGGTCAACCATCTCCATTGCGGGACCCATTGCAGTGGATGCCAGCAGGACGATTGTCTGCATAAGGAAAGATGCCGGTGAGTTCAGTTCGTTCAGCTTACGGTGTATGGTCATATCCGAGCCGATGATAATGTCGGCGCCCATCTCACGGGCCAGGTCAACCGGGAAGTTGTTGCGCATGCCGCCGTCCAGCAGAACAGCCCCTTTGTCACGCACGGCCCTGAAATAGAATGGAATGGCCATGGTGGAGCGTAATGCTGTCGTGATGTTGCCGCTTGTCCAGTATTTAGGTGTCAGGGTATAAAGGTCTGTAGCTACGCAAGCAAAGGGTATAGGCAGGTCGGCAAAACTTATGCTGTCCTGGTAACCTACGCTCACTGAACTGAGCAGATTTCGGACGTTAAGCCCGTACAGGACACCGTCAGGCAATCCCAGCCCCATTCTGGATATTGACTCCTGAAGCATGTCGGTTGAACTCAGACCTGCTTCCTCGGCCATTATCTCTGCCACACGTTCCAGTTCCTGCCGCTGTGCCAGGTCTGCGTTCTTATAATGGAAGGGAATGCGCATCAAGTAGTGTTCCTGGTATGTCTTCATCTTGTATGACACATATTCATCGGGCACATTGTCCGACATCATCACGGGCCAGTTTATTTCACGTACCAGTGAATCCAGCTGGTCATGCTTGTATCCCAATGCATAGAGGCCGCCCAGCAGACCACCCATACTGGTGCCGGTTACTACATCGACAGGTATTCCCAACTCTTCAATGTATTTGATTACTCCCAAATGTGCCATTCCACGCGCACCGCCTCCGGCCAGAACCAGACCTACTGTGGGGCGGTATTGACGTATAGAATCCAACCTGGCACGGACTTTGGCAAATGCCACAGAGTCAGCCTTAGGGTCAGCGCTGGGAATGATCTGTGCCTGTGTAACTCCGGACAGCAACAACGCTATGATTATGGCAAAGCAGCGAAACTGTTTCATAAATTATTATCCTAAAACAACGTCAAGCACCATCATCAGTGTATTCCTTATAGTTCCCTCTTTTTTTGCAAAGTTATTTCTTTTTCCTGTATGAGAAAAGATTCTTATCTTTGCTTGTGTTAGCAAACAGATAGCAAACAATTCAATTAAGATATTTATGAAACTTGAAGGACGTAGAGAGAGCAGTAATGTGGATGACCGTCGCGGTCAGACCATGAAGAGGGCCGGTGGGCTTGGTTTGGGAGGTGCCCTGATAGTAGGTTTGCTTACCCTGATATTCGGAGGTGACCCGTCGGATGTGATAAACCAGCTGGGTGGTGGAGTTGAATATCAGCAGAACTACACCCCAAGTGCCGAAGAGGAGGAACTGGCCACATTCTCAAAGAAGATTCTGGCAGGTACTGAGGATGTTTGGACAAAACTGTTCAAGCAGATGGGACGTGAATATATCCCGCCCAAACTGGTACTCTATTCGGGTTCCGTACAGACCGGAGGAGGAATGGCTACATCAGAAAGCGGACCTTTCTATTACAGTGTTGACCAGGCTGTCTATATAGACCTATCTTTCTTCATGAACATGAAGCGTGAGATTGGTGCCGACGGTGATTTTGCCTACGCATACGTGATTGCGCATGAGGTGGGGCACCATGTTCAGAACCTGCTTGGCACGCTTGGTCAGGTACATTCCAGGCAGCAGAGGGTAAGCGAGCAGGAAAAGAACCAGCTGAGCGTACGCCTGGAGCTGCAGGCCGATTTCTATGCCGGAGTGTGGGCCTATTATGACAACAAGCTGTTCGGATCACTTGAGGACGGTGACATAGAGGAGGGACTTGCCGTCGCAGCCAAGATAGGCGATGACTATCTGCAGAAAAAAGCTTACGGACGTACCATGCCCGAAACATTCAACCACGGAACATCGGCTCAGCGCTCCAAATGGCTCAAGAAAGGCATATACGGCGGTAACATAAATGACGGCGACACATTCTCGCCATCGTACCAGAACCTGTAATCTTAATATCCTGTATATCTGCCGATAAAGAAGATTGCACCTGTCTGTTTCTCGCTGATGACATATAGGAACGGGTGATTGGCATGGAATTTGACAGCATTATCTCCCCCGGAATTCCGTTTCATGCCTATGACTGTCACTGCAGCAGCTTCAGAGCCTTCCTCGTCAAGCTTGATTTTGGCAACCTGTTTCATAAGCCCTATATAAGTTGACTTGTTGCAGAAGTTGCTGAAATCAGCTTTTTCAGCACTAAAGGCATCGGGCATACCGAGTGCAGACATTACCTCTATAAGGTCTATGTCTGAGTCAGTTTCAAAACGAGGCAGTTTGACATCAACGTTGCATTGTTGCATGTTACTGTTCAACAACTGCCAGGTCTCTGCAGTGGGTACCGCAGGCAGCTCATTGGCGTCATGCCCTTCCTTAATCCTGGGCAGCAGTATCGTCATCTGGAACGAACCGTTACCGTAAGGCAGGCATAACGCCTGGAAATCATCTGTTACGGCATAGTTGAGTTTGGCGGTCTGGCGCATCATGGGACATTGTATGAAATCCAGGGTCTCACCGGCATGAATAAATTCCTCATCCTCTGTTTTGGTTTTATCAAACTTGTATGTCCATGTTCCCTTAAAATATATGGCATTCAGCAGATAACTTACGGCATTGGGATCAAAGGAATTCTCGTCAAGTATTCTGTCAATCATCCGCTCAGTATGGTCGCTTGCCCATTTGTTTATGACGTCCATAGTCTCTCCGTCATGAAAATCGCGGGTTTCGGGCTCGGCGTTATAGAAAGACTTGGCTTTATTTACAAAACCGTCCTTAAGCGTGTAGCCTTTGTTCATATAGATGGTATTGGCTATCAACACCTTGGTCAGCGAGTCAAGCGCCGGTGCAGTTTTTATCATCTTATAGCAGAAAGCGTTTATGCTGTCGGCTCCGGTACTGCCATATCCCAATACCTCATTTATTTGTGCCTGGGTATTGCCGGCTGCACCGTTATTGAGCATGCCTAAAGCGTATGTGATGCTTAAAGGCGACACTATATAACTTTTTGTATAGTCTGAACCGGTTATCTGACGGAACAGGTTAAAGGCGAACTCATTACTGTTGCTCACCATCTCCTGCTCAGCCCGTGTCAGCTTCAGGTTTGTGGACGGATACACTGGACCAACAATCGGTTCCGGTTCCTGGCTTACGCCCTCCGTATTGCAGGCTGCAAATATAGCTAAACCTATGGCCAGAAATAAACAAATTCTTTTCATTTTCATTACCAGTTGTGTTTTCCTACTAACTCAATGATACGTACCACCGTCATCATGGCTTTCTCCATGCTCTGGATGGGAACCCACTCATAACGGCCATGGAAATTCATTCCGCCTGCAAACAGGTTGGGACAAGGCAAGCCCTTGAACGATAGCTGTGCACCGTCCGTGCCGCCGCGGATAGGAACCTTGACTGGATTGACTCCAGCCAGTTTCATAGCCTCACATGCTATATCAACTACAAACGGAACCTTGTCAATCTGCTCCTTCATGTTGTAATACTGGTCTGTAACCTCGGCCACCACAGTGCCCTTGCCGTATTTTATATTCATCTTATCGGCCACAGCCTTGGCAAACGCCTTGCGGGCCTCAAACTTGGCGCGGTCATGGTCACGGATAATGAAAACAGCCTGCGCGTGATCCACTTCACCCGACAAACCTACAATGTGATAGAAACCTTCATAGCCGCAGGTCGTGCCCGGGGTTTCATCGGCGGGGAACATCTGTATCAGTTCTGCGGCCAGCAGCGATGCGTTCACCATCTTGCCCTTGGCGTATCCGGGATGCACCTCCAGACCCTGGATCCTGAATACGGCCTTGGCGGCGTTGAAGTTCTCAAACTCCATTTCGCCCACCTCGCCGCCATCGACGGTATAGCCGAATTCACATCCAAACCGTTTTACGTCAAAGTGAGCGGCACCCATGCCTATCTCCTCATCGGGATTGAATCCCACGCGAACCTTGCCGTGCTTTATCTCCGGATGCTGCTGCAGATACTCCACAGCTGTGATTATCTCTGCTATTCCGGCCTTGTCATCAGCTCCAAGAAGGGTTGTTCCGTCTGTCACGATCAGGTCCTCGCCCTTGTGGGCAAGCAGTTCAGGAAACAGACTGGGTGACAGAATGATGTTCTGTTCCTTATTAAGGATTATATCACTTCCGTCATATTTCTGTACAATGCGTGGTTTTACGTCCTTGCCGCTCATGGACGGGCTGGTGTCCATGTGAGAAATGAAACCTATGGTAGGAATCTTCTTGTCTGTGTTGGCGGGAAGGGAAGCATAGACATATCCCATATCATCCATATAAACCTCTTCAAGTCCCATGCCCTCCAGTTCGTCCTTGAGCAGACGCGCCAGATTCTTCTGTTTCTCAGTACTGGGAACACTTTCTGAATTCTCATCGGACTGCGTATCTACAGCAGTATAGCCCAAAAATCTCTTTATCAGATCCATATTATTGTGTATTGAAAAATTCTCTTTCAGCAAACTTACATATAATTCATGAAATTCATGTGCGGACTGGAACCTTTTTATTTTATAATCGTGACACTTGCAAGTGATTTCCATGAAAATATATTACGTATATTGGCGCAGAATGAAAATAATGAATTATTTTTGGACTACAATTAAAGCGTCTAATTACAATCGTTATGAGAAAGATTCTATCTGTTTTTGCGGCTCTTGCAATGATTTTTGCTACGGCTTGTGATCCTACGGAAAATGAGAATCAGGATAAAGTTCCTGTAAACTCTGTCGTGCTCAACAAGTTTGAACTTACCCTTGAGCCAGGTCAATCTGAAACGCTTGTGGCCAGTGTCATGCCTGACAACGCCACTGACAAGACCGTAACCTGGAGCAGTTCGGCTGAGGATGTTGCATCGGTTAACAGTGAAGGAAAAGTTGAAGCAAAGAAAGAGGGTATAGCTATCATTACCGCTAAGGCTGGAGAAAAAGAAGACAAGTGCAAGGTTATAGTCAATGAGCCTGAGCAACCTGTGACTGTACCTGATGCCATTGATCTGGGGCTTTCCGTGAAATGGGCCAGTCTGAACATTGGCGCATCCAAACCCGAGGATTGTGGTGAATATTATGCATGGGGAGAGACTGAAACAAAAGAATTTTATTCCAGGGAAGCTTATAAATGGGCGAACCTTTCAATGCCTCAGATAGATATATACGGAAAGACAGCGTACTCATTAACAAAGTATTGTTCCAAGTCTGCGCAATCATTTTACTGGGGTGGAGAAGGCGAACCTGACAACAAGACGGTCCTAGAACCGGAAGATGATGTGGCTAATGTCCTTCTGGGTGGAAACTGGCGTATTCCTACCAGAGCAGAGATGTTGGAGTTGAAAGATTTGTGTACCTGGACATGGGATGAACCCAAGAAAGGTTTTCTGGTTACCGGTCCTAATGGCAACAGCATATTCCTTCCGGCAGCAGGAAAAAAGATTGATGACCCGAATAGGACGTTTACAGGTCTTGGTGCCACTGGCGACTACTGGAGTTCATCGCTTGTTACGGATGCACCATGCTTTGCGTATGACCTTTATTTCCTTGTTTCCGAAGGTCGTACTGATATGCTGACAATAGGCGTAGTAAATGATCGCAATTACGGTTTCTCTGTACGTCCTGTTTCAGATTAACGGATAGCAATAGATTATCACTTTGGAAATGAACCAAAAACATAAGCCTCACTGAATGTGGGGCTTATGTTTTTATTGATTTATGGTGCAGACTTTACGCATTATCGAGTCCCACCATCGGGCGGGAAGTATAGCGTGCAAAATCACTATCAGCCCGGATCCTGCACCCAAGCGGTAACGGATTCTGGGCTTTTTTGCATTTACGGCACGGGCTATGGCTTTAGCTACCCTTGCAGGATTTGTAAGCCAGTTTGATGTGTAGCCGTATTTGAGCAGACGGGCCATCTTCAGGCCTGCATTTTGATAGGCGGTTTCTTTTGATGACTCCTCTAGATTATCGGCCGCAATGATACCCCAAT
Source organism: uncultured Bacteroidales bacterium (assembly GCA_902799685.1). Classification (GTDB taxonomy): domain Bacteria; phylum Bacteroidota; class Bacteroidia; order Bacteroidales; family Bacteroidaceae; genus Colenecus. The sequence goes on from CADCBO010000002.1 coordinate 59,440, forward strand.
CGGTCTTGATTCCACCGGGTTCGATGAGGCAGACCTTGATTCCGAACGGCTTTACCTCGATGCGCAGAGCATCGCTCAGGGCCTCTACGGAATATTTTGATACGTTATACCAGCCGCCAAAGGGGATGACAGCCTTGCCTGCAACAGATGATGTGTTTATTATCCTGCCAGAATGCTGCTTGCGCATATATGGCAGAACCAATTGGGTGAGCCTGGCCAGTCCGAAAACGTTAACCTCAAGCTGACGTTTGGCCTCGGCAATCGTAACGTTTTCTATTGCTCCCATGTATCCGTAACCGGCGTTGTTTACCAGAACGTCTATTCTGCCTTCTGCATCAATTATGCTGTTCACACCGTCCACCATCGATGCCTCATCGGTCACATCCATGCGTATGGGCGTCACGCCTCGCTCCCGTAACTGTTCCAGCAGTTCCACTCTACGGGCTGCACCGTAAACCTTGTGCCCCTGCTCAGCTAGCCTCAGAGCTGCATCGTATCCAATCCCACTGCTGGCTCCGGTAATGAGTATTACTTTTTTATTCATCAAAGTCAAATTCGTCTGGGAGGTCAAAGGGGGCGTCCGATAGGAAGTCCTCCATATCGCGGCGGTCTTTCTTCGTTGGGCGACCCAGGCCGGCGGCGCGTTTTACGAATCCGCCTATGCGGTTCATCTCCAGCAGGTCATACTGGTCTTGCGGGGTGATGTTCTCCATCATCTGCGGGACAAGTTTTGCGCCCACTCGGTTTTCAATTGCCTGGAGAACTTTAAAGGTATATGTTACAGGGGCTTTGCGGACCGATACGGTATCGCCCTCCTTTACCATCTTTGAGGGCTTGGCCTGCACGCCGTTAATGGTCACGCGGCCTTTCTTGCAGGCTTCGGATGCAATGGTGCGCGTCTTGAATATACGCACAGACCAGAGCCACTTGTCCAAACGCGCTTCCATATCACTTGTTGTTGAACTTGCACATTGTGTCGTCAATGCCGGCCAGGCAGAAGTTCCTGACGGCCTCAACGGCTACTGGAATGCGCTCGTCCAGAATCTTGCGCTCATCTTCACTGAACGGATCCAGTACGAACTTTATCTGCGCTCCCATGGGGAAATCATTTCCGATGCCAAACCTTAGGCGGCTGAACTGCTCGGAGCAGAGCACCTGGATGATATTGCCTATGCCGTTATGGCCGCCGCCACTGCCTTGCTTGCGTAGGCGGATCTTGCCAAGGGGTAGGGCCAGGTCATCGGCCACCACCAGAAGGTTCTGGGGCTCAATGTTCTCCTTGTTCATCCAGTAGCGCACGGCGTTGCCGCTCAGGTTCATGAAGGTTGTGGGCTTGAGGAGCACAAGCTCGCGGTTCTTGATGCGCATCTGGGCCACAAAACCGTATCGCCTGTCCTCAAAAACAGTATCGGACGCCTTTGCAAGGGCGTCCAATACCATAAATCCTATGTTGTGGCGGGTATCTTGGTATTCGTCGCCCGGATTACCCAAACCCACAATCAGATATTTCATTCCTTATATTATTCTGCAGCGGGAGCCTCAGCAGCAGGAGCCTCTTCGGTAGTCTCAGCGGCAGCAGCTGAACGTGTTGACATTACTGTGCATATCACAGCGTCCTTGGGGCTTACAAACTCAATGCCATCTACCTTGAGGTCACCAACCTTGAATGACTTGCCGATAGTAAGAGGTGTAACGTCAATCTCAACCTTCTCAGGAATTGCAGTGTAGAGAGCCTTAGCCTTAACGCGGCGCAGGATCTGCTCCAGCTTACCACCAGCCTTTACACCGGCTGCCAGACCGTTAAGCTTAACGGGAACTGCCATAACGATAGGCTTCTTGGGATCTACCTGATAGAAGTCAATGTGCAGGATGTTGTCCTTTACGGGGTGGAATTGGATCTCACGCATCACTGCCAGAACGGTGTTGCCGTCGATGGTCAGGTTTACTGAGAAAATATCGGGTGAATAGACAAGCTTGCGAACCTCTTCGAATGTTACGCTGAAAGCCTTTGCTACGGGAAGACCTTTCTCGTCGCGCTCTACACCGTACAGGTTGCAGGGGATAAGGTTCTGCTTACGGAGTGCCTTGGCACCTTTCTTACCGAACTCGTTGCGGGCTGTGCCCTTTACGTCAATTGATTTCATTTTTAAACGTGTTACTCTAAATTGTTATTACTCAATTCACCATCACACAAAACACCACCTTTTACGGCAGGCTTTACGTAAAAGCGGCGCAAAGGTAGTAAAAAAATTGAGAATTGAGAATTGAAAATTGAAAATTAATACCAAGAACCTGCGTGACAAAAAATGAAACGCACCGGATGGTAATTCTCAATTTTCAACTTTCAATTTTCAATTTATCAGAATTCTATCTTGAAATCCTCCGAAGATTTAGCTTCAGTTTCCTCCTGTGCAGGAGCTTCCGGTGCGGGAGCATCGGCCTCGTCCTTCTCGGCCTCGTGAATGAACTTTATGGTCTTGGTCAGTCCGTCTATGAAATTGCTGAAATCCTCACGGTAGAGGAAAATCTTATGCTTCTCAAAACTTACCTGCTGTTCATCACCCTCTCCGCTCACTATTTTCTTGCTCTCGGTGATAGACAGATACATCTCGTTTTTGCGTGTCTTGCGTACATCCATATAATAGATGCGTTTGCCTGCCTTGATTGAGTGTGAGAATATCACATCCTTGTCAATGTCATCGGCTGTCTTCTTCCTGAAATCCTCCATAACGCTGGTCAATTTTGAAATTTCCACAAATATGGTGAATTGATTCTGTCTGACCAAGAATTAGGGCTAAGAAATAGGGTTTGCGAGCAAATTTTTTGTAAATTTGCAGACCGATTTACGGTTTGGACGCAAAATGATAAACAGAGTTCTCATCAGACTGAAAGTAGTTCAGGTAATTTACGCATACTACCAGAACGGCGGGCAGAAGACAGCCACGGCAGAACGTGAGCTTGCCCAGAGCATTGACAGTGCGTACTCTCTTTACAAAACCCTCCTGTTTATTCCGGTTGCCTTGGTCCGTCAGGTACGCAAGTCCGTGGCCAGGCAGAAACGCATGGGCCAGGCGCATATCTCACGCCGTGAGGAGCTGTTGGCGCAGAACAGGTTCATTGAGCAGATGGAGAATAACGTGGAGCTTCAGGCTTATATCCAGAGCAATGACATGGATTGGCTGTTGCAGTCGGACTGGCTTGAAAATACCTGTCAGAGTGTGCTTGAGTCCGATATCATGGATGAGTATGTTGAGGACGGCAAGTTTGACTTTGAGTCCGATAAGGAGCTGGTGCGCAGAATCTACAAGGAGTTCCTGGAGGAGAGCGATGAGCTTGACTCATTGCTGGAGGAGCAGAACATCTACTGGAACGGCGACAAGGAGCTGATAGACTCTTTCGTGCTAAAGACCATCCGTGCCTTTGAGGACGGAAAGGCCGGTGAGCAGCCCCTCAAGGCTGAGTTCAAGGCCGATGAGGACCGTCAGTTTGCAATTGACCTGCTGCACTACGGCCTGGATATGGCTCAGGAGCGCGAGCAGGTGGTGGCAGCCAACTGCCGTCGCTGGGATCCAAGCCGTCTGGCTTTCCTGGATGTGATAATCATACAGGTGGCCATGGCCGAGATGGTTCATTTTCCGGGTATTCCACTCAGGGTTACGATGAATGAATATGTGGAGCTGGCCAAGTCACTCAGCACCCCGGCAAGCGGCAGTTTCGTGAACGGCATGCTTGATACTATTGCCAAGGACCTGTCTGCCCGCGGATGTCTAGATAAGGAATTATAAACAACAAAAAATAAATCAGTTATGTCACAAATGCTTTTGCTTAATCCCTTCCAGATGACATATCAGGAGGTGAACGTACACACAGTGAACTTTATACAGGATGTAAATCTGGATGCTCCCGCATCGGATTCACAGAGTACCGGCTCACAGGGCGGCTTGTTCGGAGGCGGTTTCATCTGGATACTGCTGCTGCTTGTCGTGATGATGCTGTTCATGCGTCCCCGTCAGGACAAGGAAGGTGAGAAGTTCCGCAACGCCCTGCAGAAAGAGCAGGATGTGGTTACCAGTTCTGGCATCTTCGGCAAAATCAAGGACATTGACGAGGTATCGGTTACCCTTGAGATTGCACAGGGTATGAGAATCAAGGTTGACAAGCGTTATGTCAACCCCGTGCCCACACCTCAGCCCGCCAAGCCCGAGAAACCGTCACGCCGTAAGAAACAGGATCCCAGCAAGGACGAGAAAGCTTGATTAAGGAATAAGGCGCATGCGGGACTCAGGACAACCCAAATCCCGATTTGCAGAATGGTTGAGAAAAATCGGATTATCCTTCCTGAAACTGTTCAGGGGGGATTTCCTGGTTTTTCTGCTTTTTCTGGCCATAACCTTGTTCTTCTGGTGGTCGCAGACCATGAACCAGAACTATGACACGGTAATGAAAGTGCCGGTGCAGCTTACCGGTATTCCCGATGACATAAGGGTGACATCTCCTCCTGTAGGCCAGATATCGGTCTCATTGAGCGGCAAGGGGGCGGCCCTGCGCAAATCGGGCAGGTTAGGAGCGCGTCACACACTCATGATAGACGGCAGTACTTTCCTGATGAACCAGGGACACGCAGCGCTCTCCACCCAATGGCTCAGGGATTCCATATCGGCCGTGATACCGTCATCAGTGACTGTACGCTCCGTCGAGCCGGATTCATTGACATTTCAGTATGCCCGACAGCGTACCGTGATGCTCCCCGTAGAGTTTGACGGCTCCACCGAGAGTCAGGACCAGTTCTTTCTGGAGCGGATTGAGTTCAGCCCCGACAGCGTACAGGCTTGGATACTGCTTTCCGATACGCTTTCGCATAGCATCGTTGTAGATGCCGGAACCATAACCCTGTCATCGGATACCGTTGTCAAGACAGTGGCGCTCAAACCTGTTGCGGATGTCCTGTTCAGTACTGATAATGTCAGGATGACGGTCATAGCCCAGCAATATACGGAAAAGAGCATTGAAGTTCCTATTCTGGGTGTTAACTTTCCTGATTACCTTACGCTTAAGTCATTCCCGTCCAAGGCGGTCGTTACCGTGTGGGTCAAGATGTCGGAGTATGACAGGGTAGGGCCGCAGGATTTCCGTATAGTGGTGGATTACAATGATATAGCAGATCGTGATGTGTCCAAGGCTCCGCTGCACATTTATTCTCAGCCGGCCAACGTGCGCAATGTGCGTCTGCAGACACGCACGGTTGATTTCCTTATGGAGAGCGTATTTTTCTGATTTATGGTCACGATTGGATTGACAGGCGGAATAGGATGCGGAAAGAGCTACGTGGCAGACAAGATGAAGCTGCGCGGCATTCCGGTCTATGATTCAGATTACAGGGCCAAGCTACTGACGGCAACTGATCCGGTCCTTAAACTGGAACTTACACGCCTGGTAGGTCCGTCGCTGTATTGCCCGTGCGGATGCGGCATCATGCAGAAGGAAGTGCTGGCCCGGTTCATCTTCGGCAATCCCGAAAATATGGCTAAGGTCAATGCCATTATCCATCCACGTGTAAAGGAGGATTTCAGGTTATGGGCAATTGGTATGGAAAGTAAGGAATTCTGCATACTTGAATCGGCTATCCTGTTTGAATCCGGATTTGACGGGGAGGTAGATTTCAAGGTCTGTGTTGATGCTCCCCTGGAACTCCGCATACAGCGTTGCATTGTGCGTGACGACTCTACACGGGAGGCTGTCATGGCCAGGATTGAGAGTCAGATGGATCAGGCGGAAAAGTGCAGCCTTTCGGACTTTGTTATTGTGAATGACAATGTGCAGCCTCTGGAACCCCAGATTGATGCGCTTATAGATAAATGTAAGAAAACTTTTAATAAATAAGACACTATTATGCTGAACGAGATTTTGACTGTTTCGGGCAAACCCAGCCTGTACAAACTGCTCACCCGCGGACGCGGAGCCCTTATTGTTGAGAATATTGACGAGACCAAGAAACGTTTCCCCATCCAGGGCACCGACAAGGTGGTTTCACTTGGTGACATATCCATCTTTACCGATGAGAAGGAGATGCCTCTGCGCGAGGTGTTCCTGGCCATTGAGCAGAAGTACGGCAAGAAGGAGATTGAGTTTGACTGGCGCAAGGCTTCGAACGCAGACCTGCTCAAATTCTTTGCCGGAATCGTTCCCGATTTTGACCGCGACCGCGTATATCCCAGCCACATAAAGAAAATAGCCGGCTGGTACGACCTACTGGTCAAGTACGGACAAAATGATTTCTCCGAACCCAAGCCCGAAGAAGAGGAAAAAGCCGAATAAGGGGAGGGGCACAAAGGGGACGGTTCTTGGACAAGCCAAGCGGCAAAGCCGAGCGCTTTTTGTGCCCCTTTTTTTCCAAGAGAACTTTTAGGGTATCAGTATCTGAAACTACGGGCCTTGCGGCCCTATCCCTCCCACATCCCAACAAGTCACCCCGAAAGATATGAACAAGTTCCTATCTTCCGGGGCGTCTTATTGTGCTGCGGGCCCCTCCCTCTAACACGCCGAGGGTGGCGATGGTTTCCGATACTGATACCCCAAAAGTTCTGTGCATCTTGGAATATTATCAAGGGGCACAAAAAGCGCTCGGCTTTGCCGCTTGGCTTGTCCAAGAACCGTCCCCTTTGTGCCCCTTATCCGCACTTCATATAAAATAATATTTTATATGCTAAAAATCTTGCAGTATTAAAAATTATGCAATAACTTTGCAGCCGCAATTCCACAAAAGGACAAAATGGAAAAAGTTACAGTACTTTCAGCGGATCAGCTTTACAACAGCTTCCTTGATCCCAAGTATATCCCCGCAGGTCAGAACAAGTATTATCTCCGTAACACCCAGGTGTGCGCACCCAAGGGCGGATGGCGTCATCTGACCAGTTTCGAGATTGAGACCCTTGTCAAAAATGACAACACGGCAATGAGCTGGGACAACATCCTGGTGACCGATGAGTTTGACCCCATGATGATCAAGAACAACAAGTTCTACGGATTCGTACGCATCGGACGTGTTACATCAAACGGACTTCAGTATCACGACCTGAGGCTCTCGTGCGGTATCACCAACAGCTCAATCCACTCTTGCGATATAGGTGATGACTGCGCAATCCATAACGTGCATTACCTGTCCCATTATATAATAGGTGACCGCTGCATGCTGTTCAATATACAGGAGATGTCCTGCACAGACCATGCCAAGTTCGGAAACGGTATTGTAAAGGAGGGAGAGGATGAGGATGTCCGCGTATGGCTGGAGCTCATGAATGAGACCGGATGCCGCAAGGTGCTCCCGTTTGACGGCATGATAGCCGCCGATGCATATCTGTGGGCCAAGTTCATAAACGACCGCCGTCTGCAGGACCGTCTCAAGGCCATAACGCAGAACAGCTTTGACAACCGCCGCGGATTCTACGGCACAATAGGATACGGCAATGTAATCAAGAACTGCTGGATCATAAAGGACGTCAAGATAGGTAACTGCTGCTACATAAAGGGCGCCAGCAAGCTTAAGAACATCACCATCAACTCATCGGAGAAAGAGCCTACACAGATAGGCGAGAACGTGGTGCTGGTAAACGGAATCATAGGATACGGATGCCGTCTGTTCTATTCGGTGATTGCCGTTCGCTTTGTGCTGGGCAGCCATTCCAACCTGAAATACGGAGCCCGACTGATGAACTCATTCATGGGTGACAACTCTACAATATCATGTTGTGAGGTGCTACATAACCTTATTTTCCCGGCACATGAGCAGCATCACAACAACTCGTTCCTGATTGCCAGCGTGGTCAAGGGCCAGTCAAACCTGGCTGCCGGCGCAACCATCGGATCAAACCACAATTCTCGTACAAATGACAATGAGATTGAGGCAGGACGCGGATTCTGGCCGGGTCTGTGTGTGAGCGTCAAGCACTCTTGCAAGTTTGCATCGTTCACAATGTTGGCCAAGGGCGCTTATCCCGCCGAGATGATCAACCCGTTCCCGTTCGCGCTCATCAGCAATGATGAAGTTCACGGTGAACTGCACGTAATGCCGGCATTCTCATGGCTGCACAATATGTTCGCCATGGCCCGCAATAACTGGAAGTATGCCACACGTGACACCCGCGTGTTCAAGGTGCAGAACATTGAGTTCGATGCGTACGCACCGGATTCGATGGAAGAGGCCATCGAGGCCCGTAAGCTGCTTGACAAGTGGACTGCCAAGGCATGGCTCCGCAAGGAGGGCAAGAGCCTGGAGGGAATGACTGATGAAGCTCTTATGGAGATGGGCCGTGGTCTGCTGAACGGTGATCCGGAAAAAATTGCCGATCTGGAGGTGCTTGGCGAGAACATGGAGAAATCAAAGCGCAAGGTTGTAATCCTGCACCCGTACAAGGCATACCACGCTTACGGTGAAATGCTTACTTACTATGCTGTCAGGAACATTGTCTCTTATTTGGAAGAGAATGAAGACAAGACATTCCAGGATATCAGCAATATGTTTGACGGCGACCGTGCCCGCGTTTGGTTCAACCTGGGCGGTCAGCTTATGTCCATGGAGGATGTGGATCAGCTCCGTTCTGATATCAAGGACGGCACGCTCAACTCGTGGAAGGAGATACACCACCGTTACACTGAAATCTGGAAGAAGTATCCTATAGACAAGCTGCGTCATGCATACATGTCGCTTAAGCACGTGCTTGGTACAGATACCATTACAGCCGAAGAATGGGCTAACGTGCTCAACAAGGGCATTGATATCCAGAACTATATCTTCGATCAGGTATATGCAACCCGCAAGAAGGATTATGAGAACAAGTTCCGTCAGGCTACCTTCATGAATGAGGACGAAATGCTGGCCGCATGGGGCAAGCTGGATGAGAACAGCTTCATCCTTAACCAGCGCAAGGAGCTCAAGGAGTTCACGGAGCGTGTCCAGAGCATCCGCAAGCGCCTGCTTCAAAAATGATACAATTGGGGTCAGACCCCTTTTGTATCATTTTGGAAAAATAGTACAAAAGGGGTCTGACCCCAATTGTACCAATTTCATGTTTGATATTATTTTTAAACCTTTATAATATGAATCTTACAGACAAAAAGTACTCCCAGTACGCACTTGTACAGGAGATGATGGACACAGTAGAGACAGTCAAGAAGTTTGATCCCGCTTGCACCAAGCAGATTGCCGCCCAGGTAAAGAAGGCCGGCAAGGCATATTTTACCGGCGAGGGTTCAAGCCGTATCTTCCCCGCCAAGAACGCTCTGCGCAAGACCAAGCGTTGGGGACTGGACCTGAACGCTCAGACCGATGGCTCATGGCAGTCACGTGAGTATGACCTCAGCTCATTCGCCGTATTCCTGGCTTCTAACTCAGGCCGTACCAAGGAGGTTACTCTGCTGGCCAAGAAACTGATGGAGGAGGGCAATCCCCTGCGTTTCGGACTTACTGCCAATGAGGGCACAATCCTTTCTACTTTCTGCGCCAATACACACGTACTCAACTGCGGTTGGGAGCAGGCCGTTGCCGCCACCAAGAGCGTTGTTGAGCAGGCTCTCTACTACGAGTCAGTTCTTTGGAACATCGCAGGTAAGGATGTAAAGGCCGGTCTGGCTGCTCTGCCCGCACAGATTGAGAAGGCTCTTACATTGAAGGTTCCCGCTGAGATTGTTGACTGGGTCAAGAAGGCCGAGACCATCTACTTTGCAGGTTACAATGACGGTGTTGCCGAGGAGCTTACGCTCAAGACCAATGAGATTACCCGCCGTAAGTCCGATTTCCTGGAGGGCACATATGCTCTGCACGGAATTGAGGAGGTAATGAAGGAGGGTGACGTCATCTTCTGGGTTGATCCTATTGCCGATGAGTATCAGAAGATTCAGGACTGCCTCATCAAGGGTGCCGGCGTCAAGGTCGTTGCTATTGCCGATCACGACACTCCGTTCCCCACAATCAAGACTCCTGCTGCAGGTGATTTCAATCCTTATGTTTATCTGTGCGCAGGCTGGAATGTTCTGGTTGAGATCGGTATCGCAACCGGTATGGATCTGGATCATCCAAACCGCGCCCGCAAGGTCGGTAACGAAATCCAGCTCTGATATATTTTTTATAGTTTTTGATTCGCTCACAGGGGCACAAAGGGGACGGTTCTTTTTGTGCCCCTGTGTTTTGTATCTATAGCAGCAATAATTAGGGGCACAAAAAGAACCGTCCCCTTTGTGCCCTTTGTAAAAAAAAGTGTATCTTAGCGCAAGATTAACCTATTAACTAACTAAAACGATATTTATGAAAAAGTACTTAGCAGAGATGATCGGAACTATGGTTCTGGTTCTCATGGGTTGCGGCGCAGCCGTCAGCCTGGGTTGCACACCTGCCGGCGTAGGCGTTCCCGGCGTAGTTGGAACTGCTCTTGCATTTGGTCTTGCCGTTGTAGCAATGGCATATGCCATTGGCGGCATTTCGGGCTGCCACATCAATCCAGCAATCACACTGGGCGTTTGGCTCTCAGGCCGTATGAGCGGCAAGGATGCCATAATGTACATGATTTCCCAAGTTATCGGTGCTATCATCGGTGCTGCAATCCTATTCGCCATCACCCCGGGCGGACTTGGTGAGAACGCATGCCAGGAGGGCATTAGCACAGGCGTAGGCTTTATTGCCGAGTTGGTATTCACCTGCGTATTTGTACTTGTTGTTCTGGGTACTACCGATGCCAAGAAGGGCGCAGGCAACTTTGCCGGTCTGGCAATTGGTCTGTCACTGGTTCTGGTTCACCTGGTTTGCATCCGATATACAGGTACATCAGTCAACCCCGCCCGTTCAATAGGTCCCGCCATCTTTGCAGGCGGTGCTGCCCTGAGCCAGCTCTGGATATTCATAGTAGCTCCTCTGTGCGGCGGCGCACTTGCAGCCGGCCTCTGGAAGATGATTGGCTGCGACTGCGAGAAATAGAGCCATTGGGGACGATTCTTGGACAAGCCAAACGGCGCTCGGCTCTGCCGCTTGGCTTGTCCAAGAACCGTCCCCATTAGCTCTATTCTTCTAACTTTATCACATTGATTATCCGTCCGCATTTAAGTCCCTCGCGCCTGGCAGAATAAAAGCGGTCGTTATTCTTATAGGTGCAGATTCCTGCCACCAGAATGTTTGAAGGTTTTACTCCTGCCTGTTCCAAAAGCCAGCGGTTTGCTTCCCATAGATCAATATGAAGTCCGCCGTTCATCGGGTTCTGATCTGTTGGACGCTTAGGGCCACAATCCTGCAAAATCTGTTCCATTGGGAATCCTGCCTCACGGAAAGCATCGGCCACCTCCTGACCAACCTGAAAACTGTCCGGCCCGATACCCGGTCCGATAACTGCCTTAAGAACAGCGGGTTCCGAGCTATATCTGAAGTACATTTCAGCAATCACCTTTTGGCTAAGGTGCTGAACCGTGCCCCGCCAGCCGTCATGAACTGCAGCCACAGCTTTATGCACAGGATCATAAAGTAAAACAGGAATACAATCGGCCGTACGGACCGAAATAGCCACACCCGGCACATTGGTGACAAGAGCATCCACCCCCTCCAGCTCAGCGCGCGTAGTCATCGGATCAGTAACTTCCCGAATCACACATCCATGCACCTGATGCGGCTGCACCACATAGTAAGGCAACTCGGCGTCCCGCTCCGTACTGAACGCCTCCACACCTGCCCCCATATCGTATCTCAGAAGCCTACCGCTCATACTGCAAAAATAATCAAAAGCGATGAGGGAGGGGCACAAAGGGGACGGTTCTTTTTGTGCCCCTGTGTTTTGCATCTTCAACAGCGATAATTAGGGGCACAAAAAGAACCGTCCCTTTTGTGCCCTTTGTGCTGCACCTCACTCGCTGTCCTGAGCAAGTCGAATTGCTTTGACACTTAGACCCGTTAGTCGTGATATCTGTCTGATACTGGCTCCGAATTCTAAAATCTGTCGAATTAATTCCCTTCTTTCATTCAACTTAAATTTTTGAATGGCTTCTAAATAATCAGGTCCACAAAGTGAAATAATAAAATTAAGCACCATATCATCATCAATACGGGTATTTGCATTGTTTATTTCAAGGATTTTCTGCGCTTTGGGTAAAGGATCGGCAACAAGAGCCTTCAGTTCATCAATCGGTAGTTTAGTAAGAACCGATTGAGTTGCACAAACGGGTATGGAACATCCTTTTGGATTTACGTATTCACGCCAGCTACTCCATGTGTAATCGTTAACGTCCGATACCAAATTAGCAGCCACAGGGTTCTGATGGATGTATCGGAGCAATGTTACAAAATACTCCCAGTCATTAACCGGTTCACTTTTGAACCTGTCCTGAAAAAAGTGACCTATCCTTTCATATTTCTTGTTGTAATAATGTGCATATGGAATTGCCAGGCTTTTAATTAATTCTGCCAAGCTTCCATCATAATCCTTAATCAGCAAGTGTACATGATTCGGCATGAGACAATAGGCGTATAAGCAACAATGGGGAGGAACTGGACGATCGGTTTCATCAAGAGGATGACACATATGATTCATCAGTTTGATAAACTTCCAATAATCGTCTTTACACTCAAAAATGTCCTGCTTGTTTATACCTCTGAGCATAACATGGTATAAACCTGACTGACTGGTAATTCTAGATTGCCTAGGCATAAGATTATATCTGTTTTTCAAATTCGATTCGCAAGTTACAAAAAATGCACACAAGAGCATAAAGGGGAAGGTTCTTTTTGTGCCCTAGACACATGCGGAACCACCTCTAATTTAAGCTTAACGTTTAAATTACCGATAAAAGGAGGGGCACAAAAAGAACCGTCCCCTTTGTGCCCCTGTGCCCCTTTTAATCGTTCATCATTTCGGAGTCTTCCTCGGGCTCGGGAGCCTGCGGATTGCCAAGAATGGCAGCCATAATCTTCTGCTCCAGCTCATCGGCAAGCTCAGGATTGTCCTGCATCACCTGCTTGGCGGCATCGCGGCCCTGTGCCAGGCGTGTATCGCCGTAGCTGAACCAAGATCCGCTCTTCTTGATGATGCCGTACTCCACGCCCAGGTCAACAATCTCGCCCGATTTGGAGATGCCCTCACCGAACATGATATCGAACTCTGCCTTGCGGAAAGGAGGCGCCACCTTGTTCTTTACCACCTTGACGCGAACCTGGTTGCCCACCACCTCATCACCGTCCTTAAGTGATGTCACGCGGCGAATATCAAGACGTACCGATGCGTAGAACTTGAGCGCGTTACCGCCTGTGGTAGTCTCGGGATTACCGAACATGACGCCAATCTTTTCACGTAACTGGTTGATAAAGATGCAGGTAGTATTGGTCTTGTTGATGGTCGATGTGAGCTTGCGCAGGGCCTGGCTCATGAGTCGAGCCTGCAGACCAACCTTGTTGTCACCCATATCGCCCTCTATCTCGGCCTTGGGTGTAAGTGCTGCCACGCTGTCAATCACGATGATGTCGATGGCACTGGAGCGGATAAGCTGCTCGGCAATCTCCAGGGCCTGTTCGCCGTTATCGGGCTGCGAAATCCACAGGTTGTCAATGTCCACGCCAAGTTTTGAAGCGTAGAAACGGTCAAACGCATGCTCTGCATCGATGAACGCAGCAATGCCGCCGGCTTTCTGGGCCTCGGCAATGGCATGAATGGCAAGCGTTGTCTTACCGGATGATTCGGGACCGTAAATCTCAATTATCCTGCCACGCGGATAACCGCCCACGCCAAGAGCGGCGTTAAGGCCTATTGAACCGGTAGAGATGACATCAACATTCTCAATGCTCTCATCACCAAGTTTCATGATTGAGCCCTTACCAAAGCTCTTCTCAATCTTGTCAGTTGCTGCCTGCAAAGCCTTGAGTTTCTCACTCAAGCCCGCATTCTGAAGGCCTGACGCACCTTCAATCTCTTTTTTTGCCATAATTATGACTGTAATTAAGTTATCAAATCACCCGAAGAGTGTTCTCCAAGGTATCAACCTCTTCAGAGCAGAGCCCCATCCGGGACTCCAAAGGCAAAGATAGAAAAAACACAAAGGGGACGGTTCTTTTTGTGTCCTTTTTTATTAACAGGCACAGACAGCTTTTCTTAATTTGTTATTTTTGCGGAACAAGAAATCAGATTCATCATGAATGCGGAATACATATCCATAATAGTAAAGGAGACCGGATTGCGCGAGCATCAGGTGGAAAACACCCTGAAACTGCTTGAAAACGGCGCCACGATACCTTTTATAAGCCGATACCGTAAGGAATCAACCGGCGGCATGGACGAGGTACAGGTCACCCAGGTGAGCGATGCGCTGGAACGTCTGGAAACACTTGCCAAACGTAAGGAGACCATACTGAGCACCATAGAGAGCCAGGACAAACTTACTCCCGATTTGCGTGAACGCATTGAACATTGCTGGGATTCGGTGGAACTTGAGGACATCTATGCCCCCTACAAGCCGCACCGCAAAACACGTGCCGATGCCGCCCGCGAGAAAGGTCTGGAGCCCCTGGCGGAGTTCGTGATGAAACAGAATCCCTACGTTCCGCTGGAGCGCGAGGCTGGCAAATACGTAGATAAAGACAAAGGTGTAGAGAGCGTTGACGATGCCCTGCAGGGTGCAATGGACCTCATAGCCGAGCAGGTATCGCTTGATGAGAGCGCACGCAACCTGGTGCGAAGCGGATACCGCCGTACCGCACGCATTTACAGCAAGCTGGTACGCGGCAAGGAGGCCGAGGCCCAGAAGTACCGCGACTGGTTTGATTTCAGTGAACCGCTGAACCGATGCGCATCGCACCGGCTGCTTGCCATGCGACGCGGCGAGGCGGAGGGAATGCTGCGCGTATCGATAGAAATTGATGATGAGAAGACTGCCGATGCACTGTCACACCGTTATGTCCGAGGCAAGTCAGAGGCATCGGAACTGGTTGATGAGGCGGTTCAGGATTCGTACTACAGACTGCTCCAGCCTTCGATTGAAAATGAGTTTGCAGCATATGCGAAGAACCAAGCTGACGCGGAGGCTATAAGGATATTCGCAAAGAACCTGGAGCAGCTGTTAATGGCTTCTCCATTAGGTCAGAAGGCCGTTTTGGGCATAGATCCGGGCTTCCGTACAGGCTGTAAGGTGGTATGTCTGGATGCACAGGGAACACTGCTGCATAATGAGGCTATTTTTCCTCATCCGCCACACAATGAAGCACGTCAGGCGGCGGCAAAAATTCAGACTTTGGTAGAGCAATACAAGATAGAAGCGATAGCCATCGGCAACGGAACAGCGGGGCGTGAAACCAAGGAGTTTGTTGAAAAACTACGGCTGCCTAAGGGCGTTCAGATTTTCAGTGTCAATGAGGACGGCGCGTCAATTTACTCCGCTTCAAAGACAGCGCGTGACGAGTTTCCGGATTATGACGTGACGGTTCGCGGAGCGGTTTCAATAGGCCGCCGCCTGATGGATCCGCTTGCCGAGCTGGTCAAGATCGACCCCTCATCGATAGGCGTGGGTCAGTATCAGAAGGATGTGAACCAGACCGAGCTGAAACACTCGCTTGACCAGACCGTGATAAGCTGCGTGAACCGCGTGGGAGTGAACCTGAATACTGCCAGCACCCACCTGCTCACCTACATAAGCGGACTGGGCCCGCAACTGGCGCAGAACATAGTCGATTACCGTACGGAGAACGGCCCGTTCAGTTCACGCAAGGAGCTGATGAAGGTGCCGCGCCTGGGAGCAAAGGCATTTGAGCAGGCGGCAGGATTCCTGCGGGTGCCGGGCAGCGACCAGCCACTGGACAACTCGGCAGTACACCCTGAGAGCTATACAATTGTTGAGAAGATGGCCCGTGACCTGGGCTGCACAGTGCAGGAACTGATGAAGCAGCCTGAACTCCGTGCCCAAATAGACATAAACCGATACGTTACCGACAAGGTTGGCATACCCACCCTGACCGATATTATGCAGGAGCTTGAAAAGCCCGGACGTGACCCGCGCGGCCCGTTGCGCAAGTTTGAGTTCTCAAACGAGGTCCACACCATTGAGGATGTCAAGCCCGGAATGGAACTGCCCGGAATAGTGAACAACATCACCAACTTTGGCGCATTCGTTGACATCGGAGTCCACGTTAAAGGCCTGATTCACATCTCCCAACTGTCTCCCGGCAAATACATCAAAGACCCCACCCAAGTAGTATCCCTAGGCCAACAAATCATGGTCAAGGTCCTTGATGTAGACCTTGCCCGCCAGCGCATCAGCCTCACAATGCAGTAGGGGCACAAAGGGGACGGTTCTTTTTGTGCCCCTCTTTCTAAGAGAACTTTTGGTGTATATTTACAGGGGCACAAAAAGAACCGTCCCCTTTGTGCCCCTGGGTGCGCCTTTGTGACAAAACGTCACACTTGTCAGTGACAGAGGGCCGAAACCGCTCTGGCATTGGATTTGTACATAGTTGGGTGTCAAAATTTGAGTATAAACAAATAAAAACATACAACTATGGGAAAGATTATTGGAATTGACCTTGGAACCACAAACTCGTGCGTTTCAGTATTTGAGGGTAACGAGCCTGTCGTAATCGCTAACAGCGAAGGCAAGCGTACAACCCCTTCAATCGTTGCTTTCGTTGACGGCGGCGAGCGTAAGATAGGTGATCCGGCTAAGCGTCAGGCTATCACGAATCCGCAGCGTACCGTGTTCTCAATCAAGCGTTTCATGGGTGAGAACTGGGATCAGGTGCAGAAGGAGGTTGCCCGCGTACCTTATAAAGTAGTAAGGGGCGACAACAACATGCCGCGTGTGGATATTGACGGACGTCTTTATACAGCTCAGGAGATATCGGCCATGATTCTTCAGAAAATGAAGAAGACTGCCGAGGATTATCTGGGTCAGGAGGTGACAGAGGCTGTCATCACAGTGCCTGCATACTTCAGCGATTCACAGCGTCAGGCCACCAAGGAGGCCGGTCAGATTGCCGGTCTGGATGTAAAGCGTATCGTGAACGAGCCTACCGCTGCCGCTTTGGCATACGGTGTTGACAAGGCTAACAAGGATATGAAAATTGCCGTATTCGACCTGGGTGGCGGTACTTTCGATATCTCCATCCTGGAGTTTGGCGGCGGCGTATTCGAGGTGCTTGCCACCAACGGTGATACCCACCTGGGCGGTGATGACTTTGACCAGGTAATCATCAACTGGCTGGTTGAGGAGTTCAAGAAGGATGAGGGTGCAGACCTGACTGCCGATCCTATGGCACTGCAGCGTCTTAAGGAAGCTGCCGAGAAGGCTAAGATTGAGCTGTCATCATCAACCAGCACTGAGATCAACCTGCCGTACATCATGCCGGTAGCAGGTATTCCGCGTCACCTCGTAAAAACTCTTACACGTGCCAAGTTCGAGCAGCTTGCCAACGGCCTTATCCAGGCTTGTCTGGAGCCCTGCCGCAAGGCTATGAGTGATGCCGGTCTGAGCAACTCCGATATCGACGAGGTAATCCTGGTAGGTGGTTCAAGCCGTATCCCCGCTGTGCAGAAGCTGGTTGAGGATTTCTTCGGAAAAGTGCCTTCTAAGGGCGTTAATCCCGATGAGGTTGTTGCAGTAGGTGCTTCAATCCAGGGTGCTATCCTGAACAAGGAGGGCGGTGTAGGTGACATCGTACTTTTGGATGTGACACCTCTTACAATGGGTATCGAGACCATGGGCGGCGTAATGACCAAGCTGATCGATGCCAACACAACCATCCCGTGTAAGAAGAGTGAAATTTTCTCAACAGCTGCCGATAATCAGACAGCCGTAACGATACATGTGCTGCAGGGCGAACGCCCCATGGCTTCACAGAACAAATCCATCGGCCAGTTCAACCTGGAGGGCATCGCACCCGCACGTCGTGGCGTACCTCAGATTGAGGTTACATTCGATATCGATGCAAACGGTATCCTTAAGGTATCGGCCAAGGATAAGGCTACGGGCAAGGAGCAGGCAATCCGTATTGAGGCAAGCTCCGGTCTGAGCAAGGAGGAGATTGAGCGCATGAAGGCTGAGGCCGAGGCAAACGCCGATGCCGATAAGAAGGAGCGCGAGAAGGTTGACAAACTCAACCAGGCCGACTCAATGATTTTCCAGACTGAGCAGCAGCTGCAGGATCTGGGCGACAAGATCCCGGCCGACAAGAAGGCTCCTATCGAGAGTGCACTCAACGCCCTGAAGGATGCTCACAAGGCTCAGGATCTGGCCGCTATCGACAAGGCAATGGCCGAGCTCAACACCGCCTTCCAGGCAGCCAGCGCCCAGATGTACCAGCAGAGCGGCGCACAGCCCGGTGCAGGCGCAGGCTTTAACGGCGGTGCACAGAGCGGACCGCAGGATGCCGGCCAGAGCAGCTCAAACAACGCCGGTGACAATGTTCAGGATGCTGATTTTGAGGAAGTCAAGTAACCTGACATAGATTGATAAAAACCGCGCATTAGGGATAGTCCCCAGTGCGCGGTTTTATTTTTTTTCGCTACCTTTGGAAAAACAACCGGATATGTACAAGACTCAAGGACTCAAGAACAGCCGCATAGAGGTGGCCGATGCCCTGCGAGGGCTGGCTGTAGCGGGAATAATACTGTTTCACTCGGTAGAGCATTTCAATACGTTTGCACGCGGGATCAAATACACTCTGCCGTGTGACGGAACGGTTTTCAACGTGTTGCAGGCATTGCTTTCGGGCAAGATGTACGGAATTTTTGCCATACTGTTCGGCCTGAGTTTCTTTATCATGCGCGATAATCAGGAGCAGAAGGGTAGGGATTTCTCGCTCCGGTTTGCCTGGCGAATGGTGCTGCTGTTCCTCTTTGGCGTGCTCAACGTCTGCTTCTATGACGGCGATATCCTGATTACATACGCCATCCTGGGACTGCTGCTTATCCCCGCCGGATACCTGAGCAACGGTTGGCTGTGGGCCATAACCATATTCCTGCTTGCCCAGCCGCTGGAGATTTACTCTCATCTTACCGGTTGGCACCCTGATTCCCGATGGGTGGGCATGGGCTACATGAAACTCATGCAGGGACACGATACCTTCTGGCATTCGGCCGCAACCAACCTCCGATACGGCATCACCACAACGCTGGGCTGGTTCTGGACCCACGGACGCATCACCCAGACACTGGGCCTGTTCTATCTGGGGCTTCTGTTTGGCCGCTTAAGACTGTTCTATAACGAGGGCGGCAACCTCAAGATCTGGCGCGTGCTGCTGGTGGTATCGGCCGTACTGGTCATCTGCGGCGCGTTTGTTCCTTTTGGCAAGTACGACGATCTGATTCACCCCATATGGAATCTGGCCATCCTGATACTCATCCTGTCTGTGGCCGTGCTACTCTGGTACAGGTTTGACGGGTTCAAGAGAGTGTTCGGAAAACTCGGGTTCTTTGGCCGCATGAGCCTTACCAACTACCTGCTGCAGTCAGTTTTGGGTAGTTTCATCTTCTACGAGTGGGGCCTTAGCATGTACAACACCTTAGGCACCACTTGGTCCGCGCTGGTGGGCATAGGAATGATAGTATTCCAGTACTGGCTGCTTAAGATGTGGTCCCGCAAGCACGAACGCGGTCCCCTGGAAGGCCTGTGGCGTCGCCTCACCTGGATCGGCTCCAAGTAACACTTTGGCAAACATTTTGACACACATGTGTAAGGAAATTTATTTTGCAGCCGGCTGCTTTTGGGGGGCGGAGAAATACCTCAAACTCATCCGCGGCGTGATAAGCACCGAGGTGGGGTTTGCCAACGGGAACACCCCGAATCCCACCTACAAGGAGGTCTATACCGATACCACCGGCTATGCCGAGTGCGTTCACGTGACCTATGACCCGCAGGTTATTACCGTTGATAAGCTGACCCGGATCTATTTCAAGGCCATCGACCCCACCAGTCTCAACAAGCAGGGTGAGGATGAGGGAACGCGCTATCGCACAGGCGTTTACTATGCTCCCGATACTGATGCGGAAACTGTTGAACTCCTGCAGCAAGTCTTCAAAGAGCAGCAGCAGGCACTCGATCCCGGTCAGAAACTGGCAGTGGAGTTGTTGCCCCTAAAAAATTTTTACCGGGCCGAGGAGTACCACCAGGATTACCTTGACAAGAATCCCACCGGCTACTGCCACCTTACTCCTGCTCTCTTCCGCTTGGCAGCCGAATCAAACTGACAAAATTGGACACATTCAGGGAAGCGGTATTCAAAGCGGTAGCCATGATCCCAAAGGGGAGAGTGGCTTCTTACGGGCAGGTGGCACAGATGGCCGGCTATTCCGAGGGTGCCGCCCGTGCCGTGGGTAACGCACTGCACACCAATACCGATTCCGTGAGAACGCCCTGCCACAGGGTGGTTACGTCCAGCGGACAGATGGGCTCCAACTACGGTTTCGGAGGCCCGGAACTCCAGCGCTCAATACTGAAAACCGAGGGTGTTAAGTTTATTGGAGACAGGGTCGATATGTCCCAGTCCGGCATTGTGATTGAGGACCATCCGCTCATCCCGTTCCTGCCCGCCCACGCCACTATCCTGTTCCTGGGCAGTTTCCCGCCGCCCATGACCCGATGGTCGATGCATTTCTTTTACCCCAACTGGATAAACGATTTTTGGCGCATCCAGGGGTTGATCCATTTTGATGATCCGCATCACTTTGAGGTTGCTAATGCCAAATGCTTTGACAGAAAACTGATTACGCAATTCTGTGCCGATAGGGGACTGGCGTTTTTTGACACCGCCTCAAAAGTGTGTCGCCTCAAAGGCAACGCCAGCGACGAGTTCCTGCTCATCATAAAGCCAGCTCCGATAGCAGATATGCTCCAAACCATGCCCCGCTGCAGCACCATCGTAACCACCGGCGGCAAGTCATCGGACGAATTCCTCTCCATTCTCAAAACTCTGGAGTCCGATGGACGCGCATCGGTAAAAGGAATCAGCTCCCCGCCGGCACCTTCCGCCCAAATCCGTATCACGATTGATGGCCGCCAGATAGAGTGGTGGAGAATGCCCTCCACCTCCCGGGCCTACCCGATGTCCCTCCAATCCAAAGCCGCCGCCTACCGCCAGCTCTTCCCGTTGCGTTAGCGGGCGGGGCCGGGCATTACAAGGCTTGTGAGAGGGGTGTATGTGGGACACTTTGGAAAACGTGAGCGAGCGGAGAGGTGTTTTTGTGGGTGGATATTTTGGCAATAAAGATTCTTTGCAGTAATTTTACATCAATTTAGTAAAAAAGATATACTAATGCTTATGCGTAAACTCTACATTCTGTTTTCAGTTGGCCTGTTCTCATTGCAGGTCTTTTCACAATCTGTTCCGGAGTATTGTCTGGAGAATGATGCTGCTCACCGTTATCTGACGGAGGTTCAGTATGACCCGAATGATTACACGTACTCCAGAATCATGGATTATTGCGATCCGTATCCGTGTGATTATCTTAAGTATGACGGTTACAGAAAAGACCAGCCTCTGCCGGTGCCAATCAAGCTTACAAGTGCGTTGGAGACCTCAGGAACCCTGTACGTGAGTGAAAAGGCCGATTATTCCGATGCTCTGGTCAAGACCCTCGCGGCTGGTGCTGATTCCGTTGATGTCTATAACCTGATCCCGGGCAGACTATACTACTGGAAGGTTGAGACCGGTAATGCCGGCGGTGATGCCGTAGTAGTGGAGTCGGGCCGTTTCAAGACCACGGGACAGTTGCGTATGCTCAAGATAGACAATATATTCAATGTGCGCGATATGGGCGGCTGGACAGGCCTTAAGGGCTATAAGCTTAAATATGGCAAGATAATACGCGGTTCCAGACTGAACGTGAACGGAAGCACCACCAAGATCATAACCGATGACGGAATCAAGGAACTTCTCAGGGTAGGTGTCAGGGCTGAACTTGACATGCGAGACGCAAGCAACGCAGCCAACCAGAGCTACTCGTTCCTGGGCAGCGCATATCCTATTTATAATGTGAACCAGGCTTACAGAAGCCGTATAGCCACATTTGCCGATGCTCCCCAGAGCATCCAGGGCATAAACAAGCTGATAGAGTGGCTCAAAGCCGGCAAGCCCGTATATCTGCACTGCTCGGTAGGTGCCGACCGTACAGGTACCGTGGCATTCCTGGTAGGCGCACTCTGCGGAATGAGCGAGGATGCACTCTGCAAGGAGTTTGAACTCACCTCATTCTCCGCCGACCGTATCGAGAATGAGAGGGACAGACCCAATCCTGAGCGTCTTATCCGTCAGAGGTCATATGTGGGCAGGCTGGACCCCAATGACAACAATGACAGCTACAAGTTTGCCAGTATGATGGACAAGGTAAAGTCATTCCCCGGCGAGACTATCCAGGAGAAGGTCTATTGGCATCTCAAGACAGGCGTAAGCGGCACAGCCGTATCGGAGGCCGACCTCAAGTGGCTCATGACATACATGATAGACTGCTTTGACATAAATGCAACAACCCTGAACATGACCAAGGGCCAGACATTCCAGTTAGAGTGTGACATCAAGCCCAGCGAGGAGAATCAGGATCAGAAAATCACATTCACATCATCCGATGAACACGTGGCAACCGTATCCCCGGACGGACTTATCACCGCAAAGGGTGGCGGCTCCGCCAGGATAACAGCAGAGCTGGACGGTTTCACCAAGACCGTAAGCATCTCCATCCCTCTTGTTGAGTCAGTAATGCCCGATACCATCGCATACGGCGAATATCTGTATAAGGTAACAGGTGAGAACCTCATCAAGAACGGCTCTTTTGAATACGGCAATTATCTTGCCAACTGGACATCGGCCAACGGCAATGCCCTGGACGAGTCATTCTTTGAGCTTAAGAACCATGAAGGCAGCGACAACTGCTACCTGCAGTGCAAGGCCGACGGTGACGAGGCCAGTGGAAAGTCCATCCGTACCGAGTGGAGGATATCCAGGAACAGGACATACGTGTTCGGCTACAGAGTAAAGAACTCCACCAACATAAAGACAGAAAGCAATCCCAATCTGGTAACTTGCCTGGCATACATCAAGCCTAAGGTTGACGGTGAGGGCGATGACTTTGAGTGGGATGATGCAGAGCAGGTTTCAAGACGCGCTCCGTCGGTGCCCATCGTACAGTTGGAATATCCTTCATACGACGGAGAGTGGACCGAGATACGTTATGTGTTTACCAATACCGAGGGATATACATACCTCCAGGCCTGGTTCTCACATCTGAGTGAGGGTGGCAATGACATCTGTCTGGATAATTTCTATCTGGCACAGGTGGAGGAAGCCGGTACCAATGCGGTCAAGTCAATTTACGGCGATCTTCCTGAAGGACTCATGTTCAACATGCGTGGTGTACAGGTTCAGGAGCCCGGCAAGGGAATCATCATAAAGGATGGAAAGAAGTATCTCATTAAGTAACGGATTAAAACTGGACAATATGAAAAAGACTATAATATTCTCAATTCTGGGCGCTGCCGCATTCATGGTCAGCTCCTGCTCAAAGGATATGGAACCGGTTCAGCCCGAAACCCAGGGAGAGTGCATTACCTTGGCACAGGCCGATGTGGATGATTTCATATTCGGGATGGATACAAGGACTACCATCAGCAATACCGGCACGTTCAGTTGGGCCAAGAATGACGCCATAGGCGTATGGCCTACACTGGTTCCCGACGAGCCTGCATCGCAGGTACAGTTCAAGACAACCACCGGAGGCGCACAGACCGCAACCTTCAGCGGAAGCGGGTGGGGACTGCTCTACAACCGCAAGTATTATGCATATTTCCCTTATAAGGCTGCCGCACAGCAGGATCTTGTAACCGGAACGTATTCATTAAGCCAGACTCAGAGCGCCAATAATAATACATCGCACCTGAGCTCGAATGACGTTATGTATTCATCGGCCACAGCCCCAGAGGAGGGTAACCTGGCACATTTCCAGTTCCATCATTTCGGAAGCCTGCTCAAGCTGGTCATAACGGTTCCCGAGGAGAGCAAGAGCAACAAATTCACGCAGGTGGAGCTTAGCACAGCCGATTCTCTGTTCACAAAGGGTTACAGTTTCAATCCTACTGATGACGAGCCAGTAATGACAGCTACATCAAAGGCCGATACATATACGCTTAAGCTTGGTTCAAGCGGCAGTGGTTTCGTACCTGTGGAAGGTGAGCTGACTGTTTGGTTCCATCTGGCACCTGTGGATCTTACCGGAAAGGAGATAACCGTAACAGCTTATGATAGTTACGGCAAGTATTCCGGAACTCTTCAGGGTTTCGATTTCAAGAGCGGACATGCCCGCAAGTGCCAGGTTACAGTTGCAGCTGCAGCTGCTGACCTGAAGGACCTGATGGTGGATATGGGACTGCCCAGCGGTATTCTGTGGGCCAAGTCAAACCTGACGTTGGGTGGACTTCCCATGGATGAGTCTGTTCTTGGTGACTATTATGGTTGGGGCGAGCTGGAGCCTTATTATACCGCATGCACTGTGAGCGGTGAGACTCTGAGCGCAACCTGGAAAAGCGGCTACAGTTCAGGATATGTAAAGGATAACTACAACAAGAACAACACAATAGGTTCATATACAACAGACGGCGCCCTGCTAACAACAGCCGATGATGCCGCCTATCAGACTTTGGGCGAAGGCTGGAGAATACCTTCAATAGCTCAATTCGAGGAACTGGCTGCCAACTGTTCATTCGCCACGGCTACGGTCAATGGCGTATCGGGAATAATGGCCACCAGTAACAAGAACGGTAACACGCTGTTCTTCCCTGCCAACGGTTATGTTGATGGTAACTCCAAGGTGAGCGGTTATCAGTCAGGCTCCATCGGGCCCCGTTTCTGGCTGGCAGACTGCTATTCGGCAGACCAGGCTTATCAGCAGCTCATCAACATGAGCAGCAGTAACAAGTTGGATCATGACACTCCCAAGAACAAGTGGCGCGGTACTCCCATACGTCCAATCTACATTCCTGAGTAAAAAAATGAAAGATTCCGGCCCGGGTGATTGTAATGATGGAATCAAACTATTACTTTTGGGTCGTGAATCTTAAAAGAAAGACTTTTAACCATTAAACTTATATTAAAATGAAACAGAGCAAATTCTATTCAATGGCAGTCCTGGCACTTATGGCAGGCGTCATTTCACTGACTTCATGCGGTTCGTCAAACAGTGCTGCAAAACCTAAGACTGACAAGAATGCAATCGTTCTCCAGGAGGGCGACAAGGCAACGCTGACAGTTGATGACAACTATACCACAATCGTATTCCCCGAGTCTCTCACTACCGATGACCTGGCTATGTACAATGATGATTTCATGGGTTACATCCTTAAGTCAAACGGTCCTATCTCTACCGATGGCGGTTCATGGGGTTCATACAGGATCTACTATTACCTGCACAATGCCAACGAGTGGCTTTTCAAGGGTATCTATGAGAATCCTCAGGAGATTCAGGTTTCCAAGATCAAGAAGATACGTATTGCCAAGAGCCGCAAGCACTTGAGAGATTTTGTTAACGAGATGCCTCTGCTGGCCAACTCAAAGGAGAAGAAGAACGACCAGGGCTTCCAGCAGGAGATCAGCTCAGGCAGCAGTTATTATCTCTTCATTGATATAGAGCTCAGATAATGGTACCAATTGAGAATTGAGAAGTGAGAATTATAAAAAGCCTTCGGAAGAAATTCCGGAGGCTTTTTAATGTCGCGGGAATTAACGCAGGTGCTTGTTAATTCTCAATTGCCTTATCGACGAGCATAAAGGAAAGCTGGCCGGAGGCACAGAGTTCATCGTTTACGTAGGCGGTGGCGTTTACTGAGAGGAAGGTGCCGCGGCAGTTGCCCATGGTGGAGCGGACGGTGACGGTGTCACCGGGGCGGACGGTGCGCTTGAAGCGTACCTTGTCCATGCCGGCGTAGAGCGCCAGTTTGTCTTTAAGCTTGTCCTGGAAAAGCAGCACGCTGCCTTGAGCCATGATTTCACACAGGATCACTCCAGGGACAATGGGATTGCCCGGGAAATGTCCGTGAGTGTAGTAGGGGTCATCGGGGATGGTGTATTCCGATACCACACCGTCGGGAGTAAGTTCCGATCGGTCCACAAGGAGCATAGGGTCCCTGTGGGGCATAATCTGCATAAGCCCTTCCTTATCCATTGTAACGACGCAGAACTACGGTTGCATTATGACCGCCGAATCCCAGTGAGCATGACATTGCATACTCAGCCTGAACCTTACGGGCGGTGTTGGGGATATAATCCAGGTCACACTCCGGGTCAGGCTCCTTATAACCGATGGTGGGAGGCAGAACACCGCTCTCCAGTGCTATGGCCGATGCAATCAGCTCAACGGCACCTGTAGCGCCCAGCATGTGGCCGTGCATTGACTTGGTGGAGCTTATCATGACCTTGCGTGCCTGCTCCTCACCAAGCGCAATCTTGATGGCCTTGGTCTCGCAGGCATCGTTCATGTGGGTTCCGGTGCCGTGGGCGTTAATGTAGAGGAGAGCGTCATTGCTGTATCCGGCCTCTGTGAGTGCCTGGCTCAGCGAGGCGGCGGTGGTGGTGCCGTCGGGACGGGGAGCGGTGTAGTGGTAGGCATCGCAGGTGTTTCCGTAACCGCAAACCTCGGCAATTATGTGGGCACCGCGCTTTACGGCGTGTTCATACTCCTCAAGGATAAGTATTCCGGCACCCTCGGCCATTACGAATCCGCCGCGGCGGGCATCGAACGGCAGGCAGGCCTCCTCGGGGTTCTCGGCCGTTGTCAGGGCCTTCATGTTGGCGAATCCCCCTATGGCCAGCTCGTTGACTGCGGCTTCGGTGCCACCGGTGATGATTGCATCGGCCATACCGTACTTGATGGCGCGGAATGCCTCGCCTACAGCGTGGGTTGATGTGGCACAAGCAGATACTACCGGCAGGCAGGGACCTTGTGCGTTGAACTTGATGGCTATGTTGCCGGCACCCAGGTTACCTATCATCTCAGGGATGAACAGGGGCGATACGCGCTTGGCGCCCTCGTTGGCCATAACCAGAGTCTGGTCAATGAAAGTCTGCATGCCTCCTATTCCTGAGCCTACGTAGCAGCCCAGACGGCCCGGCTCAATGTTATCGCCTGCCTTAAGTCCGCTCTGCTCCATTGCCTGGATGGCGGCACAGATACCAAACTGGCTGAACCTGTCGCTGCGGCGTACGCTGCCCGGATCCATACCCAGCTCAGTGGGCTTGAAATCCTTTACCTGACCGGCCACATGGACCGTAAGTTCACCAAAACGGTCCAGACCTTCAATCTTGCTGATACCGCAACGGCCGTTCTCCAGACTGTCCTTAAACTCACTTATATTCTTACCGATGCATGTTATAACGCCCATGCCGGTAATAACTACTCTTTTTTCTGTCATTTTTTCTGTTCTTAATAAAAGTGCCGCAAAGGTACTCCTTAAAAATTACTTGTACATGAAACGGCGGATGCTGCCTTTAGGAGTCTTCACAAAAGGCTCAAATTTGAGTTCAAAACCATCTACGTGAGAGTAGGCGGGAATCTCCTGGTTGAGCTTGGTTATGTTGCCGGCCATTACAGCGTTCAGGGCATCGTTGTCCATTCCGCTTGCAGCAACCGCATCAACGTTGGGAACTATGAGCGCTGTGAGATGGCCCTTGCGGTCCACAATGATAGACTCCTGTACGTAGGGCAGGGCGTTCAGCACCACCTCAATCTCCTCGGGGAATATGTTCTGACCGTTGGCAGACAGCAGCATGTTCTTGCATCGTCCGGCCAGGAATACGGTGTGGTCCTTGTCCATGGTGCCCATATCGCCGGTGTGGAACCAGCCGTCGGCATCAATAACCTCGGCAGTAGCCTCGGGGTTCTTGTAGTAGCCGGTAAACACGCAGTCACCTTTTATAATAACCTCACCCGGAATGTGCTCGGGGTCATCGCTGTCAATGCGGCACTCAATGCCCTCAGGTACAATCTCACCCACAGACTTCATCTTGTAGCTGCCTTTATGGCCGATGGAGATGGTGGGGCAGGCCTCGGTCATACCGTAACCGGTCACAAACGGAATCTCCAGTTTCTGGGCCATGAGGTCCTCCAACTCGAATGCCATTGCGGCACCACCGGTAACAAGGAGTTCAATGTTATCGCCGAATCCGGACATGAATATGGTGCGCAGGGCCTTGCAGTAGTCCTGGTTGTTCTTGTGGTCGGCCAATTTCTGACGGCCGCTCTTGCTGCTTACAAACTCACCGATGGTGTTCTCAAGCATCTTGACCAGTATAAGCGGAACGGCAAAGAACACGTTGGGCTTTACCTCGGCCAGAGCGGGCTTGAGGTAGGATGGTACGGGCGGCAGACCCAGCACGTGCAGGTGCATACCCAGGCAGAGCGGCTCAACGGCATCGTACATCATACCGAAGATGTGTGCAAACGGCAGCACGCTCAGGTAGGTCTCTCCCTCACGGTAGGGGAAATGGCGCGGAATCAGATAAACGTTCACGCTGAAGTTGCGTACAGTCAGCATCACGCCCTTGGGATTGCCTGTGGAGCCCGATGTGTAGTTGATGGCGCACATCTCATCGGCATCACGGTCATCGTAGCCAAAGTCCTCAATTATGAATCCTGCGGGATGAGCCTGCTGCATGAGCTGCTCGCGGTTCATATATACATTGCTAAAATTGCCGCGGCTGGCCAGCAGTTCACCGGTGTGGACATCGATGGCACCAATCAGGTTAGGCATCTGGTCAAAGTCCATCTTGTCCATCAGGCGCTTCTCGGTATAGAGCAGCACGCTGTCAGAATGGTTTACCAGGCTCATGGTATCGGTGGGGGTATATCCGTCAAACAACTGGACGCCTACGTAACCGCCGGTCATAACACCCATAAAGGTCTTTATCCAGCCGGCGCAACTCTTGGCGTTGAGTGCAATCTTGGCACCCTTCTCAATGCCTGCAGCTTTCCAGAGCAGCTGATCGGCCTCAATCTGTGCGGCCAGCTGACCGTATGTGGCGGAGCTGTGACGGTAATCGTCAAGTGCGGCGTCGTTCCAGTGTTTCTTTACTGTCGTTTCAAATCTCTTGATAAATGAAATGTCGTACATTTTGATAACTATTGATTGTTTTACATTGTGCCTTAGCCGGGCAACCCGGCCCCGGGCATATCGGACACAAAAATAACCCTTCGGGCTGTCCCGAAGGGTCTCAGAATGCGTATTTGTGGTAAAACCTAGGCTCGCTGTGGCGAAAATGATACAATTGGGGTCAGGCCCCTTTTGTACTATTTTTCCAAAATGGTACAAAAGGGGCCTGACCCCAATTGTATCATTTATTCAGAGCGTCGGCACTGGCCATGTATTTGGCAAGATCCTCTTCACTTACGTGGAAGTCTTGGAGTTCGCCGCTGATGTATTGGTCGTAGGCGGACATGTCGACGAAACCGTGGCCGGAGAGGTTGAAGAGGATGGTCTTCTGTTGGCCGGTTTCCTTGCACTTGAGGGCCTCGCGGACGGTGGCTGCTATGGCGTGGCAGCTTTCCGGAGCGGGGATGATTCCTTCGGTCTGGGCAAAGAGAACGCCGGCCTTGAATGACTCGTTTTGTTCGATATCGACTGCCTCCATGTAACCGTCCTTCATGAGCTGGCTCAAAACAACACCTGCACCGTGGTAACGCAGACCGCCGGCGTGGATGGTGGCGGGCTTGAAGGTGTGGCCCAGGGTGTACATGGGCAGCAGCGGAGTCATACCGCTTTCATCACCGAAATCATACTCAAACTTACCGCGGGTGAGCTTGGGGCATGATGCGGGCTCGGCAGCTATGTAACGGGTCTTCTTGCCCTCCTGGATGGTGTGGCGCATGAACGGCAGTGCCAGTCCGCAGAAGTTTGAACCGCCACCAAAGCAGGCGATAACGATATCGGGATACTCGCCGGTCATAGCCATCTGCTTCTCAGCCTCAAGGCCGATGACAGTCTGGTGCAGGCAAACGTGGTTGAGCACTGAACCAAGGGCGTACTTGCAGTTGGGGGTTGAAACTGCCAGCTCTATAGCCTCGGAGATGGCGCAACCCAGTGAACCCTGATCGTTGGGATTGGCGGTAAGGATGTCCTTACCCGCA
Organism: uncultured Bacteroidales bacterium; assembly: GCA_902799685.1. Taxonomy (GTDB): domain Bacteria; phylum Bacteroidota; class Bacteroidia; order Bacteroidales; family Bacteroidaceae; genus Colenecus. Next base: position 89,547 of record CADCBO010000002.1, read on the forward strand.
CGTGTTGACATGGAAGGTGAAGGAGTGATGGCAGCACCGAATGTCTGCATGATTGAGCGGCGGTAGGGCTTCTGGTTGTAACTGGCCTTTACCATATATACTGCGCAGTCAATTCCGAATTTCTTAGTTGCGTAGCTGAGAGCACCGCCCCACTGGCCGGCACCGGTCTCGGTGGTAAGGTTGGTCACGCCCTGTTTCTTGGCGTAGTAGGCCTGTGCCAGAGCTGAGTTGAGCTTGTGTGAACCGGCGGGCGATACGCTCTCGTTCTTGAAGTAGATGTGGGCGGGAGTGCCAAGTGCTTCCTCAAGCTCGTATGCACGAACCAACGGGGTGCAACGGTATGAGGCGTACTGCTGACGGATCTCATCGGGTATCTCAATCCATTCGTCTTTCTGGTTAAGTTCCTGGTTGGCGCACTCCTCTACAAAGATGGGGTAGAGGTCTTCGGGTTTAAGCGGCTGACGTGTTCCGGGATGGAGGAACGGCAGGGGCTTGTTGGGCATGATGGCCTGGATGTTGAACCATGCTTTGGGGATCTCGCTCTCCTGGAGCAAATACTTTTTCTGTTTCATAATAGTGTTTAGTGTTAGAGTGAATATTAATTGTTTTGTTTTTAGAATCTTGATAAAATTTAAAGGCCCTGTCGCAGTTGCGGCAGGGCCTTATGTTGTGTCTCATTTTACATAACGGCGTCAACCTCCTACGACTTATTTGAGTTGTAAGGGCTGCCACCACCAGAAGAATGAGTTGATCTGTTTCATTGTTTTTGTTGTTTCTGGGTGCAAATGTACGCACACATTTTGAATGTGCAACACTTTTAGAGCAAAAAATTAGTGTTTAGAACAAACTTTTTTCAATTGTCACAAAAACACCTAATTTATATAGCAAAATGTGCAATTGGGGTCTGTCCCCTTTTGTATCATTTTAGAGGTTGGGGAGGTTCTGGTCGAGCCACTCCCAGCGCTTGAAGAATGCCTGTTTCATGGCATCTACAGCCCCCTGGAATGAGAGGTTGTAATCACCGTTCTGCCTGTAGTTGGTCAGGCTGGTGTTCGATGCCCATACGCTGATGTTGACTGATTCGGACACTCTGATGGAATCGGCCATCATGTCAATGTATATGGGCAGACTGTCTTTCCATACATATTTGTATTGGTTCCAGCGTTCAAGCAGACGGCTCTTGAATTTGGGACTCTTCTTGACAAGGTCTGCAAAATAGTACTTGTTCTCAGTGCTTGAGCCTCCGCCCCAGCCCCAGCCGCCGTTATTGCTGCTCTTGTTATCCATCTTGAGGAGTTCCCACTGCCTGATTCTGGGATTCTCACCGCTGGCCTGAGCTTGATTGCTGCCGTCATTGTACAGCGTGAATGTATGGTAGTCAAAGTCCCACACAGGACCATAGCATAAAAGACCGCAGGAATCCTTATACAGATATGCGCTGTGAGGTCCGGCATTGGGCCATGTGTTGTATGAGTCATGGTTCATGGTCATTTCCTGAATCAGCACATAGTCAACAGCCCTGTCCATATCCAGGTATTCCATCCATTTATCACTCTTGTCGGCATTGTAGATGGCATCCTCCATCTCCTTGACATAGTTGAACAGATATTTATATGTGGCTGAACTGCTGGTCAGGAGATTGCCGTTCTCATCCTCATCGGGATCCTTTAGAATGTACGGCAGTTTGTAGCGGTTGTTTGCTCCTGTGCTGCGGAATCCCACGCTGGGACTCTTGTCATACCTGTCGCTTGATGTGTAATCCAGAAAGTCATCTATCACAATCAGCATACCACCGTTTGCCGGATCATCCAGCTTGGGATTGACTATGTCAACGCGGTGGTTGTCAATTCTAATCTGCTCGCAAAGATAGTAGTTGCCCATGTGATTGCCGTTCCAGACAAGCTCAACGAACCTGCCGCTTACAGTGTAGGGCAGTTCAGTATGACGTGACAGCCAGAAAGCGGCATCGTTACGGAGCAGGGTACGGTCCTTGTAGTTGGCCAGCAGGCACCAGCGTTTCTGCTTGTGCATGCCCAGCAGCTTGGCTTTCTCGTCAAGACGCAAGGCATACGGCTTCTTGGCGGTCTCGGTCCAGGTACCGTTTCCGCGGCCCTTAAGGCTGAGCGGACCCTCATAATCTACAGTGCCGTCTGCCCTCTCTATGCGCATTGTGGCGCCTTCTACCCAAGTGTCGCGTCGGTCAACGCTTTGGCCGTTGGTGTTTATCTTTACCACAGGCAGGCCCGTGTTGCTTACTTTTATGGTGTATTCCTTGCTCAGGTTATAACTCCAAACCGTAACGGTGGCAGGCTGGCGCAGATCCATGACGTTGTAGCTGTTATTCTCAAGAATACTGTCACCGCAGGTAATCGTGGCGCCCGATGAAGCCCTGAGCATGACGTTCAGTTTGCTGAAATCGGTCACAGTGGGCAGTAATTTTGAGAAAGACATGGTCTTGCTGTCATAATTAAGCGTCACGTCAGCCTCTTTTATCCTAACCGAGCTGAGTGAGAAAGAGATTCTCTTAAGCCTTACAGGACCGGCCTCCATGATGGTGTCGGGGATGCAGAGCCTTACCTTAAGCAGCAGAGTATCGAGTTTCCTGTCGTGGGTACCTATGCGCAGGTTCCAGGTGCTGTCGGGCATGAACTCACGGCCATCAAGTGTGCAGAGGGATTCATCGATGTTAACTCCCGCGGTATCAATGATTTCAAGCATCATGGTGCTGTCATTGAACATCAGGTCCCATGGAGTGGTGCGCACGCGAACATTGGCATAGCCGTTGCGCTCAAATCCGAATATGGAATCGGACGAAACTATGTTGAATGACAGATAGTTGGGCTGCTCCTTTGGGATCATGTTGAGCACTATGGGCTTGGAATGGATTACGGTGTCTGAATCGGAGAGCATGACAGAGACTATGTCGCCCGATTTCATGCCGTATTTCATGTTTACTATGACGTTCCAGATGCTGTCGGGGGTGAGTTTCCTTGCCTTGATATCGGCAAACTCGTACTTGGCGCCGGCGGTGTCGTTTATCTGGATGTTCAGGTTCTTGCGGCCCAGCAGGTCATAGGGGACGGTGCGGAAGCTGAATACTGCCGAATCGCCTTCCATGAACGTAAGGGTATCGGAATCAAGTGATTCCACGTACTTGTATTCCTTGGGGGGAATGTATGGGTCGGGGATGTTTATTTCCGGTTTATCTTCCTGGCAGGATATTGCTGCGCCTGCCACTATCGCTGTGTAAAGCAGTGACTTGAGTGTTTTTAATACATCTTTTCTCATAGCGGGCGCAAAGTTACTTCTTTTTTCTGAGGTAATTATAATTTTTAATGCAATTAGTTTAATTGGTGATTGTTTTTTGCTTGGTAGGGGTGGTTGGGGTTGTTTAATTGTGTACCTTTGCAGCTGGAAATATCTGATGGTCTTAGGGACTATAAATTTTTTGAAATGAGCAGAACTATCATCATTACCGGCGGCGCCGGTTTTATTGGCAGTCATGTGGTACGGCTGTTTGTGAACAAGTATCCTGAGTATAAGATAATTAACCTTGATAAGCTTACTTATGCGGGCAACCTGGATAACCTGCGGGATATTGAGGACAAGCCTAACTATAAGTTTGTCAAGATGGATATTTGTGACTTTAACGGGGTGCTGGAGCTTCTTAAGGCCGAGCATGTGGATGGGATAATTCATTTGGCGGCTGAGAGCCATGTGGACAGGTCTATTAAGGATCCGTTTACTTTTGCTCAGACTAATGTGATGGGTACTCTGAGTCTGCTGCAGGCAGCAAAAACTTATTGGGAACCTTTTGGGTGGGTTTTGCCCGGGGATGTAATTTCAGAGGAGGCAGTACCTCCGATGACCCCCGTCGCTGACGCTCCGGTCCCTCCCACCGCCTGTGGCGGCGGGCCCCTCCCTCTTATGAGGCCGAGGGTGGCACAGGTCCCTGGAGGTACTACCTCCTCTGAAACAACATCCCCTGCCGAAGTGCAGACGGGAATTCCTTGCAGATTCTATCATATTTCTACTGATGAAGTATATGGGGCTTTGCAGATGACTCATCCTGAAGGGATTGAGCCTCCTTTCACGACCAAGGCATCCAGTGGTAAGCACCACCTTGCTTATGGTACCAAGTTCTTTACTGAGGATTTGAAGTATCAGCCGCATAGTCCTTACAGTGCTTCTAAGGCTAGCAGTGACCATTTTGTACGTGCGTTCCATGATACTTACGGCATGCCTACCATAGTGACCAACTGCTCAAACAACTACGGTCCGTATCAGTTCCCGGAGAAGCTGATTCCGCTGTTTATCAATAACATCCGTCATCGCAAGCCTCTGCCGGTTTATGGCAAGGGTGAGAATGTCCGTGACTGGCTTTATGTGGTGGATCATGCACGGGCTATCGATGTCATATTCCATCAGGGCAAGATTGCCGAGACCTACAATATAGGTGGGTTTAATGAGTGGAAAAATATTGACATTATCAAGGTTCTGATCAATACGGTTGACCGCCTGCTGGGACGTAAGGAGGGTGAGGATATGGACCTTATCACTTATGTTACTGACAGGGCCGGACATGACTTGCGCTATGCCATTGACAGCACTAAGCTTCAGCGGGAGCTGGGGTGGGAGCCTTCACTTCAGTTTGAGGAGGGCATCGAGAAGACGGTGCGGTGGTACTTGGAGAATCAAGCATGGGTTGACAATGTAACCAGCGGCGAGTATCAGAATTATTACGATTCAATGTACAAGAACAGATGATGCCAAAGGGGACGGTTCTATTTTGATGAGCGAGGGGGAAGAGGTCAGGTGGTTTGCGGTGCGGGCGTTTTGGAATAAGACGCAGGCGCTGATGCGGGAGGCTGGGGAGGCCGGGCACCGTACTTATTATGCCATGAAGACGGAGGAACGTGTTAAGAATGAGAAGCTTGACTATGAGGATGTTCCGCTGATTCCTGCGCTGTTTTTCATTCAGTGTACAGTGAGTTGGCTGCTGGATTTCAAGCAGAAACATTACAGCCAGCTGTATATCTATACTGATGTGCCGGGCGGCAAGCCGGCTCCCATTCGTGATGAAGAGATGAAAATGTTCATCATGGTGACATCGGCCCATAATGAGCAGTACCAGGTGGAGTACCTGGGTGAGCCCAAGCCCAAGTATGTGCAGGGCGATAGGGTGCGGGTGACCGAAGGCATTTACAAGGGGGCCGAAGGCGTGGTGGCGCGCATCAAGAAAGACCGTAAACTTGTGGTGGCTATCAGCGGCGTGGCAGTCGTGGCCATAAGTCATATCCCGCAGTGCTATCTTGAGAAGGTGGAAACTGCTTAAAAAATTCCTTACAATTTTTACTATTATACCGGCTTGTCCGGATGCACTGTTGAAAACTATTTGTGCATTCGGGCTGTTTTTGTGTTTGTAAAAATTGTTAATTGGGCTGGAAAGCGTTACCTTTGCATTCAAGATTGAGCGTATTTTTAAAATAGGTTATATACGCGTGCAATCTGACAGCGGTCTGCGCGGTGCTCTTGGATAGGAGCGGCCACGTATCTACTTGACGGACAAGGTGGAGCAGGACCGTATGTGTTCCTGTGCTGCAATCACGGGTAGAAAAAGTTATGTCCGCAATCCTGAATTTATAAACCGGATTTTTTGTGATGAAAGGAATTGTATTGGCTGGAGGCAGCGGGACACGTCTGTACCCAATCACCAAAGGCGTGAGCAAGCAGATGCTGCCCATTTATGACAAGCCCATGATCTATTATCCCATCAGCGTTCTGATGCTGGCCGGGATACGTGAGATACTGATTATCAGCACTCCATGGGATTTGCCCGGGTTCCGCCGCCTGCTGGGTGACGGCAGTGACTACGGCGTACGTTTTGAGTATGCCGAGCAGCCTAGTCCCGATGGCCTGGCGCAGGCGTTCATCATCGGACGTGAGTTTATTGGCGATGATTGCGCTTGCCTGGTGCTGGGTGACAATATTTTCTACGGCAACGGGTTTACGCAGATGCTTAAGAATGCCGTTCGTGAGGCCGAAGAGAACCGTAAGGCTACGGTATTTGGCTATTGGGTGAGTGATCCGGAACGCTATGGTGTGGCGGAGTTTGATGCTGAGGGCAATTGCCTGAGCATTGAGGAGAAGCCGGCCAAGCCCAAGAGTAATTATGCTGTGGTGGGATTGTATTTCTATCCTAACAAGGTGGTGGATGTGGCTGCGCATATCAAGCCTTCTGCTCGTGGTGAGCTGGAGATTACTACTGTAAATCAGGAGTTTCTGAAGGACGGGGAGCTTAAGGTGCAGACTCTTAGCCGCGGATTTGCCTGGCTGGATACCGGCACTCATGACAGCTTGAGCGAGGCCAGTACCTTTGTGGAGGTGATTGAGAAACGTACGGGTCTTAAGATTGCCTGTCTGGAGGGAATTGCTTACAGCCGCGGTTGGATTACCGCAGAGAAAATGCGTGAGCTGGCTGGGCCTATGCTCAAGAACCAGTATGGGCAGTATTTGTTGAAGTTGATTGATATTCCTGGAAAGTGAATGTGATTGAGACCCCGCTTAAGGGGGCATTGATAATAGAGCCCAGGGTGTTTAACGATGCCCGGGGGTATTTTTTTGAGAGTTTCTCGCAGCGGGAGTTTGACTCTTTGGTGGCGCCGATGATAGGGCACAGCGTCCAGTTTGTGCAGGACAACGAGAGCATGTCAAGCTATGGCGTGATGCGAGGGTTGCACTTTCAGCGGCCGCCGTTTACCCAAAGCAAGCTGCTGCGTTGCGTGCGCGGTGCGGTGCTGGATGTGGCCGTGGATATCCGCAAGGGAAGCCCCACTTACGGGCAGCATTTTGCGGTGGAGCTGAGCGAGGATAACAAGCGCCAGTTCTTTATTGACAAGGGGTTTGCACATGGATTTGCCGTGCTGAGTGAGACCGCGGTGTTCCAGTACAAGTGCGATGAGTTCTACCATCCGGAGGCGGATGGGGGCATCAGCATACTGGACCAGAGCCTGGGCATAGACTGGCGCATACCGGTGGAGAAAGCGATATTAAGCGAGAAGGATACCAAGCATCCGATCCTCGCTGAGTTTGATTCTCCGTTTTAATTCTCAATTCTCAATTTTCAATTCTCAATTTTGAGTATGACAATACTGGTTACAGGAGGAAACGGCCAACTTGGCAATGAGATGCGCATAGTATCTCAAGGCTCAAAGGACAGATATATATTTACCGATGTAGTAGAGCAGGATGGCGTCCAAACCACCATCCTTGACATCACCAATCTTGACTCTATACGTAAGATTGTACATGAGAATGATGTTAAGGTAATTGTAAACTGTGCTGCCTATACTAACGTTGACGGCGCAGAGAGCAATCAGGAACTGGCCGAACTTCTGAATGCCAAAGCTCCGGAGAACCTGGCAATTGTCATGAAAGAGGTTGACGGATTGTTGGTCCATATCTCTACTGACTATGTTTTTGGCAAGGAACCGTACAACACTCCATGCAGGGAAGATATGGTTGGCACGCCTACTGGTGTTTACGGGTTGACCAAACTGCATGGTGAGCAAAATATAATGGCATCCGGTTGCAAGTCTGTGATTATCCGTACTGCGTGGTTGTACAGTGAGTTTGGTAAGAACTTTGTCAAGACAATGCTCAACCTGACAGCTACACGTCCTGAGCTTAAGGTGGTGTTTGACCAGGTGGGTACCCCCACATACGCCTACGACTTGGCGATTGCAATCAAGGTTATAATTGAAAAAATTACGCAGGTGCCTGAAATTCTCAATTCTCAATTCTCCATTTTCAATTACTCTAACGAAGGCGTCTGCTCTTGGTATGACTTTACCAAAATGATAGCAGAGTACAGCGGCCACACAGACTGCAACATCCAGCCCTGCCACAGCGATGAGTTTCCCAGTCCCGTAAAACGTCCCGCCTTCTCCGTCCTTGACAAGACCAAGATTAAGCAAACGTTTGGGATTGCCGTTCCATACTGGACAGACTCACTAAAAAAATGCATAAGTAATATCAACTAAACACAACTATATGAAAACCACAGACCAAATCTTAAAAATCAAGGCAACTGTCCTGTATATATTGGGGCAGATGCCGCAGGGTATGGATTATATTCATCTGTTCAAGATCCTGTATTTTGCTCAGCAAAAGCATCTTGTAACTTATGGAATGCCCCTGATGGAAGACACATTCTGCGCCCGCAAGCACGGCCCGGTGCCCACATTGACTTATAAGGTGCTCAAGGCATCAGAGAGTGGGCAGAGTTTTGACCAGCAGGAGATGCAGGATTACCTAAAAGCAGTGAAAGTGGAACTCCGCGACGGTCATCAGATAGTGCTGGCCGCCCAGAAGCCCGATATGGACGAACTGTCCAAGTCCGATGTCCGCGTAATTGACGAATGCATAGCCCGCCTGCGCGACATGGAGCCGTTCGACCTATCAGACCTGTCGCACGACAAAGCCTGGCTAAAAGCCAAGCGCACAGCCGACCGCACCGGCGAGGATGCCAAGATCCCAATGTACGACATTGCCGATGCCGGCGGCGCAACCAAGGAGATGCTCGGCGTTATCCGCGAGCGCCAGTGGATAGAGCGACACATCAATTAGTAACTCTGAACCATACCTGGCTGCCCAGTATCTGCTAAATCAAGAAAACTTGAGAACTTTCTCAAATATGACAAGTTTTTAATAAATCTACAACACCAATACCGTATTATCATTATTGAGCGAGTTGATAGCGGTCGGTGTTTACCTGATAAAAGTAAACATGAGATAAACCACATTTATGAGAGTTACTTTTAATGATTATAAGACGGTTGATATAGATTCTCTTCCAATTAATGAAGAATGGGATGGTAGAAATGTTCAGGAAAATCTAATGCATAGGATTCATGCTTATCCTGCAAAGTTTCCTGCATTTATTACAACAAAGGCGATTGAGTACGCAGAATCCCAAAATGTAGCAATAGGTACTGTTGCTGATATTTTTTGTGGTTGTGGCACGGTGGCATATGAGACAGTTAAGGCAAATCGTCATTTTTGGGGATGTGATATTAATCCGGTTGCTACATTGATTGCTCGTGCCAAGAGTCATCATTATGATAGTGAGCATCTTACCAATTATTATGAGCAGATAGTAGAAGAGTTTTATATACAGTCTTTTAATGAAGACGATGCTATCGCCAATAATGAGCGTGTTAAGTATTGGTTCTTCCAGCAACAGATTGAAGATTTGAGCAAGTTGAAGCGGGCAATAGAGACAACTGTGGATAATGAAACATATCGTGATTTTTTCCTTTGTGCTTTTTCTAATATTTTGAAGTCTTGCTCCCGTTGGCTCACCAAGTCTATAAAGCCTCAGTTGGATCCAAATAAGAAGCCTCATGATGTCATGGAGGCTTTCGCCACACAGGTAAAGATGATGCGGAAGGCTAATTTGGTAAATGAAATCAATGAAGGTTTGGCCGTCATAGAGACCACCAACTGCCTCTCAAAAATAGTAGAAAAGCCTTTTGTGGATTTGCTTGTCACCAGTCCGCCTTATGTAACTTCCTACGAATATGCTGACCTACACCAATTGTCAACCCTATGGCTTGGCTATACCAATGACTATCGGTCGTTCCGGGATGGAACTATCGGCAGTCTGCATGGAGAGAACCACTTGCCCGACCATTTGAAGCATCTGAATGATACTGGTAAGGATATTGTGCTTAAATTGTACGCGATAGATAAGTCTAAGTGCCGTTCTGTTTCTCAATACTATATTGATATGCAGAATACTGTCAAGAAGGCGTACGAACTTATATGTCCCGGAGGAGCTACGCTATTTGTTATAGGCAACACTGAATACAAGGGCGTGAAGATCGATAACGCACGCCACTTGATAGAAACGCTGCTGGATGAAGGTTTTGAGAATGTAGAAGTTGAGAGAAGGAAGATTTCCAACAAGATACTCACACCTTACAGAGATTCCGTAGGTAAGTTCACTACAGATAAGAATAGTAGGAAAATTTATTCCGAAGAGTTCATTATTTTTGCTAAGAAGCCGCTATGTCTGAACAATTAACAATACGTCCGTACGCTCGACTACTCACGATGCTTGGCGATCAGCTCATAAAAAATGAGCAGATTGCCGTCACGGAGTTGATGAAGAATTCTTATGATGCCGATGCCGACTGGGTGAAGGTGTCGTTTGAGAATTTCGGTAAGGACTATAAGATCCAGGATGATTCTCGCATCGTGATAGAGGATAATGGCAAGGGAATGACCCATGATGTAATTACCACTGCGTGGATGAATCCTGCTACTCCAAATAAATTCACTAAGGATATAAAAGAGCAGCATACTATAGGCGGCCGAGTTATTCAGGGTGAAAAGGGAATTGGTCGTTTTGCAATGCTCAAGTTAGGTAAAACTATTGAGATGGTGACGCGTCCGGAAGGGAAGGACGTAGAGTATAAGCTGGTCTTTGATTTCAACAAGTACGATGATGATTTCCTGAGAGAGGAGGAGAAGGAAAAAGAGATTTTTCTGGACGATTTGGGCTTTGAACTAGAAGAAGAGACACCCAGCGTTTTTGTCTCCAGAAACATTACATTTGGAAATAGAACGTTTTCAGGCTCGGTAAACGCTAAAGGAACTCGAATAGTTATCAGTAATCTTCGAGGTGCATGGTCTGAGAAGAAGTTCAAAAGTCTAAGTGACAGTTTCGAACGTTTTGGAGGAATGTTTGAAAGTCAAGAGCAAGAAAGTGAAGAAGAGACTAAACCCAAAGTTTTTACTATAGGACTATTCCATAATGGAGAGTATCTGCTTAATGAGAAACGAGCAGAGTCTATGTCCTCATTAACTGAACAAAAGGCTGTCCTTTCAGTTGAGGATGGTATATATGATAATGAACGTCAGGAATTGCGCTTTACCTTGAATGGACTTCCTCGTAAATTAGACTTGGATGACCCGGAAGTGAAGGGCTTGCGAGTGTTCAGAGATCGATTCTTGCTGGAGGATAAGAAAACCTATAGAGAGGTTTCAGACTTTGGACCGTTTGTTTTCGAGTTCTATATCTTTGACTTTATGGCCAAGAATGAGTCCAGATATTTCTTGAACAACGAGCAGAAAGATATAGTCAAGGAACACCGAGTCTACTTACTGCGAGATGGAATTCGTGTTCAACCATACGGCGAGCCTACTGATGACTGGCTGATGATAGATATGGATCGTGGTACTATCAGTGCCAGCAGTAACTTCAGTAATGATCAGATAGTAGGTCGTGTGAATATCACTAAGGCTAACAACATCCATCTGAAAGACAAGACCAATCGTGAAGGTCTGATAGATGATGGATATTTTACCCAAGATTTCATTTGTGTCATCAAAACCCTATTGGCATACCTGCGTAAAACAGCATATAAGCACTACCAAGAGAGTCTGAAGAAGAAAGATAGTATAGAAAAGCAGAGGAAAGACGCAGTAAAGAAAGCTATTGAAACATTAGCCGAGCAGTTCTCTGACAACAAGACTGCCTCCACGCTTATCACTCAACTCAAAAGTTCTTATGAGAACGAGAAGCGTTATCTTTTGGAACGTGCTGAACGAACAGAGTCATTAGCGGCTGTAGGTCTATCTGTTGAGACTACAAGCCACGACATAATGCTGATGATGAATCGTGGTTTGGATTCGCTTTCGAAATTGATGAAAGATAGCATGTCTGACAACTTTGACCTCAGCACCCTTCCAGGAGAGTTACAGAGGCTTTATGGCATATTCAGTTACGTGGGCAACCAACTTCAGGATATGCAGCAGTTGTTCGTTTCTGCCAAACAGCGCAGAAAACGTATCCGTGTGAAGGATTTGTTGGATAAAGTTATTCGACTCTACTCCAACATTATGAACCGAAATGGGATAGAGGTAAAGGTTGACATCATGGGTCCACCGCTGGTGGCTGTATGTACCGATGCAGACTTACTCCAACTACTTATCAATCTGTTTGACAATTCGGTCTATTGGCTTACCGTAACGGGGAACCCAAAGAAGATCATACTAGTAACTCTTGATGGGAATGCACAACAGATGCTGTTTTCAGATGATGGATGCGGTATCAGAGAAGATGATGCTCCTTATATTTTTGATGCTTTCTATTCCGGTAAAGGAGAAGAAGGAAAAGGTTTGGGCCTCTATATATCCAAGAAAGCAATGGAAAGAAACGACTATACTATACGCTTGGCGGAGTTCTCTGACGAGAAGAAACTGTGCGGAGCTAACTTTGTTATACCTTTTGTAAAGCAACCACAAGATGAATATTGAAGAACTTTTTGCGGGAATTGGAGTTGTCATTGATGACAAAGTGTTTTCTTCCGATGAGCAGGGGGACCGTATAGTTAAAATTGTCAAGGAACTTGAGACTGTTCGAAAGTTCCCTTTGGTGAAATATGCCGATTTTCCTGATGATGATGTGCTGACTAAACTGACTAATGTTAGTTTCTTGCTACTAGACTGGGAAATTGAACCAAAGCAGGATGAGCTGGGTGAAGAGACCCCAAATGTGCAGTTGGGCGATGTTTTGAAGGCTGATAATGAAAAGCGCGTTATCGAGATTGTTAAAGAGACTCTTCGGAACAGTCTTGTTCCTGTTTTCATCTTTAGCAATCAAGATATCGAAACAATCAAGAAGAAGTTGTCAGATGCAGATGTTGATTTAGAGAAGAGTCAAATATTTATAAAGTCCAAGTCAGAACTAGTAGAGGAAGGCGCTTTATTCAGCAAGATAGGTGAATGGGTAGATGGTGTCTCAGGTGTTTATGTGGCCAAGGCTTGGGAGAATGCATTTAACAGAGCCAAGAATCAGTTCTTTGCAGAGCTGGCAAACAATACATCTCATTGGCCTAAAGCACTCTTTAATGCAGCGGCAGTTGATTCTACGGACCCGGGAGAGGAAATAACTCAGGCCATTTCACAGAATGTGATTTCTCGGATGCAGCCAATAGTGATTGACCAGGAGCAAATTGATAAAGATATAATAACTCCCGGTAAGGAAGAGGTACTTGGAATTATGAAAGGTCAGTTCTTTTTGGACAATTGTTCAGATGCTTCAATGGTGGGAGATTTCTACAAAAAAAAGAGTGGTGAGTTTTATATGAACATACGTCCTACTTGTGATTGTGTTGAAGGTAGAGAGAAGAGTGATGGGCGTATATATTTATTGCGTTGTAGTAAACTTAGTGATATTCAAGTAGCAAAGTTATACTTGCCAGGTGACGGACATTTTAGCGAAACAATAGGTTGTGCAATAGTAGGACCGCTATATGAGAATAAGTTTTATCGCATAGACTTTGGAAAAGTAGATGTGGTAGAAAGCAACCAGTGGAAAGAAAAGAAAGTAGGCAGAATACTCCCACCTGTTATAAATCATATAACGGAACGTTACAGCCTTTATGTTCAACGCCAAGCCCTGCCCCGAATTCCAAAGGAGATTATTCCTGAGGTAGTTCAAGACGACAAAATAATAGAGCAAAATCCAGGTTGTCTGGCAGCTATATTAAAACCTGTTATAAAGAAATAGGCGGCATACAGTTGTATTTGAATCTACTAACATAAGAATGGAAACGATAATAGTGTTTTTATGCCCCACTATACCTTGGATGAAATTGAGAATACACAATATACCGATGAGGTGAAGTATGCTGTGCGCTATGGCTACCAATATAGGAGGGAGGCGGAGGAATATGCTGAGAGGAACGCAAATTTTCATCACTCTTTGCCAGAGGCAACGACTATTCTTTATTGGCTGGCGAATCTGGTGATTAGCGGGGTTGCTTATGACCTTATCAAGAAATACGCAAAAGCTCTATGGGAGAAGTTGATGTCAATGAAGACGAGAATACCAGATGATGTCAATACTCTGCTGATAGATGAGGATGAGCTGAAGAAGTTTGTGGTTTATGTGAAGGAATTCTCTTCTAAAGAAGTGTCTGCTAAAGATGAACAAATAAAATATATACGTGAGGAGATAATTGCAGACTATATAGGAGAAACAGCAGGTGAGATTTGGACTGATAAAAAACGGCTGCCATCTCATGAAGAATGGTTGAAAATCTACAAAGATGCTAATGTGTTTGCTAATGATCTTCTTGAAAATAACAGTAATGATGACAATTAACCACCATCTTTCAAGAAATAGATAGGCTTTATTATGAGTGGGAGAGGATGGATTATTAATTGTTAAGGCATTATGAATCAGGATGACCTTGCGGTATATTTTGCTGAGATGCTGGCGAAGCAGAATGCGACGCCAAAGATACAGGCACTCATTAAGGCTGCGTTGTATGGCGACAACATTATCATGTTTATTGACGAGGTTTCCAAGGCTTTCAATGGCTGTGGAAAGGTAAAGGTTGATACGGTCAAAGGAGTGACAGAGTACTACAAGGCTAATAGTGAAGTTCAGATACGGAAGGCTGATTGCATTGAAGAAGAAAAAAGCGTTTAATCAAAGAAGCTTCCGATCGAATATCTCAAGGCAAAGTTTGGGTTTTGGGGACATTAGCTCATTTAGGATATTTGGAGGGATAACAAAGGTGATTTGAACCCCAAAAAGTGGAGCGTCACTTACCTACTATAGCACTTTTAAAAGTGAATAATAATTACTACATAATTATGGTTGATTTTAAGAATTTTGTAGAACAAGCGAATAAGGCGAAAGAGGAAGAGGCTAAGGCAAAAAAGTTTGATCCTGCTGAACGTATAGCCACCTTTAAGAAACGAATTGCAGATTTCTATGCCAAGATTGATAACGAATGGTTGCAGCCCTATATTAATGACGGAAGCATCCGTTCCGAAGTACAAGATATAACCATAACTGAGGAATCTTTGGGCGATTATGCCGTTCCTATGAAGAAGCTCTTCATAGGCGATATTGTACTGAAGTTCGTTCCTGTGGGTACTATTCTCATTGCCACACCAGGTAGGATTGATCTTGAGTATAAAGGGCGCACAATCATGTTTGTATTGGTTGATGAGGCAGCAACCTCGGCTTCCGACTTAATAAGTTATGAGATAAAGATAAATGGCGAAGTGGTAGAGCGCACTAGTCAGAAGAAAAAGTTCTCAGGCAATCTGGTCTGGAAATTCACCGAAAAGGGCATGAGAGTGCGCTATCAAAGTATTGATGCAGAATCATTCCAACGTCTCATAATGGGATTGGTGCAATGAGAAAATTACAGTTCAATTTCAATGAACACAATCAGTCGTTGGAAAGTTTGGAGAACTATTACGATGAGGTTAAGGCTGCCATTGACCTTAAGTATTCAAAGGCTAACCCATACTATAATTCAGACTTCCAAATGATGACCGATCCTGAGGTTGAAAACGAGCGCGAGGAGAATTATATGGAACTATCACGCGAAGCCTCTATGTCCATATTGGCTTTTGTAGAGTCTTTATTTCGTACCGATTTCATCATTCGTTGTGAACTGAAGAAATCTGATAAACTATCCAAACGATACAGGCATACCTACAATCCAGCTAAGCGGATCTACACATATAGTTACAATGATGTGGTACTTGATGGCTGGGCGCAGTTATACCCTGAGGAGAAGGATCTGATTAACGAGTTGAAGGAAGCAAACAATTATCGCAACTGGTTGGCTCATGGGCGCTATTGGCAGTTTAAAGATAATCCCGCCAAGTATAAGATAGAAAAAATACGTAACTTAGCTCACCGTATTCAGTCTACCTTTGCTTCAGAGTTGATGTTCGTGCCTAAGATAGGTGAAAAGCTTTGACAGTACAATTACAGAAAAGACATCATACATCACAAGTTCCCGTACACCTTCAATCAGTGGCGGCTTTAGCCGACCAGCTATTAAGGTCGGGAATGTTTAGCCCGAAGGGAACCAACGGGCGCTGGCGCGAAGCGGAACCGAAGGTCGTTGGCCCGAAAGGGGAAAGCAAAAGCAAAATCAACGAGTATCAGAGCGAAGACTCGAACATGTCATTCCCGAAGAGTCTTGAGAACTTTTGGAGCAGCAAGCGCAAAGTCATGCTTGCATGAACTTTGCCGAGTCGTGACAGAAGTCAACGTAGTTAATGCAGATGCAACAATCCATTGACGATAAACAGTATGAGTCTACATATACGGACTGTGAGGAACTTCCGACTTCAGCCTTCGTTTCAGCCCTCAGACTTCAGCCATCAAACCTCGTTCATCCTTCGTAGTGGGTTTAACGAACCAAGATTGATGGCCGATGAGCAATCGCTCAAGGCACATTTGTGGTGCAAGCCCGCAAAAGAGCCTTCCGCTAAAGTAAACGGTGTAACCAGAGCTATTTTGGGGCATCCGGCAGAGGATTAAAAAAACGGCAAAGCCGCAAATAAAATACATTTAAGTTATTATTTTGATATATGGCAAGATATTATAATGTTTTCATTAGTCACAGTTGGGATCATCTTGATGACCTTCGTAGTTTACGTCAGCATTTGCAGGAACGAGGCTATTTCAATGTTGATTTCTCAGAGGTAACACCTGAGAATGCTATCAAGTCAGAGAACATCTATTACGTACATGCGCGTGTGGCTCAACGTATAGCCAATGCTGATATTGTCATTGGTTTAGCGGGTGTTTATGCTTCACATAGTGATTGGATGACATGGGAGCTAGATAAGGCGATTGAGCTTTCTAAACCCATTCTGGGAGTAATACCACGTGGGCAGGAAAGAATTTCTACTGTAGTCTCAAACCGTGCTGATAAAATGGTACGCTGGAATACGGAATCAATAGTTGCTGCGATAAGAGAACTGGCATAGTATGAGAAAAGCATTAATCGTTGGAATAGACTATTATGCACACGCTAATCGTCTTGGTGGTTGCGTTAATGACGCATATTCTGTGCGCCAAGTGTTAGAGCGTCATGGTGATGGAACGAAGAATTTTGATGTGTTGTTGAAAACGGCTTCAGATGCTTCTACCGCCATAACTAAAGATGAGCTTAAATCACTTATATCTGATTTGTTTGATGACGAGACAGAAGTGGCACTTCTGTATTTTTCGGGTCATGGATATATTGACAGTGATTCAGGTTATCTCATTGCATCAGACTGTAAGACAGGTGATGACGGTGTTTCCATGGATGAGATAATGGCGTTCGTTAACAAGTCTCGTTCCAAGAACAAGGTGATTGTTCTTGATTGCTGTCATTCAGGCCATTTTGGGGACGTGAAAGCATTGGGTAATAGTGCTGTTCTTTCAGAAGGTACAACAATCCTTACCGCTTCTGCACGCGACCAGAATGCAGTAGAGGATGGTGGTAAAGGGCTTTTTACTGGATTGTTGGTTGATGCTATGAACGGCAGTGCTGCCAATCTGGTGGGTGAAATCTCTCCGGGAAGTGTTTATGCGCATATAGACCGTTCACTTGGAGCTTGGAGCCAACGACCTATTTTCAAAACCAATGTAAGAAGTTTCATTTCGCTTCGGAATGTAAATCCTCCTATATCACTTGAAGATTTAAAGAAGATAGATGACTTGTTCCCCGACAAGGGGTATGAGTTCCCCTTGGATCCGTCATTTGAACCTACATCTGGAGAAACAAACGAAACTAATGCAGAGAAGTTCAGAATACTTCAGAAGTATAACCGTTTAAATCTTGTTGTACCTATTGGTGCAGAGCACATGTATTTTGCTGCTATGGAGCGTAAAGCCTGCAAGCTGACCATTCTGGGCGAACATTATTGGACGTTGGTAAAAGAAGAAAGGATATAGCCAATGGCATATTTTACTGAAACGCATTTCCGGTACTACAGAGCCAGCCTCAATGAGAGCCAACGTACTTTCAGTAACACGGCAGGAAGAGATATTAATACGAAGTTTGATATTTTTATCTCTTATAATATCAAGGATAGGGCGATTATTGAAGGCGTTTATAATGAATTGACAGAGATGGGTTTCAAAGTCTATGTAGATTTCATTGTTGACAAAGATTTAGACAGAAGTAACGTTACGTTAGAGACTGCTAAGAGAATCAGAACTCGTCTTGAAAACAGTAAGTCATTGATATATGCTCAGTCTCCCAATGCGGCTATGAGTCGTTGGATGCCATGGGAACTTGGTGTTGTTGATGGGCATACAAAGAAGTGTGCAGTACTACCAATTCTAATAAATAGCACTGATTTGTACTATAAGCAGGAGTATTTGAAGTTGTATCCTGTAATTAGACCTAATAGTTCATATCACATGTTTGTATATAGAGAACAAAACGGCGTAGAATCTCCTGTGTTTATGGATACGTTTGTTAATTATTAGTATTCGCGGCACAGAGCCTACAGGTCATTACGCGCAGCATGTGACAATAAGATGACGGCTGATGACTGCAATCTTCCGCACAGTTGCAACCCAGGCTGTCAAGCTGCAAAGCAAAGCTGAGATAAGTAAGAATAGACGATACGATGTGTACATTGATTTACCATAATGGACAGTTTAATAGGCCTGATACTCTGTTGCCTTTCTTGCAGGCTAATGTAGGGATGAGTCCTCTGATTCAGGTTGACTGTATTATGTCTTTTAAGGGAATGGCGGGGCAGTTGATGGATGATGCGTATGAGTACCTCAGTAAACAATAGCAGGTCCCGATGACTTGGATGGAGTGCCAAGAAGACTTGATAACAATAAAGGCCCGATAAGCGGTTCCGATAAGCGAGCAAACGGTAGCGTCGCCAGCCGCAGCGAGGCCCCCGGCCAAGCAAACAAAAAGGAAAAACGGAAAAAGATGAAAACAATACTAGTTACCGGAAGCGCCGGTTTTATAGGAGCCAACCTGGTATTAAGGTTGCTGGATAGCCAGGAGCCAACCAAAATAGTAGGCCTGGACAACCTAAACAACTATTACGATCCCAGCCTAAAGGAATACCGACTGAAAGTAATAGACGAGAAGGCGAAGGCACACCTGGAGCATAGCTATAGCTTTATTAAAGGCAGTATTGCTGACCGCGAGCTCATTGACCGGCTGTTTGCGGAGTACAAGTTTGACATTGTGGTGAATCTGGCGGCGCAGGCTGGTGTGCGGTATAGCATTGAGAATCCGGATGTTTATATAGAGAGTAACATTATTGGATTCTATAATATACTGGAGGCTTGTAGGCATTCTATGGATGGAGTGGGGCTAGATGGCAAAATAGGGCCAAACGGAACCGTCCCCAATGGCACTATTTATCAGGGGGTGCAGCATTTGGTGTATGCTAGTAGTAGCAGCGTGTATGGCGGAAATAAGAAAGTGCCGTTCAGTACGGATGATCGGGTGGATAATCCTGTGAGTCTTTATGCTGCTACTAAGAAGAGTAATGAGTTGATGGCTCATTGCTATAGTAAGCTATACAATATACCTTCTACTGGCTTAAGGTTCTTTACGGTATATGGGCCGGCCGGTCGTCCTGATATGGCGTACTTTGGGTTTACCAATAAGTTGCTTAAGGGAGAGACCATACAGATATACAATTACGGCAACTGTCGCCGCGACTTCACCTACGTGGATGACATTGTGGAGGGAATTGTGAGGGTGATGGCTAAGGCACCGGAAAAGAAGACGGGCGAAGATGGTCTGCCGATTCCGCCGTATGCGGTATATAACATCGGAGGTGGCCAGCCTGAGAACCTGCTGGACTTTGTGAACATCCTGCAAGAGGAGTTGGTGCGTGCAGGGGTGTTGCCGCAGGATTATGACTTTGAGGCGCATAAGAAGCTTGTTCCTATGCAGCCGGGCGATGTTCCCACTACTTATGCCGATGCTACCGCACTGGAGCGTGACTTTGGGTTTACGCCTAAGATTACCCTTCGCGAGGGATTGCGGCACTTTGCCGAGTGGTACAAGGAATATGGTCAAAAGATAGCAAAATAGTACAAAAGGGGTCAGACCCCTTTTGTATCAAAAGATGAAAAATAGGGCCAAACGGAACCGTCCCCTTTGGCACTATTTGGATTACCCTGGAAGTTTGATGGAACTTCCGGGGTTTCTTTTTTTTTAAAAATAGTACAAAAGGGGTCAGACCCCAATTGTATCAAAATGGCAAAATAGTACAAAAGGGGACAGACCCCTTTTGTATCAGAGAGAAAATGTTTGCGGGGTGCGTGCTGGCACCGTATCAGATTACACGCGGTAAGCTGCCCAGCATAGACTACAACCTGAACGGTGACAACGTGCTGGTGACTGATGTGGCTCTGGGTGGTCTGGTGATTACCGCCGATACGACTGTGGCGGAGTTCAGCGCGGCTGTGATGGCGTGCAACGATTACTATGAGGAGGGTGACCAGCTGACTTTCTTTTACGGAAAGCAGACGGTGGATGTCGTAACCGGGACTCCGCGTGCCAGGATAAACGGATTCAAGGTGGTGCTGGACACTGAGAATGTGATGAAGCTGTGGGATGTGGTGAGTGAACTGGGGTTCAAGACCGTAGATGGACAGAAAGAGGCACAGGCGGCTGATAGAGAGCCTGGAGGCGGACAACAGGCAGAAGGAGATGAACCTGAGCAAGATGTATGTGGATGAGTTCCGCATGAATATTGCCAGACCCTTGCAGGAAGAGGTGGGGGATTTGAAAAACGAAATAGCTAAGTTGAAAAATGCGATTCAGAGGATTAATGATTGTGATTACAGGGGCAGCGAGATTGAGGTAGGTTGATTTCTTGGGGAGACCCTGGGAGCTTTTGGCTTCCAGGGCCTTTTTTTTGATGATTTACTGTTTGAGGGAATAAATGAGGGTATATTTGAGGGTGTAAATGAGGGAATAAATGGGTGTTGATAAGTTGGTGGGAGAGATTAGGGTGGAAATAAGGCTAATAATGACAATATATATTGGGATTTTTTTACTTATAATTGAAATATTCCAGGATTTATATTTATATTTGCACGATAATACTAGACCATGGGCTTTAGAATTGTAGAAATAGAAGAATTATCTGGACCAAATTGTAAGATATACTCAATTGCTTATGATGGCAAAGGAGGTGATACACTTTTTGATGAGTTCTTGGATAGAATGGACGAAGACTATCCAAATGAGGTAGAAGATATTTGGTCTAAGCTGCAATTTATGGGCTATGAAGGTGGCGCACGATTACAGTTCTTTAGAGAGAATGAAGGAAAACCGGGGGATGGTGTTGTGGCGTTATTGAAGGAATCTGGGTTTACATTGCGATTGTATGCTATCCGATACGGAGTTACGTTATTGATATTAGGTTCTGGTGGATATAAAGACTCAAGTATTGATGCTTGGCAAAAAGATGAGGTGTTAAAGTATCATGCAGAAGAGATGATAAAGATATCTGCTATGATTACAGAAAGGATAAAAAACAAGGATATTAGAATATGTGATGATGGAACACTTGAAGGTGATCTATATTTTGATGAAGAAACAAATAACCAATAAACCAAAATGAAAGCAAGGAAAAGACTAGCAGCTCTGTCAGAGCTTAATTATTTGAAGGTGGCGCGTAGAATGCGTATTGCCATTCAGATAGCTGATGCTATGGAAGTGCAGCACATTTCCAAGAAGGAACTTGCCCAAAAGATGGGTCGTCAGCCCTCCGAAATCACCAAATGGTTGAGCGGAGACCAGAATTTTACGTCTGACATTATGACGGAGCTCTCCTATTACCTCCATGCTAAGATAACAGGAGAGTTACCCGATTATTCCGTTACATACCTTAATCTATCTTATAGTCCTTCTTTATCAATAGATCTTCCGTACGTAAATGTTGGTTTTCCGCTGAGAAATCGTCGTCAGTGGAAGGATCTATCATATCAATCAATTATTGCCACTGAAAAATATAATTAATGATGGAAACCGAAAAAAGAATAAGTTTCTCACTTATCTCTATTCAGGAGGAGAAGTTTGAAATTTCAGATACAGGAAACTCTACAATTAAAGAGGTAAACGTTCAGTATCTTGTAGAGACCGAGGTTCATCCTGTAGACGGCATGATTTATGTTCGTACAGGTATAAGATATAGAAGGGAGGAGTCTATAATATGTGAGTGCATCCTGGGTATTCGTTTTGCGATAAAGGATTTTGATACGGTTATTACTATTGATGAGGATAGCAAGAAAATCAATTTCACCAGCAACCTGATGCCTACTTTCTTGAGTATTACCTATGGCGCTTTACGTGGTGCCCTGTTTGAAAGGGTTAAGAATACACCATTGGAAGCATTCCCTCTGCCTCTGATGTCTATGTCAGAACTGGAAATAAATAACCATTACAGGGTAGTAAAGTAATCTGTATTAAAGGAGCTAGAAATGATGTATAAGATTAGCGAATCTGGTCCTGTGCCATTGACGTATACAGATATAGAAATACATCAACTCATAGATGATTTCATTAAGGAATCAAAAGGAGAGTTCTCATATAAACGAATATGTGATTATATAGTATCTATGGCTAAACAAGATGGAAAATTAGAGGGAGCTCCTTATGCAGAGTACCGGAGCTTTGAAATAAGTATT
Organism: uncultured Bacteroidales bacterium; assembly: GCA_902799685.1. Taxonomy (GTDB): domain Bacteria; phylum Bacteroidota; class Bacteroidia; order Bacteroidales; family Bacteroidaceae; genus Colenecus. The sequence goes on from CADCBO010000002.1 coordinate 112,057, forward strand.
AGTGATGGATATACTATTAGCAGAGTTTTATGGGAAAAGATTTGGAATAAAGAAATAATAATAGCCTTTGGTGAGAATTCGTATCGGGGCTATAGTAATGGTGATACAAGATTTATCAAAGTCTAATGAAAAAAGTATTTTGATAATGATTTCTGTAATGAAGAAACTGTATTAAGCCCTCAAGGAAACACAATACATATAATAAAAGGATCAAAAAGGACTAATAATATTATAAATCAAAAATCAATTAATTATGACATCAATTACTGATTTTGAAAACTGGATAGAAATGTTAGATTTGGAAGACTTTGAAGAAGTCGATTCTTTATATCAATCGGTACGTAACGTATCAGATTATGGAGAGTATAAAACGATAGAAGGAAGAAGCGCAGGTTCTTACGTTGTAACCGCATCTGTATTGGATGTGAATTTATTCTTAGCATCAGAGAAAGCACGGCAAGCATTCTTAAAGTATATTGAAAGTACTTTTTGTGAAGGAGAAATGGAGGAGGCATGGTATGCCGTTAAAAGGGCAAATGCAAAAGATGACTGAATGTAATAAGGGTACAGTGGAGTTTAACTCCAACAACCTCGGTTGTGTTAGGTAAAGATAGACTCAGATCTAGTGATAATGATTATGACTGGCTTGGACACGGCATATATTTCTGGGAGAACAATCAGAAACGAACATTGCGGTGGGCGCAAGAAAACGCGACTCGTCCAAACTCAAAGATTAAAAACCATGAGTATTAGGTGCAGTGATAGGTTAGGGGGGTATGCTTTGATTTGATAGACTCACAGTATTTCTCAGAATTAAAACATGGTTATAATGCATTATATTTTCCTAGGACAATGGATTTGTTATATGGGAATCCATAGATATTTTTATAGAGGTATAGCTGCTTCGTGAATTAAGATCGAGTATATTTAAAGTATGGCAAATAGATATTACTTAAACGAACAACAGTATCCACGTACAGGGAACTGTGTGTTTATAAGCCACCAGAAGAATGATAAGGAAATAGCGAAGAAGATAGCTGATTATATCAACAAAAGTGGAGTTGATATCTACTTTGACGAATATGACATCAGTATCAATCGTGATGACCCGAAGAGCATTGTTAATGCTATAAAAACTGGTATTAGAAGAAGCTCACACATGTTATGCATTCTTTCTCAAAATGCACTTGATTCGAAGTGGATGCCTTGGGAAATTGGGTATGGTTATGACCGTTTGCATGTTGCTGGTATAACGGTAAAGGAATTGTCAAAAAGTGACTTGCCTGAATACCTGCAGATTGTCCCTGTGTTGCGAGGTACTAAATCACTTAATGAGTATATTTCTAATACAGCTGGTCGAATTGAGGATTCAATGATTCGGGAACAGAAATTATTCTCAGCTTCCATGTTTAATCATCCACTTGATGCAGTTCTCGATTGGCAGATGTAGTTGACCATTAAGAAAACTATAGTGAAGACGCCATTATCTATACATATTCTATATCACACTGCTTATAGAGACGGAGTGCAGGTTTACTCCATGCTTTATAAAACGCTTTGCCGCAATTCTGTGAGTCCGTTCATGGATGGTCTTGATATACCTGTGTATTTCCAGACCGGAGATGATAGTGGTCTTACGTCAATGGCAGACGTTGGTAGCGAGAAGACTCTCATACTGCTACTGATAGACATCAATATGTTCTGCTCATCTATTTGGCGTGGCTATGTTCAGAACTTGCTAAAGAATAATACAGATGACAAGTTAAAGGTAGTTGGTGTTAAACTTGATAGTCATGCGTTCACATTTTTGGAGGGAGTTAGCAAAGACCAGATGATAGTCCTCCAGTCAGAGAGTATAATGGATAACATTGATGAGTTTAAGACTCGTTTGTTTGAATTCATTATTCGTTATCTAGGAGGCGCTAAAACAGAGAAAGTGTCTATTTTCATCAGCCATTCAAAGCGAGATAAAGGAAATACAGGCGAAGTTATGGCTAAAGAGGTGCGTCAGTTCCTATTTGCAGACACTAAACTCCGAAGCTTCTTTGATGTTAACGATATCCTGGATGGCTACCAGTTTGATCAACAGATTAAGGAAAACGTCAGGGAGTCTCTTATATTAGTGTTATTTACTGATACGTATTCTTCACGTGAATGGTGTAGAATTGAAGCTCTTACAGCCAAGGAACATATGAAGCCGATGGTTGTTGTGTCACAGTTGCAAGAAGGAGCGGAGCGTTTGTTCCCATATATTGGGAATGTTCCAAGCATCGTTTTTCACAATGATTGGCGACCCGTAATAAATTTGTTGCTTAGAACGGCAATCGATTATATTTATGAATCGCAGTTGTTAGAATCTCTTTGCGATGATCATTCTACTTACCTGCCATATCCGCCAGAAGCTCACAGCCTTTCTATTTTGGGAGATGACAAGACGACCGTTTACTATCCTGAGCCACCTCTTGGTAACGAGGAGATGGAGGTATTAAGTTCCATTGCTGAAAAGATGACAACAAAGAAAACATTCAAGACTCCAATGGAAAAGCAGGCGGCAGCCAATAAGTTAAACGAAGCCCAAATCGCTATTTCTGTTTCCGACAGCGAAGATTTACCTTTACTTGGTATTGGAAGGGATATGCTGTGTGATTTGACCGTAGAATTGTCGCGTCACATTTTGAAAGCAGGAGGCAAGATGATATATGGGGGTGACCTACGTAAGGATGGTTATACCAAACTATTCCGCGATTTGTCAGATCAATACGGCAAGTATGAGAAAGAGAAAAAGAATGTTTTCTATTTTACAAACTATCTTGCATGGCCACTATACAACCAAATGTCAATGGTGGATAAAGCTGATTATTTAAGTTGTCGTGTACAGTTGGAGGAATGTCATCCTTCTGCAGCTGTTCCATTTGATTTAAAGAAAGAATTTGTTCCTCCAGTTGATGTTAGTTTGCGCTATATGTGGGCTACGTCTCTGACCGTTATGCGCCAGCTGGCTGAAGAACAAGCCAAGGCACGAGTATTAGTGGGTGGTAAGGTAAAAGGCTTTTTGGGTAGGATGGCTGGAATAGTTGAAGAGTTTATCACAGCTAAGCAAGCAAACCATCCCGTTTATTTGATTGGCGGATTTGGTGGAGCGACGAAGCTCCTGTCTGATATTATAGAGAAAAAGAAAGACGTTAAAGCAGATGTCTTGCTGGATATAGCATGTGAGGATGCTAAATATAAAGAACTCTATGAGTATTATAAATCAAAAGGGTCTCAAATTGATTATTCAATTCTTGATATTATAAGCGTAGGAGATCTCAAAAACAACGGTCTTTCTGATGAAGAGAATCTGAGATTGTTCCATTCTGTGAATATCATGGAGATAGTGTCTCTAGTGTTGAAAGGACTTTCAAAAACGTTAAACCATGCATAGGGTATTTGTTTGTTATCATCATAAGAATGACCAACTGTTTAAGGAAACTCTCATCAGCTGGGCTGAGAAGAATCAAGTTTTTATTGATGGCTCTGTCGGGTTAGGTGAGATACCCGAAGAATGGGACGATCAAAAGGTTAGAGAACATATTCGTGATGAGTATCTTCGTGACACAACTGTAACAATCGTTTTAGTTGGGACGGAAACTAAGTTCAGAAAACATGTAGATTGGGAGATCTATTCCAGTATGCATGATGGTAAGAAAAATAAGAAATCAGGAATCATTGTAATTCTGTTACCTTCTGCGAAGAGCTGTTATTATACATGTGGTTTCAATAACGAGAAAGCGACAATCTATCCCGAGCAGCAATCATGGATCACAATTGACGAACGTTCTGAATACGAACAACGCTATCCCTATATGCCTGCGAGGATTATTGATAATCTGTTGAAAAAAGGAGTGAATATTTCTGTGATAAACTGGGATAAAGTCAACGTTGAGAACCTCAAGCTGATGATTGACAATGCTTATGATAATAGGGCAAAGCAAGATTATGATATGTCTCGTCCAATGAGAGAACGTAACCATAACTTGTAGAAACTGTAACGTAATGGAGAGTATGAAGAGAAAGGTTTTTTATAGTTTCCACTACGCTAATGACTCTTGGCGTGCTGGACAAGTGAGAAATATAGGTGTGGTTGAAGGTGATGCACCGCTTACATCCAATAAGTGGGAAGAAGTGAAACAAAAGGGAGATGCCAACATTCTGAAATGGATTCAAGACAGTCTTGTTGGTAAATCATGCTTGGTCGTTTTAATTGGCGAAAAGACTTCAGAGCGAAAGTGGTGTAATAAAGAAATAGAGGAGGCATGGCGTGCAGGAATGGGTATTGTAGGAATATATATACATAATTTGAAAGATGTTCTTGATAATCAGAGTAAAAAGGGAAGTAATCCTTTTAGGGCTTTCTATATAGATAAAACTTATACTTATATAGCTAAACGAGACCACAGGGCAGATGATAATGAAATCTTGTTATCTTTAGTTTGTCAAGCATATGATCCTCCCTATGTGACAAGTACCAATGTTTATAAGTACATATCTGACCATATTGAAGAATGGGTAGAGGAGGCGATTAGAATCAGGAAGATGTATCCTTAAACAGTAATTTGCGGGCTAACAGTTATTCTATGTCTGGAGTGGGGCAAGAAGAGAAAACGGTACCAAACAGAACCGTCCCCAATGGCATGAAGTCTGTGCTTATCTTAGCAAACTAGATCTTCAGATTGAGGTGTGGCCTAATGTAATATTGGATCGTAGCACAGAAAGCCTAGCAATAGGCAGGCAGTCAAGTTTCTTGTAATACAGATAGACGTACGGAGAAAATAATAAAGTCCGATAAGCGGTTTTATAGGCGTGCAAAAGATAGCGGCGTAGCCGCTGCGAGGCCGGAGGCCGAGTGGGAGATGGCAAAATAGTACAAAAGGGGTCTGTCCCCTTTTGTACTATTTTTTTTGGTGGTGGTGACTTATGGTATTGTGTGGGTGGGGGAAAAAGTAACTGTCGTCTTTGACATTGTATTGGAAAACGGTGCCAAATAGAACCGTCCCCAATGGCACTGTTTGGGAAAATGAGGCCAAAAAGAACCGTCCCCTTTGGCACTGTTTTGTTGATAAGTTGGAGGGGGCTGAAATTTGGCTAATAATTATATTATTAGTAACTTTGCGACGGCATATTATTTCTTATGAAATAATTTATGCTGTGTTCTGCGGACAGCTCTTGGATAGGAGATTGGACGTATCGGGTAGGGGGTATTTGCCCGAGTGAGGACGCTGCTTTTTCCGGATGGCCCTGATGTTGTAAGGAGGACGGTTCCTAAGGCTGACGGTTGGGTCCGGGGAGGGCTTGAATTTTCTGCGCATTTTATGAATACCCGTCCAAATAGTACAAAAGGGGACAGACCCCAATTGTACACAATTTGATATTGAATCGTAGCACAGAGAGCACTGCAAGTGGCAAATTGTCAGTTATCTTGTAATACAGACAGACGTACGGAGTAATTAATTATAAAGGCCCGATAAGCGGTCCCGATAAGCGAGCAAACGGTAGCGTCGCCAGCCGCAGCGAGGCCGCAGGCCGAATGAGAATTAAATGAATTTAAAATAACAAGATATGCTATACAAGTTTGATATACTGTTTAAGAAAGAGCTGCGGGGCGGGGGCCTGAAGGTGGTCACTTACACCAGCCTGTTGCAGGAGCCGGAGGCGGCCTTCGGGGGCGAGGGCTTTGCCGATGCCGTGGGCCAGCTCTCTATGGTGCTGGACGGGCCCGAGGAGGGATTCTCCATCAATGCGCTCTACCGTAAATACCGTGCCGGGCTTGTGGGGCTCCAGAATGCCGCTCTGATAGGAAAGGACTTCCAGCCGTGCTTTGTGTTTTCCAGGCCCGATGACGTCCATTCCATCCAGATGCTCTGCCGCAGAGAAGATGGCACCACCTGCACCCTTGATACCCACTCCTTTGTGCTGCAGGTGAGCCAAGACGGCAAATGCACCATAACTTGTGGAGGTACAAATTAGTTAAACCCATATACAATACAGCAATGACCCAAAACAACGCCATTGGAATAGACTATAGCGACCAGCGCCTGCGTGTGCTTGTAGAAGAGTACATCACCCAGCAGCGCGGCACCTTCAGCCTGCAGGGCGCGTGTGCCTACGTGCTCTATTGGGCGATGGAAGATGGCCACACCCTGCCCGCTGCGGGCGCCCTCTACCAGAGCGATAAGCTGTCGCCCGCCGACTGCCAGCGTGTGAGCGCTGTGCTGCAGGAGATTGTCCGGGAGGGAAGGATTGCGGCCGATGGGGAGCAGTTTAAGAAGATAACGAATTAAAGACAACAAGATATGCGGCAACTGACCTTTACGCGCAGTCAGTGCCGCGATGGGGCAGGAAGGTCTTCCGCACAGCCTGAATGCCCCAATCGTAAGGGCGGGGTTCCCGCTGGTCTCTCATAAGACAAAAAGGTTCAATAACAGCGGGCCCGCCTTCTTTATATATTTCGCATAACAACATAGGCATGAAATTATTTACAATGCTTTCTATTATTGGGTGTCTTTTTGCTTCATCTTGTTACAGTGCAATTGTAGCGGAAGTCCAAATTGATCCCGTAAGAGAATTTGTTTTAGATAAACACTTGAATAGGACATCAGAGTATTTCGTTGTTTTTGGTGATATACAAGAGTATACAAAGCCTAATGAGAACTTAATCCAGTATTATGACAGTTCAATTAACTGGATATTCGAGCAGATTAAAGTTGGAGCCAATATTGTTAATATCTTACTAACAGGAGATATAACGAATGATAATGATGATGCTCAATGGCAGATGTTTGTTAATTCGACAGAAGTACTTGCTAAGGATATTCCTTATTTTGTGTGTACGGGCAATCATGACTATACGTGGGATAATCAGCAAACTGTGTTTGATAGATCAACTACTAAAATTAATGAATATGCTCATTTCCAATTATCCGATTCAAAGATAGTTGAATATTATTCACGGTCAAGTTTGGAAAATTTGTAGCAAAGTTGTCGGATTCAAAAGGAGTATATCTGTTAGTCCTTGAGTATTGTGCAAGTAAAGATGTTGTTAATTGGGCAAAGCATAATGTAGAGTCACATCCGGATGATTCTTTCATTTTGATGACACATGAATAGTTAGTGCGAAGAGGAGTAAGAGCAGAAACAAGCACTTATGCAAAATCTGAATATGTAAATTATAAATTATATAGTTCACCTCAAGAAATATGGGAGATGCTAGTAAAGCAAAACAATAACATCCTATGTGTTCTATGTGGTCATGCTGGTTTTACGGGCAGATACTTCTCTTATAATCATGCTGGACGGAATGTCCCCAAGCTGATGTTTAATTTACAATATCAAGAAAACGGAGGAAATGGATTGATCCAGTTATGGGAGATACCTGCAGACTCGGATACAGTAAAGATTTGTGCATATAATACAATAACACGCGATTGGTTTATGTCTGATTCCACATCGGTTTCATTCAAATTTAAAAACTTCAAAGATTATTGAGTAAAAAAAACAGTATTCAATTATTTGCAATACTGCTTTATATTTCATACAAATTGTTTTTAGCGATTAAAAATGAAGACATTTGGAATAGTTTCTTGTAATATACATGTTAATTTTACCAATTACGGCTCTGCCCTTCAATCTTGGGCTTTGTGTCGTAGTGTGGAGAACTTAGGCTATGTGGCCAAGTTAGTGGATTATTGCCCACCCATGATGGAGGATCGGGATATTTTGAACCCGATGAAACACATGTGGGACACAGACGAGGCGTCCAGGCGAAATCTGGAGCTAAGTATGCCTGCAATCAGAGTGAATTACCATAAGTTTGACAATTTCTATAACCGTCGCTTTCAAAAGACAAAGAAAAGCTATACCTGTAGGGATTATAACAACATCGTAGATGAAGAGGGATTAGATGGCTTCGTGTGTGGAAGTGACACAATTTTTTGCATTGATGAATGGAATGGGTTTGAGGACGCCTATTTTGCTGAGTTCCCTTGCATGAAGAAGGGATATGCGGTTTCATACGCGGCAAGCTTCGGAGATGCACATTTTGATGAGCATACTTATGAAGTTTTGAAACAACGTCTCTCTAATTTCAAAGCGCTTGGTATTAGAGAGAATAAGATGATTCCGTTTATTAAAGAAAACACAACCATTCCCGCATACCGCACTATTGATCCCACACTATTGTTAACGGCTGATGACTTTAAGGAGATAACAGCACCTCGTCTGGAGAATGACAAGTATCTGCTCCTCTATGCTCGCCGTTATAATAAAAAGATGTTTGACTTTGCAGATAGGCTGGCAGAACGCTATGGTTGGAAGGTCGTAGATATTAGTCTTAGGGCTGAAAATGCGAATAAACATAGAATGGCATACGATGCTGGCGTTGAAGAATTCCTATCTTTGGTAAAGAATAGTGAATATGTGGTGACCAACTCTTTCCATTCAATCATCTTTGCTACACAATTCTGCCGTCCATTCGTTGCATTCTCTCGAGACTATGGAGATTCAAAAATTGCTGAACTTCTGGAACTGTTTGGCTTGTCAGATAGACTGTTAGTTAATGGTGATGAGCCACTTATAGATAATATTGATTTCGCCACTGTACATCAGCGGATAGTACCTTACAGGGTGGGCTCATTTTATTTCCTAAAGCAAGAACTTGACGGAATTTCAAAATAAATAGAAGTATTATGCAACATCATTATTATACAAACGAGCGCAATCACCAGATCCTAATCTCATTATTGAAAGCACATGGAATCCGTTATGTGGTTGCATCACCAGGAACCACAAATTCCGTTTTTATTGGAAGCATACAGAATGATAAGTTCTTTCAAATCTTCTCTGCAGTTGATGAACGAAGCGCTTCTTATATTGCAAATGGTCTGATATTAAAAACGGGGGAACCTGTAATTATCAGTTGCACTGGAGCTACTGCTGCCCGCAACTATATGTCAGGCGCTACGGAGGCATATTATAGTAAGCTGCCTCTGCTGATAATAACGTCATCACAGCCTTCAAACCGCATTGGACATCTTAACCCTCAGGTTACAGACAGGACATCCCCTCCTAATGATGTATGTAATCTTAGCGTCGAAATACCGCTTGTTAATAATAATGACGATGAGTGGGAGTGTGAAGTTCAATGTAACAGAGCATTGTTAGCACTTAAAAGAAATGGTGGCGGCCCCGTTCATATCAATCTCATAACATCTTACCGGTATAGCGATAATACAGCTCTTACATGTAAAGAATTGCCGCCTGCTAGAATTATTAGACGTTTTTCTCATATTGATAATGTACCACCTATACCATATGGGAAAGTGGCTATATTTGTGGGGATGCATAAGATCTGGTCCCAGTCTTTAGTAGAAGAAGTTGAGCGTTTTTGTTCATCCAATAATGCTATAGTTCTTGCTGATCATCCAAGCAATTACAATGGAAAATATAAGATACCCTATCCATTGGTTATAAATCAATCATCAATCAATAAGGCGAACAAACCTGCTTATGATGTTGATTTACTCATTCATATTGGCGAAATTACTGGCGAGGAAGGTGCTGTGAGGATGATTCATTCTAAACAAACTTGGCGAGTATCCCCAGACGGTGAAATTAGAGACACATTTAAGAACCTTACTGCTGTATTCGAGATGAGAGAGGAAGAGTTCTTTAGCATATATTCAAATGACGCTCAATATAATGACAGTTATTATAAAGAGTGCAAAGAAGTCTACGATGAATTGCTTGTAAAACGTAATGTGGTACAGGAAACAATGCCGCTTTCTAATCCTTGGATAGCGGGTGTCATAGCAAACAAAATACCAGACCATTCTTCAGTTGTGCTGGCAATACTAAACACATTGCGCACATGGAACTATGCGACATTTAAGGAGACAGTTAATGTTTTCTGTCCACTAGGAGGCTTTGGTATAGATGGGGCCACGTCGTTAGCTTTAGGTGTTTCTCTTGCTGATAAAAATAAGTTATGTTTTTGTGTGACGGGGGACCTTGCCTTCTTTTATGATTTAAATAGTTTGGGTAATCGCAATATCTTATCAAACCTTAGAATACTATTAGTTAATAATGGTTGTGGCGTAGAGTTTAAAAAAACATACGCTATGGCATATAGGCTTTTGGGCGATGAAGTTGACGAATACGTTGCGGCTGCTAGGCATAACGGTAATAAATCCAACGAATTAATCAAGCACTTTTCCGTCGACTTAGGTTTTGAATATCTCTCAGCATCAAGCAAGCAGGAATTTGAGAGAGTCTACAGTAGATTTGTTGCCCCCGAAGTAACTGAAAAACCAATGCTGTTTGAAGTATTTGTCAATGCTGAGGATGAATGTAAGGCATTGAATATTGTTCATGATAGAAAATAGTAATAATCATAGTTCTAGATAAATGAAAGTACTAGTATTAGGTGGAACCGGCGCGATGGGGGTCTATCTGGTCGATTTCCTTGCAGAGAAAAAGGATAATCAAGTAGTTGTTACTTCACGCTCAGCCCACATATCCCAAAGGGAGAATGTACAATATGTTCAAGGCAATGCACGTGAGAATGCCTTTGTAGAGAATCTTTTGCAAGATAAATATGATGTTGTAGTAGACTTCATGAACTACAATATTGATGATTTTGCATCCAGATATGTAAGACTTCTTTCATCAACAAATCAGTATATCTGGTTCTCTTCCTCTCGTGTTTATGCAAACTCACCTGAACCTCTCACTGAAGAATCCCCCCGTCTTTTAGAAGTGACAAACGACCATGACTTCTTGTCTACTAACCGGTATGCTTTAAGGAAGGCAAGACAAGAAGATATGTTACGTTGCTCTGGTTTTCATAACTATACTATTATACGTCCTTATGTAACATACAGTGATGATCGTTTGCAGTTGGGCATATACGAGAAAGAGCAGTGGTTATATCGTTTACTTCAAGGGCGCTCTTTGGTAATCAATAAAAACATTCTCAATAAAAAAACCACTTTGACTTTCGGTAAGGATGTGTCATACGCAATCAGCAAGATGGCCGGAAATGAAAATGCACTGGGAAAAACCGTACAGATTGCGACTGGTGAGACAATGAAATGGAGAGATATAATTAAACTTTACGTTGGTATTCTCAAAGAAGAAACAAGTATTTCACCTAGTCTTATGCTGTGTGGTTCTATGCTGAAAGTAGATGAACTATACGAGGGTGGCTATAATACCATTTACGATAGAGAGTGGGATAGAGCTTTTAATAGCGCCTTAGTTAATCAACTAATAGGTCATGATGTTCATTATACTAGTATTAAGGAAGGACTAACCCAGTGCTTACGTGCTTTTCTCAAGGGTAAGAGGCAATTTCGTACTATAGATTGGGATTTCGAAGCTTACCAAGACTTGCTTTCAGGGGAATTTACCCCCAAAGTCGAGTTTCCTAATGAGGAGGCTTATCAGTTTTATTCTTCTATAAGAGAGAAGTATACTATGGCCGACATTATTGGTTCGAATGGCCAGATTGAACTAATGGAATTTAATCAATAAGAATAATATGTACTATTTAGATCCCAAGGTCGAAAACTTATATAGAATTTTTGACCAAAATGAAAGAAAGGATTATTTGCGCCTGGATTTGAACGAGAACCCTAGCGGTTTACCGCAGGAGTTTATAAATGAAGTGCTAAAGGAAGTTGATTCACGTTTTGTTGGCCAATACCCTGAAACGCTTCATTTTACTGAAGTTCTTGCTAAGTATCTCGGTACTGATATCTCTCACCTTTGTTTGGTGAATGGCTCTGCTGAAGGCATTCGCTATATTATTCAGGCTTTCACTTCACCTGAGGGTAGAGTTGTTGGAGTGGTGCCTAGTTATTTTATGTTCCAGGTCTATTCAGAGATGTATGGGCGTAATTTCGTCAAGGTCCCTTATAATGAGGACTTAACGATGGACGTTGATAACATCATTGCTGCTCTGACTGGTGATACTCAACTGCTTATTCTTCTTAATCCAAACAACCCGATGGGTAATGTTTACTCTGAGGAAGAATTTGAGCGTATTATGAAAGTCGCAAATGAGAAGCAGATAACTGTTTTGATAGATGAAGCTTATCATTATTTCTATCCCGGAACATTCATTAATTATGCTCTAAATCACGGACATGTGTTTGTAACTCGTACATTCTCAAAACTGTTCTCTTTGGCCGGTTGCCGCTTAGGCTATGTTGCTGGTTGGCCGGAAGGTGTAAAGATGGTACAGAAGCTGTGCACACCTCATAACACCAATGCCTTTGCAATGCTATTTGCAGAGAAGATTATTGAGACGCCGGGAGTACTTCAGGCCTTGATTGACAAGTTCAACGAAGGACGCAAATATCTTGTTGACGAGCTTGATGCTAATGGTTATGCTCATAAAGGTGAGGCTGGCAACTTTATGTTTATTAAAACCAAGACCGATGCGGATAAGATTGTTGCCCGTATGAAAGCAGAAAAGAAGATCTTAATTAAGTCTTATCCCAATGTGGGTGAGTTTGGAACGTGTCTCCGTGTTTCGATAGGAGAGAAGAAGTGCATGGAGCAGTTTGTCAACGCATTGTTGGAACTCGATAAATAGTACCATTATGGTAAAAGTCATCACATACGGAACGTATGATTTGTTCCACTATGGGCATCAACGTCTTCTTGAACGGGCAAAAGCTCTTGGAGACTACTTGATAGTTGGCGTTACATCTGATAGTTTTGATTTGACGAGGGGTAAAATCAATGCCCAACAATCTTTGATGGAACGTATTGAGTCCGTAAGGGCAACTGGTCTCGCTGATGAGATTATAGTCGAGGAATATGAGGGACAGAAAATTGATGATATCAAACGTTACGGAGTTGATATTTTTACTGTAGGTTCTGACTGGAAAGGCAAATTTGATTACCTAAATGAATTCTGTCAAGTAGTCTATTTGGACAGAACGGAAGGTGTGTCCAGTTCAGTCATTCGTGCTGAGAATAGTGAATTGAGAATAGGATTGGTAGGCAATTCTACACTCCTTAATAAATTTGAGAAAGAGAGCCGCTTCGTTAATGGTGTAACTATAAGTGGGGTATGTTCAACTGATGATTCTGATATCTCAGATGGATTAAAAGACAGTTATCTGATTACAGGAGATTTAAACCAACTGTTAGAGCGTTCAGATGCAGTTTATATTGCCTCACACCCTCGGAAACACTATGAGCAAGTCAAGCAATCTTTATTAGCTGGAAAGCACGTTTTATGTGAATCCCCCATTGCATTAAGTCAAGATAATTATAATGAGCTTAACCTAATTGCTCAGCAGAATAATTTGCAGTTAATGGATTCAATTAAAACTGCTTATTCAACAGCGTATAATAGGATGCTTGTATTAGCAAAAGGAGGGAAGATTGGAGATATTATTTCTGTTGACGCTATTTGTACCAGTTTATCTGATCTTGAAAAGAAGACTAAAAGAGGAACTAGTCTTGAAGAGGTCTGGAACAGCATTTGTGCTTGGGGGCCGACCGCACTTCTACCAATATTCCAGTTATTAGGAATTGACTATGTTTCAAAGCAGATAACATCGCATTTAATTGCGAAGGCTTTTGATTCATTTACGAAGATAGCTTTTGTGTATCCTCGTGCAGTAGCTTCAATTAAAGTTGGTAAGGGGGTTAAATCAGAAGGAGAACTTATTATTTCCGGAACAAAAGGCTATTTTTATGTTCCTGCACCCTGGTGGAAAACTGACTATTTTGAAATACGTTATGAAAATCCGTCAGACAATAAGCGGTATTTTTATCAACTTGATGGTGAGGGGATTAGGTATGAGATAGTATCTTTTTCCAAGGCGATTAGTAAAGGAAGGAGTATGAGTCATTATATTTCTCAAGAAGTATCGCAAGAAATTGTTAATACAATTGAGTGTTTTTATTCGGGTAAAGATTTATTAGAGATATAATAATAGAAACTGAACAATACTGGTTTATTATGGCTTTTTTAAGAAGAGTTAGACATTTCTTGGGAGACACCTATCGCAGTGTTCTTAAATCAATAGTGGGTGTGATTCCTAAGAATAAAAGATTGATTTTATTTTCTGCATGGTTTGGGGAAAAATATTCCGATAATTCAAAGTTTCTTTTTGATTACATGCGTGAAAACAGCTGCTATACAGTTTATTGGTATACAAAAAATCGTTCTTTATATGAAGAGTTGACAAAAAAGCATATACCGGTTTTGTATGCCAAAAGCTGGAAAGCTATTTGGTATCAATGCCGTGCAATAATGTGTGTATCCACTGTACAGACAAGCGATTTTAATTGTTTATTTTTAAACAATTGTTATTATTTGGATTTGGGACATGGATTTCCTGGGAAACCAACTGGCCTAATGCAGCCGACTGTCAATAAGAATTGGGTGAAATGGTTCCAATTCACAAAAAAAGGTTTACGCTATTATGAGACCGCCGCGAGTTATTTCACGGTTGTATATACTGGTCCTTGTTATGATGTCCAACCAGATCACTTTGTCTTTTCAAACAAACCAAGGATTGATGTCCTGTTTGATAAAGAGTTAAGAAAAGGGTTTAATGCTAGTATTGATAAAATTAAATCCAACAAAAGGCTTATTACCTACTTGCCTACCCACCGTTCTTGTGGGAAGAAGGTAATGGATATCTCTAAAATATTTGATCTGAATTCTTTACAACTTTTTTGCGAACAAACAGATTCTGTTTTCTTGATAAAAAAGCATTTCTATCATAACTCAGAGAGTACTGATTTGATAAAATATCCTAATATTTTTGATGTGACAAGTGAAGAAATTGATACAGAGGTACTTTTGGCTCAATCAGATGTTCTAGTAACAGACTTCTCATCTTGTTTTATTGATTTTCTTGCCCTTAATCGTCCTATTCTTTTTTATGCTTATGACTATGATGATTATATGGCTAATGAAAGAGACTATTATTGGAAATACGATATGATTGATGGTGGCTATACTTCAAAGGATTATCGAGATTTTCTTCTTTCATTGTTCGAATTATCCAAGGATTGGAAGGATACTATCCATAATAATGGACGATTGGAAATGAGAAGGATGTATTTTGATGATGATGTTGAAATGGGGACATCAAGAGAGAAGCTATGCCACGTTATTGACCAGATGATAAATGGCTCTTATGAACCATATGACTGGAGTACTAAGAAGAATCAGTCTGCTTTATTATGAGTCACGCACAAGAACAGAAGACTATTGCTAAAAACACAGTCTTTCTCTATGCGAGAATGATTGTTATAATGGCAATATCTTTATATACGTCAAGAGTCGTACTGGATAAGCTAGGTGTCACGAATTATGGTATCTACAGTATTGTCGGAAGTGTGGTTGTTTCATTTACGTTCGTGAAGAACTCTGTACAGAGTGCTATCCAAAGGTTTTTGAGTTTTCATATCGGAAATAAAAGCGATGTATCTTCAGTTTTCTCTATTAGCATAGATGTTATAGTTTTCTTTGTTGTAGTAGTCGCCATATTGCTGGAGACATTAGGATTATGGTTCTTTAATAACGTCATGCAAATCCCAGCTGAACGATACGATGCGGCCTTAATTACATACCATATATCTGTTTTGACTTTTTGCGTTAACCTTTTGCGAACGCCATATCTGTCTCTTATTGTGGCTAATGAAAAGATGTCTGCTTATGCGGTGTTAGGGATTATTGATGCAGTGACAAAGTTATTGATTGTTTATTTGCTTACTACTGTTGAGTCAATGGACAAACTTGTACTTTATGCATGGCTCATTCTAGCAGCTTCTTTGGTTGATAATATTTTAGCTTTTGGATTCTGTAAGCTAAAAATTAAGGGCGATTGCAAGTATAGGTTTATTTGGGACAAGAAGCAGTTCAAGGATATATTGTCATTCACTTCATGGAATTTGTATGGAGGTGCTACTGGCGTTGCTTCTGTGGAAGGACCTAATCTGTTTATGAATTATTATCTTGGAGTCGGCGTGAATGCCGCAATGGGAGTCGCGAAGCAAGTTAATAATGCTATTAGTGGTTTTTTCTTTAATTTCCAAACGGCATTTAACCCTCAAATAGTAAAGTCTTATGCCGCAGGTGAAAAAGATTATTTATTTAGTTTAATATTCAGAACATCAAAGCTCTCTTTTTATTTGCTTTTCGTTTTTATTGCTCCTTTACTGTTTTGTATAGATGATGTTTTGGGTCTATGGCTTACCGTAGTGCCAGAGTATTCCGCCATTTTCTGCCTTTTAATATTATTGGCACAGTTAGTTGCTGCTGTGTCAAGTCCTTTTTGGATGACCGCCCATGCAATTGGAAACATTAAGAATTATCAGCTTTATTTATCCATATTCAGTTTAGCGGTAATTCCTATTTCATGGGTTGTTTTAGCATTAGGATATGAACCATACTGGATTTTGGCATCTCAGATAGCATTGAATTTTGGCGTTCTTGTGTATAGGGTGGAGTACCTATTTAAAAGAATTGAGTTTCCCCGGATGAAATACTATCGAGATGTGGTGTTTAGATTGTTTATTGTTGTTCCTCTCTTGACACTGCCATTTTTATTTCTGGCCTCACGGATACAAACTGGCTTTATTGGAATACTAGTAACATCAGCCATGTCTGTGTTGGTTGTAACACCAGTTTTCTTGTTTGTGGGTTTCACCAAGGATGAACGAAAAGGAATAATCTCTCTCGTTTTTAATAAACTTCACTTAAAACGCAGCTAAGAATAGCACGGCTATTAATACGTTATTTGAGATTATGACAAAATCAAAGAATATATTAGGTAGACTGTGGATATGGTATTTTCCATTTGCCATTTTATATCAATTGTTAATGATGTTATACATAGATACGCATTTGGTCTTACCATTACAAGCCCTGGTGTTTTTCTTTGGTATATTGGCTTTTGTAAAAGTCCCTTACTATAAAGGATTTAAGACATTGATCACATTCTATATAGTCATATCTATACTTTCTATTGTTTTTGTCATAGGAACTAGATTAGTTGAAGGATATGTCAACGACATCAGGGTCGTTATATTACCAATGTTTGCTGTATTTATAGGCATGTTTCATACCGATAATAAGTTCTATAAGTACTTCATATACTCTGCAACAGCATGCATGGGAATAGGTTTGTTTTTATATTTAACAAGACCTGGTTGGTATCTTAACTATCTTATTGATTGTTATAATAATGCTTGGTATAATACTGGAGCAATAGCTACAGAGGGAAATATTATGTCGGGAGAATTAGGGTGGGCATATCGGTTTAGCGGAATATACTCAACCCCGTATGCAGTATCATATTATGCCACGTTCGCTTTATGTATATTAGCTGTAGACATTTATAGGGAGGAAACAAAAAGACTTATTACAAAGCGTTGGGTACAGTGGGCGTGTTTTATTGTTTTAGCCCTTGCTGCGATTCTCTGTCAAAACCGCGTCTCGATGATATACACAGCCTTTATCACTGCTGTGGCACTTATTTATGGCATCAAAGTTCATAATAAAGCAAGGCATTTTTTTACTGGTTTAATTATTTCTGTCATTTTAGTGGGGGCGTTTGTATTAATTCGTTATCAAAATGACGACTTTTTCGTCATGATCAAAGAAACGCTTTTAGGACGCGTAGAAGAGATGAAATTTTCTAATTTAGAGAATGCCAGTCGTTCTAACCAAATAAATGTAACGTTAAAATCATGGAATAATGTTATTCTAGGTGAAGGTTTAGGAAGCAGAGGCGGAGTTGCCCGTTCACTTGGAGCTGCGGGTATTACAGATAATGGATATGTGAAATTATTGGTAGAACAGGGTCTAATAGGCTTTTCAACTCTTCTGTTAGTATTTTTGGTTTCGGCAAATCGTGCGAGAAAGAAATATAGATTATTTGCAGCGGAATTACTAATGATAGGCTATGTGCTCTTCACGCTATTAGGTGCAAATACATTAGGAATGGCATACGATTATATGATAATTATGTGGTATGCAGTGGGACGAATATGGAATAAGAAGTACCTGCAAAATGGTACAAAATATATGATTGCATAAGTGTTTATGGAAAAATTAGAAATAATAGCTTTTTACCTTCCTCAGTTCCACCCATTCAAAGAAAACGACGAATGGTGGGGGAAGGGGTTCACAGAGTGGACTAATGTGGGAAAGGCAAAACCCCTGTTTAAAGGGCATAACCAGCCTCGTGTCCCTACCGAGTTGGGGTATTATGACTTGCGTCTTCCAATAATCCGTGAGCAACAGGCAGAAATGGCGCGTGACGCTGGTGTAACCGCATTCTGTTATTGGCATTATTGGTTTGGTAATGGAAAACGCTTGATTCCAGAGGTGTTTGATGAAGTGCTTGAAAGCGGTAAGCCTGATTTTCCTTTCTGCTTGGGGTGGGCCAACCACAGTTGGTTCGCCAAGAACTGGAATAGTGACGGGACAACTACCGAGAGGATGCTTATGGAGCAGACATATCCTGGCATTGAGGATGAGAAGATGCATTTTTCGTTTCTATTGAAAGCTTTTAATGACCCGAGATATGTGAAGATTGATGGTGCACCTCTACTTTATATTTTCGCCCCACGCGACTTGCCACAGGAATATGTAGAAAACTTCCGTAAATGGACAAAGGAGGCTGGTTTCCCTGACTTATTTTTGGTCGCCAACCTAACCGATGCCAGAATGCCCAAAGAGGAGTTTCTGAAATTAGGGTATAACGCTGTCTCTTATCAGCGATTAGGTGCTAAAATGAT
Organism: uncultured Bacteroidales bacterium; assembly: GCA_902799685.1. GTDB lineage: Bacteria > Bacteroidota > Bacteroidia > Bacteroidales > Bacteroidaceae > Colenecus. The sequence goes on from CADCBO010000002.1 coordinate 130,873, forward strand.
TACAGGTACTGACGCCAAAGCTAAAGCTAAAAGAGCTTTTGTACGCTGGGGGTTGAAGATAAAAGGCTTTATTAAACATAGGCCTCCTTTTATGCATGACTATAGGACATTGTATCATGATCTTTTAGCAGATGAAGACCATGCAGAAGAAGTAATCCCAGCGATTGTACCCCAGTGGGATCATACTCCCCGCTCTGGTTGGAATGGTACGTTGTTCGTTAATGCGACTCCTGAATATTTTTACCACCATGCAAAAGAGGTTTTAAATGCCGTTAAAGGAAAGAAGCATCCAATTGTTTTCCTGAAATCATGGAACGAATGGGGCGAAGGAAATATGATGGAACCAGATATAACATATGGACGAGGTTTTATAAATGCATTACGAAAGGTCGTAGATGAGTGTTTTAATAAGTGATATGTACGACAAACCTGTTTTAGTTTATTATAGCCAGGATTGTTTTATTCAGGTTGATGATACGGTATTGTGTCATTTGACAAATAACTTTAAAGTTGTATGGTTTTATTTATATGAATCCATGCAAGCTAATACTATGCGGTATAATCCCGTTAAGGCCCAGGAGTATGCTGATAAATACGGAATAACCTTGGAGATTGTAGATCCTAAGATGCGTCGTCGTAATCCGGAGAACATTTTGTTCTATAAAAATCTGGCAAAGCGCATAAATAGTTACAATCCTGATATAGTCTATGCCTGTGAGATGTTTCCTTTCTGGATGCTAACATACCATTACGTTAAGTGTAAGAATAAGGTATATGGTATCCACGATGTGTTACCTCATTATCAGAAAGCTGGCTTTATAAAGAAGTGGATACTCAAAAAGAAAGAGCAGTATATTAAACAGAATTTCGACCACATTGTGACTTTTTCAAAGAATCAGCAAATTCTATTGAAAGAGCATTTCGGTAAGGATTCCGATATGGTCGGAATGAGTTTTAAATACTTCGGAGATTCAAAAAAAATACCATCTCCTTTTGAGAATGGCGTAAAGATCCTTTTCTTCGGTATTATTAGCCACTATAAAGGACTCGACTTGCTTATAAAGGCGATGGAAGAGCTGAAATTAGAGGGTGTGAATAACATCCAACTCACAATTGCCGGAAGAGGCGAGGCATGGGCAGAATGTCAACCTTTGATTAAGAGTCCAGAACTCTATAACCTTCAAGTACGATTTATAGAGAATGCTGAGATTCCAGATTTGATGGGCTCTCATCATTTTATAGTACTCCCTTACCGGAGTGCTACACAATCTGGCCCTCTGGTTGCAGCATTGGGCTATGGGGTTCCTGTGGTGGCGCCCAGTTTTGGCTGTTTTACAGATACGGTTAATACAAATACAGCAGTTCTTTACAAACAAGGTAATCTAAAGGATGCCCTTCGGAATGTTTCACGGATGACCAAGTCTGAATATGAAAAGATGAGGGAGGCGATGGCTATACTACGTGAACAATACTCGGAGGAGAGTATTGCAGCAAACTATATTAAAACTTTCAAAAAAGTATTGGACAAGAAGAATTAAACTATTAGATATGAAGGAATCCATAAATAATCCAGTAGTTATACTTGGCGGGAATATCAACGGGCTAGGTATTGTAAGAAGTTTCCAGAAGACCAAGATTCCTGTTTATGTATTTATTCAAGATAGGGATATTACCAGATGGAGCCGTTTTTGCAAAACTGTGCATTGCCCAGACCCTAAAACGGATTCGTTTGCCCCTTTTTTATATGAGTTTTGTAAAGGTTTTGAAGTGAAGCCGGTTTTGTTTGCTACAGCCGACATTTTTTTAATGCCTCTCATTCATCATAAAAAGCAGTTGGATGAAGTAGCATATACACCCACTTGTGAACCTGAACTATTTGACAAACTTATCGAAAAGAAGTATCTATATGCCTTTGCGGAAGGTGTTGGAGTATCATGCCCGAAAACTAAGAATCTGCAAGCTGAAGAGTTAGATGATAAAGCTGTTGAGGGGATGCTCTATCCTTTAATTATTAAGCCGTCGGTAAATATTACTTTCCAAAAGACTTTTGGGCAGAAAGCCTTACTTGTTAAAGATGATAAAGAGTTGGCAAGTTTTATAGAAGAAGTAAACAAAAATAGCTATGTCGGCCCCATAATAATCCAAGAGTATATACCTGGTGATATGACAACGCTTCATACTATTACAAGTTTTGTTGACAAAAAGCATGAGATCAGAGGATATTCTATTGGACATAAGATTCGGCAATATCCCGCAAAAACAGGCACTATCACTGCCGGGTTGGTTGAACATGTAGAATCAATATTGGAGATGTCAAAACGGTTTGTCAAGGAAGTGGGGTTTTATGGCATTTCTAATATAGAATATAAATATGATTCTCGGGATGGGCAGTATAAACTAATGGAAATCAACCCACGTACGGGCCTATGGAATTTATCGGTCTTAGAAAGCGGTATTAATCTTCCACTGATGGCATATAGAGATATTTTGGGTCAAGCAATACAAGATGAAAGTAACAAAGAGGGAAAGCTGATATGGGCTTATACTCTTTTTGATTTACTTGTGTCGTTAAACGGATACAAAAGCAATGGGGAACCAGAAGAAACTCTATCATATTCTCAATGGAGAAAGAGCCTTAAAGACTATAAGAAAGTGGATGCAATTTTCAAGTGGAATGACCCCATCCCTTTCATAGTAGATTCATCACACTTAATTGTTGCAAGCATTAAGAGAGTGCTTAAAAAGAAATAAACAGGATATTGCCTTTAGATATTTATTGGTGTTTGAATGAGAGTTGCGGTATTAGGAACAGGAAATGGTGGCCAGGCTATAGCGGGTTGGCTTGCTATGCAAGGGCATTCAGTCAGCCTTTACGGTAGAAATGAAAGCATTGTTGAATTTCTAAATTCTCGCAAGAGTATAGAACTTACGGGTGCTATTAATGGTGTTGGTGTTCTAGCTGAGGTAACTGGCAACATTCATCGTTCGGTATCTGGTGCTGATGTAATAATGATTGTCACCACAGCAAACGCTCATGGTGCTATAGCCCGTCAAATAGCCGGTGATTTAAGTGATGGCCAAGTTATTATTTTGAACCCTGGTCGTACAGGTGGTGCACTGGAGTTCAAACGCGCACTTGAAGCAGCGGGTTGCAATGCACGAGTATATGTGGCAGAAGCACAAACGCTGGTTTATGCCTGCCGTCTAGTAGAGAATGGCTTGGTAAATATCATTGGAGTCAAGGATAAGGTTCTTCTTTCTACGGTCCCTTCATCTGACACAGAATATGTACTTTCCAAGATAACACCCGCATATCCCTGCTTCTGTGCTGCTGAAAACGTGCTGCGAACATCGCTGGAAAACATTGGAGCCATGTTCCATCCCTGTGTGCTGCTTTTCAATGCCGCCACAATTGAACGTCACGATGTATTCTGGTTCTACAGGGACATGACCCCGGAGATAGCCAACTTCATTGAAGAGTTTGACAAAGAGCGTTTGGCCGTTGGGAAGGCGTACGGTATAGATCTTCTTAGCGTAAACGAATGGATTAGTTACGCCTATCCTGCTACACAGGGAACAACACTCTGTGAAAAGATGAAAAACAATCCTGCCTATCACGATATTAAGTCACCCTCAACTATCTTCACCCGTCAGTTGACGGAGGATATTCCAACAGGTGTGCTTCCAATTATGGAACTTGGAGAGGCTGCCGGTGTTGAGGTCCATCTTCTTCGTTCTATGGTGGATATCTGCAGCCGCCTGTTGAGGATTGATTTCAGAAAAGACGGACGTACCTTAGAGCATCTGGGATTGGATGGAAAGACTAAAGATGAGATATTGACTTATCTCTCATAATAGTTAACGGAGTAATAATATGAAATACGCGGTTTTAGGCGCAGGTAATGGCGGTCAGGCTCTTTCCGGATGGCTCGCGATGCACGGCCATGAGGTATGGCTTTACGAAATCGTTGAAGAAAAGGTAGCAGTGCTGGCCAAAAATAAAGAGATTCACCTTCAGGGTGCCATACAAGGCATAGGCAAACTCGCTAATATATCCAGCGACATTCAGTCCACCGTAAAAGGTGCTGACGTCATCATGGTGGTTACCACCGCCAATGCTCATGCTGCCGTAGCCCGTGATTTGGCTAATGTTTTGGTAGATGGACAAATAGTTATACTGAACCCTGGGCGAACAGGCGGCGCATTGGAGTTCAAACGCACTCTTGTCGCCTGTAGATGCAGAGCAAAAGTATATGTTGCAGAAGCCCAGACACTGGTATACGCTGCGCGCCTTGTTGAGGATGGGGTGGTGAATATTATTGGTGTGAAAGACAAAGTTTTACTTGCTGCTGTGCCAGCTACTGATACAAGTTATATTTTAGATCGAGTAACACCTGATTTCCCGATGTTCTGTCCCGCCAAGAATGTATTGCGTACATCTTTGGAAAACATTGGAGCTATGTTCCATCCTTGTGTTCTACTTTTCAACGCGGCCACCGTGGAGCGTAACTCCGTGTTCTGGTTCTACAGGGATATGACACCAAAGATTGCTGACTTCATTGAAAAATTTGACAAAGAACGCCTGGCTGTCGGAGAGGCATACGGCATTGACCTCCTTAGTGTGAGTGAGTGGATAAGCTATGCTTATCCGGGTACTCCGGGAGATACACTTTGTGAGAAAATGAAAAATAATCCTGCTTATCACGATATCAAATCACCCTCTACAATTTTCACCCGCCAGTTGACGGAAGACATACCTACTGGAGTTCTTCCTATTATGGAACTGGGAGAGGTTGCAGGTGTCCCTGTTCCGCTGATGCGCTCCATGATAGATATTTGTGAAAACTTGTTGGATATTGATTTCCGTGAGAAAGGCCGTACCTTGGAACATCTTGGCCTTGCCGGAAAGACAAAAGATGAAATCATAGAATACTTGTCGCGATGAAAGAAAAAGTGAAGAGCACCGACGTATTCGGATTCATTAAACCTTTGGTAGATGTTCACACCATGGGTGTGTTCACCATAGCTAACCTCTTGATGGATTGCGGATACAAGGTTTACGTATCAAACGATGATGTGAACGAAGCAGTACAAGATCTTCGCAAACTCAATAATTATGGTCTTTTAAAACGTTGGCTGTTAGATAAACATATCAATCGTCTGGGTTTCAGTTACAGGCTTGATCCGATTGAGGGGTGTGACTACTTTATGTCGTTATACGAACATCTTGAAAATGACAAGATGTTTGCCAAAGATGGTGGCCCGCTTACACAGATTTTCTTTGCTGGTTTGCCGGATACTTGTGATAGGGTAAAAGGAAAGACCAACGGTTCTGTATTGGTGTTCCCAGGCAACGAGACTCCGATTGAATCTCTTCGTATGCTCAAAGTACCGGAAGAGAGTCTGCCTGGAACACTGATTGAAGACAATGCCTACGATAATATGCGTTTGGCGTTTGCAAAAGAACTTATTGAGAGTGGACGCTGGCAGCTGGAGTCATATCAAGACCATTACGGCTATCCCTCCTGCGGTACTAAGAAAGACAAGTTTGTTGATAGGTTGAATTACGCAAGGGAGAAGCATTCGCTTCCTATCATTCGTACGCATTCAGGCCCTTATAATCCCAACCGGTTAGAGGCTCTGAAGGAGTATAATTCTTGGATTAAAGATTTGGCACAGTCCAAATTGCTGGATGTTCTTTCTATTGGTAGCTCACAACTTACACAATCTCATTTTGGCGAAGATTGGAAAGACCTTCCTAATGGAGGCGGAGTACCTGTGAACTCAGAGGTTGAATATAGTATAATACGTGATAATGCGTCACCTATGCTAGTCCGTACTTATTCAGGAACTAAGAATCTCCCAGATCTAGCAAGAATTCACGAGAGGGCTCTGAACATCTCTTGGCACGCATTGTCATTCTGGTGGTTTGACGAACTGGACGGACGAGGGAATAATACGTTGTTGGAGAACCTTAAAGAACATTTTGAAGTCGTACGGTATGCGATTGCTACAGACAAACCTGTGGAGCCTAACGTGCCTCATCATTTTGCTTTCCGAGGTGCTGATGACATCACATACATTATTTCAGGCTATCTTGCTGCTAAAGCTTGCAAGAAGTTGGGTTTGAAGCATATGGTGCTCCAGAATATGCTTAATACACCAAAATATACGTGGGGTGCAGAAGACTTGGCAAAAGGACGCACGATGATAAAGTTGGTACGCTCATTAGAGGATGCTAACTTCAAGGTTAGCTTACAAAGCCGCGCCGGTCTTGATTATTTTGCTCCTGATTTGGAGTACGCTAAGATTCAGCTGGCCGCTGTTACTTGTATGATGGATGACATTGATCCGGGGAATGACAACAGCCCTGAGATAATACACGTGGTGAATTATTCTGAGGCGGTCAGACTTGCTACACCACCTGTTATCAAGGATAGTATAAAGATTACTCTATCCGCACTTCATGAGTATAGATTGGCTCGCAAACTGGGCAAGATTCCTGATATGCGCTATGACCCCGATGTAAAGGAACGTGCAGATTCTTTGTATGAAGAATGCGTGGAATCTATCAAGTTATTGGAGAGAGCAATTCCTAACTTATACTCGCCCGAAGGTTTCTATAAGGTCTTTGTTGAGGGCTTCCTGCCTGTTCCTTATCTAATGGATCAGCATAAAAAGTTCCCCAAAGCAAGACAATACAGAACGGCCATTAAGAATGGTGGTATCCGTGTAGTAGATGAAGAGGGTAACATCATTTATACCCCTGACCGCTACAGAAAGATTATAGATCAAATGGAGAAATAGTTACTTCTATTACGACAAAAGGTGGCAATGAGGGAAAGGCCTCGTTTAATGGAGGGCAAAGTGTTTCCTAATATTGGAGAAAAGTGACTCAAACGTTTTGGGTTTGTTTTAATGATACAATATTTAAAGCAGCAGATTGTCATTTGCCCAAAGTATTTCATAATAAGGGAGGATAGTAGAAACCTTGTAATTAATAGAGAGTAAAATGCATTATTATATTAATAATTTCTCAATAAGGGTCTTTGAAATGCCGTTAGATACTCCCTTGTTCTCAATGAAAGAGGGGAATACTGATTTAATTATCAAGAGCGATACGGGCCTGTTAAACCCCAATGCCTCGGTAATTATCGCAGATCCTTTTCTGTTCGTTTATAATGGCACGCTCTATTTGTTCTATGAACATCTGACACGCTGGTTTGGAACAGGGCGTATCTGCATGAGGTCAACAAAAGACCTTAAAACTTGGACTGAGGAAAAAAACGTATTAGTGGAGCCTTTCCATCTATCTTTCCCTTTTGTTTTTGAGGATGGAGGCAAAGTATATATGTTGCCAGAAACAGGTGGTGATAAGAGTATAACGCTATATGAGGCTGAAGACGATACGTTGACACATTGGCGCAAAGTCAAGAAATTGATGGAGGATGATGAACCATGGTATGATTCCATTATCCATAATAAAGATGGTAAGTATTATTTGTTCACTGGTCACGATGATGATGTGCAGCAGGTACAGCATCTTTTTGTTTCAGATAAACTGACAGGACCGTATATGGAACATCCAGCATCCCCTATATGTTACGGACGTGATAGAGCAAGAAATGCAGGCTCACTGATTGAGTCAGATGAGGGGCTTTACCGTCCTGTTCAAGTATGTTTGAACAGCTATGGAGAGCAGACATCTGTAATGCAGATAGAAGAGTTAACACCAATAGAGTATAAAGAGGTTCCCTATAAGCAGAATATTATTGAAACTAAACAGATACCATATAAGAATGGCGGACACCAGTGGAGCCAGGTCGAGTTCTTGGGTCGCAAAGTCATTGCAACAGATTACAGGGAGAAGAACTATAACGTGATAGAGACTTTTCGTAAAGCGGTATATGTCTTAAAAAACAAACATTAGTAGTGTGTACCTATGAACAATTATTTGAAAGTATTTGTTTTTTGTCTGATTGGTGTTTTGTATCTCCCCAGCATAAAAGCACAAAATAGACTGCAACCGGTTATATACGTGTCATCCTCTGAGGGCAATGACGCCAATGATGGCCTTTCCCCTAATAGCCCTCTAAAAACAATTAAAGCTGGTGTCGCAAGAGGCGAGAAGGTCCTTTTGAAAGCTGGAGATGTGTTTTATGAATCTCTATATGCTACAGATCGTATTGTCAGTAGATACGGAAAGGGTCAAAACCCATCATTGATTGGCTATAAGAGGCTCATAGAGCCACGATGGGAGAGGGTGGATAATAATATATGGAAGATAAGTCTTGCGGAAGATAATTTTACAGGTTATAATGAGGTTGGGCCCTCTCTGCTGAATAATATTGGCTGTATCCATGAATATGATAAAGATTTGATACATGGCGGAAGGTGTGAGTTCTTAAGTGAATTGAAAAGGGACTGGGATTTTTGGCAAACAGAGCATCATGAACGTGACATTGACCCAAATGAGTTTAATTATGTATATTTATATCTTGAGTCTAATCCTAACGATTTAAAACTGGAATTTGCCGTAAGTGACTATTGTGCTTATCTTGAACGTTCCACTGTTGAGCACATCAATTTCTATGGTTTCGGTTATGGCGTGGAATGTAAAACGAAAACCATTGTTAGGAATTGTAGAGTTGATGCAATGGGGGGTAGAGTTTGGTTAGGACAAAGTTCATTTGGGAGGCTTGGTAACGGTATTGAGTTTTATGTGTCATCAGATATGGAAGACTGTATTATTGAAGGTAATTACATTTCGCGCTGTTATGATTGCGGTATTACTATACAGGCTTATGGCTGCGGGAAAGCAACTCCTAGGAACTTTATCATTCAGGACAACCTTATAATGAATTGCTGCCAAGGTTGGGAAGATTTTCTTCGCAATGCACCAGAAGTGGTATTTGAGAACTGCGTCTTTAGAAATAATGTTGTCTTAAATAGTGGCGAAAGCGGATTTTCATATCCTGATGTGCGAGCCATTTATTGCCATGTCTTAGGATATAATAGTGCTGGTGACAAAGGGATGCAGTTTGAAAACAATGTGTTTGCTAAGGGTAATTTCTTTTGTGGAGCACCTTATAATAAAAAGTATCGTTCTAATATTTGGAGGGGGAATAAGTGTTATATCTCTCCTGGGAATCATCTGATAGCTCACTTTAGGGGGAAGCAAGATGTAGTCAGAATGAATAACAGCCTTAAGGAATCAGCGGCTGAAATAGAGCAATATCGGGACTTGACAAATGATCAAACTACAAAGTTTGTTGTTCTGTCAGAAAAGAAGATGGAAAGGAAGGTCAAGCAACTCCAGAAAAAATATCTCAGATCCCATAGTTACTGATGATAGTATTACAAATAAATAATGTGCATTACCGCCGTGGTGGTGCTGATGCAGTGTATCTTAACACAGCGGAACTGCTCCAGCAGCACGGCAATGAGGTAGTGTTCTTCAATATGGTGAAGAACGGGAATCTGCCGTGCAAGGATGAGAAGTATTGGGTTTCCAGTTTGGACTCAAGGCCGCAAGGAATCAAGTCTAAACTCATAGAACTGCGAAACTTTTTTGATAACCCAGAAGCAGCACGCAAGATAGAAGAACTGATAATAGCCGAGAAACCTGATATCGCCCATATCCATTTGTTTTGGGGTATGGGTATATCACCGTCTATAACCAAGGTGTTGAAGAAATATCATATTCCCTTGGTGCATACCGCCCACGACTATCACTTGATTTGCCCCGTGGCTTTGTTGATGGATTCCAAGGGTCAGGTCTGCGAAGCCTGCAAAGGAAAGCATTTCATCAAAGCGATGCTGAAGGGATGCTCCCATAACGGTCGTGTAGCAACCTGTATCAAGGCGGCGGAACAATATTACCATAACTGGAAGTATAACCCAGTGGATGTGCTGCAAGGCATCATCTATGTGAGTTATTTCTCGCAGAATAAGCATCTGGAATACATGCCGTCTTTGGCCAAGGTTAAGTCCACTGTGCTTTATAACTTTAACCAAATAGGGGAGCTGCGACAGGATTACAGAGGGAAACACTACCTCTATTATGGACGTTTAGCACAGGAAAAAGGATTGTTTACATTGGTGGAGGCTTTTCGTACGAATCCCGCTTTGCAATTGAAGATTGTTGGCACCGGACCTCTTGAAGATGCCATCTGTCAGCAATTACCATCCAACGTGGAAATGCTTGGGCCTAAATATGGCGAAGAATTGTTTGAACTTGTGAAAGGCGCCAAATTCGTATGCGTATCTTCAGAATGTTACGAAAATAACCCGCTTACTATAGTAGAATCTTATTCAAGGGGAGTACCCGTGATAGGTTCACGATTAGGAGGCATTACGGAGATAATCCGCGATGGGGAGACGGGGTTCCTGTTTGAGCATAAGAATGTGAATGAACTGAGCAACTGCCTGTCTAAAGCAGAAGCATTGTCGGAAAGCAAATACGTGGCTATGTGTAAAGCTGCATATCACTTTGCACAGGACAATTTTAGCAGTGAGCGTCATTACGAGCGGCTTATGGCATTCTACAAAGACGTTATTTTATCTAACAAGCATTGAATATGGCTTTGAGAGTTACAATAAGATACTATCTTAGTAAAGTAGTACGTTTATGGCGCATGTGGTTACTGCATGCCAAGGGTTATACCAACATAGCCAAGAATACGGTGATAGAGTCTGGTGTAAAGCTTGATAAACTCAATCCTAAAGGTATCCATATTGGTACCGGTTGCCTGATAGCATCTGGCACCACCATCCTTTCACACGAACATATATTCGTGAAGCCTGACGGCAGCTACTATTTCAAAGATACCTATATTGGAAATAACTGCTTTGTGGGCGTTAATTCATTGATTTGCCCAGGTGTACATATAGGTAATGAATGTGTGGTTGGGGGGGGTACAATTGTAACTAAGGATGTTCCTGATAATTGTATGGTAGTGGGTGTCCCTGCTAAGATAGTGAAAACAGGAATACACATGAACGATCATGCAAGACTGGAAGGCGATTTCAAATACAAGGAGTAAACAATAAAACATGGATAAAAAGAGAATTTATATTGCCGGTTGTGGCGGTATGTTGGGGGAGGCTTTCTACCAGCAGTTTAAGGATGATTATATTATCAAGTGTACTGATAAGGACGTGAATGCGGACTGGCTTTCTTTCCTGGATTTCAGGGTTTATGATGCATACAAGAAGGATGTAGAAGAGTTTAAACCTGACTATCTGTTCCACTTGGGCGCATACACCGATTTGGAGTGGTGCGAGCAGAATGCGGACGAGGTGTATCTGACGAACACCCTCTGTGTAGAGAATGCTGTATATATTGCTAACTCATTGGATATTCCTTTGCTATATATCAGTACGGCTGGTATCTTCGATGGAAAGAAACAACTCTACGACGACTGGGATCAACCCAATCCGCTTGGAGTCTATGCCCGCAGTAAATATATGGGAGAGCGCTTTGTGGTAGAGAATGCCAATCGCTATCTGGTATGCCGTGCTGGTTGGATGATGGGTGCCGGTCCTTCAAAGGACAAGAAGTTCATCCAGAAGATTATGAAGCAGCTGAAGGATGGAAAGAAGGAACTCTTCATTGTGAATGATAAGGATGGAACGCCTACTTATACTCAGGACTTTGCACGTACAGTGAAAAATCTCATTCAGAAAGAATATTGGGGATTGTATAACTGCGTTTGCGGCGGTCAAACCAGCCGCTTAGAGGTGTGTCAGGAATTGCTTAAGATACTTGGTTTAGAGGATGAGATTAAGATCAATGTGGTGACATCCGAGTATTTTGCAAAAGAATATTTTGCAGACCGTCCAGCTTGTGAACGTTTGTGGACACGCAAGTTGAACCTGCGAGGAGTGAATGCTATGCGTGACTGGCGTGTTTCACTTAAGGAATACATAGAGGATTACTACCAAGGATATTTAGCATGAAGAAAGTAGCTTTGATTGGAACCAACGGAGTGCCGGCACATTATGGCGGCATAGAAACGCTGGCAGAATATTTGACAAGAGATTTGAACGAGGATTATGACTTGTATTGCTATTGTTCTAAAACACCAAAGGAAAAACAATTGCAATCCTATCATAATACAAAGTTGATATATATACCACTGAAGGCCAATGGTTGGCAATCCATTTTTTATGATGGCTGGACTATCCTGCGTTCTCTTTGCAAACATGATGTTTTGGCTATCTTGGGATGTAGTTGTCCGCCCGCTATGTTTTTTAAGGTGTTTACCAAGAAACGAATTCTGTTGAATGCCATTGGAGGAAAGGAAACGGAGAAGGTAAGAGGTCTTAAACTATTTGGCCGCATTGAAGTGGCCATGAAGAAGTGGATGGAAGGAATACAGGCACGGTATGCTGATGTGGTGATTGTGGATAATGCAGCCAATGTGGAGGTATTTGAAAAGAAACATCATGTAAAGGCAGTATTAGCTGAGTATGGAGGTGATCATGCTGTTGCAGAGCAAATCACTGATGAGGCGTTAAGGAAGTATCCTTTCCTGAAAGGAAAATATGATGTTACCGTTTCAAGGGCACAGGAGGATATGAATATCCATATGGTAATTGAAGCATACAAAAAAGTACCTGAAAGAACTGTTGTGATTGTGTCTAACTGGCAAAAATCAGAGTATGGCCAGAAACTCTATGCAGAGAATGCAGGGAAATATGATAATATCATTCTGTTGAATGCTATTTATGACCAGAAAGAATTGAATACTATCCGTAGCAATGCAGCCCTCTATCTGCACACACATTCAATGTGTGGAACAGCGCCCTCATTGGTGGAGGCTATGTATCTGGGGCTGCCTGTTATCTGTTTCAAAGTACCCACTAATCTGGAAACAACTGAACATAAGTCAATCTATTTTGAGACGGTGCCTGAATTGGTAAAGGAACTGCAAGAACTGAATGACACAACGATAGACCAATTAAAGAATGATTTAAAGGAGATAGCCAACCGCAGGTATTATTGGGAACGCATCTCTGGAATCTATAGAGAATGCATCAATAAATGCATTGCCATGCAAGACAAGAAATAGAGTATGAATGTATTAGTAACTGGAGCCAACGGACAGTTGGGTAATGAAATACGTATAGTATCTAAGAATAGTACAGACAAGTATTTTTTTACTGACGTAGTGGAGTCATCTGAAGAGTCCACTGCTATGTTGAAGAAACTGGCGGGTGAAGACATAGATACCTCTACTACCAAACTTGACATCACCAATCTTGATGCTATCCGTAAGATGGTAAGAGAGAATGACGTCAAAGTCATTGTCAATTGTGCAGCTTGGACAAATGTTGATGGGGCAGAAGATCCGGAGAAATATGACCTTGTTGAGTTGCTAAATGCCAAAGCTCCAGAAAACTTGGCTGTAGCCATGAAAGAGGTAAATGGCCTGCTGCTACATATCTCTACGGACTATGTCTTTGGGAAGGAGCCCTATAACACACCCTGCAAAGAAGATCAGCAGGGAACCCCCACGGGTTTTTATGGGCTGACAAAGCTTCATGGGGAAAATGCTATTCGGAAGTCAGAGTGCAAATCTGTGATTATCCGTACAGCATGGCTTTATAGTGAGTTTGGGAAGAACTTTGTTAAGACCATGTTGAATCTGACTGCAACCAAACCTCAGTTGAAGGTGGTATTTGACCAAGTAGGAACGCCGACGTATGCCTATGATTTGGCCAATGTCATAATAAAGTTATTGGTAGACCCCAAGGAAGGAATCTATCATTTCAGTAATGAAGGCGTTTGCAGCTGGTTTGACTTCACCAAAATGATAGCAGAGTATGCGGGAAATACTGGATGTGATATACAACCCTGCCATAGCGACGAGTTCCCGAGTAAGGTTAAACGGCCTGCGTATTCTGTTCTGGACAAGGCCAAGATTAAGGAAACACTTGGAATCAGAATCCCTTACTGGACAGATTCGTTGAAGTTGTGTATAAAGAATTTGGAACGATAAGTTAGTAATTATGCAGAATATCATTATAACCGGCGGTGCCGGATTTATTGGAAGTCATGTAGTGCGTTTGTTCGTTAACAAGTACCCACAGTACAACATTTATAATGTAGATAAGTTGACATATGCTGGTAATCTGGCGAACTTGAAGGATATTGAAGATAAGCCCAACTATCACTTTATCAAAGCTGATATTTGCGACTTTGAGACAATGCTGGACATTATGCAGCGTGATCAGATTGACGGTATTATTCACCTTGCAGCAGAGAGTCATGTTGACCGAAGCATCAAAGATCCCTTCACTTTTGCACAAACAAATGTGATGGGTACGCTTAGCCTTCTTCAGGCTGCAAAAGCATATTGGGAGAGCCTGCCGGAGAAATATGAGTGTAAGCGTTTCTACCATATCAGTACCGATGAGGTTTATGGCGCATTGCAGATGACGTATCCAGAAGGGATAGTGCCTCCGTTCACCACAAAGGCAAGTAGCGGGAAGCACCATCTTGCTTATGGCGAGAAGTTCTTTACGGAGGATTTGAAGTACCAGCCGCATAGCCCTTATAGTGCAGCCAAGGCAAGCAGTGACCACTTTGTGCGTGCGTTCCATGACACGTTTGGCATGCCTACCATTGTTACCAACTGCTCGAATAACTATGGCCCATATCAGTTTCCTGAGAAGTTGATACCTCTGTTCATCAACAATATACGGCATCGCAAACCGCTTCCAGTGTATGGCAAGGGAGAAAATGTTCGTGACTGGTTGTACGTTGAAGATCATGCACGCGCTATTGATACCATTTTCCACAATGGTAAAATAGCAGAAACCTACAATATCGGTGGCTTCAACGAGTGGAAGAACATTGACATTATCAAGGTTCTCATCAATACCGTTGACCGTTTACTTGGCAGACCTGAGGGTGCAGACATAGACTTGATTACATACGTAACCGACCGTGCCGGGCACGATTTGAGATATGCTATTGACTCTACTAAGCTGCAGAAAGAACTAGGTTGGGAGCCAAGCCTTCAGTTCGAGGAAGGGATTGAGAAAACAGTAAAATGGTATCTGGATAACCAGGAATGGTTAGATAATGTGACCAGCGGTGAATACCAGAATTATTATGACGAACAATATAAAAAAGATAAAACATGAAAGGTATAGTTTTAGCAGGCGGTTCCGGTACTCGCCTTTATCCAATCACCAAGGGGGTGAGCAAACAGTTGCTCCCTATTTATGACAAACCTATGGTGTATTATCCCATCAGTGCTTTGATGCTTGCAGGAATACGTGACATTCTGATTATCTCAACGCCATATGACCTTCCTGGGTTTAAACGTCTGTTGGGTGATGGCTCTGATTATGGAGTTCACTTTGAGTATGCTGAACAGCCCTCACCGGACGGCTTGGCTCAAGCGTTCATCATCGGTGAGAAGTTTATTGGTAATGACAGTGCTTGCCTTGTATTGGGTGACAACATTTTCTACGGAGCAGGATTTACCGGATTGCTGAGCAAAGCAGTCGAGGATGCAGAAAAGAATGCAAAGGCTACCGTATTTGGTTACTGGGTTAATGATCCAGAGCGCTATGGCGTAGCAGAATTTGATAAAGAGGGCAATTGTTTAAGCATTGAAGAAAAACCCAAAGAGCCTAAGAGCAATTATGCTGTGGTTGGTCTCTACTTCTACCCGAACAAAGTGGTGGATGTTGCTAAGCATATCAAACCATCTGCCCGTGGTGAGTTGGAGATTACTACCGTTAACCAAGAGTTTCTGAAGGATGGAGAACTAAAGGTTCAGGTCTTTGGCCGTGGATTTGCTTGGTTGGATACAGGTACTCACGATTCATTGAGTGAAGCTTCTACTTTTGTTGAGGTTATTGAGAAACGCCAGGGCTTAAAGGTAGCTTGCTTGGAGGCTATAGCCTACCGCAAGGGTTGGATTAGTGAAGAGCGTATGTGCGAACTTGCAGAGCCTATGAAGAATCAGTACGGTCAGTATCTTCATCAGGTGATTGATGAGAAGAAGCGTGAGGTTGATGCAGACACGTTCCGCATCATAAAATGATGCTTGGTTCAAGGTTCAAGTTTAATGGTTCAAGATAATTATAAATACTGAAAAATATGAAGACAATAGCAATGACGGGTGCATCCGGTTTTATTGGTCAGCACCTGCTCCGGCATTATTTGGAAGAGGGCGCACATGTAATAGCTTTTGTTCCAGATCCGGAGAATATGGAGGAGTATAAGAAGTATCCAAACTTTGAGTTGGTAAAGGCTTTCTTTGAGGATTTTGACCATCTCTCAGAACTAACCCAGACTAGAGACATAGATATCTTCTATTACCTGTCTTGGGGTGGTTATGGTAAGGCTACCAATGACTATGCTGCACAAATACAGAATATCAAACCAATATGTGACGCAGTTGCTGAGGCTGGTAAGATGGGCTGCAAGCGTTTCTTGTTCAGCACCTCTTTCTCCGAGTATATGATTAGTGAACATGAGACGTTGAGCCATAATGCAGGTGCACATTGCAATGTGTATGGTGCTGCCAAGCAGGCTGCCCGTGTAATGGCACATGCTACGGCTGCCCAGAAGGGAGTACCTTTCCTGTGTGTCGCTTTTGCCAATACTTTTGGCGTGGGCGACCGTTCTCACCGTTCCACTAATTTGTTTGTTCATAAGTTGCTTCGTGGCGAAGCACTCGACTTGACTGAAGGGATCCATCTGTATGATTGGAACTATATAGAGGACACCATTGCCGGATTGGTGTTGGCTGGAGAAAAGGGCAAGATTGACTCTGTGTATTATATTGGCAGTGACCGCCGCCGTCCGTTGAAGGATATAGTAGGTGAAGTTCGCGATATTCTGGCTCCAGGTGTTGAGATTCGTCTGGGAACCTACAAGGAGGATTTCCATGTGGATTATACCAGTGTTGATGTTACAAAGTTGTACAGAGACACTGGATATCAGCCCAAATGGGATTTCAAAGAGGCCGTATTGGCTACAGCTAACTGGGTAAAAACATTAGATTGGGAATAATGGCATACAAAAAGATAGAAACAAAATTGCCTGAGGTTTTTATTCTGGAGCCGCAGGTTTTCGGAGACCATAGAGGCTGGTTTATGGAGTCTTGGTCTGAGAAAAATATGGAGGACATAGGCCTCAAAGTTAAATTTGTACAGGACAACCAAAGTTTCACGGCCAAGAAGGGTACGTTGCGCGGTATTCATTACCAGCAGAACCCTATGGCACAGGCAAAACTTGTGCGTGTTGTACGCGGAGCTGTTGTGGATATTGCAGTAGATATTCGCAAGGGTTCACCCACATACGGCCAGTGGACTGCTGTGGAATTGACTGCAGAGAACAAGAAGCAGTTCTATATCCCACAGGGCTTTGGTCATGCATTCCTAACTTTGACAGATGATGTGGAGTTCTGTTATAAGTGCGACAACCTCTATAGCAAGGAGTGTGATAGGAATATCCGTTGGAATGATCCCCAGATTAATGTGGATTGGAAAGCTTTAGGTTTAGAGACGGCAGAGCCTGTATTGAGTGATAAAGATGCTAATGCTCCTCTGTTGAAAGATAGTGATTGCAATTTTGTTTACTAATTGATTGAAAAATACTAAATAATGGATAAAGTAAGAGTTGGAATCATCGGCTTTGGCCGTATGGGATTGACCCACTACAGCATCATCAACACACATCCGGCAGTGGAGATGGCGGCCATAGCTGACACGTCGAGCACCATGCTCAACATGATTAAGAAGTATTTGCCGGGAGTAAAAATGTTTGAGGACTACAAAGACCTGCTTAACAGTGGTCTTGTGGATGCAGTAATCATCTGTACACCGTCAATTCTCCACTATGATGCCTGTAAGCTGGCTGGTGAGAACGGAATAGCTGTGTTCTGCGAAAAGCCGTTTACAACATCGCCTGCTCAAGCCCTGGAACTGGCAGACCTATTTGAAGGCAAGGGTCTGGTGAACCAGGTGGGTTATGTTTACCGCTTTGATGTGGTGTTCAACAAGGTGAAGGAGTACCTCCAGGCTGGCTTGATTGGTGACATTTGCCATGTGAACGCCCAGTTCCTGAGTGCTACCATCAGCAGTGCAAAACCGGCTAAAGGCTGGCGTGCCAAGAGAGAGAATGGCGGTGGTGTCACCTTCGAGATGGGTAGCCATGTGTTTGACCTGATGAACTTCTTCCTTGGTAAACAGACCAAGGTATATGGTTCTCTGCTGAACAAGGTTTACTCTGACAGTGTTGAGGATGTTTGCTCTGTGGATGTTCAGTATAATAACACCACATCTTGCTCAATGCATGTGAACTGGAGCGACTATACTTACCGCAAACCTATGCTGAAACTGGACTTCCACGGAACCAAGGGTAAGATTCAGGCAGACCTTTATGGTTTGAAGGTGTTCCTTCGCGAGGAGAACAAGCAGTTTAATCTGCCAGAAGGCTGGACTTCCACACCTATGAATATGTTGCCAGATCCGTGTCCTTACTATGTACGTGGCACAAGCTTTACCAACCAGCTTTATGCTTTTGCAGATGCAGTTCTGGCAAATAAGAAAACAACCGGATGTTCATTCCGCGAGGCCGCTGAGACCCAGGAACTGATTCATACCATTTTTGAGAACAACGAATAATAATGCAGCCATGGAGAAGATAGATAAGATAGTTTTTGGTGACAATCAGTTTTTTGGAATCAATCACCGTTCTCAGGAGAAGGCTGAGGAAATGTTGAAACGCTTCAGTGATGTGCACAACATCCTGAAGGTATATGATGACGCATTTGATTGTGGCGTGAAGGCCGTGATGCTGAACAGTAACGACCGTGCAGAAGAGATATGCCAGTATTTCCGTGATCATAAGTCGCAATATGGAGATTTGGTTTGGTATCCTTCGGTGCCTTATCCTCACAAGTATGCCAATATGGTGAATGAGTTGGGTATATTCCCGGCCATCAGCGAGGTTTTGTTTAAGGGCAACTCTGCTGGTGGTGTGCTTAGCATGATTGGTAAGGGCGCATCGGCCGTTCTTACTAAGGATGCAATGAAGATGATGGAGATGCTTCTGGATGTGGAGTTCAAGATTTTCAGAGGGCTGAATGTGAATACGTTCTTCCTGCTGAATCCCATCACAGACCTTCTGCTTGGTTACAATATCAAGGATGTGTTTGAGCACTATTGCGAGTATGTACGCAAGAAGTATAAATGTAATCCGGGCTTGATTACGCTTAATATGCCTTACTTGAAGAGTAAGCTGGAAGAATGGGGTATTGATGAAGTGGTGATATGCTCTTCTATCAATGCGGCTGGTTTCAATATGCACCCTTCTAAGGAAGCATACGAGAAGGCTATTGCAGAGAATGACCCCAGCAAGTATCAGTTGATGGCTATGAATGTGTTGGCATCCGGTTCTATTTCTGTTCAGGATTCATTTGACTACATTAATAGTCTGAATCTGCAGAGCGTTACATTTGGTGCATCATCCAAGGGACACATCCAGAGCTCGTTTGATGCAATCAAGATATAATTTTCTATGAAGATATTGATTACTGGAGTCCACGGATTCGTGGGCTCCAACTTGGTAACATATTTGGCACCCCAGAACGAGATTTACGGTCTTGACATCATTGCCCCTGAAAAGGAAGGTGTTGCCAAGACCTACTCTTGGGATGATCTGGATTCAGGTAATGTTCCGGAGGTTGATGCCATCATCCATCTGGCCGGTAAGGCACACGATACCAAGAACCAGACTGTGGCAGATGTCTATTTCAAAGTAAACAGGGATTTAACCATCAAGATCTTTGATTATTTCTGTGAGCATCCAAGCATCAAAAAGTTTGTGTTCTTTAGTACGGCCAAAGCCGCTGCTGACAAGGTGGATGGAATGCTGACTGAGGATGTAGTACCTAGTCCTGTGGGTCCTTATGGCGAGAGCAAGATTGCTGCCGAGAATTACATACTGTCATGCATGCGCGACAACCCTGATGCGTTTGCCGGTAGAGGAGTGTATATCTTCCGTCCGTGTATGATTCACGGCCCCGGCAACAAAGGCAACCTGAACCTGTTGTATAATGTGGTGAGGAAGGGTATTCCTTGGCCCCTTGGCGCCTTTGAGAACAGGAGGACGTTTACATCGGTTGAGAATATCTGCTTTGCCGTAAACGGTGTCCTGACCAAGGATGTGGAATCAGGCATCTACAATATGGGTGATGACGAGGCTCTTTCTACCAACGAACTGATTGAGGAAATATGCAAGTCTTTGGGCAAGAAGGCTCATATCTGGCGGCTTCCCAAGGGGCTGATGTTCTTTGTGGCTCGGTTGGGCGGGTGGCTGCATCTGCCTTTGGACAGTGAAAGGCTACGCAAGCTTACGGAGGATTATGTGGCTTCTAATGCTAAGATTAAGCGGGCATTGGGGGTGGACCGGATGCCGGTGGATGCTCGGGTGGGGTTGAAAGTTACGCTGGAGAGCTTTAAGTAATACTATTGATGTGTTGTTATTAAGATTATAGTTGGTATCAGTGTTTCTGATTGGATATTCAATTGAGAAATGATTAATTACGACTTCCTTGTACTGCAACCTAATGAGTTTGAGAACTTGACGAGGGATCTTCTTCAGAAGAAAGAGGGTGTCTTTATTGAGAGTTTTACAATTGGCCGTGATGGAGGAATTGACCTAAGGTTCGCTTCCCCAGAGGATAATAAAAAAGTTGTTGTTCAAGCTAAGCGCTATAGAGATTATGCTTCTTTGCTGACAGAACTAAAACAAGAAGTCAAGAAGGTGAGAACGATAGCTCCATCTCGCTATATCCTTTCTACTTCAGTAGGCTTGACACCAGCTAACAAAGAAGAGATATTAGATTTATTCTCGCCTTATATAATATCCACGGAGGATATATTAGGCAAAGATGATTTGAACAACCTGTTGGGGCAATATCCTGATGTTGAACAACAGTATTATAAATTGTGGTTAGCAAGCACTGCTGTTCTTGAACGTATTCTTAATAAACGAATTGAAAATTGGTCTGCTATAGAACTAGAAGAGGCGCGCAAACAAGTGTCTCTGTATGTAATGAATGATAGTTTTGATAAAGCTATAAACATACTAAAAGAAAATAGATATGTTATCATTTCTGGTATACCTGGTATAGGAAAAACTACATTGGCTAGGATGCTGATTTATCGTATCCTATCTAATGATTATGAAGAATTTATCAAAATTAATTCAATGGATGATGCAGCCCTAAAGTTGATGCCAGGAAAGAAACAGATTTTCTTCTTTGACGATTTCTTAGGAAGCAGTTATCTTGATATAAGTGAATCTGGATTTGAAAGTAAGATTTTAGCTTTTATTGATAAAGTTAGGAGGGAACCCGATAAGCTTTTTATTCTCTCCACAAGAGAGTATATCTTAGCTGCCGCAAAAAGACGATTTGAAAAGTTTACACTTAACAATATTGAATTAGCCAAATGTACGCTTGACCTTTCAAGTTATTCAGAGGATATTAGAGCTTCAATTCTATATAATCATCTGGCCAATGCAGAATTGCCAGTTGAGTATATAAGAGAATTGTTGGATGGAAGAAAGTACCTGAAACTTATTAAGCATGATAATTTCAATCCTCGTATTATTGAAGCGTTTTTGAAAGAAAAACTATACTTAAAAGAATCACCTAAGGTTTTTGTTAATCGTTTCCTAGACTTTTTTGATAGACCATATTCTGTCTGGGATTTTGCTTTTTCTAAGATGACGCCTCTTACTCAACAAGCACTTTTGGTAAGGGCAACCATGGGCGGAAATCAAGTATATTTAAGTGATTGGTTTGATGCCGTTAAGTTCTTTTTAGAAGGCACGATAGGTAAAGCGGCTTTGTCTCTTGATGAAGGATGGCATACTATTATTAAGGATTTGTTAGGAACTTTCATAACTACCATAAAGGAAGGAACTAAAGAATATGTTTTATTCCACAATCCTTCTGTTTATGACTTCTTGATTGATTATATACGACAAAGAAAATACTTACAAGCAAGTTTAATAGACAATGCTTTATTTGCAAATCAAGTAGCAGGTACATTTACTGATAAAGGGTATGAAAGAAATGACTATGGGAAGATTCATATTACAGACGATTTGGAGAGTCATGTGGAAGAAACTTTTAAAAGACAATTGATTGAGCCAAAGAATTCAAGGCTCGTAAGATATACTGGTGGTTGGATGAGACAACCATTTAATATACTGATTCTTCTGATTGAAATGATACGCTCATTTCCAATTCTATTTAGATCTAAGCCGGAACTGTTGAAAAGTGTAATCAATATAGAACTATTTACGTGTACGAAATATAATCTTGAAGACAGGATGTCTTTACTGAATTTGATAGATCCATCTTTTTATGATCTGGACTTAGATGCTATGGTTGATATGATTAAACCAGAATTACTGCGCGGTAGTGACTATGTAAATACTGTATCTCTGATGGAGAGGTCTGATAGAGGTAAGTATTTGATGGTAGACCCAGCTTTTCTCAATGAATTGGAGTATACGCTAGATAGTGATTTGAGTTCAGTCGAGGATGAGGAGGAATGTCAATATGTTCGTGAAGATATTCATGAATTAGCCAAACATTATCCTAGTATTAATGTTGATGCTTGGGATGAGGCGATTAATGATGTCATAAACCGCTTTTCCAGCCCAGATTCGGATTACGATGACTGGGATTTAGAAGATAGGTATTATGGCGGATCTGTGAGCTCATCAAGCGATTATTATGATTTGTTCTCCAGTTTGTTGTAGCACAAAGACTTCGTATCCACAGTGTAACCTATTAATAAGAAAATATCGACTATAAGTTTGAAAGATAATTATATGACATACGTTATTATTGCTGCCATTCTTTTGTTGGTTGAATTGGTATACTTCCGTATTGCGGATAAGTATAATATTATTGATAAGCCTAACGAGCGGTCATCACATTCAACGATTGTGTTGAGGGGTGGTGGTGTTATTTTTATGCTTAGCGCTTGGATATGGTCAGTTTTCTATGGCTTGAACTACCCTTGGTTTCTGATTGCGGTTATGATCGTATCGGCCTTGAGTTTTATTGATGATATTCGTTCGCTACCTGATTCTGTTAGATTGGTAGGGCAATTCATAGGAATGGGGTTGCTTATTCTGCAGTTGTTTACTTCATCTCCAGATTCTATGATTGCTGAGAGTGCATTGTGGATTAAGGTGCTGTTTGTTATTGCTGCTCTGATTGTGTGCGTTGGTGCAACTAATATCTACAATTTTATGGATGGCATCAATGGCATCACTCCTGGATATAGCTTTGCTATTTTGATTCCTTTATTCGAGTTGAATCGTAAGATGGGATTTGTGGATGAGTCGCTGATTGTTGTTGTGCTATTGGCAAATTTGGTGTTTAGCTATTTCAACTTCAGGCCCAAGGGCAAGGCTAAGTGTTTTGCTGGCGATGTGGGATCGGTCGGAATTGCTTTCATTCTGCTGTTTATGATTGGTATGCTGATTATGCGCACTGGTGATATCACTTGGTTGATCTTTATGGTTGTTTATGGCGTTGATGGCTTTTGCACGATTGTTCATAGGATTATGCTGCATGAAAACTTGGGCCAGGCGCATCGCAAGCATGTGTTCCAGCTGATGGCTAATGAGCTTAAGATTGGGCATATGACGGTTACTTTCTTTTATATGTTGCTGCAGCTGGTGATTTCTATGGTGTTTGTGCTGGTTATTCCTGATACGGTTTGGGCTCATTGGATTTATTTGGGTGCTGTTTTGGTGGTGCTGGTTTTGGGCTATGTTTGGTTTATGCGGAAGTACTATCATTTGCATGCGGAGTATTTGGAGTCGCTGAAGAAGTAAGGCATTAGGGCGTTATTATCTGATATCGAACGAAACGATAAGATATTTCCAATTGCTGAGTGAGAAACTGACTATGGCGCTCCACGAAAAGGCTCGGGAGGATGAGCCTCCCCTTATCATATAGGGTACAGATAATTATAGATAGTTATGGAAACAGATGATAAGCAACGGCCTGCATCGCTAGAGACTATTAATAATCTTACGATGAATATGTTGCAGACTATAGAATCAACATACCATGAAATGTATGTAGATCTGGTGCTGATGGAGGCTTTCCGTCAAGGTATACTAGATAATATAGAAGGTGTGGACAGGGAATACTTGGAAAAAGTGGTTCGCGTTCATGCCAATGTATGCTATGCCGTTTTTTCTTTGTGTGTGCAATGTAGAGCCAGTTTGAAGTCCTCGTTGAATGTAGAAAAACAGTATAACATTCGGAGAAGTGTGGTGACTAGTCATGAGATGTATAAGTATCTGTATGGTTTTACGGGTAAAATAACGACATGGAAAGAGATAGAATCCATACTTAGTGTAAAATATCCAGAGAAATGTTCAGAGATAGCAGCTGCAGCTGATGCCTTTCTTCAGAAATATGCACAAGCGTTTGATGGCATGTTACGAGATGTTTCTAAACACTTTAGCGATAAACCGACGGAGTTCTTTAAGAATATTTCGATGGTAAGTGAACGTAATGTGACTGAAAGAATAGGAAAGGCATTGGGCTTTATACAACCGATTCATTCTTTACTGGTAAAGGAATTACAGGATAATTTGGGAATGGTCTATTATCTTTCGTGGGCTCAACCCATGCCCATTCAGACATTGAATTTTGGAAAAATTAGCCTTAATGAGAAGATAGAAGCATTGCATCATGGTTTGGAAGAGTATGGTGGTATCGTGGAAAGTATTATGAGGCGATTGGAAGTTGCAGAAAAGATTTGCAAAGAGCATCAGTTAGATATGACTCAGAATAAACAATGGCTAGATATGACTGATAATAATATTGGCCTGCATGTTCTTTCTATCTATCTTGATTCTTTAACTACTTTCATGGCATTTTGCCGCTCTGAGAGTTTTGCCGAATATCGGCAGAACTTGTCATATTTGATAATATCAACTCATGAAGGTTTCAAAAAACTATATGGGTTTGATGAGGACAAACGAGCGGGTACATATTGGAACCGTGCTATCAAACAAGCGCTTATCAAAACCGATGATGAGCAAATGGTAGAAATAGCAGAGCGGATTGAACGCAAATTAGCTGCTCTTTCAACAAATGCGTTTTTGAAAGATGAAGATATGATTGTGGCTTTTACTCATTTTGGAACAATCAAGAAAACACAAATAGAATCCACAGTTGTCGTACTAGATTATTTCAAGAAAGATGTAAAGAAGGATGAATTGGATATACTGATAGAATACATATATGTCTTGAATGACATCGTTAGGCTGTATAACAAGGTGATAGATTTTGAGAATAAACAATTAAATAAAGAAAGAGAAGTACAATTTGCTGGATACTTTGATCAAATTGATAAGATAGATAAGATTGTGGCTCAAAATACGAAAGATGAGGTTATGTTGGCTAAATGGAAGGAGAGTTCTGATAAGATAAGAGAAATGCTGAGGAACATTGAGAGGATGTTGATGTAGGGAGATATATAAAATGGTGGTTGTAATAGATTGCTAGTTGATAAGAATGAAGTAAGAACCTCAATGATAAAAATGCCAATGGTCTATAGGTTAGGGCGCACGCCTTAAGAGCATTAGCAAATGCCTTAAAAGTGTGAGGAAAGAGTTCGATTCTCTTTTGGCAGCAATATATATGGAATATTTGATTTTAGAAAGCAGCTATGCAAAGCGTTCGTTTAAGAAACGAATAGGAAGTGCAAATCATTTTTTGATAACAATCTTGGTGGGGTTGGATGCTATAGAGTCAGGAGAAATAATCAAATCTCCAACCTTTAGTACATCATGGAACCCGAGAAATATGAAGAATTCTGCTCAAAGAAGCTCTCGATTTGCTCTTAATGCAGCTTTATCCTGGGTTATTGATAATTTGGATATGTATTTTATTCTGACTCATAGAAAACCTTCAATTATCGAATCGGTTGAAATTTCTAACAAGTTATCAGGAGCAGGTCAATCTGTTTCTCAAAAAATGGATACATTTGTTTCTGTCTTATTAAAGACAGATTTGCATGATATTGACAAATTTGCGTCATTGGTAGCCCTAGGAATACAATGGAGAAACAATACCACACATTTTGATGCAGATAATATCATATCTAAAAAATATAAGGACGTTTTAACAGCCTCTGATAACAAACAATGGTTTCATGATAACTTCCAAGGGTTGGATATAAAAGAAACTTTAAGGCATTTTGAAGAAGGAACAAGTCCGTCATTTAAGGAGATTACATCTATTATTCGTGCTGTTCATATTTTTGTAGATCAACTAGATTCATTTCTTATATCTGGTGTTGATGTTAATAGGGTGGCGGTTGAAACAATACAGAAACACTATTCTGATTCCCAAAAGAGAAAAGGTTATGTTTTAAACTACGAAAGTGAAAGAAAAACATCTATGGTGAAAATGATTCTATTATCATATGGTTTCTCTGAAACTCCAAAGAGATATGGGAATAATGTGCTTGAATTAGAACCCAATAAAATTGACGGGATGCTACGAGTGGCAATAGGAAAAAAATGAATTATTATGCTGAGGAGTTCTTTTGTAAACAAATATAATGACGAGATGGTTGAGCCATTTAGGGAACTATTTGAGACTTGTCGTAAGAATATGTTTCATCCTGGTGACCTGCTTCTTTGTCAGCAGAATGGAACTATGATTGGAAAAGATACGGTAATAGGATTAGGTGATGAAGGATTAAATAGTCTTCAGCATATAAATGCCTTGTTTTATAACGGTATCGGAGAAATGACGGAAGATGATGACTACTTCAAAAAAAACGGCTATGCATTATTTCTTGGAACTTCCGACTTTGAGGTATCAATACAAACGGAAATGAAGGCTTACCAAGAGATATGGGAGAATGTCTATTTTCTTAGGATATTGACAGAAATAGTTAGGGTGGCAAATGGAGAGCGGTATGATTGGCAGCTGGATATGTATAAACTGGATAAAAATAAGAGTAACCATGTTAGAGACGAAATAATTAAAAAACTGAATGTGTGCCCTATGTTTAAGAAAGCAATGCAAACGGGTTACAGACGCCAAATTCGTAATGCTGTCGCTCATTCACAGTTTCAGGTCATACAAGGCGGTATATGTTTTGATAATTATAAGAAGGTGAATAAGGATGAAGTTCAATCTATATGTTTTGAGGAATGGGAGAAGATTTACTGCTATTCATATTTAATATTTCGCGGTCTGTTTGAGCACTTGGCAAGCATTGTCCAACAATTGTATATGCCTGCTACTTTGAAAACGGCGTCAGGTGGAATACCTATTTTATGTTATTATATTAACGGAACATGGGGTGAGGCTGATATCTATCCGTATGCGAATGGCAAAACATGGCGGTTTACTAAGCCAAATCGATAGTGTGCTATGAGGCGGTAGATTAAGTACTGAAGGATTAAGCTGACATCTGACGATATTAGTAATAACAAAATAGAATCTGATTAATATTATTGTATCTTTACAATCGAAATAATAAATACTATGTGCACAAAACAGAAATTATACGGACAGTTGCCGGTGGTAAATAGAAGGCCGGCAGAGAAGAGTTTGCGTCCGCTTTCAGCTAAACAAGTACAGTTGGCTACGGATTGTTTGCGTGTGTTGGCTAACAGGCGTGATGTATCTATTGGTGAAATGTCACATGAGATTAGGAGTAAGAATCTTTATCCGCGGTTTTACAGCTATCTACGTAGATCGCCCAGGATTAGTAAGATGCGATTTGTAAATGAGATGCAAAAACTGATATAAAAATGGAAATCAAACAATTTACTCTGTACCATGGCTCTGATACCAATGTAAAAATGCCGGTTTGGGATTCTGGTAGCAGATATCGTGATTTTGGGCAGTGCTTTTATACTACATATGATTTGCGCACTGCTAAGGATTGGGCGGAGAAACTGTCCCTCATAACACCTACGATCAACAAATATGCTCTGAACCTGAAAAGGATTAAGACATCAGTATTGAGCATTAAACGGTTTAATGCTGATGCTGAGTGGGCCAGATTTGTTTTTGATAATCGTGAGAACGAGAGGTTTAGACGCCCGGCATATGACATAATTATCGGCCCAATCGCTGATAGAGGACTTGCCAATCTGTTTATGAAGGTAAAGTCAGGTGAGAAGACGTTTGAGGAGATAGCTCCTCTAATACAGTATAACAGGTTCAAGAGTTATCAGGTGGCTTTTTGCTCTAATAACGCGCTGGACTGCTTAACATACTTGGATAAATGACAGTCAACTACGAAATAATAGATTATCTGATCAAGCAGATGGTGGTATTTCTAATTAAGAAGTATCAGTATACCTATGATTCTGCGCTTGATTATGTGTTGTCATCAAAGACATACGAACAACTTGTAACTAAGCCTTATCTTCAGGAAGAGGGGAGTCTGTATATCTGTGAAATGCTGGATAAGGAATTGGTGTCATGATTCTTGTATTATGGAGATACAACTGTTGAATAGCGGGTTGTTATCGGCCCTACATGATAAGGCGCAGGTAAATGAGCGGCTCAGGCAGAACTATGATTTGAGGACGACGCCTGAGGATGGGAGCCAGCGGATGCTGAATGTGCTTCAGCCGGGTACGAAAGTGGCTGTGCATCGGCATTTAAAGACATCGGAGACGGCTATATGCGTGGAGGGGTGCATTGATTGGATTTTCTATGAGGAGTTGCCTAATGTTGATGCCGGAGGGCCTATTCACGATGGCGAGACGGCGGCCGATGAGAGCCAGTTTAAGGAGGTGTCGCGGTTCCGGATTTGTCCCAGGGAGGGGCAGTTCGGGATTCAGATTCCTAAGGGGGCTTGGCATAGTATTGAGGTGTTTGAGCGTAGCGCTATTTTTGAGGCTAAGGATAGGGCGTACGGGAAGTGAAGAATTATAAAGTCGCTGGAGGATAAGTGTCATCGGATGCTGAATGCAGTGGAGCCAGGGACTGTGGTACCCATCCATCGGCACCCAACAAAGGATGAGTCTTTTGTTATCCTGCGAGGCAAGGTTAGAGTGACTACTCACAATGATGATGGCACTATCATAGAAGATGTGGTGTTGAGTCAAAAGAGTGGCAACTATGGGGTTGACATCCCTTTGTGGCAGTTCTGTTCATACATCTTTGTTCCGCAATGGGGAAGAAAGCCAATAGGAAGTTGATGAATGCTGGATAGTTGAAGGCGTAAAGCTGATTTTTGCAGATATGTTGTTGACATTGCTATTGGGTGCATGTGTTATCTATCAGCCTGAAGTAGATGGGGTGAACCCATCTGATCCGGATTACGCCTTCAAA
>CADCBO010000003.1 GCA_902799685.1 uncultured Bacteroidales bacterium
TAACAACAAAATGGCAGAAATCATTCGTTTACGAAAAGGTCTGGACATCAAGTTGCTGGGCGCTCCCGTCAAGGAGTTGACAGAGGTTGGTCTTTCGGAGTCATACGCGTTATGCCCCGATGACTTTACCGGAGTCACTCCCAAGCCGGTCGTCAAGGAACAGCAGACCGTCAAGGCCGGTGAGGCTCTGTTCATTGACAAGAACCACCCTGAGGTGAAATTCGTTTCGCCTGTCAGCGGTGAGGTCATGGCAGTGAACCGTGGCGCACGCCGCAAGGTCATGAGCATTGTGGTCAAGCCCGATGCAAAGCAGACCTATGTAGAGTTCGGCACCAAGAGCGTACAGTCGCTCTCAGGTGAGGAGGTAAAGGCCGCCCTATTGGAGTCGGGCCTTTTCTCTTTCTTCCGTCAGCGTCCCTACGACGTGATCGCTAACCCCGCTGATGCCCCCCGCGGCATATTCGTGTCGGCTTTTGATTCAAAGCCGCTTGCTCCTGACTTTGAGTTCGTGCTCCAGGGCAATGAGGTGGACTTCCGCACAGGTCTGAGCGCAATTGCCAAGATTGCCCCCACAACCCTGAGCATCAGCGCAGACCAGAAGGCAGAGACCCTTACCGATGCAAAGAACGTTGACCTGTATGCATTCAAGGGTGCTCATCCCGCAGGCAACGTGGGCGTTCAGATCAACCACATCAAGCCAGTGAACAAGGGTGAGATTGTATGGACCATCGATCCCGAGGCAGTAATATTCATCGGCCGTCTGTTCAACAAGGGCGTTGTGGATATGACCCGCGTCATTGCAGTGGCAGGCGAGGAGATAGTTAATCCCCAGTACCTCAAGGTTATAGCCGGTGCAAAAATTTCATCGGTAGTTGACGGCCGTCTTAACAGGACTGAGCATATCCGCATCATCAACGGTAACGTGCTTACCGGTGTCAAGTGCACCAAGGATGATTACCTGGGCGCATTCGCCAATATGGTGACCGTTATCCCCGAGGGTGACGACGTAAACGAGTTCATGGGCTGGATAGCTCCCCGCTTCAAGCAGTACAGCGTAAGCCGCACATTCTTCTCATGGCTTACTTGCAAGAAGCGTTACAGCATCGATGCACGCATCAAGGGCGGTGAGCGTCACATGATTATGTCGAATGAGTACGATAAGGTATTCCCCATGGATATCTATCCCGAGTTCCTTATCAAGGCTATCATAACAGGCAATATCGACAAGATGGAGGCATACGGCATCTACGAGGTGGCCCCCGAGGATTTTGCCCTTTGCGAGTTTGTAGATTCATCTAAACTTGAGCTTCAGCGTATCGTACGTGAGGGCTTGAATAACCTTCGTGCCGAAATGGCCTAAAACCTTGGAGTTATGAGTTTAAGAAATTACATAGACAAGATTAAACCGCAATTCGAGGAGGGTGGCAAACTGCACGCTTTCCGTTCGGTTTTTGAAGGTTTTGAGACCTTCCTTTATGTTCCGAACACCACCGCAAAGAACGGCGTGAACATTCACGACTCGTTTGACAGCAAGCGCATGATGATCATGGTTGTCATCGCCCTGTGCCCGGCTCTGCTGTTCGGTATGTACAACGTAGGCTATCAGCACTTTGCTCTGGCCGGTGTCAACGGTACGTTCTGGAACATGTTCTGGTTCGGCTTCCTGGCTGTCCTGCCAAGACTTATCGTTTCATATGTAGTAGGTCTTACAATCGAGTTCATCGTGGCCCAGTGGAAACACGAGGAGATTCAGGAGGGTTACCTGGTATCTGGTTTCATCATCCCTCTGATAGTTCCCGCTACCACTCCGTTGTGGATACTTGCCATCGCTGTAGCTTTCTCGGTAATCTTTGCAAAGGAGATATTCGGTGGTACAGGCATGAACTTCCTCAATGTGGCCCTGATTACCCGCGCATTCATATTTTTTGCCTATCCATCGGTGATTACAGGTGAGACAGTTTGGGTTGTTGACCACGCTATCTGCGGCCTTGGTGCCGATGTTGACGGCATGACAGCCGCTACCGCCTTGGGTACGGCCGCTACCACCGCAACCGCTCCCGCATTCTCAATGGATATGGTTTGGGGCCTGATTCCGGGTTCAGTAGGTGAGACCAGCGTTATCGCCATCGCTCTTGGCGCTCTGCTGCTTCTCTATACCGGAATCGCAAGCTGGAAGACAATGCTTTCAGTATTCGCAGGCGGTATCCTGATGGC
Organism: uncultured Bacteroidales bacterium; assembly: GCA_902799685.1. Taxonomy (GTDB): domain Bacteria; phylum Bacteroidota; class Bacteroidia; order Bacteroidales; family Bacteroidaceae; genus Colenecus. The sequence continues at coordinate 2,215 of CADCBO010000003.1, forward strand.
TCTGGTATACAACCAGTGGGGTCCCGACAACGCTATGGCTCAGATGCCCTGGTACGAGCATATCTGCCTGGGCGGTTTCTGCTTCGGTGCCGTATTTATGGCAACTGATCCGGTTACATCGGCCCGCACAGAGGTTGGTAAGTGGATTTACGGTCTGCTCATCGGTATCATGGCTATCACAATCCGTGTGATGAACCCCGGTTACCCTGAAGGTATGATGCTTGCCATCCTGCTTATGAACTGCTTCGCTCCGCTCATTGACTGGTGCGTCGTACAGCGTAATGTGAACAAACGTGCTAACAGAATAAACAAATAAGGATTATGGCTACGAAAAAATTCAGATGTAAGGTTTGTGGCTATGTCCACGAAGGAGACAAGGCTCCCGAGAAGTGCCCCATGTGTCAGGCACCTCAGAGTGAGTTCGAGGAGATTGTTGAGGCCGGCGCAGAGGCTGCCGCTCCTGCCAAAAAGGGACTCAACACCAACAGCAACGTATATACTATCGTTTATGCTGCCGTGATGGTTATCATAGTGGCTTTCCTCCTGGTGTTCGTATCACAGACACTCAAGGAGCGTCAGACCGCCAATGTCATCAACGATACCAAACAACAGATCCTGTCTGCCCTCAACCTGAGGGATCAGGCCGATGTTGCCGCTACATATGACAAGGTTATTACCGCCGATGCACTCATGCAGCCCAACGGCAAGTTGGCTGAGTATGAGGGCGAGTTCAACACCTCTTACAAGAGTGAGTTTGACAACGGTAACTTCCACGTATTTGTGGCTGACATTGATGGTGAGCGCAAATTTGTGATTCCTATGAACGGACTTGGTCTGTGGGGTATCATCTGGGGTTACATTGCCCTGAATGAGGACCGCAACACAGTCTATGGCGTCTATTTCTCACACTCATCCGAAACTCCCGGATTGGGCGGTGAAATCGCAGGAACCAAATTCCAGGACCGTTTCCCCGGCAAGCTGGTGGTTAACGGCGAGGAGGTTGGCCTCAAGGTGGTCAAGTACGGCAAGGCCGACAAGGGCTCACAGTTTGAGGTTGACGGTGTGACCGGTGCTACCATCACATCGACCGGTGTGAATACTATGATTAATAAGGTGCTGTCAGCATACATCCCGTTCCTGACCAAGCAGTGCTGCAAGGAAGGCGGCTGCGAGGAGGGTGCCGATGAGTGCTGCGATGAAAACTCTAACGACTGATAGGATTATGGCAAACAAGAACAGTGAGGCTTTCAAACAGCCGTTGTGGGTTAACAACCCTGTATTGGTTCAGATTCTGGGTATCTGTTCGGCTCTGGCCGTAACGGCTCAGCTCAAACCTGCCATCGTGATGGGCCTTTCAGTGACCGTCATCGTGGCTATGTCTAACGTGATCATTTCACTCCTGCGCAATACTATTCCTAACCGTATCCGTATCATCATCCAGCTGGTGGTGGTAGCTGCTCTGGTTACTATAGTAAGCGAGATCCTCAAGGCCTTTGCATACGATGTTAGCGTTCAGCTCTCAGTATATGTAGGTCTTATCATTACCAACTGTATCCTTATGGGTCGTCTGGAGGCATTTGCCATGCAGAACGGTCCCTGGGCATCGTTCCTGGACGGTATAGGTAACGGTCTGGGTTATGCTGCCATCCTGGTAGTGGTTGCTTTTGTACGTGAACTCTTCGGTAGCGGAACATTGTTCGGTTTCCAGGTTATACCGCAGGCCTGCTATGAGGCCGGTTACCTGAACAACGGTCTTATGATCATGCCGCCTATGGCTCTTATCCTGGCCGGCTGCATCATATGGTACCATCGCGCCAAGAACAAGGATTTACAGGAAAACTAATCTCAAAGCGTAAAGAACTATGGAACATTTCTTCAGTTTATTCGTAAGGTCGATATTCGTCGACAACATGATATTCGCTTTCTTCCTGGGTATGTGCTCATTTCTGGCAGTATCCAAGAACGTAAAGACGTCTTTGGGACTTGGTGTAGCCGTTATCTTTGTTGAGCTCATTACACTCCCTGTAAACTATCTGCTTCAGACCAAGGTTCTTGAGCCCATGGGACTGGAGTTCCTCAGTTTCATCCTTTTCATCGCTGTTATAGCCGGTATAGTCCAGCTGGTTGAGATGGTGGTTGAGAAATTCTCACCGTCACTTTACAACTCACTGGGTATATTCCTGCCGCTTATCGCCGTGAACTGCGCCATCATGGGTGCATCACTGTTCATGCAGCAGCGTATCGGAATGGATCCGGACAACACTCAGGCCATAACCTCATTCGGTGACTCAATCGCATACGCACTGGGTTCAGGTATCGGTTGGGCTCTGGCTATCGTCTGCCTGGCTGCCATCCGCGAGAAGATGGAATACTGCGATATCCCCAAGCCTCTGAAGGGAGTGGGTATTACATTCATTACCGTGGGCCTGATGGCTATGGCTTTCATGTGTTTCTCAGGTCTGGCAATTTAAAAAGGTAATATTATGAACAACATCTATATTTCAAGTATTATAGTTTTCCTGGCCGTTATCCTGCTGCTGGTAGTGATTCTGCTGGTGGCCAAGAGCTACCTTGTTGCCTCAGGCAAGGTCAAGGTAACCATCAACGGCGACAAGGAACTTGAGGTGAATTCAGGTGCAAGCCTCTTGAGCACTCTGGCCGAGAACGGTGTTTATCTGCCCTCTGCCTGCGGTGGTAAGGGTTCTTGCGGACAGTGCAAATGCCAGGTCGTTGAGGGCGGCGGTGAGATTCTGGACTCTGAGAAGGGCCACTTTACACGCAAGCAGATCAAGGACAACTGGCGTCTGGGTTGCCAGTGCAAGGTCAAGGGTGACCTGGCCATCAAGGTTCCCGAGAGCGTACTCGGTGTCAAGGAGTGGGAGTGCGAGGTTATCTCCAACAAGAACGTGGCTACCTTTATCAAGGAGTTCATCGTTCAGCTTCCTCCCGGAGAGCATATGGACTTCCTGCCCGGAAGCTATGCTCAGATCAAGATTCCTGCATACTCTATGGATTACAATAAGGATATCGATAAGGACCTTATCGGTCCCGAGTATCTGCCTGCATGGGAAAAGTTCGGTCTCTTCGGTCTTAAGTCTGTAGTTACCGAGCCTACCATCCGCGCTTACTCTATGGCTAACTATCCTGCCGAGGGTGACCGCATCATGCTGACGGTACGTATCGCTACTCCTCCTTTCAAACCAAAACCTGAGGTTGGATTCCAGGATGTTCCCACCGGCGTGGCTTCATCATATATCTTCAGCCTCAAACCGGGTGACAAGGTTATCATGTCAGGTCCTTACGGTGAGTTCCATCCTATCTTTGACTCCAAGAAGGAGATGATCTGGGTTGGTGGCGGTGCCGGTATGGCTCCTCTGCGTGCACAGATTATGCACATGACCAAGACTCTCAAGACCACTGACCGTGAGATGCATTATTTCTATGGTGCACGTGCTCTTAACGAGGTGTTCTATCTGGATGACTTCCTGGGTCTGGAGAAGGAGTTCAAGAACTTCCACTTCCATCTGGCTCTGGACCGTCCGGATCCCGCAGCCGATGCAGCAGGCGTTAAGTATACTCCGGGATTTGTGCATAATGTTATGTATGAGACATATCTTAAGGACCATGAGGCTCCCGAGGATATCGAGTACTACATGTGCGGTCCTGGCCCGATGTCAAAGGCTGTTACCGGTATGCTGGATAACCTGGGTGTTGATCCTGCATCAATCATGTACGATAACTTTGGTGGGTAAAACAGTACAATTGGGGTCTGTCCCCTTTTGTATTATTTTTGAGAAAGCGGCTCTTTGTGGGGCCGCTTTTCTTTTTTAAGCACCGCCGGACTAGTCTATGTCGTAATCATCGGGCAGGCATGCGCCGACTCTTTTTCTGGAGATGTCACCCATGAACCGGATGTTGTTGTCAATAACAATACCATCCTTATAGAAAACGCAGGTATCTTTCATGAAAGCAATCCCGGACTCGGAAAAAGGATATAGGGTTGTCTTGTTTTCTTTCAGATTCAAGGGGGTGCCGTCATACTTATGGTAGTACAGTATTTTAAGCCTTTTGTCTTTCAGGCCAAATATCTGCATCATATTGTCCCCGATGTTGTCCGAATACCTTTCAATGTCTATGGGCTTATATTTTATCATGTCCAGGCGTATTACTTTATCAGCCATAGCCAATATGTAGCCGTTCTCTTCCAGACGGTTTTCATATGCAGACCTCAGGAAATGCTGGCTTGAATTGTAATATGCCTGCCGGCGGTTCTTCTCAAAACTCAGAAGCTTTGAATCTTTTCCTATTGAGTAAGGCTTGTAGTAAAAATAGCCAAGCATATCGCACAGCGTATTATTGCCAATGCGTTCAACCGAGAAATGAACCAGATCCACATATAACACATATCCCAATAAGGGCAAATCTATGATTAAGGGTTCACTGGCCCAGGCCTTGAAAACAGACGCTCCGTTGTAAATGGTGTTTTCAATCATAATGGCATTCTCATTCCTGATGGTTGCGTGCCGTCCCCATCGGTCATCGCCCAAGAACATGCTTTTGAAATAACTCAGGTCTTTCCTTTTCACTTTCTTGTCTGTTATCACGACCTCGGGCAATTCAATGTTTGGGTTTAGTTTGACCGACAATTGGCCGGGTTTACGGACAAAATCGTGTGCTTGAGGCTTATAACCTACAAAACTGAATACCACAGTGGCAGGGAAAGAAACATCTTTCAGTTCAAAATGTCCATCGGCATCGGTAACAGTCCCTTTGGTAGTGCCGTTTATATAGACTGTGGCGAATTGCAGCGGCTCTTGTGTAAGGCTGTCAAGGACAGTTCCCGTTATGCTGTTTTGTCCTTGTACGGCAACAGGGATGCATAATGATACAAACGCTATTACAGCCAGTACTGCAAGAGTTCTTTTCATTTTCCATTACTTAGCTTTCACGCAAAGTTATGAAAAATCTTTTTCACTGTTTCGGTGCAAAAGGGGTCAGACCCCTTTCGTACTTTTTCATTCCTTAGGTGGATTGAATCCTATGGGATTACTCTTAGTCGTTTTGGGGCGTTCACTTTGGAGTTCAGCCAAAGCTGTGCTTATGGCATCAAGCTGGGCACGAGTGCTTTCGTTGATATCATTTTGGTCTCTCAATATTTCGTTTATTTCATCTCTCAGATCTTGAATTTCTTTTCGTAATTCAGTGTTGCTGTCAGGTAATTGCTGTATAGTTAAGTGTTGAATCGACACAAAGGCTCTCATTATATCACGATTAATTCTAATGGCTATAGGCGAAGTCAATACGCTACTGAGCATAGCAACCCCTAATTGTGTGAAGGCAAAGGGTAGATATTTGATGTTTTGTCCTCGTTTTATGTTCAAGGTGCCAATTTGGCATCTTGAAAGTTCTTCACGAGTTACTACAAACATAAAATCATCATCCTCAAACCTTTCCATATTACGGCGTACCTGTCTTTTCAATTGTGCCGTATCAACTCCATAAGCATCTGCTAAATCAAAGTCCAGCATTACACGTTGCCCTCTAATCTCATAGATTTTGCGTTTAATAGGTTCTAGATCATTCATATTATCTCTATTTTTAAATTAGTATCATCTGCAAACAACAAGGGGCATCCCTGGCCTGACACCGATATGCCTAGCGGAATACCCCCTGGTATCAGATACAGCAAAGATAGTGCAAGCTGAGAGAAATATAAAATAAGCGCTTATTTTTATTTCCGATGCGCGATGTTTCCAAGCACCGCCGGACATACAGTTGGGGGACACAACGTTCCGCGACTACTCGATCTCCTTTCGGGGGCTAAACGGCGAACTCCTCCGTCTTAGCCACCTCTGGTGTCTAACCGTCGTCAACAAACGCCGTTCTTAACGCCACCCTCCAGGGCTCTCGCTTAACGTCGCTTCACTGATGGTCCCCCAACCGTATGTCCAGCTCCTGCAAATGGGAAGAATCCAATTGTAGCAACTGTAGCGTAGCAGAATATGGTTATTACAATTACTTATTTTTATTTTTTTAGCGAAAAAATTTTGTTGATTAAAAATTATCCTTTTTCTTTGTAGCGAAATTGTTTCGTCAATAACAATTAAACGTTATATTTATGAGACGTCTTACCAAGAAGGAGAGAGTAATAATGGACTACTACTGGACCTATGGGCCCATGTTCATCCGAGAGTTGCAGGAGCGCTATCCTGATCCCAAACCATCATTCGGCACGCTGTCCAACCAGGTGCGTACACTCCAGGCCGACGGCTTCATGAGCCACAAAGCCTACGGCACCAACTATCAGTACTACGCAATAGTTGACAGGGAGCAGTACAGCAAGTCCGGTATAAGCGGCATAGTGGATGAGTTCTTCAGTAGCTCTTATTCAAACGTGGTGATGTCGTTCGTAAAGGATGAGAAACTGTCGGTCGAGGAGTTGGAGAAGATAATAAAGGAAATAAAGAAAAACAGGAAGCAGAAGAAATAATGACCCCCCTCCTTGTTTACATATTAAAGGTTGCGTTGCTTACGGTGGTATTCGTGCTGCTGTACCACCTGTTGCTACGGCGTGATACTTTCCACCGTACAGCACGCATAGTCCTTGTATCATCGCTGGTAATCTCTTATATACTGCCGTTCTGCGTAATCACAATCCATAAGCCCATAATCTTAGCTGAAAGCCCAGAAGTGGAGGTGGCTCAGACTCCTGTAGCCGTTCCTACACCACAATACAACCATCAGGCTCAACCTGGATTGCAGCAATCGCAATTCCAGATGCAGCCACAGCAGCAGGCATTAACAACGGTCGTTGCCGACCATAGGCAAATAGACTGGATAGCGATATCAGCAGTCATCTATGCATTGGGAGTAGTAATACTGATAGCGTTAAGACTCCTGTCAGTACAGAAAGTATTGCGTATAATCCGTCGCGGCCGGGTAATAGTGGAAAAGAAAGGTTGCAGGATAGTAATATCAAGTGATGACATCCGTCCCTTCAGCTGGATGAATAGCATAGTTCTTCCGGAAAATATGGCGCAGTCTGAATCCTTATGGAATTCGGCAGTAGTGCGTCACGAACATTCCCATGTATCACACCATCATTCCATAGAGTTGTTGGCCACAGATATACTATCCGCATTCCAGTGGTTCAACCCGGCAGTTTGGCTTCTTAGACACGATTTGTGCTGCGTACAGGAGTTTGAGGCCGATGCCTCAGTCCTTGAGTCCGGTCTGGACATAGAAGAGTATGAGCAAAGCTTGTTAAGCATAGCAACCGGCGGCTTGTCCATCCCGCTTGTAAACGGTTTGGGCGAGAGTTATCTGCACACAAGAATCAAGATGATGAACCGCAAGCATTCACGCAAGGCAAATCTGCTCAAGCTCATTTATCTTCCGGTAGTGGTACTCGTCTCATTGAGCTTGATGGCCAATAATGTTTATGATGATAATAAAACATATTGGGACAACTATACGGATGCCACTCCTGGTATAAAATCAATAGAGGTTAATGACAGGGACGTGCAAGGCAGTACTACCATATATAACGAAAATGGTATGCAACTGGAACGCCTCAATTGGATATGCCAGACAAATGAAGCTGGTGCCAACATAATTAGAAATAACGGTAGTGAACATTATAATTATGATGAAAATGGCCGTCTTGTATCAAGAAGAACAAGTACAGACGGTGTTGTAGTGATAAACATAGAATATGGTAATCACGGAAAGTATGTGCCGGTTAGCATAGGCGAACCTTACAGAGGTGATATCATGACTCTGATGGACACCAGGCTTATTAAGGATGTATCGGCAATTTCCATGGAATATTCTGACGGTTCTGTCATCAGACATGTATTTGTTCCAGACGGAAACCGTTTGATACACAAATATCCTGATATGACAAATGGACAAGATACAGTTGAAAAGCAACAGATAATTGAATGCAATGAAAGAGGCCTTCCATATTACATTGAGACTGAGAATGGTCATATAGGTCCTGTTTCTTATCAGTCTGACGGCGGGTTTGACAGCATAATTGAGTTACACGGAAAGACAGGGGAACCACAATGGACAATTATTTACAAATATGCTCCAGGAACTCATTATACGTCAGAGATTATCAGAATTTCTGATGATATGACCACCAGAACACTGTATTCCCATAATGACAAAGGAGATTTGCTGAATTCGCGGATGGATGTAGAACACAGAGATAATCAGCCAAAACAGGATTTTTCTTATGAATACGATTCGCATGGTAACTGGGTAAAAAGAAACCGTGACATTTATGCTTATGCTGGAGCTACACCCATTTCAGAAGTAATGACCAGAAGCATCAAATATTATGATTCCGATATTTCAAAGGAAGAGTATCAGAGGTTGCTTTCGCAATCTTATTTGCTTACACCAGATACACTACTTACCAGAGAACAACTATCCTTACAACTGAAATTGGGCAACTTCATGAATACATACGTTACGGTAGAAAATAACCACATGAAATTGTCTGTTCCAAGAATAGTCCTTACGTCTATGGGAATCCCTTCATTCTACTACGATATTCTTCAGTATCAGATAGATGAAAACAATACTTTCTTTGACAATATGTTTGAAGAAGATGTGATGTTTGATACTGAGAAAATGCTCCAAGAGGCTAATGACCGCTATTGGAATGAGGAGCGCCCGCAGTTAGTCTCGCGCATAGAACGATATGACAGTTCTGAAAGGCAAAAATCCATTGAGTTCATTCAAAACAATTGGCAGATTTCATCGCCTGGCGAGACAACCCAACAGACAAAGAATGATTCCATCATTACATATATAGATGTTGATGTAAAGAATGGTGATGCAAAGTCCCTGGTTGAGAGAGAACAGTTCAAGGAAGCAACTGACAGATTCTCCAGCAAACTGTCATATAATGAAGATGGTACGGTCTCCTTATCAGACAATACTACATCACAGGATATACAGATCAGTCCGGAACTCTTTGAGATGTTCAATGAAGTTATAGATATCTATAATAATGGTGTAAAAGAGACGGATAGCGTCATGGCATCAGATGGCACTGACGCTAATAGGGAAGATGTATTTGATCCTGCAAATTCTATTGATGAATTGTTTGAAAATGACGGAATAGTGACAAATAATAAAGCATATAAGGGGTATTTGAACTTTATCCGCATTTCCAATTCCGTTTATGAATTCTGGATTGTTGGCGTGGCTGATAAAGGTGGTAAGGCTGTCACAATAGAATTGGGATCTATAAATTATGCCATTACATTCTTAGAGAATCTTATTTCATCATATAAGCAAGGCAGTACCATTGAGATTAAAGGACACTCATTTACCGGAGTCAAAGGAAAGGCGTATTCAATTCCCAGAAGTGATGGCTTTGACTCTGAGCCATATCTGGTAAGTATCAAACACCTCAAGCATGACTTGTCTGTACTGGAGAAAAGAAGGGATAGGCCAAATGTGGGCTTTGATGAGGTTGGATTCTTTACAGAGGAAAACAAACCGGATCATTATGTACTTTTATTTCCTGACCGTCCTTCTACATCAGTCTTAGTAGATGATCAAAATGATGGCGTATATGGAGAGACTGCAGCAAATGTGCTGATTGAAAGGAAAATTCGGGAAAGGGCAGTTGGAATAGCAGAGGGAAACTGGAGCCGATTCAACGGTGTAATATTAGTAGGCCCGTTGCGCCATACTGAACATATGGGAGCGTCAGGACAAAAATATAATTCTTATATCAGGACTTATATTCCTATTATCTACGACTCAGAGAAGTATCAGGCCCCGCTTACCGATTATCAGAGAGGCCTTAAAAGGCCCGTTTTCAGACATCCCAAAAAAGAAAAATCAACAAAGGAAGCAGGTATTATAAGCGCAAGACAAAAAGAAGGATCAACAAACGATGAGAATACATAACAGGATAAAACCATGTATATCTAAACATAAATATGAAAAGATTCTATTCTCCTATCTATTTACTGATGGCTACAGGTTTCCTGTTCCTGTCATCGTGCGGCGACAAGTCAACGGACCCTGTAATTGAAGAGTCAAGCAACGTGGTTGCCGGACAGGTTAAGCCAACGTCATTCACAGCAACCATATCAGGTACATACAAAGACATCTCCAAGGCAGACATAGCACTTGGTAATCACGGCGTCTTGTTCTGTCCAAAAACAGATACTGCTGCAGATATCTTCCAATCCTGGAAAAACGGCAATGATAATCCGGGATGCAGTATTTCCGCTAAAGGCACATTCTCAGGTGAATCATATTCATGCAGGATTGAAGGTCTATATCCTGAGACAGAATACAGCTTTTGCCTTTTCTTCCAAAACAAGGACAACACAGTCCGTGAGATAAGTAGTGTCTATTCATTCACCACCGCAATCTTCAGTCCAAAGTTTGATGAACTCAAGTACGGTAATGTTCATTATGTTGATGCCGAAGCTACAATCAGCGTCTCTATGGATGCGCCTGACGTGAGCAGTTGCACAATAGGCGTAATGTTCTCGCAGTCATCAGGCGTGAATAAAGAAAACGCTCAGTCCGTAATAGATTTTACTGGTGATTTTGGCAGTAATAATACAGTTGCATTAAAGGGTTTGAAGCCAGACAGCGTCTATTATTGCCGGCCATTTGCCAGCTACAAGACCAGTACGGGAGTTGATGTCTTTGTATATGGTCCAGAGAACAGTTTTTCTACTGTTCGTTCTGATAATATGTGGGTTGACCTGGAATTGCCAAGTGGCATAAAGTGGTCAAAATGCGATTTGGGTGATACTAAGTTCGAGGCTGCCGGATCATCGTTCAACTATCAGTGGGGAATGTTGGTTCCATTTGAGTATCCCACAGCAGGTGGAATAAACAATGACGATTGGCGTCTTTCCCAATACAAATATTATAATCCGGAAAGCGATAGCTTCATAGATATAGGCAATGAAATAAGCGGTACAGAATATGATGTGGCAAGGGCTGTTCTAGGCGGTAAATGGCGTATGCCTACAAAAGCCGATGTGGATGAACTTATTGCCAATTGTGACTTGACAAAGTTGGAGAGGGTGCATTATTCTGTAGAAGTGTCCGGTTACACATATGAAGGTAACGCCCAGGTAGGTGACGCAATTGGCAAAAACGGCAATACCATACAATTTTTGTTAAACAATGGCGCATATTGGTGTGGCACTATGAACGATGATGGAAATCCATACTGTTTTGTTTTTACTGCCGACTATAACGATCATGCTGTTCCTGTGCCCGGCACTGGAAGGATACAAATATGGACTCAGCAGAAACGCTTTTATAATCTATGGATCCGTCCGGTCTGGGATCCCAACATGCAGTGAAAATGCAACGATATTGCAACGCCTAATCCTTGTTGATTGTGAATATGGGAACTATTTTTGCCAACAAAAGTATAAAGACAAGAAAAAATGAATATTAGAAAGTTTCTTTTTCTGGCATTCACATTCATTGCCATAGTAGCAAATGCACAAGAGCGTATTGATTTGCTTCAGACCAGCAAGTATTTCAAGCGTGGTTATATTGGTTTGGTAGAGCGTATGCTTCTGCCTCAGGCAACTGAAGAAGAGTTTGATGAACTTGTATATGGCCGAATCTGGGGCATCATCTCCAGACCAAGTTTCTCTGCTGAGGAAAGCGTTTACTGTGTAAGGACAGCTTTGGGTTACAAACTGGTAATGCGTCGTGCCGAAAGAAACATCTGGTATGCGGCTCGCGATATAGTATATGATAGGATAGAAAATGAGATCGGTATTCGCTTTGAGCGCAACAATGTCAGATGGGAAGATGTTGATTTAAAGATGAAGGTCAGTGAAACAGAGCTGTTTATTACCGATAATCAGGCATCAGCCCTTAAACAGCTGATTAGTTTGGCTGTTAATACATCATCACCCTTGGCTTCAGTTATTGGATTGGACGGTGAGACTACTGTTTTCTTCCATAACGGTTATGCTGCCGAATGTTGGAGCCCCCAGGACGGCAAACTTAAACAACTTGTTGATGTAACAAAAGCCATGAAAGAGGCTGTACAGAAGAATGATAACACCATTATTCAGGAGATACTTCCCCAAGTCCAGTCACTTACCCAAGAATTCCAGAAATTGGTCCAGGATTGGGCCGCATCACAATCGCTTGATTTGGCTTTTTGACATTATTATAATATGAAAATAAGAAGGATCAGAATCTGGCTTTCACGCGGTTGGTACCGCAGGAAAACCGTTAATTGTGTTGGACGGTAGTGTAATCATTTTGAATAGTGACAAACGGGCTGATTTTGATTTTGCAAATGATTCCTTTTCAAGAAAAGAGGTTGCCAGACTTTTGGATATTAAGCCTAAACAGATTAAATCCATTTCATTCCTTAAAGATGATAAAGCAACGGCATTCTGGGGCAGCAGAGGCGCCAATGGCGTACTTGAAATAAAGAGTAAAGATTTTTACCGCAGGATGAAGAAAGAGGGCAATCAAAATATAGATAAGCAGCAGTAATCATTAAAAAATATAAACATGTTATGAAGTAGTATTATGAAACATTATTTGTACAATCTATTTTTTATTGTTCTGATCTTTACATCTTGCATTACATCACAACATGTAAACAGAAGCAAAGATGCCTTTGATGGTTCTTTAAAATTGCTTGATAAAAAGTACGGACAGGGAAAATTCCAAACGCTTCCGGAAGAAGCCGGAGCAGTTTGGATTTTACCGGACGGGACAATCAACATCAGGTTCACACTCTCTGATACATCTCATTTCAGTTATGAAGAGTTAAAGTCTTATTTGAGAAAGAATACTATACCCAGGCGAATGGTTGTGGTTATGTCAAAAATCCAGAATCCCAAACTGGAAGACGCACGTGATTATGTTGAATTGTTCAATCATTCAGGGTGTAGGACTATTGTAGTGGCCAATGAAAACCAACTGAACGAATCCTTCTACTCAACTTATAAATATGCCCGTATTTATTCAACCGGTAAAGAAGATTATGAATTAGATCATAATGGTATCACGGTTCAAGGTGATGCCAAAATGATTGCTGACTGGATTTCAATTCTTGGTGTAGAAAGCGTTGCTTTTTATCCCGATGAAAAAATGAGCTGGAACGATGCTGCCATAATTATGAAATCGGCAAAAGCAAGAGGTATCAGAAACTTTTCAATCTGTACTCTTTTGTATAATACCAGTCATGATTTGGCCATCAACAAAAAAGAAACGTCATACTATCAGATGACATTTATTCCGTCCGATATCAAAACAGATGATATGGATAAGGATATGAAGCTATTGGATGTAGAACATAAGTTGTCTGAAAGGCTTTCCGAAGACTGCAAGAAAGATGCTGTCAAGATAGTGGATTGGCCAAAGGTGTTTTTTGATCCGGACATGGAGATGAAGGTTAAAACAGCGGTTTTTAAGGAAGACGAATTTATTCTTGTCCTTACACGTCAGGGATTGGGAAGGAACTGCTGGTATAAGCCTGATATGAACACCTCAATAATTGCAGATGGAAAAGAATATCGTCTAATAAAAGATGATGGCTTTGAAGATTTCAGCTGTTTTCCGTACAATCCAGACTATGGATATTCAAATGGAAGTTTGTGTTGGGTCCCGGAAAGAGGTATAATCCTTAACACACTTCATTTTGAGGCAATACCTTTAAATACAGATTATATTGACTTTGTAGGAACAAGAGAATACTGTTTTTACGGAATCCAACTTGGCGAGACAGACAGGTTTTCTGATACAGAAGTTATTAATAGCATGATGTTGAGAACTCCCATTTCATTGAATGGAACTAAAGGAGGTGATGCCCTGGCCATCAATAGAATTGAGCTATCGCCAAATGAGACCACTATAGGCTTGAATGTGTTTATAAATGCAGATTTCACTTATAAAGCTCATTTTGGTTCAGATTTTGAACTGACTTTGGCTGATGGCACAATTGTAAAGGCACTCAGAATAGAGGGAGTACCCACTGATACAGATTATATACGCGCGGGAGACATGGTCGTAGAATACCCTAGAATAGTATTCCCCAAAATACCGGAGGAACAGTTAAAACACCTGAGATTGACCGGAACTATTTGCCACTCACCGATTAATGTCTCCTTTGGATATAAAAGGCCATCACAATATGATGTACTATTTTAAAATTCAACTTAAACAGAAAAAGCCAAATACATAAGTATGCTGTTTTTCTGGACATTTATACATTGGACACAATCTGTCAGGATTCCCATCACGCGATAGGTGGTTTCTCATAAGACATTAACAACAGGAATAAGGTAGCATTCTTTAGGCTCGCAACCGACCTGTTTGGACATTTTCTTGGTTAGTTTCTTGGTGCTCTTTATTAACGAATTAAAGCCGTAGGTACTCGACCAACGGCTCTAATATACTGCTACCCAAATGTTACTTTATCTGTGCGGCTTGGGTTGTGGGTACTTGTCTACAATCCCAGAAACCTACAATATGTATTGTGTCATTATTTGTGCGGTAAATTATTTTGCTCAAGCCATTGACAATCATATTTTTCATAGAGCTTTTGTCAGTTCAAGTTCCTCCTGTTCAATGCGGGATATTTCTTCATCCCATTCTTGCATCACTTCGTCGTTAGGAGTTCCCTTGCCTACAACTTTTTTGCGAGAATTCAAAGATTTCCAATGTTGAGATTATTGTGGTGGAGTGAGAGGCTATAACGGAATTTTTTTTAAAACAGGAGACGCATTTTGCATATATATCCGTTTAGATGACAGACAGCCGGATTAATTGCTTTATGAGAAAGAATAAACTGTTTTTGTTGCTGACATCGGTTTTTATGTTGGTGAGCTTTCCCTTAAGTGCCCAACAGACGGTGGGTGCCGATAAGGAAGATGCGGATTTGCAGGCTAAACTGGATTCGACAATTGAAAGGATCAATGAATTGAGTAAGATGAGTAGCGAGCAGTTGGATTCGCTGCTTAAAAAGATGCAAGAGGATTTGCGCAAGCCTATTGCGTCGGCACCAAAAGTGGGTGGAAGGATTAACGGGCATGTGCTGGATGTAAATGGTAATCCTATCAGATACAGGAGCGTGAATATTTGTGAGCGCGACATTGTGGGCCGTGCTGTCACAACTGGCGGATCTGGCCAGGAAGACGGTTTCTTCATGCTTATGGGCATAAAAAGTCCTGATAATTATCTGACTTTTGGGGCCGAAGGATATGAAACGCAGACCTTACCCATTGATCGAGGAACATACGAGATTAGACTTAAACCTGTTCCTGTGGCATTGAAGCCGGGCGATGTAATCAAGGGGTCGGTCACCTGCTGGCAGAAAGATGAATTAGGAGGTCCTGGTCGTGGAGGATATGCATCGACAGGTGCGGTGGTTGCCGAGGTGGATGATAATGGAAATACTGTATCCAGTACCGTAATTGAAGACCGTACATTCAGCCTGAAGATTACCAGACCCGGCAACACGCTTGTGGTGTCAAAGGACGGATACACCACATTTACGGCTCCGATAGAGATAACGAGTTATGTTATTGGACTTGATAAAATAGAATAATATGAACAGAAAGAGTTTTAAGTTGGCTGCATGCGGCCTTATGTTGACGCTGGCTATGCCGGTTATGGGACAGGGAACCGATGAGTATCTGCAACCATGCGATGTTACCTTCAAGGTTGTTGCTATGGGTGGTGGAAACATTTTTGATGATCCGGAAGGTTTTGATAATCAGATGAAGGCTATCAGGAACAATTCCAGTACATATGATATCAAGTGCTGGGCTACAAAGGTGGAGCCTTCTTTTGAAGAGAGTTATGAGATACAATGCATTTACAACAGGCAGTCACAGAAGTGCAGGCTTGAACTGAAGATACAGAATCAGCAGGATCCGCATGTGATGGAGATTGATGAGGAGCTGGCATATCAGATCAAGAATCTTTTTGATGCGGCGGTGTATTCTGCCAGCAATCTGCCTGACAAAAAGTGGATGCAACAGAAATTGGATAATCTCAAGTCCGGTAATGGAGGGATGATAGTGGCTGCCGGTCTTGACGGCACAACATACCGTTTCTATAACAGGACTCTCTGCGCTAGGTGTTGGTCACCAAGAGGTGGTAACAATGCCGCGCTTGTGGCAATAGGCAATGCATTGTATGATGCCATTGGACACCAGGACATCAAGAGGATAGAATCAAAACTTGAGGATATCAAAAACCTTACAAGGAAATACGCATCACTGCTCCAGGACCCGTACCGCGAGTATTATCTGCTCAGGATTGACAAGAAACCTTCAGGTTGGGTGACTGATTAAGTATGTAATGACTGATTATTGAGAAAGAAGCGGACTGATATTCTCGGTCCGTTTCTTTTTTATTTGTAAGTTTGTGTCCTGTTCTAACTTAAAATCAATTTGATGATGAAAAAGATAATGCTTATGGCGGCCGCAATCATTATGTGCGGCGTATTGAATCTGAATGCTCAAACAACCTATACTGATATTGGTTTCAATGATATAGCAGATGTGTTTGCTGAGGTAAAAGCCAATGAGACAGTGGTGTTCCTGCTCCGTCATGGTGAGCGCGGCAGGGATTATTCCAAGGCCGGACTGCTTACTGAGAACGGAAAGGCTCAGGCCCGCATGGTGGGTGAGAAGATTGGTGGCGGTGGTCAGGCTTTTTATGCTCACTCTGATTATGACCGCACCAAGCAGACCTGTGAGAACATTGCAATAGGTCGTGGTGACGAGTTTATTCATGAGGAGTGGGGCATACTTAACGGTGACTGGTATCGCAAGGATATTCCTGCGCTCAAGCGTAACGGATGGGACAACTGGGAGTCTTTGTCACAGTGGGCCTATGAAGGTGGTAAGGAAGAGGGATTCTATAACCTTGAGGAGCGCAGCAGGGAGTGGCTGGATTCCCTCAAGGCACATTTGCCGGGCATGAAGCGTATCAATGTGCTGGTATCACATGACTACATGGTGACTCCAATGGCCGTATATGCATCGGACAAACAGGTTGACCTGCACTACTGGGTAAACCGTAAGTGGATAAACTATCTGGCAGGAATTGCCATAATAATTGATCCGCAGGGTAATATGCGTTTCAAGACAGTTCGTGGTCTGGATTCCGGTGTTTTGGCCAGATAATCTGAAGTTTTTTGTTTTGGGCAAGACGCATTTTCAGCGTTTTTCAGTTTAGTTATCAGAAAGGCCTGAAAAAGTGATGAGGAAAACCTTTCTCACTGAGCAAGATCTTGCTTTAGGGTGTGCCCGTAAAGAGCGGGATGCAGAGGGGGAGCTGTATGCCAGATATGCAGCCGGGCTCTTTGCGCTCTCACTCAGGTACATTGAGAATAGGGAGGATGCCCGTGACCTTATGCATGATGCAATGATCAAGGCTATGGATAACTTCAAGTCTTTCAAGTATTCAGGTGAGGGCTCTGTTTGGGCTTGGTTGAGCAGGATTACCGTAAATATGGCTATTGACAGGCTCAAGGAGAACAGCAGGTTCAGGCAGATTCCGCTTGAGATGGTTGGCGGTGAGGAACTGGAGGATGCTATGGAGCCCGATGCTGAATCAGTGAGGGAGATTCCTGACAGTGTATTGGATGGAATAATAGCTGAACTGCCTCCCGTGAAACGTGCGGTTTTCAATATGTACTGCATAGACGGATTCAGCCATAAGGAGATTGCCGGGAAACTGGGTATCACAGAGAGAGGATCCACATCCATAATGGCAAAGGCCCGTGCCAGCGTAAAGAAGGCTATTCTGAGTTATTTAAACAAGACAGGACTATGAAGGATTGGGAAGACATAATCAAAGAGCGTCAGTCAGGCCGAAAGGCAGAACTGCCGGAGTCTGACTGGAATGATTTCCTCTCCAGAAAGGCTGCTCATGACCTTTCCGTAAGGCGTCGTCACAGGATTCTTGCTTCAGCCATATCAATCCCGGCGGTAGCCGCGGTACTGCTGCTCCTGTTCCTTGTTCCGTTCAATACGGATGTTCCCGATAATCAGGTTTCACAGAATGAACCGTCAGAGCAGCCGGTAATTGCGGACAGCGTAGATGTCAATCCCGTTGACAGCATAATGATTCCGGCTAATCCGGAGCCTGAGAAGACTGTAATTATAGTGCCAAAGCCGGTTAAGAAGATATATGCACAGGATGAAAAGCCGGAACCACAGCCGGAAATAACAGTTGAAATTCCGACAGAGCCCCAGGTTAAGCAATTGGTTGCACAGAATCATTCAGTTACAGGTGTAATATATGATTTTGATTCCGCTGAGCCTCTTTATTCTGCCGCTGTAATGATATATCAGGTTGACGGTGCTGATACTATATATATAGGTGGTAGTGGAACCAATGATAACGGTGAGTTTATAATAAGCGATCTTGAACCGGGCAACTATATTGCAAACACCAGATTCGCCGGTTTTGATGACACGTACAGGAATTTTACAATCAGTCCGGTTGATTCTATGACTGATCTTGGTAAGATTGCCATGAGAGGTGACCAAGGGATGCTTTCAGAGCTTGCCGTATCGGCAGTTGTGGCTAAGGTCCAGATGATAAACGATACTGTTATGTTCAACAGCGCCGCTTACAAAGTGCCCGAAGGTGCATCTGTAGAGGATATGGTTCGTAAGCTTCCCGGTGTTGAAATAGCCGATGACGGTTCCATAACGGTTAACGGTAAGGCAGTATCCAGAATTCTGGTCAACGGGAAGGAATTCTTTGATGACAACAAGCAAAAGGAACTGAACCAGCTCACCGCCGAGATGATTGAGAAGGTTAAGGCATATGAAAAGCAGAGTGACCTGTCCCGTCAGACCGGTATCGATGACGGTATGGAGGAACTGGTGCTTGACCTGGGATTTCCTATGATAGTCCTGAACGGACAGATTGCCGATATCGATGAGAGCAGACTGGCTACATGTAATTTCAGGAGAACAGTCAGAAAACGTGATTTGGCCCGTTTGCTGGGAATACCCGTCAAGAATATAAGGTCGGTGAATATGTATGACGCCGATTCCGGCAGGAAAATCTGGGGTGAGAAAGGTGCTCATGGCGTTGTATCGGTAGTTACAAAATAGTGACATATTTTGTCTTTTTGTCAGAGTTTCAGCGAGGTTTTGTAAAAAATATTACAAAGTGACATAAAATTCCGATATTTGTTTGCAAGGTGTAAATAATATGGCTTTTTGAGTTTGCAAAATATTTGTATATTGTTGAAAAATTTATCACTTTTTTCATTGAAAATATTTTTTTAGTCCGAATTAAGGGAGTACCTTTGCGGCACGAATCAAAAACAATAAAAAATTATATCGTCATGAAGCATAATTTTTGCGCAGGTCCTGCTGTTCTTCCGCAGGAAGTGATTGAGAAATCAGCCCAGGCTGTCTATGATTTTGCCGGCACAGGCATTTCAATTCTCTCTATCAGCCACCGTTCAAAGGAGTTCAAGCCCATTGTTGATGAGGCCGAGGCTTTGATCAAGGAGATTCTGGATGTTCCGGAAGGTTATTCAGTACTGTTCCTGGCCGGTGGTGCCAGCATGGAGTTCTGCCGCGTTCCCTATAACTTCCTTAACAAGAAGGCTGCTTATCTGAACACCGGTGTATGGGCCAAGAAGGCCATGAAGGAGGCCAAGGCTTTCGGTGAGGTTGTTGAGGTTGCTTCATCGGCAGAGTCAACTTACACCTACATCCCCAAGGATTATGTAATCCCTGCCGATGCAGATTATTTCCACTATACCACAAACAATACCATCTACGGTACAGAAATCCGCAGGGACCTGGACAGCCCGGTTCCATTGATTTCAGATATGTCATCGGATATTTTCTCACGTCCTGTAGATGTAAGCAAGTATAACTGCATATACGGTGGTGCTCAGAAGAACCTGGCTCCCTCAGGCATGGCTTTCGTTATTGTCAAGAACGATGCCCTGGGTCATGTGGACCGCTATATCCCCACCATGCTGAACTACCAGACTCATATCGACAACGGTTCAATGTTCAATACTCCTCCCACATTCACCATCTATTCAGCTCTGGAGTCACTCCGCTGGCTCAAGGCTCAGGGTGGCGTTAAGGAGATGGCCAAGCGTGCCGAGGCCCGCGCTGCAAAGCTCTACACTGAGATTGACCGCAACAAGCTGTTTGTCGGTACCGCCAATGAGGAGGATCGTTCATACATGAACATCTGCTGGGTTATGAAACCCGAGTACAAGGAGCTGGAGGAGGATTTCCTCAGGTTCGCACAGGGCAAGGGTATGGTAGGCATCAAGGGTCACCGTTCAGTGGGCGGTTTCCGCGCTTCCTGCTACAACGCTCTGCCTATGGAGAGTGTTGACGCTCTGATTGCCTGCATGAAAGAGTATGAGGCAAACCATTAATTGAAAATTAAAATTCTATATTGATATGAAGGTACTTGTTGCTACATCAAAGCCTTTTGCAAAGGTTGCAGTTGATGAAATCCGTGATGTTATAGAGGGCGCCGGTTTTGAGCTGGCCCTGCTTGAGAAATATTCAGAGAAGGCAGCTCTGCTTGCTGCAGTTGCCGATGCTGACGCTATCATCATCCGTAGTGACATTATAGATGCCGATGTGTTTGATGCCGCCAAGCAGCTTAAGATTGTGGTTCGTGCAGGAGCAGGTTACGACAATGTCGATCTGGCATCTGCTACCGCACATGGTGTATGCGTTATGAATACTCCGGGTCAGAATGCCAACGCAGTTGCAGAACTTGTAGCCGGTCTGATGGTTTACGCTGTACGTAACTTCTACAACGGTACATCAGGTATTGAACTTCTGGGCAAGAAGTTGGGAATCCATGCTTTCGGTAACGTAGGCCGTAACGTAGCCCGCATAGCCAAGGGCTTCGGCATGGAGGTTTATGCATACGATGCATATTGCCCCAAGGAGGTTATCGAGGCTGCCGGTGTGCATGCAGTTGACAATGTTGAGGATATGTACAAGACCTGCCAGTTCATCTCGCTGCACTTGCCTGCAACTGATGAGACCAAGAACTCCATAGACCGTAAGCTTGTGAGCCTGATGCCTAAGGGTGGCGTCCTGGTTAACTCAGCACGTAAGGAGATAATAAATGAGGATGAGCTCATTCAGCTGATGCAGGAGCGCGATGACCTCAAGTTCGTATCCGATATAGCACCTGCCGCAGCTACAAAGTTTGAGGAACTGTTTGTGGGCCGTTACTTTGCTACTCCCAAGAAGATGGGTGCCCAGACTGCCGAGGCTAACATCAACGCCGGTATAGCAGCCGCCAACCAGATTGTCGGCTTTATCAAGGATGGTTGCACCAAGTTCATGGTTAACCGCTAATGGCAATAGTAAAACCTTTCCAGGGCATACGTCCGCCCAAGGAACTTGTTGAAAAGGTGCAGAGCCGTCCTTACGATGTGCTCAACTCGGAGGAGGCACGTGCCGAGGCCGCAGGCAACGAGATGTCGCTTTATCACATCATCAAGCCTGAGATTGACTTTGATCCTATAGCCGAGGAGACTGATCCCCGCGTATATGCCAAGGCTGCCGAGAACTTCAAGAAGTTCCAGGAGAAGGGTTGGCTGGTACGTGACAACAAGGAGCAGTACTACATTTACGCTCAGACAATGAACGGTAAGACCCAATACGGTTTGGTAGTTTGCGCATACGTTGAGGATTACCTTAAGGGCAATATCAAGAAGCACGAGCTGACTCGTGCCGATAAGGAGGAGGACCGCATGAAGCATGTCCGCGTAAACAACGCCAACATCGAGCCGGTGTTCTTTGCTTATCCCGATGACAAGGTGCTTGACGAGCTTGTTGCCAAGTACGTAAAGGGGGCTCCCGAGTATGATTATGTTGCCCAGGGCGACGGTTTCCGTCATCAGCTATGGATAATTGACAAGGATGAGGATATCAAGACCGTAACTGAGAGGTTTGCAGGTATTCCTTCACTATATATTGCCGATGGTCACCACCGCTCAGCTGCCGCTGCACTGGTAGGCGCCGAGAAGGCCCGTCAGAATCCCAACCATCGTGGCGATGAGGAGTATAACTACTTCATGGCAGTCTGCTTCCCGGCTTCACAGCTCACAATCATTGACTACAATCGTGTGGTCAAGGATCTGAACGGAATGTCATCGGAAGAGTTCCTTAAGGCTCTTGAAAAGAACTTTGTCGTGGAGAAAAAGGGCAAGGATATATTCAAGCCGTCTGAGCTGCACACATTCTCACTCTATCTGGATGGAGAATGGTATAAGCTGACCGCCAGGAAGGGTACATTCGATGACTGCGATCCCATAGGTGTGCTGGATGTGACAATCTCATCGAACCTGATTCTGGACCAGCTGCTTGGTATAAAGGATTTGCGCCGCGACAAGAGGATTGACTTTGTAGGCGGCATACGCGGTCTTGGTGAGCTGAAGCGTCGCGTTGACAGCGGTGAGATGAAGATGGCTCTGGCGCTCTATCCGGTCTCCATGAAACAGCTTATGGATATAGCCGATACGGGCAACATAATGCCGCCCAAGACTACCTGGTTTGAGCCAAAGCTCCGCTCTGGTCTCGTGATACACTCACTTGATTAATTGAAAATTGAAAATTGAGAATTGAGAATTATAAAAATGGCTCGGAAGATTTCCGGGCCATTTTTAATGTCGCGGGCTTTATGCAGGTGCTTTTTACGCAGGTGCTTGTTAATTCTCAATTCTCAATTGTCAATTAGAAGGACTCTGTCTTTTCTGGGGAGTTTGGCGTTGACTTCGTTGTAGGCGTGGCGGGTAAGTTCCTCTATCAGGGGACGGTCCACATCGGCGTCCAGACGTATCTGGTTCCAGTATTTCTTGTTCCAGTGGAAAGCACCTTCTATTGCGGAGTAATGGTCACGCAGTTCAAGCGCGCGGTCGGGGTCACACTTGAGTACCACAATATCGGGCTTATCGAGCGTAATGCAGGCAAAAATCTTGCCTTTGAGGCGGAATACCACAACCGTATCATCAAACGGCATATCCTCTGTTACCAGCGGCAGACTCAGGCAGTATTCGCGGAACAGTTCTATATCCATAACGCGTTTCAGTTCAACAGTTTGACAATCTGCTCCAGGTAACTGGCGTCGGTCTCATCGAAAGTGTCCAGATACCTGCTGTCAATGTCAAGTACGGCCGATACCTTATCGGCTTTGAATACGGGTACCACTATTTCGCTGCGGGACTCGCTGCTGCAGGCAATGTGTCCCGGGAAGTTCCGCACACTCCGCGGCCCAGAGCTATACGGGTGCAGGCTATCGGACCTTGGAACGGTCCCAGAACCAGTTGTTCCTTACCGTCCTTATCGGCACGCACGATATAGAATCCTGTCCACCAGAATCCCATATTCTCATGAATGATAGCAGCCAGATTGGCCATATTGGCAATCATATCAGTCTCTCCGTCCAGCAGTGCGGTTGCCTCTTTGAGCAACTGCGTGTATTTGAGTCCCTTATCTGTCATTTGATTATTATCCTCTGGTTTTCGACAGATCCGCCATTGCTGCGAAGTGTAACATTGTAAACGCCTTTTGGCATTGCTTCTGTGTTGAAAGAAACGGAGTTTCCATTCTTTACCGGGGATGATTCAAGCACTTGTCCGGACATTCCGGTAATAGTTACATTGTCATTTGCCGAAGGTTGGGATACACTAATGTCAAGCCTGTTGCCTTGCTCTATGACCGTGGGGTCTATCACCATACGTGAAGGTGCCCTGGAGATGGATTGGACACTGGTTGTAGTGGGGTCTATTACATATATACCTTCGTATGTTTTCCATCTGTAGTTAATACCCAAGCCTTTCTGTACATCCTCAGATGTAAGGATATAAACCAGGCCGTTCAGTACCGATACGGTATTAATCCTGACATATGTAGTCCTTTCATCATTCGCATCGGGAATGCCTATGTAAGTCAGTTGTTCACCTTTGTCGTTCAATATCCTTAGGCCTTTGATGTAACCGGATTGCTGAACCCTTCTCCTTACAACCTGGTCATCGCAGATATAACCGTCGCCCGGGTGACGGGTCATCTCTATGTCAAAGGTCAGGAACTCCCAGTTGTCATCATTGTTGAATATGTTTTGACTGGCATAAACAACTGTTGTCGGATAGAAAGATCCGTCAATGTCCTGATACAGGAATCCGGAAAGATTCATGGAATATGGTTCGTAGTCATTGGCAATAGAGAAATCCAGGTCTTTTGTCCATACGGCATTTGTGGTATCAAGTTCGGTATAATAACCAAAGTAGTGGTACATGCAGACGCAACTGTCATCGCTGACGCCCCAGAACTCATACGGATACTTACGGCCGTAACGCTCAAACAGGTAGAACTGGTCATCCCTGAGGTTGTTGCCCATCAAAGCCTTCATGCCGTCGGCATCAAAGAACTCAATCAGCTGGAATGACTCTCCGTATCCCCATAATCTCCGGATGAAATCCTCTATCTCAGGAATCATGGACAGGGTGTAGGTGGTATCCTTATCCGTAAACTTGTCATAGAACTTGTTATCAAACCTGACTGTCTCAATCACACCTTCGGCCTTCTCATAATATGTGTCCGATGACTCCTGCAGCGGAACAGAAATAGCCTGTTTGATGCCCTGTGGCCCCGGACTTTCATAGATGCCTATCTCTGATTTATTCCCGTTGTGGTCAAAATCCACTACGGTCATATATGCCTTACCGTCTTTGGTCAGTTCCTTGGGCAGGGGGCTGACTGTTGATTCACTGCCCATACGGGCTTCCATCTGCACAGTCTGCGCTGTAAGTGTTGCTGATGCTGTAAGCAATGCTGCGATAATAAAAGAGTATTTTCCCATAACAGTCTTTCTGATAATTATCTGCAATAATAATCAATTGTTTTTATGTGACAAAGATTATCCATGCGTATCATTTTATTAATTTTGCGTTTATGGCGGAGCATTGGAGCATATATGCGGATTGGAATCCCTGGCATGGTTGTACAAAGATAAGCCCGGGTTGCAAGTACTGCTATGTCTATAGGCAGGATCAGATGTACGGTAGTGAGATAGGGAGCAATCTGGCCCGCAAGACCGCCGCATTCAACCTGCCAGTTAAGCGTAAGCGTGACCGCAGCTGGAAAATTGAGCCGGGCAAGATGGTATTTACCTGCTTTACATCAGATTTCCTGCTTAAGGATGCCGATGAGTGGCGCCCGGACTGCTGGCGTATGATGTTCTTTACCAAGCGGATAGACCGTTTCATGGAGTGCGTCCCTGATGACTGGGACGATGGCTATGACAACGTGCTGGTTGGCTGTACGGTTGAGAACCAGCAGATGGCTGACTATCGTCTGCCTATATTCAAGGCGCTGCCTATCAAGCACAAGTCAATCATTGTGTCGCCTTTGATATCGGCGGTGGATATATCTGAGTATCTGGACAGTAGTATTGAGGAGGTATCGGTAGGAGGGGAGTCGGGGGTTGATGCAAGGCCGTGTGATTATGAGTGGGTGCTGGATCTGCGTCGCCAGTGTGTTGAGAAGGATGTGCCGTTCAGGTTTCATCAGACAGGCGCCAAGTTTATCAAAGACGGAAAGCAGTATTATGTGCGCCGTCCGTTTCAACTCAGTCAGGCACATAAGGCCAACATAGACTATAAGATAGACCAATTCTTTGTGCCGGAGAAAGTCAAATTTGAGTGGAAGGAATCGGACTATCGCCAGGAAGAGCTGTTTGATGTATTATTAACCGAATAAACTATAGGATATGAAAAAAATATTGTTCATTCAGATTACCTGCGCAGCTTTGATGCTGTGCGCTTGTGGCGGAAACCAACCGTCGGTCCAGAGTTTTGATGAAATCGTGGCATCGCGCCGCAGTGTACGTGACTATGACGCTTCTAAGACAATCAGTCAGGAAGAGGTTATGGAACTTATCAAGTGTGCGCAGGAGGCTCCGTCGTGGGCCAATCAGCAGCCTTCAAAGTATTATGTGGCCATGAGCCCGGAGAAGGTGGCCGCCGTTAAGGATCTGGTGGGTGACGGTAACAAACGTAATACTGCGGGCGCTACCGTTATGATTGTATCAACGTATGTAAAGGGTAAATCAGGCTTTTTCCGTTCTAATCCGGCCAATGAGATTGGTGACGGTTGGGGCGCATACGATAACGGCCTGAGTAATGCCTACTTTATACTGAAAGCCCGTGAGCGTGGGTTTGATACCTTGATTATGGGTATGCGTAATTCTGATGAACTGCGCAAGCTGTTTGCCATCCCTGAAGATGAGTGCATCATGGCGGTCATCAGCCTGGGTTACCGTGCTTCGGACCCCAACCGTCCGGACCGCAAACCGGTTAATGAGGTGGCAAAGTTTTTCTGATGCCATTTTTAGTTTATATTTGCAGAAACTATTATAACAATGAAAAAGACAATTGCTACAATCAAGGCTCCGGCTGCAATAGGACCATATTCACAGGCAGTTAATCTGAACGGTACGGTGTTTGTATCGGGACAGCTTCCGGTAAATCCTGCCGATGGAACAATTCCTGCGGGTATTGAAATGCAGACCCGTCAGGCTTTGGATAATATCGGCGCAATACTGAATGAGTCCGGACTGACATTCAATGATATAGTAAAGACTACGGTGCTGATGGCCGACCTTAAGGATTTTGCGGCTATGAACGCAGTGTATGCCGAGTATTTC
This sequence comes from uncultured Bacteroidales bacterium, assembly GCA_902799685.1. Lineage (GTDB taxonomy): Bacteria > Bacteroidota > Bacteroidia > Bacteroidales > Bacteroidaceae > Colenecus. Next base: position 28,936 of record CADCBO010000003.1, read on the forward strand.
CCGCAGGATAAGCCTGCCCGTGCATGTTTTCAGGTGGCAGCTGTGCCCAGAGGTGCACTTTTGGAGATTGAAGCGATAGCCGGAAGGTAAGGCTCATATATGAGAATTGCGCATGGTTTCCTGTTCTGTTTGGTCATGGCGTTTGCCACGACCTCAGTCTGTTTTGCTCAGAATAATCCTTATCAGATTGATGATGAGTGTTATAAATACATGACGGAGGCCGACAGACTGATTGGTAAGCCGGGATTTGACGAACAGAATGAGGCTTTGCTCAGGACTGCTCTGCTTAAGGAAGACAAGAAAGCAGAGGTACTGTACTACGTTGAAAAACTGCGTGATAATACACGCAGGCCGGAAGCGGACGAGCAACAGGTTCTGGAATCACAGGCCAGACTCAAGGAGATAGCGGAGCGGTATGATTACATGCAGTATTATTTCCAGTCCTATCAGTTTGTAAAGAACTATTACTACAATAACGGTAAACGCCTCAGGGCACTTGATGTGCTGCTTGAGATGCAGCAACTGGCAATTGCCAAGGATAATGAGTACGGTAAGTGGCTCTCGGACGGGGAGTTGGCGTCAATCTATTTAAATTTCGGTGCAGGAAAGGCTGCAAGAAGTAATCTGGCCAGACTGATTGACATTTACAACAACACTGATAATCCTACTATCCGAAGGCAGAGCCTGTCTAACTATTATCTCAACTATGCCGAGGCCTTTGCGGTCGATGTGGACTCTGTGGAGATTTATGTCAATATGGCATGGAAGGCGGCCAAGATTGAAACTGACTCTGTAAGGTGCGCCAGGGAGACTGCCAAGATTCAAGCCATGAAGGGCAACCGCAGTGAGTATGCCAAATACAGGGATATCTGTCTGAGTTCGGACAACATCAATGCGATAGGGCGCTATACCGGATTTCTGTTCAGTTGCATAGATGAGATTTTTGACGGTACCTTTAATCACGATCAAAAAGAGATTTATACTGGTATTTCAATAAATAACATAAGGGTACTGTCTTGTGTGGCCGAGGCTACCGGTCAGTACAAGCTGGCAGGTTACCTTAAGAACATCTGCTTGGACGGAAAGGAGAAAGAACTCAATGACCTGTTGGATATGAACCTGAGTGAGATGGAGGCCAAGTACAAGAACAATGAGCTATCGGCCACCATTGAGGAGCAGACATCAGAGCTGAAGGTTGTAAATGTCATAGTAGCAGTCTTGTTGTCAGTCATTCTGTTGGGTGGTATCCTAGGCCTTTATATATATGTAAGGAATCTCAGGAAGAGCCAGCGTAAGGACCGTATCATGATAGCCGAACTCACAGAGGCCAATGAGCGGGCCCGTGCTGCTGACGTGGCCAAGACACAGTTCATACAGAATATGACACACGAGTTGCGTACCCCGCTCAATGCCATATCGGGCTTTTCGCAGGTGCTGAGCATGACCGATGACATGTCTGTACAGGACAAGAAAGAAATGGCCGGTTATATTGTTGAGAATACCAATATTATGACCATGCTGATAGATGACATCATCAACTCGTCGGCTATGGACAGGAATGAGTATGAGGTTGTTATGGAAGATGCCGAGTGCGGGCAGTTATGCCGTGACTCAATGGCTACTGCCGAGTATCGTCTGCAACGTGGTGTAAAGATGCGGTTCAAGCCTACTATGCCAATCCCATACAACATTAGGACTGACGCCAGGCGTGTGCAGCAGGTGTTGATCAACCTGCTGACCAATGCTTGCAAGCATACTGTCAAGGGAGAGATACGTCTGGGCTGCTCTGTAACCGAGGTGCCGGGTATGCTTTCTTTCAGCGTTGAGGATACAGGCCCGGGTATTCCGGCCTCCGAGGCTGAACATATATTTGAGCGATTTGTCAAACTGGACTCATTCGTACAGGGTACAGGACTGGGACTGAGTATATGCCGTCAGATAGCGCAGGCATTGGGCGGCAGCGTGTATCTAGACACTGAATATACCGGTGGGGCTCGATTTGTTTTCAATGTTCCGGTATCAGGACAGACTGAAGAATAGGATATGGAGCATAGAACTGATACATATTTCACCGTTAAGGATAGCGCACAGACTCAGTTTGTGGAGCAGCGCAGCAGGTTCATTTCCTTTATCTGGCATGTAACTCAGGCCGATGAGGTTAAGGAGCGTATAGCAGCCCTGCAGAAAGAGTATTACGATGCGCGTCATATATGTTATGCCTATATGTTAGGCCCGGATCGTACAGAGTGGCGTGCCAATGACAACGGCGAACCGTCTGGTACAGCTGGAAAACCCATTCTGGGACAGATAAATAGTGCCGGACTAAGTGATGTGCTGATAGCTGTGGTCCGATACTTTGGTGGCGTGAAACTGGGAACCTCAGGACTGACAGAGGCCTACCGTTTGGGTGCCCACCAGGTGATAGAGAAGGCCGAAGTCATCACGGCGTACGTGGAGCGCGAAGTCACCGTGCTTTTCACTTACAACATGATGAATGTGGTGATGAAGGCGGCAAAGGACCTGGATGTGCAGATGGGTGCACAGGATTGGGGGAGTTTCACGAATGATAAGTTTTCTGGTAGTTTTGACTGCAAGATGACCTTCAGAGCTAGGCTTTCAGTGGCCGATGAGTTGGAGAGGAAACTGGATGCGATAGGCGAGACTCAGGCAGTAAGAGAGATAATTATTGATAAATGATATGAGAATAGTAAAGAACGTTTTCGGACTGTCCGTAGCTTTGATGGCTATGAGTATACAGTCCTGCACTCAGGCTAGGCCTGAAAACGAGAGTGGACATGATCTGTGGCTGGGAGACATAACCGTAAAAGGGGAATCACAAAAACCAGCATGGCAGAGGGAATGTGAACTAATTGACCCAAAGGCACTTGGCGTAGATGAAATTAGTGTTCCTGTATCTGGAAATTTCAATGGTGATTTGGGTGGTGAGGGATTCAGCATAAACTGTACAAACAAGCATGTTTCAGTTATTGCCAATACTGATGCCGGCAGATTGTATGCAATGTTCTATCTTAAGAGAATGGCAGACTGTGGTGAGAAGATAGAGGACAAGTTCCTGGTTACAGAAAAACCTGCGTTCCAATATCGTGTACTTAACCACTGGGATAATCCCAACCTTACTGTGGAGCGCGGATACGCAGGCAAGTCTCTCTGGAAATGGGAGGAACTGCCCGGAAAGATACGCCCGGAGTATGAGGAGTACGCACGCGCCAACGCATCGATAGGAATTAACGGCACAGTTCTGAACAATGTGAATGCCGATGCACGTATGCTCTCACGTGAGTATTTGGAGAAGGTAAAGGTACTGGCCGACATATTCCGCCCATACAATATCAAGGTATATCTGTCATTGAATTTTGCGGCCCCCAAGCACTTGGCAAACCTTAAGACCAGCGATCCTCTTGACAAGGATGTAATCAAGTGGTGGAACGATAAGGTTGCCGAGATATACAGCATAATCCCGGACTTTGGAGGATTCCTGGTAAAGGCCAACTCTGAAGGCCAATCCGGCCCTCAGGACTATGGCCGTACGCATGCTGACGGCGCAAATATGATAGCCGATGCAGTGAAGCCTTATGGAGGCATTGTGATGTGGAGAGCATTCGTGTATGCCGCAACGTCACCTGACCGCGCCAAGCAGGCTGTTGAGGAGTTCAAGCCGCTGGATGGACAGTTCCGTGACAACGTGATCATCCAGATCAAGAACGGACCGGTTGATTTCCAGCCGCGTGAGCCTTTCAGCCCTCTGTTCGGTCAGATGGAAAAGACCAACGTGATGGCCGAGATGCAGATTACCCAGGAGTATCTGGGGCACAGCAACCACATGGTCTATCTGCACCCCATGTGGAAGGAGTGCCTGGATTCCGATACATATCAGAAGGGTAAGGGAAGCACCGTGGCAGCCGAGACTCTTGGTAAGGTACATGGCAACACCCAGTGGAGCGCAATTGCCGGTGTTACAAACATAGGCGACAGCGTGAACTGGTGCGGACATCAGCTGGCTCAGGCTAACTGGTACGCATTCGGTCGTATGGCGTGGAACCCTGACCTGAGTTCGGAACAGATCATAGATGAGTGGCTCAAGCAGACCTTCACTCCGGACAAGAAGTTTGTGGAGCCTGTGGCCAAGATGATGCTGGCATCTCGCGAGGCTTGCGTCAAGTATGAGATGCCTATGGGATTGCACCACTGCTTCTCGGGCGCAGGACACTATGGCCCCGGACCTTGGGACCGCTCGTCACGCCCGGACTGGGAGCCTGCATACTATCACAAGGCAGCAGCCGACGGTATAGGATTTGACCGTACATCCAAGACCGGAACCGATGCCGTATCGCAGTATCATGAGCCGTTGCGCTCACTCTATGACAATGTTGAGACCTGTCCCAAGGAACTTATCCTGTGGTTCCACCATCTGCCTTGGGATTATAAGATGAAGAGCGGCCGTACCTTGTGGAACGAACTCTGCTACACCTTTGAGGAAGGCATTCAGGAGGCACGCGGCTTCATAAAGACCTGGGAAAGCGTAGAGAAATATGTTGACCCGTATCGTTACGGACAGGTTCATGAGAAACTGATACGTCAGGCCAAGGACGCCATCTGGTGGCGTGACGCCCTGATGCTCTATTTTCAGCAGTACTCAAAGATGGATATCCCGTCAGACTGCACGCAGCCTCAGCATACTCTTGATGAGTTGCGCAGTTTCCGTCTGCGTATATCCAACTATGAGACTCCGGCTCTTGACAAACTGCCGGAATACACTCTGGAGTGATGTTTCAAGATTATACTTTTTTCATTAACCAATTAATATTTATAAAAAGCTATGGCATCAATTTCTGATCTTATCTTGAAGCAGGTAACATCATCTGCTGGTAAAATTGACATCCCCGCAGGGATAAAGGACAAAGTTCTGGGCGGTCTCTCAGATTCAATAGTTGACAGCCTTACCCAGACCGCTGCCAAGTCAGGCGGCATTGACATGATTAAGGATCTTGTAACAGGCAAGACCAAAGCTGCTGCAAGTCCTATCACATCGCTGGCTACAAACCTGTTTACCAAGAATATTCTGGGTAAAATGGATTTGGGTTCATCCGCATCCGCTCTCACAGGACTTATCCCTGGTGTACTGGGTAACCTTTCATCCTTCATCAAGGACCAGGACGGTGACGGTGATATAGACCTTCAGGATTTCCTGGCTGCACTGAGTGGCGGCAAGGGAGGTATCCTTAAATCTGCCGGTTCACTGCTGGGCGGCTTGGGCGGCCTGTTCAAGAAGTGATTGCGTTGCAAAAAAAGTTGATAAAATGTGAATATTGATAAAAACTGACTATATTTGCAGTATCATTTACTAATTAAAAAGAGAAAAAATGAAGAAATTAATGATTATGGCATTAGCTCTGCTCACAGCAGGAATTGCCAGTGCTCAGGTTACTTACTCAATTGGTTACATCAACACCAGTTCTAAAAGTGAAACAAAGTTTGGTGGTATTACTACTACCAGCACAAGCCAGATGAACGGTTTTACAATCTCTGTTGATGACAACATCAATCTGGCCGGTGACCTTAATGTTGCTCCCGGATTAGGAATGGATCTGTCTTTCAGAAAGGACAATGGCATAAATTATAATAAGTTCGGAATCTATATTCCGGTTGATTTCAACTATGGTTTTGCTCTTGGCTCAAACCTTAAGTTGTTCATTTTTGCAGGTCCTACTTTGGATCTTGGACTGATAAGCAGCGCCAAGGACGGTAATGGCAACAAGGCTAACTTATATAAGGAGAATGAAGGAAACATGAGCCGCTTTGATCTTCTTCTTGGTGGTGGTGCTTGGGTTACTATCCAGGACCAGTTCCGTTTCAAGATTGGCTATAAGGCTGGCATGCTGAATACCTGCAAGACAGACAATGTTACTGTAAAGAACAATGTTCTCTCAGTATCTGTAGGTTACATTTTCTAAAACAAATTCTTACTTAAATAAAAAATGGCGTCCATTCGGGCGCCATTTTTTTTGGCTCGGAGAGCCCCCTGTTTCCGTTAGGAAACTAAAAAAAAGAGGTGGGACAACAGTCCCGCTTTAGGCTCGAAGAGCCGAAAGCGGGACTCGAACCCGCGACCTACGCATTACGAATGCGTTGCTCTACCAACTGAGCTATTTCGGCTGATTTCGGCCGCGAAGGTAGTCATTTTCCATAAAACAGAAACTTAGTTTTCACGTCTTTTTAATAGATACGTCGTTAATTGCAGCATAATTTGGCTGTGTCGGCTTTTTTGAGTTATTTTGCACCTTATTATAGGCATGGTTAAAAAGTGCCTTTAACTAATAATTGAAAGTAATGAAATATGCATTGGTAACAGGTGGTTCAAGAGGCCTTGGCCGCGCGGTGTGCATAAGATTGGCAGGGCAGGGTTATCCTGTTCTCATTAACTATAAGTCCAATTCTGATGCTGCACTTGAGACCAAGCGGCTCGTGGAGGAGGCCGGCGGTCAGGCCGAGCTTCTGCCGTTCGATGTCTCTGTACAGCAAGAGGTGGAGACTGCTATAGACAGCTGGCAGGATGCCCACAAGGATGATTACATAGCCGTGCTGGTAAACAACGCAGGGATTCGTCGAGACAACCTGATGATATTTATGCAAGACGAAGACTGGAACAGTGTCCTAAATACAAACCTGAACAGTTTCTTCTATCTTACACGCCGTCTGCTCAAGAACATGCTTTCCAAACGATGGGGCAGGATAGTGAACATGGCTTCGCTTTCCGGCATAAAGGGCCTGCCTGGTCAGACAAACTATTCGGCCGCAAAGGCAGCTCTTATCGGAGCCACCAAGGCTCTGGCTCAGGAGGTTGCCGCCCGTAAGGTTACCGTCAACGCGGTGGCTCCGGGATTCATTGCCACAGATATGACTAAGGAACTGCCAGAGGATGAACTTAAGAAAATGATTCCGGTAGGACGTTTCGGCAGCCCCGAAGAGGTTGCCGCAACTGTAGGTTTTCTGGCATCCGAAGAAGCCTCGTACATAACAGGTGAGGTGATTTCAGTAAACGGTGGCCTTTATACATGATTGGAATATGGGAAGAGTTGTAATTACGGGAATGGGAATCTGGGGATGCCTGGGGCAGAATCTTGACCAGGTGCGTGAATCCCTTTTTGCAGGAAAATCAGGAATAGGCACAGAGCCCATACGTAAGGAGTACGGTTACCGCTCCATGCTTACCGGCATAGTACCTAAACCCGTTTTGAAAGGAGTGCTTGACCGTCGCACGCGCGCCGGAATGAGCGAGGAGGCCGAATACGCCTATATGGCATCATCCGAGGCATTCCGCGGAGCAGGCATCGATGATGACTACCTGCTGAATAATGAGGTGGGTGTGATATTCGGTAATGACTCCAGCGCGGAGCCGGTCATTGAGACGGCCCGTATCATGAGTGAGTACCGTGATTCCGCCATGTGCGGTTCTGGACTGATATTCCAGTCCATGAACTCGACGGTGAACATGAACATGAGCACCATATTCCATCTGCGTGGCATAAACTTTACCGTGAGCGCAGCATGTGCAAGCGGTTCACATGCCATAGGTCTGGGATTCATGATGATACAGCAGGGCCTGCAGGATATGGTCCTTTGCGGTGGAGCGCAGGAGACCAACCACATGTCCATGGCATCGTTCGATGCGCTTTCGGCATTCTCCATCCGTCATGATGAGCCAACCAGGGCATCGCGTCCGTTTGACCGTGACCGTGACGGGCTGGTGCCCAGCGGCGGTGCCGCAGCCGTGGTGCTTGAGGATTATGACCATGCCGTAAAGCGTGGTGCCACCATCCTGGCCGAGGTACTTGGCTACGGATTCTCATCGAACGGTACTGGAGGCATATCGCAGCCCAATTCCGATGCATCATTCCTGGCTATGACCCGCGCTCTGGATAGAGCCGGTCTGCAGCCTGATGACATTGACTATATAAACGCTCACGCCACATCAACCCCTCAGGGCGATATGTATGAGGCTGTGGCTCTGGCACGTCTGTTTGAGGGACGCAAGGCATTGATAAGTTCCACCAAGTCCATGACAGGACACGAATGCTGGATGGCCGGTGCAAGCGAGATTGTCTATTCCACAATCATGCTCAATAACGGTTTCGTAGCCCCCAACATAAATTTTGAGAATCCCGATGAGCAGTCGGCCAAGCTGAATATCGCAGCTGAGACCAAGCAGACTGAGCTAAGGACCATACTGTCAAATAGCTTTGGTTTTGGAGGAACCAACAGCGCACTTGTAATCAGAAAGATATGAATCTGTCACCAGCCTTGAAGGAGGCATACACCAAGGAGCACCTGAGCGCCCGTGACGCACAGCGTCTGGCGGAGTTCATCGCATGGGGCCCCATAGTTTTCCAGACATCACGTCTGATGGTCAAGTTCGGAATACTGGACCTGTTGCGTGACAATATTGACGGACTAACACAGCAGGAGATAGCCGATAAGACCGGTCTGTCACTTTATGCTGTCAAGGTACTTACTGAAGGTTCTTTGTCAATAGGAACAGTGCTGCTGGATCCGGATACGGACCGTTTCAGCCTGTCCAAGACCGGCTGGTTCCTGCTGACTGACCCCGCCACACGTGCCAATATGGACTTTAACCATGACGTTAATTATGAGGGCTGGTTCAAGCTGGAGGAGTCACTCCTGGAGGGTCGTCCCGCAGGTCTGGAGCACTTTGGCAGCTGGCCTACGGTTTATGAAGGCCTGTCACAACTGCCGCCTCAGGTGCAGAAGAGCTGGTTCGGATTTGACCATTTTTATTCAGACCACTCGTTCGATGAGGCCCTGAAGATAGTGTTTGACGGAGGCCGGACTGAATCACTTGTGGATGTGGGCGGAAACACCGGCCGTTGGGCATTGCGCTGCGTGGATTACAATGACAAGGTCAAGGTGACTATAATGGATCTGCCGCAGCAGCTGGAAATGATGCGCGCCCAGACCGCAGGCAAAAAGGGTTCCGACCGCATAGAGGGATTCGGCATAAACCTGCTTGACCGCAGCGCCAAGTTCCCACAGGGCCGTCATTTCGATGCCATCTGGATGAGCCAGTTCCTGGACTGCTTTGCCGAAGATGAGATCCTGAGCATACTTACCCGTGCCACAGCAGCAATGGACAAGGAGACGCGCCTTTACATAATGGAGACATTCTGGGACCGCCAGCGTTTTGAGCCGGGAGCATTGTGCCTTACCATGACCAGCCTTTACTTTACTGCCATTGCAAACGGTAACAGCAAGATGTACCACTCGGAGTGTATGGAGCGTCTGGTGGAGCAGGCCGGCATGAAGGTGGAGCGCATACATGACAATCTGGGGCAAGGCCACAGCATCATGGTATGCAAACTTAAATAGGTAATAATCAAACAAGTAAATAATAAACTTAACAAATGGAAAGAAGTGAAATTGAAGCCAAGGTCCGCAAGTTCATGATTGAGGACCTGGAGATTGACGAGGAGAAGATAACCCCCGATGCCCATCTTATGAAGGACATGGGAATAGACAGTCTTGATTTCATAGACATCGTAGTTATAGTGGAGAAGACCTTCGGCGTCAAGATCAAGAGTGAGGAGATGGCCGGGGTTGACACCTTCAGCAAGTTCTGTGATTATCTGGAAAAGAAGATAGGCTGATTTGGCAAGGCAAGAGGGAAAACCTGTGGAGTGGAAAGGCCGTACTGACGGCCTGCCGTGGATGATACGCTCGCTTGTGGCAGTCATGAGGGTGCTGGACCGCAGGGCCATCTATCTGGTTATGGCGCTGATAGTCCCTTTCTACATGATATTCAACCACAAAGGTTATAAGGCAATCTACAGGTTCTTCCGCCAGAGGTTAGGACTGGGGCCCTTGAAATCCTTCCTTAAGGTCTATGCCAACCATTTCCGGTTCGGGCAGGTGATAGTTGACCGTTACGCCGCGTTTGCCGGCAAGAGGTTCCGGTTTGCTTTTGACGGCAATGACATGTTCCTTGCCATGCTCAATGAACCGGGAGGGTTTGTCCAGCTGAGCTCCCACATTGGGAACTACGAGATGGTGGGGTACAGCCTTACATCGGCCACCAAGAAGATTAACGGCCTGTTCTATGGAGGAGAATCGGAGGTGATGATGGAATTCAGGCGCAAGATACTGAGCATGCACAATATAGGACTGATAGAGGTGAACGGCAGCATGGAGCATATTTTCCAGATGAATGCGGCCATAGACCGTGGCGAGATAGTCAGTATGACGGGTGACCGTATGCTTGGCTCTCCCAAGTCATTCCGTTGCCAGTTCATGGGTGCCGAAGCAAACTTTCCCATGGGACCGTTTGCGCTTGCCGTGCAGAAGGATGTGCCTATAGTGGCAGTGTTCTGCATGCGCGGCAAATGGGGCGTCTATAACGTCTATGTGCGAAAGGTTACGGCTGCACCGGGACTGCCGCCCAGGGCATCCATGCAGGATATGGCTCAGAAGTTCGCGGCAGAACTGGAGAGTATTGTGCGCCTGTATCCAACACAGTGGTTCAACTATTATGATTTCTGGAACGCCTGATATGTGTGTTTTCTCCAAATACGGTATTCTTGAGCTGATTCCGCAGCGTCCTCCGTTCGTGATGGTGGATAGCCTGATATACTGCGATTTGAGCATAACCAGGACTCAGCTGGAAGTCAGGGCTGACAATATCTTCAATGACGGAGGCCGTCTGTCAACCGCAGGAATATGCGAGAACATAGCGCAGACCTGCGCCGCACGCCTGGGCTATCTGAGTCTGGCATCGGGTCAGGCGGTAAAGCTGGGATACATAGGAGCCATAAGCAACATGCAGGTCTATAGGACACCTGTCACGGGCGAGACTCTGGTTACTGAGATTAAAGTGCTGCAGGAGGTGTTCAACATAACTCTTGTACACGCTGTGGTAAAATGCGGTGATGAACTGATAGCTGAGACAGACCTCAAGATTGCCTTGGGCGATGATGCGGCAAAATAAGATGATGCTATGAAAGAGCTTAAAGAGACAATACCGTTCCGCGTAAGGTTCAGTGAGGTTGACTCAATGAACATAGTATGGCACGGTTCGTACCCCCTCTATTTTGAGGATGCCCGCGAGGCTTTCGGCCGCAAGTACGGGTTGGGGTATTATGACATATTTGACAATGGTTATTATGCGCCTCTTGTGGAACTGTCGTTCAAATACAAGAAGCCCATAACATATGGCATGAAACCAGAGATTACGATCATGTATCGTCCTACCGATTCGGCCAAGATAGTGTTTGATTATGAGATAAGGGACTCTGCAAACGGTGAGTTGCTGGCCGAGGGCCATTCCGTCCAGGTATTCATGGACCGCAACTACCAGTTAGTATGGGCTAACCCGGAATTCTACGAGGAGTGGAAAAAGAGATGGCAAGAGTGATACAGTGCATAGCGGACAACGTGGTTTCGCCGCTTGGCAGGACATCGATGGAAAACTACGTCAATGTCAAGGCCGGGTGCAGCGGGCTGGCACGTTTTGAGGAGATGGACAGGGTCAGCTCCCCGTTCATGCTGTCTCGCATAGACCGCTATGTGATGGATGAACTATGCATCGGACTTGATATTCCTGACGGCAAATACACGTTCTTTGAGAAAATGCTGCTGACCAGTAGCATACAGGCCGTAAGAAAGGCGGGCATAGACCCGTCATCGGACAGGGTGCTGTTCATAATTTCTACCACAAAGGGGAATGTATCGCTGTTGGACAGGGATGTAAAGGGATTCCCGCAGGAGAGGGTGCTGCTTGGCAAGTCGGCAAGCATGGTTTCACGCTATTTCGGTAATCCTAATGCACCTGTAGTGGTTTGCAATGCCTGCATATCGGGCGTATGTGCCCAGATTGAGGCCATGCGTGCTTTGCAGAGCGGCCGTTATGACTATGCCGTTGTAACTGGAGCCGATGAGCAGTCGCCGTTCATTATTTCGGGATTCCTCTCATTCAAGGCGCTGACAGATACCCCTTGCCGTCCGTTTGACAAGGACCGTACAGGGCTTAACTTGGGTGAGTGCGCCGCTACCGTGGTGCTTAAGGCATCGGACGCACCGGCTTGCGGCTGGGTGCTTGAGGGCGGAGCCATACGTAATGACGCCAACCATATTTCAGGCCCGTCCAGAACAGGCGAGGGGAGTTATCTGGCCCTTATGGAGGTCTTGCGCAAATGCGGCAGGGAGGGACTGGCTTTTGTGAACGTGCATGGCACGGCAACAGCCTACAATGATGAGATGGAATCCATAGCCCTTTACCGTGCAGGACTGATTGACGTACCTGTTACGGGATTGAAAGGCTATTACGGACATACTATGGGTGCGGCGGGAATAATGGAGAGCATACTTTCCATGTATGCCGTCCAGGACGGAACGGTGCTGGCCACACGGGGTTATGCTGAGCAGGGAGTGACCTATCCGGTGAATGTTAGCCCTGAAAACAGGCCTGCCCACGGAAACAGGTTCATAAAGCTGCTGTCAGGTTTCGGCGGATGCAACGCCGCCCTCAGTTATGCTTATTACAGTTAATGACGGATATGGAAAAGGAGAGGAATCTGAAATATACTGTCATTACTGACAAGGGAGTAACAGTATGCGGACGTGTGCTAGAACATAATCACACAGGTTCGGCCATGCTTACAGAGATATATCGCGCCCAACTGGGTGACTGGCCCAAGTTCTTCAAGATGGACACCCTGAGCAAGGTGGGCTATCTGGCATCGGAACTGTTGCTCAAGGAGCTGGGCGAGCGCAGGCTGGAGGGCGAAGAATATGCTTCGGACCGCGCCATAGTGCTGTTCGGTACGACGGCGTCACTTTGCGCAGACCGAAACTATCAGGAAACCATTCAGGACAGTGATAATTACTATCCCAGTCCGGCCCTGTTCGTATATACGCTGCCCAATATTGTGACAGGCGAGATAGCCATCCGGAATCATTACCGCGGAGAGACGTCGTTTTATGTGCTGGACGGATATGATACCGGCAGCATGGCGTTTCATTTGCAGTGCGCTTTCCAGGATGATGTGACGGAGAGTCTCCTTGCAGGATGGGTTGACAGCACGGACAACGATGATTTCCGCTGTTTCTTCACGCTTATGGACAGGGCGGATGCATCGGACCTGAAGGGGCTTGAGAATGAATTGAAAGGAATAATGGATAACTTAAAATGATATTGAACTATGGAAGAGATGATTCTTAAACTGAAGCAGGAGATTATTGAGGTGCTTAACCTTGAGGATGTAAAACCCGAGGATATTGACAATGACGCTCCTCTGTTCGGTGAGGGTCTGGGACTGGATTCTATTGATGCTCTTGAGCTTATAGTTCTCATGGAGAAGAACTACGGCATCAAGCTGCAGGATCCTGCCAAGGGCAAGGAGATATTCAAGTCCATCAACGTGATGGCTGATTACATCCAGAAAAACCGTACCCGCTGATGGCTCAAAACAGGTCAGTGCTCATAACCGGCTGCGGCATAATCTGTGCCATAGGCAACGGTAAGGAGGAGGTGCTCAAATCTCTTCTGGCTAACCGTACTGGTATAGGCCCGCTCAAATACCTCAAGACCACTCATACGGAATTCCCGGTGGGCGAGGTAAAGATGTCCGATACGGAGATGGAACAGGCAATGGGCATTGAGCCCGGAACACCCGTTACACGCACGGCTCTGATGGGAATGATTGCCCTGCATGAGGCGTTGGGTGAGGCAGGCCTGGACCGTGATGACCTTAAGGAGTGCAGTTTTGTGAACGGCACCACCGTGGGGGGCATGGACAAGAGCGAGCAATACTACACTGACTTCATTGAGAACGATACGCGCAATGAGTATATAAAGACGCATGACTGCGGTTCCTGCTCGGAGATGATTGCCGACAGGTTCGGAAGATTTAAGTACATCACTACAATCTCCACGGCATGCTCATCGGCTGCCAACGCCGTTGAACTTGGGGCGGACATGATCCGTTCCGGCCAGGCAGACATTGTTGTGGCAGGCGGAAGCGAGTGCATAACCAAGTTCCACCTGAACGGGTTCAACTCGCTCATGATACTTGACCACGGCCAGTGCCGTCCGTTCGATGCCGAGCGTGCAGGCCTTAACCTGGGTGAGGGGGCGGCTTATCTGGTGCTGGAGTCCGCTGAGTCTGCTGCAAGGCGTGGCGTGAAGCCGGTTGCGCTGCTTTCAGGTTATGGCAATGCCTGCGACGCATTCCACCAGACGGCATCGTCACCTGATGGTGAAGGCGCATATCTGGCCATGTCAAAGGCTCTGGCCGATGCAGGGCTGCAACCATCAGACATTGACTATATCAATGCACACGGCACAGGAACGCCTAACAACGATGTAAGTGAGAGCCAGGCCATGAAACGGCTTTTCGGCAGCGCGATGCCGCCTGTTTCATCCACCAAGTCATTGACCGGTCATACCACCAGTGCATCAGGGTCGGTCGAGGCGGTCATCTGCATACTGGCGCTCCGCAACGGATTCGTGCCTGTCAATTACGCGTGGGCCAATCCCATGGATGATGGAATTGTTCCCAATATGGAGCTTAAGCCATCGCATCAGTTGCGTCATATTCTGTGCAACTCGTTCGGTTTCGGAGGCAATGACTCTTCGGTAATACTAACGGCAATTGACTAAAGCAATGGTTCAAGATAATAATGTAAAGATATTGTCTGCCAAGCAGATATCAATACAGAATCCGCTTTCTGAGGAGTGGATGGAGAGTCCGTTGGCTTACACTGAAGGTTATGTTCCTGCCATAGACCCGGAGTTCAGGCAGTTCATATCGGCCGGCGACGCACGCCGTATGGGCAAGCTGCTCAAGCGTGCGTTGGCCACATCATTATCGGCATTGAGAGAGGGCGGTATTGAGCACCCTGATGCCATAATAACCGGAACAGGATTCGGAAGCGTTGAGAACACTGAACTGTTCCTGGACGCAATGGTGCGTGAGGGTGAGCAGATGCTCAAGCCCACGCAGTTCATGCAATCCACGCATAACACGGCATCATCACTCATAGGCATACACACCCGCAGCCACGGCTACAACTCCACCTATACGCAGAAAGGAATGTCGTTTGACTGTGCCCTTTATGATGCGTGGCTCCAGTTCCGTCTGGGCAAGATAAAGACGGCTCTGGTGGGTAGCCACGACGAGATGACACCCGTGTTTGCCGGGTTCATGCGCAAGGCCGACCATGTTATGGAGGGCGAGATTTGCAGTGAGGCGGCAGTATCGGTTCTTATGGGCACCGGTCAGGAAACCCCTGCATACTGTACGATGGACGGCGTGGTAATCCTGAATCGTCCCGATGAGGATGAACTGGCCCGGGCCGTGCGTTCACTCACGGACGGCAATGCCCCGTCGGCCATAATGACCGGCATGAGCGGAAACGCTGAAAATGACAGTTGGTACAGCTTTTTGGGTAAGCTGTTGCCTGATATACCTCTGCTCCGTTACAAGCATCTGTTCGGAGTCAATTTCTCATCATCGGCCATAGGCTTCTATACGGCGGTCTGTTGCCTTAAAAAAGGACTGATTCCCGCCTGCCTCACAAAGGACGGCAATACAATCAACCCCAATGGAGGAATCCTGGTGGTAAATATTGTCGAGGACAGGCACTATTCCATTTCTTTACTCAAACCGATATTATGTGGAGGACATTAATACCGCTATCTCTTTTACAAAGTTTCACGCTGGCTACAGGCCAGATGATGCTTAAGCTGGCTCTCAAGAAAATGGGCCACTATACCGGCATCGGCCAGTTCCTGGCAGGAGAGTGGACCAACTGGTGGTGGTACGCCTGCGGAACTTTCATGGGCGGAGCCATGCTCTTGTGGATGTATATACTCAAGCACTTCCCCTTCAGCATAGCATACCCCCTGAGTTGCCTCAGTTTCCTTTTCGGAATGTTCGGTGCCTGGATATTTCTGGGTGAATCCATACCGCCCATCCGTTGGGTAGGGGTGGTCCTGATACTGATAGGTGCCTACTTCATAGCCAAGTAAGGCAGTTTTTTTAATGCAGCACTGCAGCACACCAATCAGGCATATGCGTCAGACGCTCTATTATATGGTTGCGGAACATCTGTTCTGTGTAGAGGCCGATGAAACCCTCATCGCCCTCATGGCTAACTATGAGCCGTTCCGGACAGAAGCCGCCCATAATTCCGATGCCCTCTTCTCGCTGTCGGTAACCCACAGCGGCCCCGTAAGCTATATAGAAGAGTGGCGGCAGGAAGAAGAGGGGCAGGATACTATATGCGGACATACCGAGCAGGGAGAGCCCGTGTTCGGTTTCCGCTTTAACGCGCAGGACGCCGGCTGGCTCATATGCACGCCCGGTTACCACACCGCAACGCTGCATCTGAGCGGCTTCCAGACCAAATTCGCGCTGGACAACGCACTCATGATATTGTTTGCTATGGCATCGGCATGCACGGGAACGGTGCTGTTCCACTCTGCTGCAGTAACTCTGGACGGCCGCGGCTATATGTTCCTGGGCAAAAGCGGCACAGGCAAGAGCACGCACGCCAGGCTTTGGCTTAGACACATACCCGGCACGGAGCTTATGAACGACGACAACCCCGCAGTGCGCGTAACCCCAGACGGCACAGCTACAGTCTATGGAACCCCTTGGAGCGGCAAGACTCCCTGTTACCGCAACGTAAG
The DNA here is from genome assembly GCA_902799685.1 of uncultured Bacteroidales bacterium. GTDB lineage: Bacteria > Bacteroidota > Bacteroidia > Bacteroidales > Bacteroidaceae > Colenecus. Next base: position 45,656 of record CADCBO010000003.1, read on the forward strand.
CGCCCCGCTGGGCGGCATAGTGCTGCTAAGCCAGGCACCGCACAACCGCATCACGCGACTGGATGGCATAGGCGCATACGCCGCTGTGGTGCCCAGCATATCGGGCAAGCGCTGGGAAACACGCATAGCCGACGGCTTGCATAGTACCGAAGATACTCTTGCGCAGAAAATACCCGTGTGGCTTATGGACTGCCTGCCGGACGCCGATGCCGCCCGCCTTTGTAAGGAAACCATAGTCCTATGACCGATGAGCAGATCATAAATGAGGCTGTGCGCCTGGTGTCCGACGGCGTGAGCGTGACCTTTCCGGTAAAGGGCCGCAGCATGATACCGTTCATAATAGGGGGGCGTGACAGCGTGGTGCTGCAGAAACCTGACAACCTTAAAGTGGGTCATGTCGTGCTGGCGGAAATAGGCCCGGAGAGGTATGTGGTACACCGCATAACAGGCATTGGCCCGGACGGCCGCATAACCCTGATGGGCGACGGGAACATCATCGGTAAGGAAAGCTGCCACCGCAATAATGTGTTGGCCCGTGCCACCCACGTGGTGGACCCTGATGGCCGCCGCCGCACGCTGGAGTCCGGATGGCAGCTGTTCAAGGCTAGAGTATGGTACATAATGCGTCCGTTACGCCGCATCATACTGGCCGTATTAAGGAGAGTAAACAAAAAGTACGCAATATGAACATAAAGAAGGGATTTGTGCTGCGCACCGTGTGCGGCCAGAACGTGATAGTGGGCGAAGGGCTTGATGCCATAAACTTCGGGCGCATGCTGTGCCTGAACGATACCGCCGCCTGGCTCTGGAAAAAGGCGCTGGAGATCGGAAACTTTACCATAGAGAGCCTGGCCGATGCCCTATGCCAGGAATATGAAGTGGAGCGGCCGCAGGCACTGGCCGACGTAAAAGAGACCATTGAGAACTGGAAACAGCTGGGCGTGGTAGAATGAGATACGCGGGCTGGATTTGGCGTAACACGCAGGGCATACGCTGGAACACGGCGGTGCGCATTGTGGCAGGAACGGCACAGGTGGCGCTGGGTCTGCTCATGGTGTGGCTATGCCGCCGCTTCATAGATGATACCATACACAACGGCACCGCCCGCGACGTAACGCTCATGTGCGTGTGGTTGGTGCTTACCGTAGTGGGTGGCGTGCTTCTGAGACAGGTCTATTTCCTGCTCACCACCCGTGCCGGCATCCGGCTTACCAACACCCTGCGCCTGCGCATGTTCAGCGGCCTGTTCCGCCGTCAGCTGTACGATGACAATGAGATACATTCGGGCGATGTCAGCTCACGCCTTACCAAAGACATAGAGGTAGTATCGGAAACCACCACCGATACGCTGCCCCAGATGTGCATAACCGGCATCCAGCTTACCGGCGCGTTCCTGTTGCTGCACTATTTTGACCGCTGGCTGGCTTGGGCACTACTTATAATGACCCCGCTGGCCATCCTTATGGCCAAGTTCATAGGCCACCGCCTGCGCCAGATGACGCTGGACATACGCCAGGACGAAAGCCGCATACAGATGCAGGTGCAGGAGGGCATGGAAAACAATGCCGTGCTGCGTGCCATGGGCAGCCAGGAGTGGATGACAGACCGACTGGACACCGCTCAGCAGAAGCTTAAAGGCAACATAATGCGCCGCACCCGCTTTACCATACTCATACGTATCATACTGGGCTGCGCTTTCGGGCTGGGGTACCTGCTGGCGTTCGTGTGGGGCGGCCTTCAGCTTCGCAACGGCGCAATAACCTTTGGTATCATGACATCATTCCTGCAGCTGGTAGGGCAGATACAGCACCCCGTGATGCAGCTGCTTAACCTGGTGCCGCAGGTAATACACTCAACCGCCAGCATAGACCGCCTGTCAGAGCTGGAAAGCATAAGCACGGCACAGGAAAGCGTCGCGCCGCATCCTGCGCTGGGTGGCATACGCTTCGATAACGTAAGCTTCCGTTACGCCGGCGGCGACCGCCAGATTTTGACCGATTTCAGTCATAATTTCAGTCCCGGCACCAAGACCGCCCTCATGGGCGAGACCGGAATAGGCAAGACCACACTTTTCCGCCTGATGCTGGGATTCATAACCCCCGATGCCGGCACCGTAACCCTCTACGGTCAGGATGCAACCCTTACGGCAGGCGCCCAGACCCGCCCGGACCTGGTGTTCGTGCCTCAGGGCAACACCCTGATGAGCGGTAGCATACGCTTCAACCTGCAGGTAGCGCGCCCTGATGCATCGGACGCAGAGCTTATGGAGGCCTTGCACACCGCATGCGCCGATTTCGTAACCGAACTGCCCGACGGCCTGGACACCCAGCTGGGCGAGCGCGGAAGCGGCCTGAGCGAGGGCCAGGCCCAGCGCATAGCCATAGCCCGAGGACTGCTGCGCCCCGGCTCCATCCTGCTGCTGGACGAGATAAGCTCATCGCTGGACCCCGAAACCGAGACCCAGCTCTACCGCCGCCTCTTCCAGGCCTATCCCGCCAAGACCATGATCTTCATAACCCACCGCTCCGCCGTAACCGCTCTCTGCGACTTCGTCCTGTCACTCTAACTGAAATCGGGTCCAAACTGTCATTCCCGATGAAGCTAAAAGAGTTACAATAGGGATTTGCTGATTTTTGTGTATTTTTGCAGATTAAATAAATTAAGGTATGACAATCCGAAGACGATATACCGTTATCATACTGGTGTTGCTTGTGGTGTCGGCCTTGGTGTATGCCGGGACACAGAGCCAAAAGGAGGATCCCATAGTGGAGAGCATAGTGAAGGAATGCGCCCGGATGGAATCCATGAGCTGTGACTTTACCCAGGTGCGTACGGTGCCGCTTATGGATGCGCCGCAGGAGTCCAGGGGCAGGATGCTCTACCGCCGGCCGGATGCGCTGAAATGGTCATATACCGAGCCGTTCGTGAACTCGTTCACCATAGACGGTGACATGATAACCATAAACAACGGCGATGGTGATACAGAGGTTAGCGGCGAGGCCGCCCGCATGTTCAAGGGAATGGCCGGAATAATGCTGGGATGCATGACCGGCGAGAGCCTTAAGGACAAGCGCCTGTTCCAGACATCGGTCACCGTGAAGGATGGCGAATGGGAGGCGGTACTGGTGCCGCAGCGCAGGGAGATAAAGCGAGTGTTCACTCAGATAGTGATGGTGTTTGACCCAGCCACACGGCTGCTTAAGCGGCTCACCATGATGGAGCAGAGCGGAGGCAGCACTGAGATTATTGTAAGCAACGTTTCAATAAACGGCAATTATGACGCTGAATGGTGATTTCTACACGATAGAGGGCAGGCTTCCTGCACAGGACGGCATGGTTTATGGGTTTGATGTGCGGCTTAACCCGGAGCATTACATATTCAGGGCCCATTTTCCGGGGCATCCAATAACCCCCGGCGTATGCCTGATGCAGATGGTGGCCGAGCTGGCCGCGGAGGCCGAAGGCTGCAGCCTGTATGTGCGTAGCGTCAAGAACGCAAAATACACAGGTGTAGTGACACCCGGCGAGAATGCCAGGCTGCGGTTTGTGTTTTCATCACGCGCAGAGACCGGCGACGGTGGGATAAAGGTGCAGGCATTGGTAACAGCACCTGACAATCCCGAAACATTGTTTACCAAGTTCTCATTGACCTTATACAAAGACCAGATCTGATATCCCGATGTCCTTGAACCGCTACTGCATAATAATTCCAACATACAACAATTGCCGTACAGTGGCCGACGTGGCACGGCGCGCCCTTGCGGTCTGCCCGGATGTGATTGTGGTGAATGACGGCAGTACGGACAACACTGCCGAAGTGTTGTGTGGCATGGACATAAAGATAATAACCCATGACCGTAACCGCGGTAAGGGGCAGGCTCTGAAGACGGGGCTCAGGTATGCAGGCGGGAAAGGATTTACCCATGTGGTCACGATTGATGCCGACGGCCAGCATTTCCCTGAGGACATACCGTTGCTGATGGGCGAATCAGACAGGACCCCCAAGAATATCATAGTGGGATGCCGCAACCTGACCAGTGATAATATGCCGCGCCGTAATACGTTTGCCAACCGTTTCTCAAACTTCTGGTTCAGGCTGCAGACAGCGCAGAAACTTGATGATACACAGTCAGGGTTCAGAATATATCCGTTGGACAGGCTTTACGGATTGTGGCTTGTAACCTCACGATACGAGGCTGAACTGGAGCTGATGGTCTATGCCGCTTGGCATGGGGTGCGCGTGACAGGCGTTCCCGTAAGGGTGCTTTATCAGCCGGAAGGTGAGCGAGTGTCACATTTCCGTCCGTTTTGGGATTTCTTTAGGATAACGGTGCTGAACACGCTGCTATGCTTTGGGGCGGTGCTATATGCCCTTCCGTTGGCGTTGTTCAGGATAATAACAGGTAAGGGGCATGGCTGATTTCTTCTTGAGGATATATGACCGGCTCAGATGCCGCAAGGGGTTGGCTGTACTGATAGTGGCGGTCATAATGGCCCTTTGTGTGATTTCAATGTGCCGCCTGCATTATGAGGAGGATATAGCCGGTTTCCTGCCTATAGACCGTTCTGACAGCCGTCAGACGGAGTTCATGGAGTCCGTATCCAGGCAGAACAGCGTAGCTGTCATATTCCGTGGACATGATAATGCATCGGATGATGAGATATTGAGCGCTATGGACCTGTTTGAGGAGCTGTGGTTTGAGAATGATACTCTGGAGCTGGTTCCGGATTTGAGCGCGCTGGCCGATGAATCCATGGCGCTTGAGCTGATACAGTTTGTGCAGGAGCATTACGCCAGTTTCCTGACTGCTGATGATTACCGCCGCATGGACTCGCTGCTTTCAGAGCCCGGTTATGTGGAGAGTCAGCTGGAGGCGGACCGTCGTTCACTCCAAATGCTGAGCGGAAGCTTTACTTCAAATACTATACCGTATGATCCTCTGAATCTGTTCAGTAACATATTGATAAACTTGGCAGATGTTGGCGGAGGCGGCGGTTACCGTATGGTTGACGGCCATATAATGCATCGGACTGAAAATGCTGGACTGATACTGTTTGAATCACCATTCGGTGACAGTGAATCGGGGCTTAACGCGCAGATTGTGCAGCTAGTGGAAAAGACCGGCGCTCAGGTTTCGGAGCAGACCGGAATCAAGGTCTCGGCAGTGGGTGCTCCGGTGATAGCCGTAACCAACGCCGACAGGATTAAGCGTGACAGCATACTGGCCGTTGGGCTGGCCGTGATAGGCATCCTGGCAGTATTGCTCTACTCGTTCCGAAGACTGGACTATATATTCTGGATTGCAGCCACGCTGCTGTTCGGCGCGGTGTTCTCGCTGGGACTTATAGGTTGCATAAAGGATTCGGTATCTATAATCGTTATCGGGATAGGCTCCGTGATAGTGGGTATTGCCACCAACTATCCGCTCCATTTCCTGCACTCGTTGCGGGCCACTGCCGATAACCGGGAGTCACTGCGTGAGATGGTGGTGCCGCTTCTGGTGGGTAACATAACCACCGTGAGCGCATTCCTGTGCCTGTTGTTCCTTAAGGCCCAGGCTATGCATGACCTGGCGCTGTTCGGGTCATTCATGCTGGCCGGCACAATCATATTCTCGCTGGTGTTCCTGCCTGTGTTCGCAAAAGCCGGCGTCAGACCGGTTGCCGAAGAGAGCAGGGAGGAGTTGCAGCCTGCGGGTAGCGGCAGATTGACAAAGATTGTATCACCTGTGGTGATTCTCATAACCATAGCGATGATTATTTGGGGCGGCAGCGCCGGTTTTGACACTGACCTGAACCATATAAACTACATGACCGCTCAGCAGCAGGAGGATATGGAACTATTGTCCGGCAGCGTGGGCGATGCGGGTCTGGACCAGCTTTCCATTCTGGCGGGGATGCTTGCCCAGGATACCGAAAAGGAGGCTGTGGGGCAGCGATGGACAACATTCTGGCGGGAGCACTCTGATGCAGTGGAACAGCTGGAGCAGGAGGCTGCAAAGGCCGGATTCACTACCGGCGCTTTTGCACCGTTCCTGGAATCCGTACGCACGGAGCCGAAGGTGGTGTCGGCGCAGGACGTAACGCCTGTGAATATGAGCCAGGTTATGGCATCACTGGTAAGTTCACTGTCACAGGATTTCAACAAGATACTGTTCCTGTGCGGATTCATAGTATTTGCGTTCCTCTGGATATCGTTCAGGCGGCTGGAGCTGGCGTTGATTTCGTTCCTGCCGCTCACGGTGGGCTGGATTTGGATCCTTAGCATCATGAACTGGTGCGGCATACAGTTCAACATAGTAAGCATAATCCTGGCCACATTCATTTTCGGTCAGGGCGATGATTATACAATCTTCATTACCGAGGGTCTGATGCAGGAGTATGAGACCGGACGCAGCACCCTTAGGGAAAGGCGCAAGAGCGTAATCATATCGGCAGTGATAATGTTCATAGGCATAGGTACGCTCATTTTTGCCAAGCATCCGGCCATGCGGTCTCTTGCCGTGATTACCATGCTGGGAATGTTTGTGGTGGTGGTCATGGCACATTTCCTACCCGAGTGGCTGTTCCGCTGGCTAACGGAAAAGAAGGGACGGCGCAGGGAGGAGCCTGTAACGCTGTGGCGGCTGGCCAAGACGGTTTATGCTTTTGCGTTCCTGATTCTTTCCGTGCTGGTGGTGACACCCATAGCTTTTGTGTTGTTCCTAGGCCGCAAGCGCGATTGGAAAGACCGCTGGCTGCACGGAGTGCTCTACAGGTTCTCAAATTTCGTGATAAGGCGAGTACCCGGGGTGGGCTTCACTTTTGACAACAGTGTTGGAGAGACGTTTGAGAAGCCGGCTGTAATTATAAGCAACCACCAGTCACACCTGGACCTGATGTGCCTGCTTATGCTTACTCCCAGGATGGTGGTCATAACCAATGAGTGGGTGTGGCGTAACCCGATATACGGTGCGCTGATACGCCGGGCAGAGTTTGTGCCTGCCGCCGAGGGCGTGGAGAACTATATGCCGCAGTTGCGCAGTCTGGTGGAGCGCGGATATTCCGTGATGGTTTTCCCAGAAGGTACACGCTCCGAGGATTGCCGTATCCTGCGTTTCCACAAGGGGGCGTTCCATCTGGCACAGGAACTGGGTCTGGACATAGTTCCGGTATGTCTTGTTGGGGTAGGTAAGGTGCTGCCCAAGAGGGAGCTTATGCTACGCAAAGGACACATAACCGTAACCGTTGGAAAGCGAATTGAGGCCGGTGATACGTCTTGGGGTGAAGATTCGCGCTCACGCACGCAGGCTTTCCACAGATATTACATTGATTGGTACAGTGAGTTGTGCCGCAAACTTGAGGAGTAGATGGAGAGGAACTGCGTCATAATAGGAGCCGGACTGGGAGGGCTGTCGTGCGGTGCCGTATTGGCCCGTCACGGTTTCAAGGTGACAGTCCTGGAGCAGGAGAGCCATGCCGGCGGATGCCTCCAGACATTTGTGCGTGACGGGGTAAGGTTTGAGACCGGCATGCACTTTATAGGCAGCGCCGGGCGGGGTGAGCTGCTTGACTCATTGCTCAGGTTCCTGGGAATCAGGGGCGGGCTGGAGCTTCACGAACTGGACCATGACGGTTATGACATAATAACCTACAAAGGTCAGGACTATCCGTTCCGTAACGGCCGCGATGCATTCATTGAAGGGCTTGCTGAGCATTTTCCCGGTCAGAAGGATAATCTGGTCCGGTATATGGATACGGTGTATAAGGCATCGGCTGCGTCGTCGGTGGAGAGTTTCAACCCGGCGCGTGTGATGGATTCGAATGATACGGTGTGGCACACCCGCAGCGTGGACAGCGTTATTGACGGGATTGTGGATGACGCTGACCTGCGTGAGATACTGGCCGGAAACCAGCCACTTTATGCAGGCGTAAAAGGACATACGCCTTTTTCATTGCACGCATTCATAACATCATTCTACAACCGCAGCGCATGGCGTATAGCGGGTGGCAGCGACAATATCGCCAGACTTCTGATAGAGCGTATTACCTGCGCGGGAGGAAGTATAAAGATAGGCTGCAAGGCGGTGGAGATAGTCTGCGACGAGACTAAGGCTACAGGAGTTAAGTTCATTGTTGACGGGGTGGAACAGATGATGGATGCTGATTACGTAATCTCCACAATCCATCCTGCACTGACGGTGGGGATGGTGCATTCACCCCTGTTAAGACCGGCTTACAAAAAAAGAATTCAGCAATTACCCGATACGATTGGGGTTTTTGAACTATATTTGAAGTTTAAAACAAACACTGTCCCGTACATGAACGCCAACCGCTTTGTTTATGAAAGCGGAAGTGTCTGGGGATGTGATAGTTACACGACCGATGACTGGCCGCGTGGCTATTTGTACATGCACCAGTGGCCGCAGGGCGACAGCCGTTATGCCGATGCCGGAGTGATTCTGGCCTATATGCGCAATGACGAACTGGCTGCATGGACCGATACGCTCACAGGCAGGCGCGGTGATGACTATAGGGAGTTCAAGAAGCGTAAGGCGGAGAAGCTTCTAGCCGTTGCAGCCAAGCGTTTCCCTGAACTCGGGGACGGGTTGGAGCGATACTATACGTCAACTCCGCTCACGTACCGTGACTATACAGGTGCAGTGGGGGGCGGATTGTACGGTATTGCAAAGGATATTGAACTTGGACAGTCGGGCAGAGTGTCTTACCGCACCCGCGTGGGAAACCTCTTCCTGGCCGGACAGTCAGTCAACTCGCACGGCATCATGGGTGTCCTGGTGGGCAGTATGGTGGTGTGTGACAGTATTTTAGGAAACGGAATCCTATATGATGAGATCATAAAGGCTTCCAAATGAGCAGTAAATGGAAATAGTAGTGATAGGTGCCGGTCTGGGCGGTCTGTTCTGCGGAGCGTTGCTTGCCAAGGAGGGTCATAAGGTGACCGTTCTTGAGAAGAACGCACTTATAGGCGGTGGCTTGCAGACATTCGTCCGTAAGGGCGAGAGCTACGAGACCGGAATGCATGTGGCGGGCGGATTCCACGAACAGGGTTCGCTCTACCGTATATGCAGGTATCTGGGCATATCGGACAGGTTTGAGCCTGCCCCGTCGGACCTTATGTCAAGTGTGACTTATCTGGCAGAGGGACGCACTTACGATATCCCGGCCGGGAAGGAAGCTTTCATTGAATATCTTTCATGCAAGTTTCCTGATGAACGGGACAACATAAGACGTTATACCGATGCCGTGTTCCGCCTGTCTCAAGAGGAGAAGCTGTTCTACATGAAGAGCGAGCAGGGTGGCTATCCCGTCCATTCGGACGAGTTCCTGATGCCTGCCGACCAATTCATAGCCAAGTATATAGACAATCCGGAGCTGCGTTCTCTGCTGGCGTTCGTGAACCCGCTCTATGCCGGTGTGGCAGGCCATTCTCCGGCATATCTCCACGCTATGATATCGGTCATGTTCATAGACCATCCGTGCCGTTTTGCCGGGGGCAGCAACAGACTGGCCGAGGCTTTGGCATGGGTGATAGAGCAGGGCGGAGGTGCCGTGCTTACACGCCGCAATGTGACCCGTATTCAGGTAGAGGAGCGTATGATAAAGTGCGTGACGGACTCTGAGGGCCGTGAGTACAGGGCGGATATGTATATATCGGACATACATCCCTGTGCACTTCTGGATATGATAGAAGGTAAGGCGTTCACACCGGGTTATCGCGAGAGGCTCAGAACTATACCAGATACAGTGTCGGCATTCAAGGTGTTCATTAAGGTCAAGCCCGGAACAATACCTTTCAGTGACCATCCTGTATCCATACTTGACAATATGTCAAATGCATGGAAACTGAGCGCCTATGATCCCCAGGGCTGGCCGCACGGAGTGAGCTGTTTCATGGCTCCGTCTGAAGACGGCAAGTGGGCTACACATATATCAGTCCTTTCGCTTATGAGTTGGGACGAGGTGAGCCGATGGGCCGACACCCGCACGGGACACCGCACACCGGAGTATGAGGAGTGGAAACGCGCCCGTACGGAGAAGGTCATAGATATGGTGTCAAATGTCTATCCCGGAATCAGGGAGTGTACGGAGGATTGCTTTGCCGCATCGCCGCTTACTTTCCGTGACTGGCTGGGTAGCCGCAACGGCTCCATTTACGGTTATTTCAAGGACACCGAGAATCTGGTTATGTCACAGCTGCCCATACGTACCAAGGTGGGTAACCTGCTGCTTACCGGCCAGAACGTAAACATGCACGGCATAGGCGGAGTGCCCATGACCGCCATAGAGACTGCCGAGACCATAACAGGTATGGGCGTGATAGTGAATAAGATAAAGAATGCAAGATAAAGAAGGATCATGAAACCTTTCAAACTTAAACTGATATACCCCAAGTGGCAGAAGCTGAAAGGGCAGACCACTTTCAACCTGCCTCCTCACGGACCGGTGGCTTTTGCCGCCACATTGCCAGAATGGGTTGATGTGACCTTTACCGATGAGAACGTAGAGGCCATTGACTTTGAAGAGGAGTGCGACGGCGTTGCTCTGTCAATGATGCTCAGCACCCAGGTCAAACGTGGATGGGAGATAGCCGATGAGTACCATAAGCGCGGCAAGCTGGTTATGGCCGGAGGCATATCCACAATGCTTCATGCCGAGGATATGGTAAAGCATGTGGACTGCGTGTTCCTGGGTGAATCGGAAGGGCGTATGGAGGAGGTTATGACGGACTGGGTGAACGGCAAGCTGCGCAAGTTCTACAACTACATGGGCAATATGCCGCCAATTGAATCGGTAGGCCCGTGCCGCAGGGACTTGTATAAGCGCGAGCTCTATAACCACAAGGGCGTACAGATGGTGGACTTGTTCCACGCCAGCCGTGGATGCCGGTTCAGCTGCTATCCCTGTGCCGTTTCATATCTGGGAGGCCGCAAGTTCCGTCCGCGCCCCATTGATAAAGTGGTTGAGGATATGGCTGCCATTGAGAACAACCGTCTGTTCATAGTGGATAATTCACTTGCACAGAACAAGGAGTGGGAGAAAGAACTCTTTACCGCCATTGCCCCGCTCAAGAAAAAATGGATAAGCCATACCATTGAGGATGACCCCGAGGTGCTGGACCTGGCTGCAAAGGCAGGTGCATGGTATGTGTATCAGGCCGTGTATGATACATCGGACTACATAAAGGAGCGCGTTAAGCGTTACCATGACTACGGAATAGGCGTGGAGGGCACGATCCTGCTGGGACTTGACAACCAGACAGAGGATGACATAAAGCGCTTGATTGATTTTCTGGGTGAGATTGATCTGGATCTAGCCGAATTCACCGTAATGACGCCGTTCCCGCATACCAAGGGTTACGATGACCTGCTGCGTCAGGGACGTATCTTTGACTTTGACTGGAACCATTACAACGCCGGTCAGGTGGTGTTCCAGCCCAAGCACATGAGCCCGGAGCGGCTTCAGGAGCTGTATGACTATGCCTGGAAGAGCTTCTATGCCGATGAGAGCCAGGAGCAGAAGATGTTCCGTCTGTTCTGCAACGTGGCTCTGCGTGAGATGAATGAGGGTACATACCGTCCGCGTGACCGCCGATTGGCCAACAAGTCATTCGGAAAGGATGTGGTAAGAAACATAAAAACCGTAAATCATGAAAGTATCTCCTGATTATTACGACGAGATATTCCAGTATCTGGGCGAATGGGATATGCCGTCGGCCTGCGGACTTAAGATCCGTACGGTTGAAGGCAAGACTTACGTTATCGTTACAGAGCTGTATCAGGACAATCCCGGAACATCGGTAACATACGCCGGGCAGAAGCTGGCCGACCAGATATGTGAGGCTAAGGGCTTGAACCTGAACGATATTGTTTATGTGGAATGCAATCCCAATACAAACTCAAAACTCTCTTTCTATGATGAGGAGTATTTTGTGGTTGACTTTGATGCCGAACCTGCCCATAAGTACCGGCAGTTAGGCAGGGATGAGATAATGAAACTTCTAGGTAAGTGATGCTGAGAAACCTTTTGCTCCTTATTCCATTAATTATCATTCCATCAGTAAACAGCATGAAACCTTGGGCCAAAGATGACAGACGCGCAGAGGAGGTAATCATAACCCCGTACCTGGCTGACAACAGCAGCAACGCCCCCGCCGTCATAGTCTGTCCTGGTGGAAGCTACTGCTGGCTTGACGTTAAGGGAGAGGGTATAGAAGTTGCCGAATGGCTCAGGGATAACGGAATAAACGCTTTCCTGCTTCAGTACAGGACAGCGGGATTCGGTGCATACTTTACCCGATACCGTCTGGTGGCACGTGGTAACCGTCATCCTGATATGATCTGCGATGTGCAGCGGGCCATACGGTTTGTGCGTGAGAAAGCAGACAGTCTGAGCATAGATCCTGGCCGTGTGGGCGTGATGGGCTTTTCGGCAGGAGGGCATCTGGCCTTGTGTGCCGCATGTTTCAGCGGCACTGACTATACAGACCTGCCGCAGAAGGGAGAGTCAGACATATCCCTGAGACCGGATTTTGTGGCTGCCATATATCCTGTGGTTACAATGAAGGGAGAATATGTGCACAAGCGTTCCCGCAGGGGGCTTCTGGGCGAGTGGGGCAAGTACAACAAGGAGTTGAGGGAGCAGATGTCCATAGAGGAGCATATCCCGAATGACTGCCCGCCGGTGTTCATGATAAACTGCAAGGATGACCCTGTGGTAGATTGGCACAACTCCGTCATGCTGGACCAGGCGCTCACCAAAGCAGGCGTGGAGCATAAGTACATTCAGTATGAGACAGGCAAGCACGGTTTTGGAGTGAGTGAGGTCTATGGCAGCGAGGAGTCACAGAAATGGAAATATGAGTTCCTGGAGTGGCTAAAACCATATATGAACAAATGATTAACAGGATGAAAGACATAGAGTTTGAGTCACCTGAACGGATCAAGGCGTTTCAGGAGGACCTGTTGCGCAAACATCTGGTGTATCTGCGTGACAACTCGCCGTATTACAGGAGGCTGTTTGACAGCTATGGCATAAACACTGAACGCATCAGGCACATAGAAGACCTTACGCGCATTCCGTTTACCGAAAAGAAGGACCTGCAGCTATACAACGATGACTTCTGCTGCGTTCCCAAAAAGAGGATAATAGACTATATCACCACATCGGGAACACTGGGCGACCCGGTGCTGTTTGGATGTACCGAGAAAGACCTGCAGCGTCTGGCCTACAACGAGAAGAAATCATTCATGTGTGCCGGTCTTACCGATGAGAGCGTGCTGCAGCTCATGACCACGCTCGATAAGCGTTTCATGGCCGGAATGGCATATTTCCTGGGATTGCGTGAGATGGGTGCCGGAGTGATACGCGTGGGTAACGGAATACCTGAGCTGCAGTGGGACACCATACGCCGTTTCCATCCCGATTCAATAATGTGTGTGCCCTCATTCATTCTCAAACTGATTGAGTATGCCGAGGCTCACGATATAGATTACCGCTCCAGCAGTATACGCCGCATCATAGGCATAGGTGAGGGTTTGCGTGACCAGAACTTTGAGCTTAACCTGCTGGGCCGCCAGATTCATGACCGGTGGCCGGAGGTGCAGCTGTTTGCCACTTATTCATCGACAGAGATGGGGGCCACATTCAGCGAGTGCGAGTACGGAATTGGCGGTCATGTGCATCCGGAGCTTATCATAGTGGAGATTATAGGCGATGACGGGATGCCGGTGGTCGACGGTCAGCCCGGTGAGGTGGTGGTTACCACACTTGGCGTGGAGGGCATGCCTCTGCTGCGTTTCCGTACCGGCGACATAGCCTGCAAGCATGTTGAACAATGCCGCTGCGGCCGATGGTCATACAGGCTGTCGCCGCTGCTGGGCCGCAAGAACAACATGATAAAGCTTAAGGGCACCACGCTCTATCCGCCTGCCATAAACGACGTGCTGGACAACACGGACTATGTGGAGAACTATGTGGTCATAGTACGCAACAGCGCGGCCGGAACAGACGATGTGCTGGTTAAGGTGGGACTGAAGCATGACCCGGGATTTGATGCCGTAAAGGAGCTGAAAGACCGTTTCCGCTCACGCATACGCGTGGCTCCGGAGATAGAGATATGCGCTGTAGATGAGATTCACGCCATAAACTATCCGCCTACAGGCCGCAAGCCGGTAAAATTCATTGACCAAAGAAAGTAAGCCATATGACCGACGAGCATAAATTTGACGATATCCGTCCGTACCGTGACGATGAGATTCCGGCAGCAATGCAGCGCATTGTATCGGACCCGTACTTTCCGCAGGTGGCACAGTATGTCTATCCTGACCGCAACGTACAGGAGGTGAGGGATATCATGCTGAGTTGCAGGAATATATATGAGTTCCAGACAACCGTGATGAAGCAGGTGAACGAGCAGGTCATAGCCCGTACTACCGATGGTCTCACATTCGGCGGCGTGGAGCGGCTTGACCCATCAAAGCGGTATCTCTTTATCAGCAACCACAGGGATATTGTGCTGGATTCGTGCCTGCTCATGTACATCCTGCATACCAACGGCCACAAGATAGGCGAGATTACCTTCGGCTCAAACCTTATGAAAGGCCAGATGGTGATTGACATAGGCAAGAGCAACAAGATGTTCAAGGTGGAGCGTGGCGGTAACCCAAGGGAGCTTTACACCACATCGGTGCATCTTTCGGAATACATCCGATACGCCATTACTGAAAAGAAGGAGTCTGTATGGATTGCGCAGCGCAACGGCCGCACCAAGGACGGCATGGACCGTACAGACCAGGGACTGATAAAGATGCTCAGCATGAGCGGCGGCAAGGACCGCGTCAAGGCTCTTGCTGAACTGAATATTGCGCCCGTATCGGTATCGTACGAGTGGGAGTCATGTGATATACTGAAAGCCCTTGAGCTCTATGCGTCACGTGACGGCAAGCCATATGTAAAGAAACCGGGCGAGGACCTTAACAGCATCCTTACGGGAATAACGCAGCCCAAGGGGCGTGTGCATATAGAGATTTGTGAGCCATTGACCGCCAGTGACCTGAACGCCATTCCTACGGATTATGTGGATGCACAGTTCCGTCATGCTGTGGCGGAGCTTATGGACAGCCGTATATGCGGCGGTTACCGTTTGTTCCCCAATGCATATGTGGCACATGACATTCGCTCGGGCAACAACCGGTACGCAGACCGTTATACTGACAGCCAGCGTGACGCATTTACGGCCCGCCTGCATGAGTTGGACAAATACGGTACGGATCCGGCCCTGCGTGACATATTCCTGGGAATATACGCCAATCCTGTTGACAGCCATTAAACCAATTGGTACAGATTGCATCTAATAATCAGGAATATGTGTATGGCTAATCAGGGAATATTGAGGTTATGGTGCAGCATGCTGGCTCTAAGCCTGTGTGCAGTGCTTCATGCTCAGTTTGAGGAGCCTATCATAATAGACCATAATTACCAGCACTACGAGTATCCTATACAGGAGGGCTCTCCGCTTGAATTCGGAAGGCGGCCATCTGGTACAGGATCGGTGCTGTTCGAGACCAATCCTACGGGAGCAAAGGTCTTTATAAATGACATATTCCAGGGTGAGACCCCTCTGCTTATAGACAATGTGCCCGACGGTACATACAGCGCCCGTTTTGAAATGGAGGGCTATCTGAACCATTACGCATCGTTCGATGTGGCAGCCACACTGCAGTCACACGTAACAGCAGGGCTGCAACCCAGACCCAATTACTTCTTTGACCGTCGTGAGCTCTATACCACACTGATTTATGAGTATAGCGACATGAACGCCGGCAGCTGGGGAGTAGGCAACTCCTGGGGCGGATATTTCAAGAATATCAATCTGGAGCAGACCACAGTAGTGCATATTGGAGTGCTCAATACCGTATCGTTCGAGGGCTCATTAGGCTACGGCTTTATCCTGGGCAGGCTTAACCGCTGCCGCCTGACACCGCAGATAGGATATTCGGGCGTATGGTTTGACGATGTGGCCAATGCTGTAAGCAACTGGCGCGGCTATCTGCGCGGCGCCCTGAACTTTAAGTGCGCATTCACGCAGCAATACGCTTTCTCTGCCACACTGCTCTATGACAAGACCGGATTCGGATTCAGGGCAGGCGTGCTGTTCTATGTAAACTGAGCATATGCGTGCTTGTGGTAACGATGAGATTCAGGTGGGAGTGCTTCCATCGCAGGAAAAGATATGGCACCGTTATTATGATGAAAAGGAATTGAATCCTGAACTGTCAGATGACAGTATGTTTAAGGCCATATGTCATGCCGGTTATGAGAACAGGACCGCATGCATGTTCTATGGCAAATCATTTACATACCGAAAACTGTATGAAGGGATAGAACTTGTTGCCAAAGCATTTTTGCAGAATGGCATAGGCAAGGGTGATGTGGTGATGCTCATGCTGCCCACGCTCCCGGAGTCACTTTATTGTTTTTATGCCCTGAACAGGATTGGCGCTATCTCAAATCTGGTTGATGTCCGTATAGCACCAAGACAGTTGGTGGAGATATCGCATAAGACTAAGCCCAAGATGATTTTCCTTATGGATTTCTATCTGGAACGGGCAGATTCCATAAAGGACTTGACAGGCATTGAGAAGATTGTTGTACTCAGGGGGTGTGAATCTTTTCCGTTTGCCGTTTCAATGTACAGATTCAGCGAGCTGTTCAACGGCAGGAGCAGGATTGTCCGTAGGGACAGCAGATATTCATTCTGGCAGGAGTTCTTAAGGTCGGGCAAGGATTGTAGTATGCCTCTTGATGCGGATGTCCATGCCGATGACATTGCAGCCATATATCAGACAAGCGGAACAACCGGATTCCCCAAGAGTGCCGTACACACCAATTTCAACCTGAACAACTCATCCACGATGAAGCATTTCCACATGAATGAGTTTAATCCGGGTGATAAAGTACTCTCCATATTGCCCTTATTCACCCTGTTCGGATTTGTGTTTGACATACATATGCCACTTAGATATGGCATGACACTGGTTATAGTCCCTCTGTTCAAAAAGAAGAGTCTTGCCGACCTGATATTGCGTCATAAGCCCAACCATATATTCAGTGTGCCTTCACAATGGGAATCTGTGGTGGGTAACAAAAGGATCAAGTGTGACCTGTCATTCATAAAGACCATATTCGTGGCAGGTGAAGTGCTTGACAAGGCTTTGAGGCTGAATATAAACAGCCTGCTCCATGAAGGTGGCAGCAAGGCGGAGATTTGTTCTGACTACGGTATGACAGAGGCCGGCGGAACTATATCGTTCGTGAATCCTGCCTATACATCGCATGATGCCTGTGGAAACGGTTATTCGGGAATTCCCATGCCTTTGTGCAACATATGTATCTATGACAATGAAGCCTTAAAAGAGATGGATTATAACCGGCCGGGTGAGATTTGCGTTCAGGTTCCTTTTGCGGTAAAAGGATATTACAATGACCCTGAAGCTACCGATAATCTGTTCTGCACGCATCCTGACGGCAGTGTGTGGCTGCATACAGGAGATATCGGCTATCTGACAGAGAAAGGTCATCTCTATGTCATTGACCGCAAGAAACGGATGATTGTGCGTTTTGACGGCAGCAAGGTGTTCCCCATCGAACTTGAATCAGTAATAAAAGAGGTCAGGGGTGTAGCAGAATGCTCCGTAGTCCCTGCGCCAGACCCTGTCCATCTTCAGGGTAAGGTTCCGTTTGCATTCGTAGTGACAGAGGAACCAGATATTCAGGAAAGGGTAGAGAATGACATCAAGCGTATCTGCAGTAGCAGACTCCCGGTCTATCTGCAGCCATACGGAATAAAGTTCATTGGGGAGATTCCTCGTAACTCAATGGGCAAGGCTGATTATCTGAAACTTATAGAAATGATATAATATGTGGAAAATCATACCTCTATCGCTGTTGCAGAGCGTGCTTCTTACCGCAGGCCAGCTCTTTTTCAAGCTGGCACTTGACAAGGCCGCCCCGTATGAGGGTATCCGTAAACTTTGGACATGTGTAAAGAGAGACTGGTATCTGTGGCATGGCTGCTGGATCTCACTTACCTTAGCCACATTGCTGTGGGCATATATCTTGCGCCATTTTCCGTTCAGTGTGGCCTATCCGCTAAGCTGCATAAGCTTCCTGCTGGGCATCATTGCCGGTGCTGTTTTCCTTAACGAACAGCTCTCTGCCAATAAGATTATCGGCATAGCGGTAATGATGATTGGTGCATTCATCATAGCTAAATGAATCTTTTTTTATAAGTTTGTAAATAGTAACCGGTTATTGACTTAATATGAAAACCAGATCCCTTATCGTTATGGCCGTGACAGCGGCTTCTCTGCTTATGGCAGGTTGCAAGGAGCAGAAGGCTCCAATCAAAGTGTGCATATTCCCGGGTGACTATCCAGACCCCACCATCTTGCGTGACGGGAATGATTTCTACATGACCCATTCCAACTTCACCTATTATCCCGGACTGCTTATATGGCACTCCACCGATCTGCTTCACTGGGAGCCTATAGCACGTGCGGTGCAGGGCCATGACTATTCAATCTATGCTCCGGACCTGTGCAAGGTAAACGGCAAGTACTACATCTATTATCCCACCAGCAGCGGCGAGAATTTTGTGGTTACCGCCGATAAGATGGAGGGCCCGTGGAGCGACCCCATAAAGCTGCGCGTAAGCGGTATCGATCCCGGTCATGCAATGGATGACCAGGGCAACCGGTATCTTTACACCAATGACGGTCATGTGGCTCCGCTGTCGGCCGACGGACTGAGCATAACAGGCCGCAACCAGAAGGTATATGACCCATGGCAGTACCCCGAGGAGTGGGAGACCGAGGGCATGTGGCTTGAATCGCCCAAGATACTCAAACGCGGCGACTGGTATTATCTGGTAAGCGCCGAGGGCGGCACAGCCGGTCCTGCCACCAGCCACATGTGCGTAGTGGCACGCAGCAAGTCTGTTACAGGTCCCTGGGAGAACAGTCCCTATAACCCGCTGGTACACACCTACACAATTGATGAGGAGTGGTGGTCAAAAGGTCACGGAACACTGATTGACGATCCTCAGGGCAACTGGTACATAGTATATCACGCATACCGCAACGGATTCCACACCCTGGGCCGCAGCACCATCATTGAGAGCGTTAACTGGACTAAGGACGGTTGGCCCGTACTGGCCCTGAAAGACGGCGCCAAATGGGAGAACGGCGGTCTGCAGGACTATGACTACCTGCGCCACTATGAGAATCCTCTCATGTGGGCCAAGTGGGAGCCCGGCTTTGATAACGGCACTCTGATGACTACCACAGCCGTAGATACCAAGTATGAGATTACCGCTAAGTTCAATATCAAGGAGGGTGGCCGTGCAGGACTCTATCTGTTCTATGACGAGCAGGCATATTTAGGCGTTCAGGGCACTGATTCAAAAATGGCTATTACAGACATTGCATTGGTGCAGCCCCAAATGAACGTAAAATGTCCGGTGAACGCTGGCTCACAGTTCTATGTTCGCATACGCAATGACCGCAACAAAGTAACAGCTTGGCGTAGCACAGACGGCAACAACTGGACAGAAGTCTGCAAGGACATTGACGTATCAACCTACCACCACAACGTCTACAAAGGCTTCTTTGCCCTCCGTCCCGCCTACTTCCTGGACGGCGCCGCCACCCTTGAATCCTTCACCTACAAACCGCTGTAGCACACAGGGGCACAAAGGGGACGGTTCTTTTTGTGCCCCTATCCAAGAGAACTTTTGGGGTATCAGTATCTGAAACTACGCGCCTTACGGCGCTATCCCTCCCATCCCTAATAAGACGCTCTGAAAGGCATGAGTAAACTCCTACCTTCCAGAGCATCTTCTTAGGCACGGGCCCCTCCCGTTCACAAGCCCACGGGCGGCCATGGTTTCCGATACCGATACCAGTTCTCTTGGATAGGGGCACAAAAAGAACCGTCCCCTTTGTGCCCCTCCAGCTTAAGAAAGTATGAGAATCTTTTATTTTGTTTCCAAAAATCACTATATTTGCAGAGTTTTAGAAACAAAACGCGCATAATGGACTTTCTGACATTCAAGGAACGGATGTATCCGATGGGGTGTTTCAACATCAATCAGGTGCTGTTATGGGAGAAGGATTTTGACCGTAACAATCTGACGCGATGGTGTAATAGAGGGTTGCTGGTTAAGTTGAGGAACCAGCATTATGCTTTTCCCGAGTATCGGAAGGAACCGGATTTTTCACGCTATGTAGCAAATCGTATCTATGCGCCTTCATATATCAGTCTGCATAGTGCCTTGTCGTTTTATGGGATGATTCCTGAAGAGGTGATTCAACTGACTAGTGTGACTACTCTTAAAACCGCCCGGTTTGAGAATGCCTTTGGTACTTTCCATTATCAGAACGTTAAGACGCCGCTCTATTTCGGTTATGAAATAAAGACGATGCAAAACGGGCGTGGCCTGCTATTTGCCACACCTGAAAAGGCTCTACTTGATTTGCTCTACCTGAATCCCTATTATAGGACTGAGCAGGATATGGAGGATTTACGTCTGGATGAGGATTATATGCAGAATGAACTTAATACAGAACGTTTAATGAGCTTCCTGGCAAGATTTGAGAGCAAGACACTGGAACAGAAATTAAGACGCTTAATGAAGGTTTACGAACTATGATAGACATTGAATACATACGCAGTTTTTTTCCGCCTGCAATAGCCCGCGAGAGCCGTTTTGACCGATATATGCTCAAGGAGTATCTGCAGCTGATGATACTTGATTATATTGCGACTACGCCTTATATTGGCAAGATATCATTTATAGGAGGAACAAACCTACGGCTAATACAAGGAATTGACCGTTTTTCGGAGGATCTGGATTTTGATTGCAAGGAAATGAGCGCCGAAGAGTTTGTTGCTATGACAGACGGTGTGGTGAGATTTTTGCAGCAGAACAACATTGATGTTGAAACCCGGGATAAGGATAATCCAAGAATGACGGCATTCAGACGCAATCTTTATTTCCCTGAGATGCTGTTCAATTTGGGACTGACAGGTCACAAGGAAGAAAGGTTTTTGGTGAAAATAGAGGCACAGGATCAAGGCGTTCTTTATGAGCCGGAAATTGCCAACATCAACAGGATGGGCTTTTTCTTTGGTGTTCAGGTGCCGCCGATAGATGTGCTTTGCGCCATGAAGTTTGCAGCAATCCTGGCAAGGGCCAAGGGACGCGATTTCTATGATGTCATTTTCCTGCTGTCAAAGACCAAACCAAACATGGACTTTCTTTATGCCAAAACCGGTATTACATCTATGGAAGGTCTAAAAACTGCAGTTGCAGAACGGCTGCATGATATTGACTTGAACAAGAAGAAGCACGATTTCTTTCATTTGGTCTTTAATGAGCAGCACGCAGAAATAATCTTACAGTTCCCTGGTGTTGTGGCTGATTTGCTTTGACTATTCAATCAGCTCAAAGTGCTGGAAGTCTTTGGTTGATTTCCAGTTACCGCCCCATTCAAATCCGGCTTGGGTAAAGAGACGGTAACAGAGGTCGCTGTGGTCTATTTTGTAGGGGAATGTCTTGGTGCGGTCGCAGTACTGGGCTGCTGTGGCGGGCTGAATAAGGCGTGTGCCGTCAGCGCGATCCTTGTAATAGGGATTATACAGGGGGTTGATGTCAATGGCCAGCCCGCGGGCGTGCTTGGAGAGCTTGGTGCTGCCTGAAACGGCGCGATAGCAGAAACATGATGAGTTGTTGTCACGCATCTGAGTCTCGTCATCGGCGTCATATACATCGGGCAGGAGCATGCGCTGGATAGGGTAGCGGGCATCAAACAGCTGGTGCAGTATGCTGACCACACGATCAGCAATTATGGCATTGCAAATCATTTCACCCACATGAATCTGCTCATCATAGTCCCAATGCAGTGCGCGTATGTGGCGCAAGTCACTGAGGCCGATATAAGGGTTATCCTTATAACTCTTGCCTTGCATGCGCTGCCACACGCCATCAGGAATGGGCTCTACCGCAAAACACTTGTCAATGCCGCCAAAAGCCTCAACCACATCGGCCGATACAGTCTTTCCCGCCTGCCACTCTTGCAGAACCGTAGTATCAATGCTGTTCTGATTGCTGCGGGATGCACAATATATAGTTGTGAATGCACCACAGGCCAGCGTGACGGAAAGCACCAGTTTGATACTCTTTTTCATTTATTCATTCAATCCATGGGATAGACCACACCCCACTGTTTGCGTAGTCTGTCCATTATCTTCATGATTTCAAGAGTTTCCTGATGCGGCATATAGGGTGATTCAAGCCATCCGTTCTGAAGAGCCTGCTTGCAGGCCAGCACCTGATATTCATAACCTGTAATCTGGCCGGCAGGTTTGTCAAAGTGTGCAACAGGCTTGTAATCGTTGTAAACGGTAATGCTCTGAGGGCAATTGATGTTATCCACAAGCAAATAACCTTCAGTGCCGCATATCTGGCCTATTCGGCCGCACAGACAGAGTGCGCTGGATTGGATGTTGGCAATACGGCCGTCACTGTATGACCAGCTTATGGAGTTGTGCATATCCATTCCGGTGCTGCTCTTGATGCAGTTGGATGTCTCGTTTATGATATCGGCCCCAAAGTACATGCGGCAGAAATTGATGCTATAGACACCCAGGTCCAAAAGTGCGCCGCCGCAAAGGTCGGGCCTGAGTATGCGCTCCTTGAACTCCATCATATAGCAGAGGCTGGCATTGAGCAGACGCGGTTTACCTATGGCTCCGCTGTCAAGCAGCTCCTTGACTTTCATGGAAAGCGGCATATAGCGGGTCCAGATAGCCTCGGTTATGAATATACCTTTCTTGTGAGCCAGGTTGAGCAGGGCATCGGCCTCACGTGCATTGGCGGTGAAAGCCTTCTCGCAAAGCACCGGCTTGCCCGCATTTATGGCCAGGCTGGCATGCTCAAAATGGTGGGAGTGGGGCGTAGCCACATAAACCAGGTCCACATCAGGGTCCTCAACCATCTCCTTGTAGGAGCCGTAAGCTTTCTCAAATCCCCAGTAGCGCGCAAACTCCTGAGCGCGGCCCAGGTCACGTGCAGCAATTGCATACTTCATCGACGGGTCCAGTCCTGTAAGGGTCTCACCCATCTTGTCGGCTATCCAGCCGGCTCCGATAATTCCTATTTTCATATCCGGTAAGGTTAGTAATTATTGTAGTGCGAATATACTAAATAGTACTCAATTTTACATTCAATCTACTCAATCAGTTCAAAGAGATGAGAAAAATTAAAGATTTAGCTTGCAATTTAAAATATTAGCTATATATTTGCAGCGTTAACTTAACAAAACAGTTATGGCTGAATCAAATAAACTCATCCAGGAGCTTACCAAGGCCGAGCTGGAGATAATGCAGGTTATATGGAGTGTAGGGCGTGAATTCGTGGTTCGTGACATCCATGAGCTACTTCCTGATCCCAAACCTGCGTATAGTACGGTATCAACAATAGTACGTATTCTCGATACAAAGGGATTCCTCACTCACAAGACCTATGGTCATAGCAATGTCTATATGGCGGCTGTGAGCAAGGAGGATTACACAGACTCGTTCATGCATGGTGTGCTTAACTCCTTCTTTGGAGGTTCCATCAGCACCCTTGTGAACTATTTCTCCTCACGTAAATCAATCTCCGTGCAGGAGACCGATGAGATTCTTAAGATACTTGACGAAGATAAAAAATAAAAAATGAATGCTATGAGTCCTATCCTTATCTATTTTATTGAAACTCTCCTGTGCAGCGGACTATTCCTGTTGCTGTATCATTGGTTTATTGCCCGTAAGGCAGGTTACGGTTTCTGCCGCAAGTACCTGATTGTTACTATGGTGCTGGCATCCGTTATTCCTGTGCTTAATGTTCCGCTCTATCCGCCGCTAAACACCGACAGTAAGGTGGCTGTGGTAAGTGAGCCGGAAAAGGTTGAAACAGTTGGGACTGTTGCCGAAACCACATCGGCAGTATCGTCAGAGCCAGTCTCAGCACAGGCGTCGGAGGTATCAGCCACGGCACTGGAGGTATCGGCCACAGCAGAGGTTGCGACGGTGGAGCAGGCTCAGGCTGCCCCGGTGGCAATAAGCAACATGCAGCAGGTATCAGATTTTCTACGTCGTAACGCACTCCTTATTATATATCTCACAGGAGTGGCCGTTTCATTGCTAGCTATTGCCGGTGGAGCGGTGTCGGTGGCCAGAATCAGGCGTAAATCTCATATCACACTGGCCCGGTCATACGATTTGGCTGAGAGTGACGGCATTGAGACTCCGTTCTCATTCTTGCATACCATCTATATGGGTTACGGATATGATGAAAAGGATCGCTGCCATATACTGAGCCATGAGGTCAGTCATGTACGTCATCATCACTCCATAGAGAAACTGTTCATGTCTTTGATGCGGTCACTGTTCTGGTTCAATCCCCTGATGTGGCTTGCCGAGAAGTGCCTGGAGGATGTACAGGAGTGGCAGGCCGATAAGGATGCCCTATCGGACGGTTACAGGCTGGATGAATACAGACAGACTGTAGTTAACCAGCTGTTCGGATACAACCCGGAGATGGTATCGGGGCTTAAAAGCTCATTTACCAAACGCAGACTGTTGAAAATGAAACAGACCGAATACAAAGGCGGTATAGGGCTTCAGGTTTGTGCAACCTCACTTGTTGCGGCAGTTCTGTTCCTTGCTTTCGGCTGCGGACGTGCCAAGACGGCAGAGACCCCGGCGGATGCCCCGATAGACTATGAGGACCTCTACAATAATAAAAATTATATCATGACTGCCGATGAGTTCCTGGGCGATTTTTCAGGCACAAGAACCCGTACCGCAAGTTATGTGTTTGAACGTGACGAACAGGGACGCGTAATCAAGGGTGTGGAGATTTATGAGAACAAGGATTATACTATTGCTCCCGTAACAATTGCAGTAAACGGCGTGGAAAGGGCTAAATCACCCAGAGACCGTAAACTCAGATGGATAAACAAGAGTACCGTGATAATTATTGGCGGAAAGAAATCCACACGGGCAGACTTCCTTGCACTCAAGGAGGGGGAATATGAAAAGATATACTATTTCCGTCCCAAAGGTGAAAAGGCGGATGAATGCTCGTTTGTTTATGTCTCCACTCAGGAGCACCAGGTTGCACCAAACGGCTTTCCTGTTATAATTGATAACCCCGGATTTGACGCTCCCGATATCATAGATCCTGTAGGAATGAGTTTCTATGAAGAGATGTTCTTATATCAGGCCGTAAATCACAGTGTTGCCACTCCTGATGCCAAATTTGTTCTTGACGGGAATTTTGTAAGTTATGATGTGTTCCAGAAATACCTGGTTAATCCTGAGAACAAGATACCTAATCTTCTTGTCTATCGTAATGATGCTGCAAGGAAGTTTTTCGGTGATGATTGCTGGGAGGTGGTTGAATGCAGTAACCGTAAGAACGTGTTTATATGGTTTGACAGGCTGCATGGCGACAAAGTGGTTCCTCAGTTGGGGCGGAACGGAAAGGAGTCCAGTTATGAGGATATCATAGATGCCATTGCCGCTGCAAAGGAATACAACAAGACAATAGGCGGACCTACGCTGGTTGACCTGCATGTTCAGAAAGATGTAACAGATAGCCAGGTTAAGGAACTGATAGATAATTGTATTGATGCTGATGATCCGGATGTGTATCTGTATATGCAGAGGACCAGACATATTGTCTCTGAAGACGGTAACGGAAACAGAACTGTACGCTCAGTCTATGATGATAATACCGATAATCTGAGTGAGCATGAGTATGTGGATCTGGGCCTGTCTGTAAAATGGGCCACATGTAATGTGGGTGCTTCCCAACCGGAGGATTATGGAGGTTACTATGCCTGGGGTGAGACTGCTACAAAGAGTGATTATGTGTGGAACACATACAGATATCGTAACGGTGTTACCGGTCCATTTACCAAATATAACTCGGAACGGGGCAAGGGGACAGTTGACCATAAGACAGTCCTTGAACCCGATGACGATGTGGCTCATGTAAGGTGGGGTGGCGACTGGCGCATTCCCACCAAGGATGAACTGGAGGAATTGCTGAATAACTGCACATGGACCTGGACCACTCTCAACGGTGTAAACGGATATCAGGTTACAAGCAACAAATCCGGATATACAGACTGCTCGATATTCCTGCCTGCTGCCGGACGTTATCTGGCCGAAATGAAGCATGAAACAGGAACCAGAGTCTGCATTGCTACCAGTACGCAATGTGCTGAGTATGCCGATGGCGCATATATGCTCTATTTCAGCCAGGATGAACGTGAAATAAAGCCCGGTTACCGGGAGTATGGAGTTCCGGTCCGTCCGGTTATGCCCTGATAATAACAGCAAACCGTATAATTATCCGGTATAACATTATTTAATAGAGCGATTGTTGAAAACTTATTCATTCTGATGTGCACGTTTAAGGGAAAAGCAGTACCTTTGCGGCATGTTAAGAAAGAGAGGAAATATTGACTGTTCACCAAAGCATAAACCCACGGGTGGTGATAGTGTTTTCAGTCATTTCATTTCATAAAGGGGGAATTGTTTAAGACGGTTTCCCCTTTTTTCTTTTTTAGGGATAGAGACTAAAACAAACATAAAACAAAATGACAGTATCACTAGTTTTGGCCGACGGCACCTCATTCAAGGGTGAGTCATTCGGATACAATCAGCCCGTAAGCGGCGAGCTTGTATTCAATACCGCAATGGCCGGTTATCCTGAGATTCTGACAGAGCCCGCATCGCGCGGACAGCTCATTGTTATGACCTATCCGGTGATAGGTAACTACGGCATCCAGCCCATGAGTGCCGATGAGAACGGGCTTCCCACCAATGCGGAGAGCGAGCACGCACAGGCACGCGCCCTGATAGTAAGTGACAAGAGTGATTTCTACAGCCACTGGAACGCTGCCGAATCTCTTGAGGAGTGGATGAAGCGTGAAAAGGTGGTTGGCATAGAGGGAGTTGATACCCGTGAGCTTACCAAGCATATCCGCAATCACGGCAGCATGACCGCCAAGATACTGTTTGACGGAAAGCAGAAACCAGCTGAGTATGCATACACCAATATGCTGCCCGAGGTATCGGTCAAGGAGCCTGTTACATACAATGAGGGTGGTTCCAAGACTGTAGTTCTGGTGGACTGCGGTGTCAAGGCCGGCGTGGTACGCTGCCTTATCAATGAGGATCTCAAGGTTGTCCGCGTGCCCTGGAACTATAATTACTCAAAGATCAAGATGGACGGCCTGGTGATATCGGACGGCCCGGGTAACCCCAGTTACTGCAGTGAGGTGGTTACAGCCCTGCAGAAGTTCATGGCTAAGAATGACACCCCGATATTGGGTATAGGTATGGGATGCCTGCTGCTTGGCCTGGCCGGTGGCATGGATACTTATAAGCTCAAGTTCGGTCATCACACCCAGAACCAGCCGGTTCAGCTGGTGGGCACCGACCGCTGTTACATTACCACCCAGAACCACAACTACGCTATCCGTGAGGATTCTGTAGTAGGTCAGTGGAAGGTGTATCTCAAGAACCTGAACGACGGATCGGTAGAAGGAATCTACAATACCCGCAAGCCCTGGGTGGGAGTGATGTTCCACTCGGAGAGCGATCAGGTAAGCACTGATGCTGAGTTTATTTATGATGATTTTGTTTCAAAACTCTAACACCCTAAGGATATGGCATTGAAGAAGTATAAGAAAGTGCTGCTGCTTGGATCGGGCGCACTCAAGATAGGTGAGGCAGGCGAGTTTGATTACTCCGGTTCACAGGCTCTTAAGGCCCTGAAGGAGGAGGGCATAGAGACCATCCTTATCAACCCCAACATTGCTACGGTTCAGACCAGCGAGGGTGTTGCCGACAGAGTTTATTTCTACCCTGTAACCCCGTTCTTTGTAGAGAAGGTAATTGCCAAGGAGCGTCCCGATGCAATCCTGCTGGCATTCGGTGGTCAGACCGCACTTAACTGCGGTGTGGCACTGGAGCAGAGCGGTGTTCTGGCCAAGTATAAGGTAAAGGTGCTGGGTACCCAGGTTAAGGCCATTATGGATACTGAGGACCGTGACCTCTTTATCAAGCGTTTGGATGAGATAGGCGTACAGACCATCAAGAGTCACGCAGTTGAGACCATGGACGATGCACGTGCAGCTGCACGTGAACTGGGCTACCCGGTTATCATCCGTTCCGCATACGCTCTGGGCGGTCTGGGCTCGGGTTTCTGCGACAATGAGGAGGAACTCAACAAATTGGCCGAGAAGTCATTCTCATTCTCACCGCAGATTCTTGTTGAGAAGAGCCTCAAGGGCTGGAAGGAGATTGAGTTTGAGTGTGTGAACGACAAGAGCGGCAACTCTATCATAGTCTGCTCAATGGAGAACTTTGACCCGCTGGGCATACATACCGGCGAGAGTATCGTGGTTGCTCCCACACAGACACTTACTCACCACGAGGTGCAGAAGCTGGAGGAACTGACCATCCGCATAGCCCGCCACGTGGGTATAGTAGGTGAGTGCAATATCCAGTTTGCATTCGATCCCCAGAGCGAGGATTACCGCGTTATTGAGGTTAACGCCCGCCTGAGCCGCTCATCGGCCCTGGCATCAAAGGCTACCGGTTATCCTCTGGCATTCGTGGCCTGCAAGCTGGGTTTGGGCTACAACCTTTATGAGCTTAAGAACTCCATCACCAAGGATACTACCGATTTCTTTGAGCCCTCTGTTGACTATGTAGTCTGCAAGATACCGCGCTGGGATCTGAGCAAGTTCCACGGTGTGGATCGCGAGATAGGCTCATCAATGAAGTCCGTAGGTGAGGTTATGTCTATCGGCCGCAGCTTTGAGGAGGTTATCCAGAAGGGTATCCGTATGATTGGTCAGGGCATGCACGGATTCGTGGAGAACAAGAGCATCAAGTTTGCCGATCTGGACAAGGCGCTCAAGGAGCCTACCGACAAGCGTCTGTTCGCAATCAGCCAGGCATTCAGCGAGGGCTACACCATAGACCGTATCTATGAACTTACCAAGATTGACAAGTGGTTCCTGAACCGCCTGAAGGGTATTGTTGACCTGTCCAAACAGCTGCACAAGGTTAAGGGCATCGAGGCTCTGGGCGAAGACCTGTTGCGCAAGGCCAAGAAGATGGGATTCAGCGATTTCCAGATTGCACGTGCCATCGGTGAGGAGAAGAAACTGGGCACACAGGCCGGTCTTCTCTCTGTACGTAACAAGCGTAAGAGTCTGGGCATTGTTCCTTACGTTAAGCAGATAGATACCCTGGGCGGTGAGTATCAGGCCAAGGAGAACTACCTGTATATGACTTATAACGGCTGCGCTCACGATATACCGTTCTTTGATGACAAGAAGTCTATCATCGTAATAGGCTCTGGTGCATATCGCATCGGTTCTTCGGTAGAGTTTGACTGGTGCGGCGTTCAGGCTCTGAACACCGTCCGCAAGGAGGGCTACCGCAACATCGTGATCAACTGCAACCCTGAGACCGTAAGTACTGACTACGATGTTACAGACCGTCTGTTCTTTGACGAGCTTACGTTTGAGCGCGTTATGGATATCATAGAGTTGGAGAATCCCTACGGCGTGATTGTATCAACCGGCGGACAGATTCCCAACAACCTGGCTATGAAGCTTGACGCCATGAACGTGCCTATCCTGGGTACAAGCGCCAAGGACATCGATAATGCCGAAGACCGCGAGAAATTCTCGGCCATGCTTGACCGCATAGGTGTTGACCAGCCGGAATGGAGCGAGCTTACCTCAATGAAGGAGATTGGCAAGTTCATAGACAAGGTTGGATTCCCCGTACTGGTACGTCCGTCATACGTGCTCTCAGGTGCTGCCATGAACGTTTGCAGTAACCAGGAGGAGTTGGAGCGTTTCCTGCAGCTGGCCGCCGAGGTATCAAAGGAGCATCCGGTTGTAGTAAGCCGCTTTATTGAGAACGCCAAGGAGGTTGAGATGGATGCCGTTGCCAAGGACGGTGAAATCATTGCATATGCCATCAGTGAGCATATTGAGTTTGCCGGCGTACACTCAGGTGATGCTACTATCCAGTTCCCGCCTCAGAAACTCTATGTAGAGACAGTTAAGCGCATCAAGCGCATCAGTCGTCAGATTGCCAAAGAACTCCATATAAACGGTCCTTTCAATATCCAGTATCTGGCTCGTGAGAACGATATCAAAGTTATTGAGTGCAATCTGCGCGCTTCACGTTCATTCCCGTTCGTGAGCAAGGTGCTCAAGATCAACCTGATTGAGATTGCAACCAAGATTATGCTGGGCATTCCTGTAGAGGCACCTGAGAAGAGCCTGTTTGATATCGATTATGTTGGTATAAAGGCTTCACAGTTCTCATTCAACCGTTTGCAGAAGGCTGATCCCGTGCTGGGTGTTGATATGGCATCGACCGGTGAGGTGGGCTGTCTGGGTGATGACCAGCGCTACGCTATCCTGGAGTCAATGTTATCGGTCGGTTATCGGATTCCTAAGAAGAACATCCTGCTCTCAACCGGTACAGCAAAGCAGAAAGCCAGTATGCTTGATGCTGCCAAGATGCTTACTGCCAACGGATTCAATATCTATGCTACAGGCGGTACAGCAAAGTATCTTGAGGAGAACGGTGTTCCAAATACCCGCGTTTATTGGCCCAGTGATGAGGGACAGCAGCCGCAGGCTCTTGATATGCTGCACAACAAGCAGATTGATATGGTGGTGAACATTCCTAAGAATCTCACTCAGCACGAGCTTACCAACGGCTACAAGATCCGTCGTGCAGCCATTGACCTGAACATCCCGCTGATTACCAACGCCCGTTTGGCCAGCTCGTTCATCAATGCGTTCTGCACCGTCAACATAGACGACATCCCCATCAAGAGCTGGGACAGCTTTAAATGATACAATTGGGGTCAGACCCCTTTTGTATCATTTTTAAAGATAGTTTGAGATGAAACACTCGGTATTGAAATTTTTGTTCAGATACATGATATCAGGAGTTATCATGGCATCATGCTCTCAGAATGTATCTGCACAATATCAGATGCTTGTCAAAACCGATGATGGTTTGTTGTACCCGTTCAATGTGGATAGAATTGAAAGTGTTTCATTTCTAGAAGTGGAGCCTAATGAGAATGACATTGACCTGTCTGTCCAGACAATATGGACAGGAAAAAGCATAGCATGGTTCGGAACATCCATACCAGCCGGTACAAGCGCTTTTCGTGTTCCTATCAAGGGAAATGCCATCAGTGTATATGATTCTTATAAAGTAACTGAGAAATACTTTACAAAAGATGAATATCTGCTGTCTGAATATCCGGTCATAGCTGCCTCCCTTATTGGTGCAAAAGAGATACACAACGAATCTCAAGGTTCATCAAGGATTACAAGAAACGCTACTGATCCAAGGTTGGAGATACGCTGTAAGGCACTTACAAATACGGTTCAGGAGATATGTTCATATGTATGGGGAAGTTATGATATAGATATCGCTGACAGGACTTATAGAGAGAACCATGATAACACCATAGGTGTCACGACCTTTCTTACTACTACAGGAACATGGAAAAACTTTGTTGACATGGTATGCGTATGTCTTCGTCAATCATACCAGATATGTCTGACGTTAAGACATCTGATAAGCGACGAAACGCAGAGGTCAAGGTATACTGCTGACATCTTTGGTGACTATTATGATGATGTCGCGAATTTGTTGTCATCTGTAGGATATACGATGGATGATATAGCAGGTTATCATGCTATTGACCTGTTTGTGATTGAACATTCGGTAAATGACTCATATACTTTCATGTATCCGTTCTCCAATTTTTCTGTTGATAGTGAAGATGTCAATGACTTTTATGGGGCATATAACAAGATAATCAGCGAGATATTAAAATACAAACCATCTGTAAGAATTGCTATTATATCCAATTGTGGAAAGACATCCATAGAGAATGCCGATCATGAGGATAAAGTGTCATGTCTTAAACGCATAGCTGAAAAGTGGCAGTTGCCTTTTTGTCAGATGGATTTATATACTAATGTCCAATGGGTAAGTCAACTGACTCAGGGATATTGGGACAAAGAACACTATTGGCACGACAGCGGATTTGAGTGGACGGAGGATGTTGAGAATGACTCATTTACCACCAATGCTACTTTCAATGCCGCCTTTTATGATGAAAGTCTTGCTGTAATGAAGGCCAAAATCAATCCACAAGAGATAAACGGTGTTTGGTATTGGGAGGCACCATCCGTGTATCTGTGGATGTTTGATGCACTTCACCCTCATTCTGATAAAAGCGGGAGGTTGACAATACTGATAGCCAGAGTGCTGTCTAAATGGCTCTTAACTATCGGAAATATCTGAAATGATACAATTGGGGTCAGACCCCTTTTGTATCATTTCTGCCATTTAAGGATTACGCCTGATTGGGCGGGGACTGTGAGGCGGATGGGGAAGTCGGGGTGGAGGTTGGTCAGGAAGGTTTGCCCTGAGAGTAAATCTTTGACCTTTACGCCGTCCTGGGCTTTGAGATTCATGTAGTCAAAGGCATGCTGGGGGATGTTTACGGCGGTGTAGAGCGGCTGGTCTGTGAAGTTTGTCACTACTAGGATGGCGTCGTGGCCGTCGGAGCGCAGGAATGCGTACTGGCGGTGAGGGTTGAAATCCGATGACTGCGGATTTACGTACATCAGGTCAAAGAACTTGCCGTCACGTATTGCGTTCTCCTTATTGCAGATACCCAGCAGAGTGGAGTAGAAGTGCCTGAGTTCACGCTCCTGTGCGGTGAGTTTTGCATCGTCCCACTTGCCGTCATTGAAAAGGCGGGTAAGAGTATCGGGAGCCCAATAATCGAATATTGTGGTACGTCCGTCAAGACCGCTGAATCCCTCCTGGTCCATACCGGGTTCGCCAACCTCCTGACCGGCGTAAACCATTACAGGACAGCCATCCATAAGGGCCGAAACTATCATGGCGGGACGTCCTTTTTGCGCGTTTCCACCGAAGAATCGGGATGCTACACGCTGCTCGTCATGGTTCTCCATAAAGTGGAGCATGTGCGGACCGTTCTGTCCGTTCTGCTGCCAGCAACGGGTGATTGCCGTGGCCGATTCACGGGACTCAACGACAGCGCGCAGGGTATCGTAAAGGCCAACCTTGTCATATATGAAATCAAATCCGCCCCAGTCGATGTATGAACCGTATGATCCGGGGTTGTAAATCTCGGCTATGAACTGTATGCTTGGATGAGCCTCTTTTACTTGACTGATGGCCCAATGCCAGAAGTCAACGGGTACCATCTCGGCCATATCACAGCGGAATGCATCAATGCCTTTTGCCGCCCAGTAGAGCAGTATGTGGAGCATCTTCTTCCAGGTGTCGGGAATGGGGTCGAAACAGTGTCTGCCGCCGCCTGTGTAATCAACTCCATAGTTTAGTTTTACAGTCTCATACCAATCTGAATATGAAGGAGTTGCAGTGAACTGGTCATTGCCTGTGGCACGTGCCGGGAACTCCTTGTAATCACCCCAGTTTACCTCTCCGCCAAGTGTCTGTCCGGGCAGATAATAGAAGTTGTTCTTCGGTGAGAAATGCAGGTTCACGTCATCGTCTTTTCCCAGGTCTTTCACTCCTTTGGGCTTGGCTATGGAATGATACTCGCGGGCCACATGATTTGGCACAAAATCCATGATGAATTTCATGCCTGCAGCATGGACGCGGTCCACCAGAGCCTGGAACTCTGACATACGGTCAGGAACTGACTCGGCCAGGTCCGGATCGATGTCATAATAGTCACGGATGGCGTAGGGCGAGCCGGCAATTCCCTTTACGGTTTCAGGGTGTGACAGAGGAATCCTGTATTTCTTATAGCTGGTGCATGAAGCATGGGCTATGAGTCCGGTGAACCAGATATGAGTAACTCCCATCCGCCTGATGTTGTCAAGCACGATGGGAGTATAGCTGTTAAGTTTGCCGGAACCGTTTTCCTGGATGCTGCCGCCGGGGATATTCTGCCCGCCGCTGTTGCAGCAAAGACGTGTAAATATCTGATATATAACGGCTTTATCCATATCGGACTTATCCTCTTATTCTCTTGATGAGACCTGTCAGCACTGTGCCGGGACCGCACTCAATGAACTCCTGGGCACCATCGGCAACCATATTCAGGACGCTCTGTGTCCAGCGTACGGGAGAATTGAGCTGGGTTACCAGATTTGCCTTGATTTCATCGGGGTTTACATGCGGTTTTGCATCCACATTCTGGTAGATGGGGCATATGGGAGTGTTGAACTGAGTCTCGCTGATGGCCTGTGCAAGTTCATCCTTGGCTGGAGTCATAAGGGGTGAGTGGAAAGCGCCGCCTACCACGAGCGGGAGGGCACGCTTGGCACCGGCCTCGGTCATAAGCGGACATGCGGCTGTGATGGCATCTTTTGAACCTGAAATCACCACCTGACCGGGGCTGTTGTAGTTGGCGGGAACAACCACCATGCCTTTTGCATTCAGGTCAGCGCAGATTGCCTCGATCTTGTCATCGGCCAAACCGATGATGGCAGCCATTGTGCCGGGTACTTTCTCGCAGCATTTCTGCATGGCGTTGGCGCGCTTTGAAACCAGCTTGAGTCCGCTCTCGAATGAGAGGGAACCGCAGGCAACAAGAGCCGAAAACTCGCCCAGAGAGTGTCCTGCCACCATGTCGGGCTTGAAATCAGCGCCATGTGACTTGGCTACTGCAACCGAGTGGATGAACACTGCGGGCTGGGTTATATCAGTGCGGCGCAGGTCCTCGTCGCTGCCGCTGAACATTATGTCGGAGATCTTGAATCCAAGGATTGAATCTGCCTCTGCAAACAACTCTTTTGCCCAGTCAAACTGGTCATACAGGTCTTTACCCATGCCCGAGAACTGGGCACCCTGTCCGGGAAACACGTATGCTTTCATATCGTTATGATTTTCTGATAACCTGTGCAAAAGTAGTCATCATTTGGTGTGAACAAGAATTATTTCTTTACATTTTTGATGATACTACACAATTGTTGCTTTTTGTGCGCGTTATATAAAAAATAATATGCCGGCTATGGAGAAAGAAAAAAGATTGATGCCCCAGATTAACCTGATGACGTTGATAACCCAACTATGGAGCAGGAAGTGGACAATCATCCTTATAGCATTCATAAGTGGTGTTGTGGGATTCCTGCTTGCTCTTGACATACCCAAGAGATACAGGACAGTAGTAACTCTTGCCCCTGAATCAACCGAATCTGATCTTGCGTCTGCCGCGTCTTCCATAACATCGCTCCTTGGAGGCGGTTTTGGTGCCCCGACTTCGGACGCCATCTACCCGGAACTTTATCCGGATATAATCAACACGATTCCGTTCAGTGTGGAGATGCTGAACATTCCTGTCAGTACGGTTGACGGCTCTTATTCCGGTGATTTGTACCATTATCTTACCTCGGCTCAGAAATTACCTTGGTGGAGTTGGATAAAATACAGTATAAAAGAACTGTTCAGGAGCAAAAAAACAGGTGGAAGTGAAGTTCTTGATCCCTATCGCATTACCAAAAGGCAGATGACGGTAATAGATTCATTCCATAAAATGGTGACATGTGAAGTTGATGTCAAGACAAGCGTGATAACGCTGACATCCCAGATGCAGGACAAACTGGTAGCCTGTACGGTGGCCGACAGCCTGTGCGTAAAACTTCAGGAGTATGTGACCGCATACAAGACCAACAAGGCTAATAATGACCTTGCTACAGTGAAAAGACTGTATGATGAAGCCCGGTCTGATTATATGTCTGCACAGCAGGAATATGCTTCTTTTCTGGACCGAAACGTGAATATGGCGCGTGAGAGCGTTAAGGCAGAGGCTGTAAGGCTGGAAAATGAACAGAACATAACTTTTGGCGTATATCAGGAAATGTCGTCTCAACTTGCGGCTGCCAGGGCAAAGCTTCAGGAGCAGACCCCGGCGTTCACCGTATTGGAACCTGCCCGTCTCGCCGAGTGGCATTTTGCACCCAAGAAGTCTGTAATTGCTGTGATATTCGCATTTTTAGGAGGTATTTGTGCATGCGTTTGGCTTATGTTCAAAATCAATTCACATGACATAAAGGAGTGGTTCAGAAAGGAGGATTAGGGATGAAAAAGGTGATGTTTGTATTCGGAACCAGACCTGAGGCCATAAAGATGGCTCCTTTAGTACGTGAATTCAGAAAATACCCTGAAGAGTTTGAAACTATGGTTTGTGTAACCGGTCAACACAGGGAGATGCTGGATCAGGTCCTTTCCATTTTTGAGATCATGCCTGAATTTGACCTTAATATCATGAAACATGGACAGGATTTGTTTGATATAACCTCCAGGGTGTTGTGCGGAATGCGTGATGTGCTTATAGAGGCTAAACCTGATGTGGTCCTGGTTCATGGAGACACCACGACGTCAACAGCAGCCGCACTTGCGGCATTCTATATGCAGATTCCGGTAGGGCATGTTGAAGCCGGACTGCGTACCGGCAACATATACAGTCCATGGCCCGAGGAGATGAATCGTCAGATAACCGGCAGGATAGCATCCTTTGATTTTGCACCCACACCTTTGAACCGGAACAATCTTCTTAAAGAGAATGTTCCGGACAGTAAGATAACAGTAACAGGTAATACTGTCATTGATGCTTTGCATATGGTTGTGGAACGCATAAGAAATGATAAGGGGCTGGCAGATGAGTTGCATAAATCTCTTATGATTGCAGGATATGACACTGACAGGCTTACCGATGGGCATAGGATGCTCCTGATAACCGGCCACCGCCGTGAGAATTTCGGTGACGGGTTCATAAACATCTGCAACGCAATAAAAGACCTTTCCATAAAATATCGGGATGTGGATTTTATTTATCCCATGCATCTTAATCCTAATGTCCGCAAGCCTATACATCAGGTGTTCGGAGAGAATCTTGACGGGCTTAGCAATATGTTTTTCATAGAACCGCTTGGGTATCTGTCTTTTGTCTATCTTATGGAGAAGAGTTATCTGGTTCTGACAGACAGTGGAGGCATACAGGAGGAGGCACCTGGTTTAAGCAAGCCCGTACTGGTGATGCGTGATACGACCGAGCGTCCTGAGGCTCTTGAATCAGGAACAGTCAGACTGGTCGGGACTGATTACGGAAAGATAGTAAATGAGGTCTCAATGCTTATTGATGACGAGGAACATTACAGAACCATGAGTAATGCCGTGAACCCCTATGGTGACGGCAAGGCATCTGGGCGGATAGTTGATTTTGTTAGAAACAATATCTGATTTAGACTCATGGCAATATACTTCATACCGTTGCTGATATGTCTTGTTTCGGCTGTCTCATACCAGTTATCTGACAACCGGCGATGGGCAATGGCGGTATGTGTATTGCTATGTGTGTTTTATTGTTTCGGATTCATGACCGGAAGCGACTGGAGAACTTATGAGTACTGGTATGACAATCTGGATTTCAACCGCTTTTTCTATGGGTATTTGAATGAGCCGGGATATTATCTTTATATGATGATATTCAAAAAAGCGTGTGTTCCTTTCTGGCTGTTCTTTATATTAACCAAATCATGGCTTTTCATTGTTATTTACAAAAGTCTGTTTGAATATTCAAAAGAGTCAGGGTGGCTGTCGCTAATGTATTATCTGCCATGGTTTGGCCTATATTTCTTTATTGACAATCCCATGCGCAACTGTATTGCGGTAGGATTGTTCATTTTGTCGGTAAGATATGTCATAAGCCGTGAATTCTGGAAATTCCTGCTAATGTCCCTGTTGGCAGCTTCGTTTCATTTCACCGCCTTGTTTGTCATACCGTTGTATGCCGTTCTGACCAAGGATGTCAGGAAATGGGTATATCTACTGTTGTTTGTGGTAATCAATGTCCTGTTCCTGAACAGAGATGTTCTGGTTAATGGCTTGACTTCGGTTTTTGGACTTATTCCATATTATCAGAGTAAGGTAATCACTTATTTCCTGTTTGATTCTCCGTTTGCCCAGGGAAAACTGTTTTCGTTCGGAATGATATGGCAGACGGCCCTGTTTGTCTTGATATTATGTTATAAGGAGAGAATAGTTGAACAGATAGGCGGCACTAAGGGACAGGTAGCTTTCAATGGGGCAATGATTTATTTCCTGTTGGTTCGGTTCACTATGAGTATGGAGATGTTCATGAGGCTGCAGCTGTATATGTCTGTATTTGTATGTGTATGTATTGGCCTTGTGATATTGTCGTTTGAGTGGCGTTCCAGATTAATGTACCTGTGTGTCCTTTTTATGGTATCTTCATATGTCTGTATGGACAGGGTGACAGGTTCTGCCAGATATATTCCATACAGCAATGTCCTGGAATATGTCGTAAAAGGTGATTATCCGTCATTCTCCGCGCGTTATTACTACAATATAAAACACAGTCCTTATACCAGGGAGATAGACGTGCCGGATAAAACGTCTGCAAGACAGTAGGAATATGAAGGAATCATTAGGACAACAAACCATAAGAGGAGTTGGCTGGAGTGCGATTGAACGCCTATCGTACCAAGGGATAACATTCCTCATCCAGATAGTCCTTGCCAGACATCTTACTCCCGACGACTATGGAGTGGTGGCTATGCTGGCCATTTTCCTGCAGATTGCCCAGGTATTCATTGACAGTGGGT
Source organism: uncultured Bacteroidales bacterium (assembly GCA_902799685.1). GTDB lineage: Bacteria > Bacteroidota > Bacteroidia > Bacteroidales > Bacteroidaceae > Colenecus. The sequence goes on from CADCBO010000003.1 coordinate 84,475, forward strand.
TTGCCAACGCCTTGATAAAAAAACAGGACTGTACCGATGCAGATTATTCCACTGTGTTTTATTACAATCTTGGAATAGCTCTTCTCCTTTATCTTATCCTGTTCCTGGCATCCCCAGCCATAGCGCTGTTTTACAAGACGCCTTTGCTGGTACCGGTCTTGAGAGTTCTGGCTTTGACGCTGATTTTCAATGCCCTGTCAATAGTTCAGCAGACAAGATTGGTTAAACAGGTGGATTTCAAGTCGCAGTCTGTCGTGACATTTACCAGTGCGGTTGTATCGGGCGCTGTAGGCATCTATTTCGCTTGCCGCGGATTGGGCGCATGGGCGCTTGTTATCCAACAGCTCCTGAACAGCATCTTGAGGACGGTCATCTATTGGGCTGTTGTAAGATGGATGCCGCGCCTTATATTCTCAATGGAGTCATTCCGATTTTTGTTCGGTTTCGGTTCCAAATTGCTGGTAAGCACACTCATTGATGTCATATATAAGAATCTCTATAAACTTGTGATTGGAAAGAGGTTTATGGAAAGGGATCTGGGTTTCTATACAAAAGCCGAAGAGTTTGCCATATTTCCTTCCACAAATGCTGCAAATATCATATCCAGGGTATGTTTCCCCATATTGAGCAGAATTCAGGATGATGATGCCAGACTATCAAGGGTTTACAGATCACTTATCCGGTATTCATCCTGGGGCATTTTTCCGATGATGATAGGATTGCTGGCTGTATCAGAGCCATTTATCATTACTTTCCTTAAAGAACCATGGGCTCCGGCTGTTCCAATACTCAGGATTCTATGTCTTGACTGGATGTTGGATTTCATTTGTGTCTTGAATCTTAATCTTCTTTTTGTGAAAGGCAGGACAGATTTGGTACTGAATCTGCAGATTGTAAAAAAAATAATAGCATTGTCCATACTGTTCATGTCTGTACCGTTCGGTCTTGTAGGTATGTGCTGGGGACGTGTGATTTATTCCGTCATTTCGGTTTGTATCAACACATATTATACCAAAAGGCTTATTGGACTGGGGCTTTTTTCACAGTTGGGTGATATTATTCCATTTATGCTGGCATCGGCTGTAATGGGTGTCCTTGTCTATGTAATTATTAGTCAAATAGATTGCAGCCAGGTGGTTAGGCTTACGGTGGGCATATTGACCGGTGTCTTTGCTTATACACTCATTTCATTCCTGTTTTTCAAGAGTGAGATGAAAATACTGAAAGATATACGGAGAATAGGAAATGAATGATTTATATAAGAAAATAAGAAAAACCGTATCGCCAGTTTACCGGCATTGGGAAATGCTGGTAAAGATAGCATGGTATAGAGCCCATGTGGGCCGAATAATTGAATCTGTCCGACAGAAAGGGAGGATAAGAGTGGCTTTTCTGACAGTCAATCTGTCCATGTGGAAATGTGAGGAACTGTTCAGACTTCTTTTGGAAGATGATTTATTTGACCCTGTAATGGTCCCGATGCCCAGACCTATGTTCAATTGGGAGGCTGAAAAAGAAGAGCAGAACAGGCTGATGGATTATTGCCGACAAAACGGTTTTCCATATATACCAGGATATGATTATGATAAAAATACATTTAATGGATACGAGGCCATAAAGCCTGATGTGGTTTTTTACAGTCAGCCATATAGCAATGCTTCATATAAGGCACATAGGGTTGAGGAATTCTGGAAAAAATGTATCTTTTTCTATGTGCCTTATTGCTTCATAATAGAGAATGAAGCTGCTTTTGTAGATACATTATATGTCAATATCTGCCAGAACGTGTTTCTTGAGAATGAGATGGTAAGAAGCATTGAATGTGGTATGGCAACAAACAAAGGCAGGAATTTCATTGTGACCGGCTATCTGGGAGCCCGAAAGCTTCTGGTTCATGACGAATCCGACAGCCAGGCCTGGAAAATGCAATCGACTGATGTCAAGAGAATTATTTGGGCTCCGCATCATTCCATATTAAACAAGGACATACTGAATTATTCAAATTTTCTTGATATTGCGGATGATATGCTGTCTCTTGCACATGAGTATAACGGGAGGGTTCAGTTTGCATTCAAGCCCCATCCCGGACTCAAGCCCAAACTATATGATCACCCAGAATGGGGAAAGGAACGGACAGACCGGTATTATGCGGAATGGAACGATATGCCTAATTCAATCCTGGCAGAAGGGTCATATGAACGTCTTTTCCGTTCTTCGGACGCTATGATCCATGATTGCTCTTCATTTACTGTGGAATATCTTTATACAGGTAATCCTGTAATGTATGTCACAAAAGATGACCATCTTGATTATTTGAACGATTTTGGGAAGGCATGTTTTGATGTTCATTATAAAGGAAAGACAATAAGCGATATACGTTCATTTATTGATAATGTAGTTCTGGACGGACAAGATCCAATGAGAATGATTCGCAGCGAATTTGTCGATAAGAACCTAATGCTTGATGATATGAGAACCCCAGAGCAGATTATTGCTGATATAATGAAGAATGTTTGTGTTTATGGCAAATAAGCACTATTATTGCAATGTTTTTGCAATGATATGAAGGTTGTAGTACTGACAAGCAACATAAATGAGGCACGCGTACCCAATAGAATAGCCGAATTCAGAAAACGGGGATACCAATTGGAGGTTTATTGCTACTGTCGTGATCCGGAACGGCCTTTCCTTAAGGAGGAGGGGGTATTGTATCACGTTTTGGGAGAGGTAGGGAGAGGGGCTTCTTCATATTTCAAGCGGCTTTTCGCTGAGTTCAAGGATGTAAGAAAGGTCATAAGACAATATAAAGGCCAGGATGTAGTGTTCTACCTTATCAATAATGATATGGCTTTGCTGTATTACATGATAGGTGGCAGACAGCCTTTCATATATGAAGAAGCTGACCTGAGACATACATATTTCAGTTCCGGCATATTAAGGAGAGCGTTTGAATACATAGACAAAAGGATTATAAAGAGGTCTCTGCTGACTGTTTTCGTTTCAAAGGGCTTTGCTACTTATCATTATGGCGACGGTAAGATACCCGATAACATCACGTATATATTCAACAAACTCAATCCGTCAGTTATGGATTTGCCATATGAGAGAATCCGCATTCCTGACGTGAACCATCTCAAGATGGGCTTTGTGGGGTCTATCCGTCTTTATGACAGCTTGTATAATTTTGCCAAGGTTTTCTGTGACGCTTTCCCTAATCATGAATTCCATTTCTACGGCAATGTCGTTGACAGTAAGTTCTATGAACTCAAGTCATTAGCCAACTGTATTTTTCACGGCCCATTTTCAAATCCGTCGGACCTGCCTGGAATATATTCGGAAATAGACATACTTCTATCCACATACGATATCCGTTTTGATAACGTCAGATATGCTGAACCCAACAAGATATATGAGTCAATTTTTTTTGAGGTGCCTATTATAGTATCCAGTGGAACTTATCTGGCGGAGCGCGTATCGGATCTGGGTATAGGATATTCCGTTGATGCAATGGATGATGCGGAGGTAAAACGTCTTGTGTCCATGTTGACAAGAGAAGACCTTCTGCAGAAAACGGCTAATGCTCATTCAATTGCCAAGAAAGAGTGTGTCATAGACAATGATGACTTTTTCGGGATTCTTGAAGGCAGGCTGAAAACTATAAAAAAGGTATGAACAGGATTGAATCGTTTATCTATGGCATTGTCCGAAGAAATCCTGCAATCAAGAATGCTGTAAGGAACCTGTATCAGTCATTGTTTGACCTGCTTCCGCGTAAAAAAGAGTATTTCAGATACGGATTTGAATTCAAGGAGGGATATTATTTCGGGTTCCATGACCTACAGGAGCTATCTGCCGATGGCTTAAAGCTTCTTGTGCATAAGTTGCCTTTTGACCTGAGGATGCCTGTGGCCGGTGAAACGGAGCAGGTTGGATATCTGGATTTCAGCCAAGACGGTCATCTGGGTGATTTTCATGAGCTTGATTCCACATCGGCATGGAACTTTCATAAAGGGTGCCGCCTGCAATGGCTTGATGATAACAATGTTATCTTCAATACTGCGGTGGATGGACGGCTCCTATCAAAGATAATTGATGTGACATCGGGTGAATCCAGGATAATAAACAGCCCTATAGACTCTGTCAGTCATGACTCTGCATGGGCCACATCATTCAGTTATGAAAGGCTTGAAAAATGTATGTCAGGTTACGGATATCCGTATAAGGATGATTCTTATCTGGATCAGGATGTGCCGTGTGATACTGGTTTGTTTTTGGTTGATTTGAAGGGAGATACAAAAAAACTTGTTGTATCATTGAGTGAACTGGCGGAAGACGCACCGGAAGAGTTCCGTCAAGGATACATGCATTACGTCACGCATACAGAGTTTTCGCCCGATGACCGTTACATTTCATTCCTGCACAGATGGAGATTACGTACAGGGACTGACCTTAAAAGATGGACCAGGATTATGGTATATGACCGTACGGATGGAAGACTGACAGAATTGCCTTCACAGATTTCAGGTTCACATTATGTGTGGAATTCAAGGAATCAGTTGCTGGCATCGTGCATTATTGACGGGCGTAGCTGTCATGTGCTTTTTGATATGAATAACATTGATTCATACAGGATTATTGCACCATCCGTATTGAATTCTGACGGCCATCAGAGCTTTATTTCAGATAACTTGTTCATAACGGATACATATCCTGACAAATACAGGATGGCCAAACTGTTCAGGGTTAATGTCAATGACGGCAATACGGAACTTATAGCGTCGGTCCATTCTCCAAAAACATTTCAGTCCAGCCCCCGTAAAGGTCATATAGCCTGTGATTTGCATCCCCGTGTGTCACAAGACGGAAGATACGTTTTCTTTGACAGTTGCAGAACGGGAAAAAGAGGTGTCTATGTTATGAAACTTTTCTGAATTTGTATTACCTTTGCAGGTCCTTAAAAAGTGGCCTCTATTTGTGAAAATGAGGTCATTCTTTCGGGATTCCAAGTTATTCTTGAATAATTTTTTGCTGTTGTACAATTTTTACATTTTGTGCACGTTATTTTTAATAAAAACAAAGTGATGCTAAAATATAATATTCAGAACTACGGTAATGTGAATTATATGGTGCATAAGGATGCAATGGGTGGTTTTCAGCATTTCGTGAAGCGTTTGTTTGATATTGTCTTCTCGCTGCTGGGACTTGTTATTTTTTCACCGTTGATTTTGGCTTTCTCCATAATTCTCCTGTTCAGCGACGGGCCTGTTATATTCCGTCAGGAACGTATCGGTTACCAAGGTCGTCCTTTCACGATATACAAGTTCCGCACTATGCGTGTTGATGCCGAGTCTCATGGGTGCATCCCGCGTTTGGAGGGAGAGCGCAATATGTATCTGACTCCTTTCGGGCGTTTTCTGCGTGCGCATCATCTTGATGAACTTCCTCAATTATGGAACGTTTTGCGTGGCGACATGTCTTTTGTAGGTCCGCGCCCTGAACGCCAGTATTTCATTGACCAGATTAACCGTGAAACTGATGATTATCGTTACATCTACCTGATGCGTCCAGGTGTGACATCTTACGCCACCATCTACAACGGCTATACAGACACCATGGACAAGATGCTGAAGCGTTTGGAGTATGACATAGAGTATCTTGATAACCGCAATATATTCACGGATTTGTCCATTATCTTCAGAACCGTGTTTTCTGTTTTTAGCGGCAAAAAGTTCTAATCACCCTTTAATTCCGGATATGAGAAGGATTGTTTTATCACTGTTATCTGTTTTTTGCAGTATATTGACATATGCTCAGATGTCTGATGAGAGCATTTACCGATATGTATCTGACCGTCAGGCACAGGGAGCGTCCCAGGAGCAGATAGTCATGGAGCTTGGGCGTCGCGGTGTTACAATGCAGCAGTTACAGCGTATGCGCGAAAAATATGAGCGCAACCAGCAGTCAAGTGTTTTCGGTTCAACTTCGGAGCTGCAGGATGACCCGTCGCGTGTCCGTTCTGCGGGCCGTGCCTTTAACCGTGTTGGCTCGTCGGACATAAGTGATGGCGTATCGCAGTCCTTGTATGATGAGTCATCTTTTCTTTTTGCTGACTCTTCTTTTGTGTCCACCCGCCAGGAAGTGACCTCACGTGCCAGTAAGATATTCGGTCACGACATATTCAGCGGTCGTGGCCAATCATTTGCCCCCAGTTCTAACCTCGCTACTCCCCCCAATTATCGTCTGGGGCCTGGCGATGAGGTTATCATTGACATCTGGGGTGCGTCACAGACTACTGTCCGCGAGGTAATTTCTCCTGACGGCAACATTATGGTTCGCGAACTGGGCCCTGTCTATCTTAACGGCCGAACCGTCCGTGAGGCAGATTCTTACGTAAAAAAAGTATTTAGTCGTGTTTATTCCGGTCTTGACGGTGATGATGCCAATTCCAGTATCAAACTGACACTTGGCCAGAACCGTTCAATTCAGGTCAATGTGATAGGTGAGGTGGTAGTTCCCGGAACTTATACCATGTCATCTTTCTCTACGTTATTCAATGCTTTGTACATGGCAGGCGGCGTGAGTGACATAGGTTCCTTGCGCGATGTCCGTGTCTATCGAGGAAATAAAGAAGTGGCTGCTGTTGATATGTACGACTACATTTTGCGCGGTAGCCTAAGTTCTGATATCCGTCTTGAGGACAATGATGCCATTGTTGTACAGCCTCAGAGCGTACTTGTAAATATTGAAGGCCGTGTGCGTCGCCCCATGTACTATGAGATGAAGGAAGGTGAGACCCTTGCAACTCTTCTTGGCTACGCCGGTGGTTTGTCATCTGATGCATACCGTAAGGATGTACGCGTTGTCCGCATGGGATCTTACCAGAGGGACGTGTTCACAGTGCCGGATACCGGTTTTGACGGATTCTCTCTTTATGACGGAGATTACGTATATGTTGATTCCATCCGCGATACATACTCCAATATGGCCGAGGTTCGCGGTGCAGTTAACCGTCCGGGGCGTTTTCAGATAGGCGGTTCCATAACCACGCTCCGTGACCTGGTTGAAGTGGCCGGCGGCCTGAAGGAAGACGCATTCCCGTCGCGTGCATTGTTGAGCCGCACCAATCCTGACAAGACCCTTACCAACCTGTCTATAGACATCCGTGGACTTATGGATGGTACCGTCAGTAATGAGCAGTTGCGCAATGATGATGTACTGTTTGTTCCTAGTGTTTTAGAGATAGGTGAAGTCAAGACATTCGGAATATTTGGCGAGGTTTTGTTCCCGGGCGTTTACCGCTATGCTGATAACACAAGTATTGAGGACCTGATCATTCAGGCTGGTGGTATGAAGGAGAACGCATCGGTTTCCAAGGTTGATGTGGTGCGCCGTATAAGCGATAAGGGCGCGATGGAAAAAACAGACTCCCTGACTATTATGTATTCGTTCTCAATAGATGAGGATCTGTCTATACGTGATGATGGATTCCGTCTTATGCCATATGATGAGGTATATGTACGCCGTAGTCCAGGCTATGCCACCAACCGCCATGTGATAGTTGTTGGTGAGGTTACATTTCCTGGTTATTATTCAATGGAAACAAATACTGAGCGTCTTAGCGACATAATGTCCCGTGTAGGTGAGTTCAGCTCTGAGGCATATCCCGAGGGGGCGCGTCTGGAACGTGTGATTACTGCCGATGAGCGTGAACGCATGCTGAACACCGCAGAGGTTCTTGCGGACAATGATTCAGTGGCGTTGTCCAAGACTATCGCCAAACTGGAGAAGTCCACCACGTATAGTGTTGGTATAGATCTTAGGGAGGCCATCAAGCATCCTGGTGGTTCAGCCGACATAGTGTTGCGTGAGGGTGACCGCATTGTCATTCCTTCTTTCAATAATACGGTCAAGATAGATGGCGAGGTCATGTTCTCAAACACGGCTCCATATGTAAAAGGCAAGAACTTGAGTTACTACATAGACAAGGCGGGCGGTTACTCCCAGCGGGCCAAGCGTAACAAGGTGTACATTGTTTATGTGAACGGTTCTGTGGCAAAAGCCCGCCGCTATTCTTCAAAGCTGGTTCAACCTGGCTGTGAGATAGTTGTTCCTGCCCGCAAGGAGCGTGAGGGCCTGAAGGCTACGGAGGTGTTGAGCTTGGGTTCCACATCGGCATCACTTGCTACAGTTGTCCTTGCTCTGATGAACCTTTTGAAGTGATGTATATGGAGAAAGAGACTAATAATGACAATACTTCTGAATTGATTGTACTTTTCAATTTATTGTGGAGCAAGCGTAAAAAGATAATTCTTGCTTGTCTCATAGGTGGTATTCTGTCAATAATTGTGGCATTCAGTATTCCTAAGGAATTTACTTCAAGAGTTATTATTGCTCCAGAAATGTCAACCGAAGGTGGAATTTCTGGGGGGTTAGGTGCTCTTGCTTCTATGGCTGGAATAAATATGGATACAGAAGAGGAGGCTATTTATCCGCAATTATATCCGCAAATTGTATCTACAACTCCTTTTTTGTGTGACTTGGTAGTAATATCCGTGGAAGGCAAGTTCAGGAAAGACACTATATCTACAAATCTTTACAATTATTTAAGTGAATATCAAAAGGCACCATGGTGGAGTAAGGTTATCTCAATCCCGTTCAGGCTTATTAAACGTGAAAAAAATGAATTGCTTGAAGATGGTGCGACACTTGATCCTAAGCGATTAAACAGACAACAGCAGGAATTGCTAAAAGCGTTGAGTGATAGAATAGTTATTGATTTTGACAAACTTTCAAGTGCAATCTTTGTAAATGTTACTATGCAAGATGCAGGGATTGCTGCTACCGTGGCTGATGCAGTTACTGATAAACTTCAAAATTATGTCGTGAATTACAGGACTGCAAAAGCCCGTAAGGAAATGGAAAACACACAACTTATGTATGATGAGGCACGTGATAATTATTATGCAGCACAACGTGCATATGCTGAGTATTGTGACCAACACATTGGAGTTACCAAACTGCAATATCTGATAGAACAGGATCGTCTTTCGGATGAAAAGGACTTGGCATATAATCTTTATAACCAGTTGGCACAACAACTGGACATGAGTAAAACTAAACTTTTGGAAAAGACTCCTGTAGTAGTAATTCTGCAACCGTCTACAATACCGTATAAAGCAACTAGTCCCAAGAAGATGATGCTTGGAATGCTTTTCGTTTTCTTGGCATTCTTCGGAACATCCGCATGGGTGCTCATAAAAGAACGTATTTTTAACCGTTGATATGGGGTTGCTTATTCTCATTTCATTATTGATTGAGGTGGGAGTATTGTTCTACCTGGAGGTTAAGGTATGGGATACAATATACACGCCTCTAAATTTATTAATGCTACCATATACTGTCGTCGTTTTAGTGTCGGCATGTATATCGGGGCATTTTGGTTTTGTTGAGATGTATTACCCAAGTATATTGATTTGGAGCATAGCATTACTGGTTTTTGCTATTCCAAGTCAATGTCTGGGCTATTTTCTTCATAGGAATGGTAAACCATATTATTCCAGTATGGAATTTAATGAAATTCCTGTTTTTTTAGTGTGGATATCTGTATTTGTGTGTTTGGCTTTATTATATAGGCTTAGGCAGGCAGTTGCCATTTCTCCATATTCGATTGGAACAGATGATTTTGGAGATTATTTTGATAACAATGGTTTATGGGCTCATGTCAGTAGGCTAAATTCAATTTTGTTAATAATAACAGTCTTTTTTGTTGACCGGAAACATAAATATCTTTGGTTTATCATAATAGTGCAATTGGCCTTGCTGTTTATTCATAATGTAAAAGGTTGGATATTTGTCCCTGTTGTTGCAGGTATGTTGATGCGGCTGTGTTTTGGCAGGAGTCAGTTTTCATTCAAATTTATCTTTTATGTGGTTCTGGGTACAATCTCCGTTTTTTTCATTATTTATATTTTGTCTGTTGTTGTTGGACAGAATTTAGATTTTGACGGAAAATTCATTGCTTTCATATTTCGACATGTTGTTCATTATCTTACGAGTGGTGTTTGGGGGTTGAGTGTTGATATGGTTTACGGTTTCCCTGACAAGGGACCTTTTGAGTTGAATATTGCACAGTTCGTTAATATGGCAAGAGCCATCACTGGTAATACAGAGTATGTTTCTACTATAAATACGTATTATTATCATACAGGATTCAATTATACGAATGTCAGGACACTTTTCGGTACAATATATATTAATTCTAATCAATTGACTTATATTTTGACTGTTTTGGTTTTGAGCAGTATAATATACTTGATTAAGATTTTTACGATAAGGTTTGATGGGTTGTATTCGAATATGGTGTTATACTACTTCTGCTCGTTACTTTTCATGGGATGGTTTGATACTTTTTTCAGTCAATTGGTTGTGATTGAGGTTCCTTTGTGGATAATGATTCTATGTATTATTGATAAAATATTACAAAAAAACGATAGTAAACAAAAAGTATACATTAGAGAATGAATTCGCAATCAGGCAGATTTTTTAAAAGTGATTATAGGAAAGTGGCAGGTAATTTTATGTATCTGTCTGTACTGAATGCACTCAATGTCTTATTGCCACTTATCACCCTTCCTTATCTTATGCGTACCGTAGGTAAGGCTAATTATGGTATTTACAGTTATGTATATATGATTTTGCAGTATGTGATATTGTTTGCTACGTATGGTTTCAATTTCTCGGCCACAAAGCAGATATCACAATGCCGTGACGATAGGGACAGGGTCAATGTGATATACAACTCGGTCATTGCATCAAAGCTTCTGATAGGTGCTACATCTATTGTTCTTATTATGCTCTTTTCGCATTTCGTTTTTAAGGATGAGCAGGCCCCTCTAATGTTCCTTTTTGGTATGGGTATGGTTGCCGGTGACATCCTTACACCAGTATGGCTGTTCCAGGGAATGGAGAAGATGAAATATATGACTTTGGTAAATGCATCGTCAAAGATATTGTTCACAATACTTGTTTTTGTGGTCATACGTAAGGCTGATGATTATTATCTGCTCATATTGCTGAATTCTGCCGGATACATTCTGGCTGGACTGATGAGCCTGTATCTGGCATCAAGACAATTCGGGATGCGTCTCAGGTTTGCGGCATTCAATGACATAAAGTATCAGTTGAAAGAGGGTGCTGCCGTTTTTGGCTCAACGTTCGGAATGAACCTGTACAGGAATGCCAATGTTATTATTCTTAAACAACTGGTTCCCAATGAGGTGGTTGGCTTGTACGCGGCGGCAGAGAAGGTTATCAAGGGCTTCCAGTCTGTTATTTCTCCTGTAGCACAGGCCATATTCCCTCATTTGAGCCTTAAGTTCAAGGATAAGACTGCTTCTGAGAACATATCATCGCTCAAGAAAATAGCCTTTCCTTTTGCTGGTGTGGTTTTCATACTTTCATTGTTGGTTTTTCTGTTTGCACCGTGGATATCCGATCTGTTGTGCGGAGGGGTAGAGTTCCGTGATTGTGTGCCTATTATAAGACTTATGACACCTGTTATCCTGTTTGGTGAGATAAACTATCTTATAGGGATAGTAGGACTAATCAATCTGAACCGCCAAAGGCAGTTTTTCCATTTCGTCCTTATTGCAGGCTTTTTCAGTGTTTGTTTTATTATTATATTTGCAGTTAGGTATGGCGCACAAGCTGCGGCTGTCTCCATGTCATTATCGGAGGTGCTTCTATGCATATTGTGCCTGTTATGCCTGATTTCAATCAACAAAAAAGGATGACGGCAGTTATTATTCTGAACTGGAATGGAGCGGATGACACTATCATGTGTCTGGATTCATTATCGCATGCAGACGGTAGTTTTTTCATTGTCATTGCAGACAATGGTTCGACCGATAATTCTGTCCAACGTCTTAAATCATATATCAGCCAATCCGGTTTGGATATAACTTTACTGGAGCACAATAATAATTTTGGATTTGCCAAAGGTAACAATCTGGCTATCTCTTATGCATCAAAACGTAGGCCGGACAGCTATTTGCTGTTGAATAATGATACAGAGGTTACATCTGATTTTCTTGTAAAGCTTGTAGATTTCCAGAGTAGCAATCCGCGTTTCAGGATTCTTACACCCAGAATCAATTTCTTTTATAAAAAGAATATCATTTGGAATTGCGGTGGAGTTTTGCGGTTAGGATTCAGAAAGTACAGGTTTGCCGGATGCGAAGAGAAAAAAGCAACGCGAAGGAAATACTTTCCAATATCATTCATAACGGGATGTGCTCTTTTCTTTATGCCAGATGTTCTGGAACCTGATGGAACTTTGTTTACTGAAAGATTCTTCTTCGGTGAGGAGGATTTTGAATTCTCCATAAGGATGAAACGCTGGCATTACAAAATGGCTTGTGTCACTGATTCTGTGATATATCATAAAGTGATGGCTTCAAGCGAAGGAAAGAGTGTAGGTAAGTTTTATTTGCATCTGTTGAACAGATATGTTGATGTCCGTCTTCAATATGGAAAACTGTTCTTTTTTATATGGCGTATAGTAAATAAACCTATTTCTTTTTGTCATCTTAAGAAGATTTATGGTTCAGCAGGGCAAGCATTACAAAAATTGAGGCATCTTGAAAAAGACTGTCTTTGCAGAGATAAGGTTACTTATGAGGATTTCAGAAGATTGGTGATATCGGACGATTTTTTTGATGAAAGTAATGATTGAATCCTATATTTATTACTGCAATGAAGAAAAAAATAGTTTGGTTGATGCTATACTGTCTGGTCAAACATTTACCTGTTAGTTATTGCCGGATAGGAGGTGGCTTATACAAGAAAATCAGGCTGTTTGTATGCTCTCATGTTTTTGAGTATTGTGGACATAATGTAAATATTGAGAAAGGGGCTGAGTTCGGTTTTGGACGAGGAATACGGATAGGAGATAATTCAGGTTTAGGAATTAATTGCAGGATACCGGAAGGCTCGATAATTGGAAACGATGTCATGATGGGGCCTAATTGTTATGTTTTTGACAGAAACCATGTTTATGAGCGTACGGATATTCCTATGCGTTTACAGGGTTTTACAAAAAGTGTTCCTGTGATTATCGACGACGATGTATGGATTGGGCGTGATGTCACTATTATGGTAGGGCGGCATATTTCCAAAGGGACAATTGTTGCAGCATGCAGTGTAGTCACTAAAGATTTTCCGCCATATTCTGTAATTGGAGGTAATCCTGCCAAATTAATACGTAGTCGTGTGGAGGTAAAAGATAACAATAATACTCCAGTGTGAAAATGGCTGTCAAATATATTCGCATAATTCTTTCTACTCTTCACGGGTATCTGCTGTGTATCATATACCTGTTGATGCCTGTGAGAAAGTTGTCGTGCTCAGACAGAGAACCGAACTTAATTGTTTCTCTAACCAGTTATGGACGCCGTATATCTAAAACTTTGAGGTTCTCTTTGCTGTCTATGCTTCACCAGACAAGAATGCCGGATAGGATTGTTGTATGGCTTAATGAAAAAGAATTTACCATGGACAGTATTCCATCATATCTTAAAAAATATTCAGATAAGTATGGAATTGAGATCAAATTCTGCCCTGATTTGAAATCATTTAAAAAACTGATACCTTCATTAAAATATTTTCCCAATGACCTTATAGTTACAATTGATGATGATCTGGTTTACAAACGCGACCTCATCAGGTTGTTGTATGAAAAACACTTGCATTATCCCGGGTTGGTGATTTGTTCTAATGCCCATGTTCCTACATTCAGCGGCAAATGCCTGTTGCCATATAAACAATGGAATCTGAATGCATATAATGCAAAAGACAGAATAATATTTCCTTTGGGAGGATCCGGAACGCTATATCCACCTCATTCGCTTCATTCTGATGTCTTGGATCAAAGCCTGTTCTTAAATCTGGCTCCTTCTGCAGATGATGTCTGGTTCTGGTGTATGGGGTTGTTGAATGGTACTTCTTCGGTTGTCCTGGGTACAAAGAGAATGTATATGGAGATTGATCTTTTTTATCAAACCGTTCACAAATATTCATCCTTGAAAAGCAAGAATCTGGCGGAGGACATGAATGATACCCAGATTAAAGCTGTTTTTGACCATTACGGACTGATTCCCGATAAGGAGTTATTAGAGAATATGCTACATTAAACATAAAGTTGCTATCTTTGTGGCATGAAAGAAGGTTTGGTGTCCATAATAACATCGCTTTATAATTCTGAAGCCTATATTGCGCAGACAATAGAATCTGTCTTAGCGCAGACATATACTGATTGGGAAATGATTATCACCGATGACGGGTCAGTTGATAATTCAACGTCAATTGTGGAATCATATTCCGCTAAAGACCAGAGAATTCGTTTGCTCAGGCTGAATGCAAACGGTGGACCGGGAATAGCCAGGAATAATTCTATCAGTAATGCAAACGGTCAATATATAGCATTTCTGGATAGTGATGACTTATGGTATCCGGATAAACTAAAGACACAGCTTGAACTTATGAACAGAACGGGGTGTGGAGTTGTCTATTCCAGTTACCATACCTGTGATGAAAATAACAAGATAAACGGTTCTGTCATATGCAGGTCACGGATTCCATACTGGCGTATAATATGTGACAATGCCATTGGCTTTCTTACGATGATGTATGACCGTAAGGTGACAGGTTTAGAGTTGTTGCCTGAGATACGTAAGCGTCAGGACTGGGGGCTGAATATTAAGTTAATCAAAAAATGCCGTATTGCCTATGGCGTCAAGGAGCCTCTGGCCTGCTACAGGATTAGGACGGGTTCCGTGTCCAGAGAAAAATTCCCTTTGATAAAATATAATGTCGCTATATACAGACAGATTTTGGGCTATTCTAAACCTGTATCCATATTGATGTTCACATTCGTGTTCCTGCCGTTTTATTTCGGCAAGAAACTTCTGAACGTTATTCATAATGTATTTAACAAGCGATGAAACATTTGCTTCAAACCATCTATAATATCATCTTCAATTTGACAAGTCCGTTTTTTCTGTGGCTGCCGTTTGCTGATCTTAGAAGATGGTATTTGAGATTGTTTGTCAAATCGTTGGGAAAAAGGACATATATAGGCAGGAATATTGATGTGAAAGCGCCTGACAGAATATCAATAGGACATCATTGTGTTATTAACAAGAATGTGGTATTGAACGGAAGAGGAGGTCTGGTTATAGGAGACAATGTGGATATAGCACAGGATGTCTTTATACTCACCGAGCAGCATGACCAGAATGATGATATGCATGCTCTTGTAAAGAAAAGTGTCCGTATCGACGATTATGTGTGGATTGCCACCCGTGCCACAATCCTTCCGGGGGTTAGTCTTGGCAGGGGCGCTGTAGTGGCTTGCGGTGCGGTGGTTACAAAGGATGTGGCTTCCATGACTGTAGTGGGGGGAGTTCCCGCCAAATATATTTCAGACAGAAAGAGCGGACTTAAGTATAGCTTCAATTACAGGGAGAAATATAGTTTCTGATATGCAAAAAGGAAGAGTTCTCATCATATCTCATTCCGATCCTTTTGGTATAGGAGGCGGGAGTTTTGCATGTCATGCTTATGTCAAGGCTTTCAGTGAGTGTTTTGATGGTGCCGCTGATATATGTGTTCCGGCTGAGAGTCAATATGAGGTCGATGAATCAATTAAATATAACAGAATTCTTAGGGTGCCTAAACGGTCAATCTTTTCCAGAATATTATCCTTCTTTTCCGGAAGAATTGACCGTTATTCGGGTTTCGTAATAAAAATCATTAGGGATAACCATGATGTGTACTCTACAGTCGTCTTGAACGGCTGTCGGGAAAGCGGCTCCATGGTACGGGAACTCAAGTATAGCAGTATAAACGTGATAACTGTATTCCATAATTATGAGAGAGATTATTTTAGGGATAATTGCAGGATACCGGTTTTTCGCAGTGTTATGCTGCATCATATAAGGACTCTTGAGAAAAAGGCTTATAAATACAGTGATATCAATCTCTTCCTTACTCAGCGGGATATGGATATGTATGAAAAGACATATGGAGCCAATAAGAATAACAGGCTGACAGGGGTGTTTGAGTACAAGGATATAACTAAGTCCGAAAGGCAGGATCGTAATGTATCAAATCTCACTTTCATAATAACGGGATTGCTTAACAATAAACAGGGCGAGGACAGTATTGTGTACTTCTTTAATCAGTTGTACCGTTTACTTCCTTCCGGCAGCAAGGTGCTTATTG
Organism: uncultured Bacteroidales bacterium; assembly: GCA_902799685.1. Lineage (GTDB taxonomy): Bacteria > Bacteroidota > Bacteroidia > Bacteroidales > Bacteroidaceae > Colenecus. Next base: position 100,756 of record CADCBO010000003.1, read on the forward strand.
CGGGGTTTAATCCAACCGGAAAGGTTACAGGTTTATGTAAAAGATATGATAATGTGACTCTTGTCCCTAATCCCTCAGACATGTGTGAAGTTATGGCTCAAGGCGATGTATATCTATGTCCTGCAAATACTGGTAGCGGTGTCAAACTGAGGATAATGGATGGATTAAAGGCTGGTTTGCCAGTGATAACCCATGAGTATTCGTCGCATGGCTTTGAGTCATTGATATCTAAGCCGTATATCAAGTCTTTTTCTACTGTTCAGGGATTCAAGGATGCCGTCAAGGATGTATCGGAAGGCATTAGATCCGGTCAGTATAATACATCGGTTATATGGAATGATTATTATAGTCATTTTTCTTATGACACAGGACTGGACAAAGTCCGGATTATACTCAAGGAATTTAACAAAATGTCATATTTAGTATAATTATTTAGAATTCCATTTTAAAACAAAAATAGATGAAGAAAGTATTGTTTACAGTAGCACTGGCCCTCGTAGCAGCAGGTGTCAGCGCACAGGAGCCCAATTTCCCTATGATGGGTGGTGGTTTTGGTGGTGGTTTTGGCGGCTTTGGCGGTTTTGGCGGTCAGCAGCAGACCAATGTCAATTTTGATGAGTATAAGGCAGCTCCCCAAGGCTTTGACCAGGAGCGTGCAGGTGTTAAGAAAGGCACTGTAAAACTCATTGAGTATCAGTCGGAGTCAGTAGGCACAACCCGTAAGGCCAACGTTTATCTTCCTGCAAGTTATGACGGCAAGAAGAAGTTCGGTGTTCTCTATCTGCTTCATGGTATCGGTGGCGACGAGTGGGAATGGATGAATGACGGTGGTGTACCCAATATCATCATGGATAACCTCTATGCCGATGGTAAGGTAGCCGATATGATTGTAGTTATGCCTAACGGCCGTGCCGCAAAAAATGACTCACGTGAGGGTGGCATGGGTTCAGCAGCTGCTTTCGGCGAATTTGACAAGGACCTTATCGGTAGCCTTATCCCTTACATTGAGAAGAACTTCAGCGTATATACTGACAGGGATCACCGTGCTATCGCCGGTCTGTCAATGGGTGGCGGCCAGTCTCTGAACTTTGGTCTGGGCAACATGGACAAGTTCGCTTATGTAGGTGGTTTCTCATCGGCTCCCAATACAATGCGTGCCGCTCAGCTCATTCCTGATGTTGAGAAGGTTAAGAAGGAGAATAAGCTCCTGTGGATGGTATGTGGTGGCGCTGACGGCCTGATCGGTAACAGCACACAGCTCAAGGCTTTCTGCGACGAGAACGGAATTCCCTGCACCCTGATCAACTATCCTAACGAGGGTCACAACTTCACTGTCTGGAAGTACGGTCTCTACAACTTTGCACAGCTTATTTTCAAATGATTTGAAAATCACTAGACCTTCTTTTATTTTCCTTCGGAAAAATGGCGACCTCCGGTCGCATCAAAAATAAAGCCCTCAACTGAGGGCTTTATTTTTAATTATACTGCAATTTGATACCTAGTTACATCCTCAACATCTTAAGGAAATCCCGCTCAGTGCGGAGCGTAGCCTCCTCCTTGCCCTTAACCGTCTTGGTCTCCGGGAACAGCAGCATGGTTGAGAAATCGGTCTCAGGCATGTGAATGCGCTCGTAGAGGTGGCGGAATGCGCGCCCGGCATGGCTTTCGCTGTCACGCGGGCCTACAATCATGAGCAGGTGGTCTTGCTTAAGACCGCTTATTACCCAGTGCATATCGGCGGTTTCACTGACCTCATTGTAGAGCACCCTTCCGCTTGAGAAATTGAATCCTGTTCCGCGAACTGCCGATATAGGCTGGTCCTTACCGTAAAATTCTGTGGCACATCCAATGGCCATTGTCAGGCTGTAGATGCTTGCCATGCACTTTTCAAACGCGTCATCTTGTAGTACCGGGCCGGGTACCAGCACCACTATGCGCCGTATGGTGTTCATGGGAGTGACAAAACGCTGAAGGACTATCTGGCCGTGGAACCTGTCATTAAGTGGGCTTATTATATTGTCCAGATACGGTAGGTCAATGCTGAGCCGCAGCGGCAGTCCCATAAGCATGCGATCTGTCCCGAACTCGTTTGATGCGTGTATTATGCTGTCTATTATGTTGTTCCCCAGACGGTTGTGGGTCACGAACGGTACATCGGCCGATGCTGCTATCTTTGATGCCTCTTCCAGTCGGCCTTTACCGTCCTGAAGGTACTTGGGGGCATGCTCTCCGTTTATGGTCACGTAAAGTCCCACCAGTTCCGGGCTGTGTCTGTCATATAGCGTTATGGCGGTGTCCATCAGCGCCTGAAGGGTGTTGGAGCCGGTAAGCATCACCATCAGGCGTGATTCGGCATCGGTTATATCGGCTTGTTCAGTCTGATGCAGGGCCAATGCTCCGTTCTCGGTTATTATGTTGCTCAATATGCAGCTGAACAGCACTATCAGAACCGTTGCGCTGAGTATGATATTATCCATCAGGCCACCTGCGTATGCTCCCATGGCAATTGCCAGTGCACCTGCTGCATGTGATTCGCTCAGGCCGAATATTATACGGCGGTCATTGCGCGCGAATCCGTTCGCTTTCTGAGCCAGCAGGGCGGCCAGCCATTTCCCGATGGTTCCTACTATGAAAAGTACGGCAAAGGCTGTCAGGAACATCCAGTTGCCGGTCATGCCGGACAGGTCTATCATCATTCCCGTACCCAGCAGGAACAGTGGTACAAACAGCGTGTTGCCCACAAAATCCAGGCGGTTCATCAGTGGTGATGACTTGGGTATATAGCGGTTGAGCACTATGCCGGCCAGGAATGCGCCTACAATCGAATCAAGCCCTATTATCTGTGCCAGTCCGCAACTGAGCGCCAGCAGTATCATTACGAACAGGAAGTGCGAGAAGCTGTTGGTTACGCGGTGGAAGAATGTACGGGCCATGCGCGGATAGACAAGAATGACAGCAGTGAGATAGACGGCTATCTTAAGGGTGAACCATAGGGGATTGAACTTACCATCACCGTTCGTGGACATCATTACGGCATAGACTATAAGAGCCAGTAGGATGGCTACAAGAGCGCCTGCCACCGATATTGTAACGCTCTTGCGGCGTCCCAGTCCGTATCGGCTTATAATGGGATAGGATATTAGGGTGTGAGAGCCCATGATGCAGGCGGTGACGGCAGCTGAGCGTGCGGAAAGGCCAAGAACGTACAGCCCGGCCACGTAGCACAGAGCCCAAGGCAGGGCAAAAGTGGTCACGCCAAATATTATACCCCAAACCTTGTTGCGCTTCATCTCCTCCAGGTCAATGTCAAGACCGGCAAAGAACATAATGAAGAGCAGTCCTATGCGGCTGAAGAACTGTATCTCAGGGGTAATATGGAGTATGTCCAGCAGTCCCGGACCTATGAGCGTGCCTGTAACAATCAGTCCTGCTATCTGCGGGAAACGTAGCCGTTTGCAGAGCATAGGTACAAAAAGAACCAGCGTCAGGACTACAAAGCAGATCCAGATGCTGTCAGTAAGCGGGAACAGTTGTTGAAAACTCATTGTCTCTTATTACGCTACGAAGATAATTAAAAGAATGTGATTTTGTAACTTCGCGTTCGCAAAGAATTTCATATTATGATAGATTACCAGCAGGAACTTAATCCAAGCCAGAGAGATGCCGTTCTCTATACAGAGGGCGACAGTATGGTCATTGCAGGCGCCGGTTCCGGAAAGACACGTGTGCTTACATACAAGATTGCCCACCTGCTTGAGGAGGGCGTCGAGCCTTGGGCCATATTGGCGCTCACCTTTACAAACAAGGCGGCCGGAGAGATGAAACAGCGCATAGCCGCCCGTGTGGGAGAGAACCGTGCCCGCTATCTCTGGATGGGCACATTCCATAGTATATTCAGCAGGATACTCCGTTCCGAATCCGCCAGCATTGGTTATACATCGAATTTTACCATATATGACCAACAGGATAGCCAGAACCTGATAAAATCCATTATCAGGGATATGCAGCTTGATGACAAGACTTATAAGCCCAGTGTGGTGCAGAATCGCATATCGAACGCCAAGAACCGCCTGATAACGGCATCGGGTTATGTCCAGAACGCCGATATTTATAAATTTGACCAACTTAAGCGCATACCAATGGTTGGCAAGATATATGAGCGTTACGACCAGCGTTGCCGTCAGTCCGATGCCATGGACTTTGATGACCTGCTGCTTAATACATTCATACTGTTCCGCGACAACCCTGATGTGTTGGAGCGTTACGGAACAACATTCAGGCATATTCTGGTGGATGAGTATCAGGATACCAACTATGCCCAGCACTGCATAGTGTGGCAGCTTACAAGAAACGGAGCCAATGTCTGTGTGGTTGGCGATGATGCGCAGAGCATCTACTCGTTTCGCGGAGCCAATCTGGACAACATGCTCAAGTTCTCCAAGCTCTATCCTGATTCAAAGCTGTTCAAACTGGAGCAGAACTACCGCTCCACTCAGACCATAGTTGAGGCGGCCGGCAGTCTTATATGCAAGAACCACGCCCAGATTCCAAAGAAAGTGTTCTCGGAGAATGAGCAGGGCGACAAGATAAAGGTGCTGTGCGCCCATTCTGATAAGGAGGAGAGCGAGATGGTGGTGAACCGTTTGCTTGACCTGCATACTTTCAATGATGTGCCATGGAGCCAGATGGCCGTACTGTACCGTACCAACGCCCAGTCACGTGCGTTTGAGGAATCGCTGCGCAAACGCGGCCTTCCTTATAAGATATATGGTGGTCTGTCATTCTATCAGCGTAAGGAGATCAAGGACGTGATTGCTTATTTCCGCATGAGCGTGAACCCTAATGACGAGGAGGCTTTCAAGCGCATAATCAACTATCCTGCCAGAGGAATTGGACAGACCACTATTGGCAAGATTCTTTCTGCTGCAATGGAGAATGGGGTGAGTCTTTGGACTGTTGTCAGCAATCCTGCCCAATACAGTCTGGATGTGAATTCAGGCACAGCATCAAAATTATCAGGTTTCTGTAAGATGCTGGAGAGTTTCATTGCTGATGCATCCACGCGTACCGCAAAGGAACTGGCAGACCGCATTATGAGTGAGACCGGCATTATGCATGAACTGAGGTCAGATACAACCGTTGAAGGTGAGGGGCGTCTGCAGAATGTGGAAGAACTGATCAACAATATTGCGCAATTCTGCAAGGACCGTCAGGAAGAGGGGAACGACCAGCTCTTTATGCGTGATTACCTGAGCGAGGTTTCATTGATGACAGATCAGGATAATGAGACCGAAGAGGATGTTGAGAAGGTTACATTGATGACCGTTCATTCCGCAAAAGGCCTGGAGTTTGATGCTGTGTTCATAGTGGGCCTGGAAGAGCATCTGTTCCCCAGTGACATGTGCGGTGATGACGAGCGGCAGATAGAGGAGGAGAGAAGGCTGTTGTATGTGGCAATGACCCGCGCCCGCAAGTATCTGACCCTGCTTTTTGCAACCACGCGTTTCCGTTATGGCAATGTGGATTTCTGCACTCCCAGCAGGTTCCTAAAGGACATAGATTCGCGTTACCTCAATATGTCAAGTGAAGGCATCAAATCATCTTGGAGCAGCAGCAACGTGCCATTGGGGACGGTTCTCTTTGGCTCGAATCAGAATAAGACGTTTGAAAGTAAACCTTCTTTCGAGCCAAAGAGAACCGTCCCCAATGGCACGTTCCAGAAAGTAACCGAATCCATGCTTCATGACTTTGCACCGGCTCAGTCATCGGCTCTGAAAGTGGGTAATGTGATAGAGCACGAGCGCTTCGGTATAGGCAGCGTTATCTCTATAGAAGGCTCCGGTGACAATACCAAGGCCCGTATAAAGTTCCTTAACGTAGGAGAGAAAACCCTCCTCCTCAAATTCGCCCGCTACAAGGTGATCAAATAATCAGCGTCTGTTACCTTATTTGAACTTGTAGGTGTGTCTGGCATTGAGTTCCCTGAGAGCATATGTGGCCAGGATGCCGGCACCGCCTGTTACGTTGTGCAGGACAGTTACGGGCTCGGACATGAAGTTTACGGTGGTGCTTTTGAAATCTGTAGCGGATTTGTGGTAGTAATAATATGTACGGGATAGGGTGTAGAGCTTTATGTCGGCATTATAGATAACCTCATCCTTTATCTTATCGGCTATGGAATAGGATTTGGTATCAATGATTGTGCTGTCTTTATCATAAGTATAAATGTAGGCAAGAGTGTCGGGCTTTTCCATGATAATGTCAAAGCTAACCTTGTTGTTTTCTTTAATGTACAGGTCATCAAAGATAAAGAAACCCAGGCCGTGATCCAGCTGGCTGTCGGCCTCGGTGTCTTCCAATAGGGCTGTGGCGGCGCTTGCCTGTCCAAGTATAATCTTGGTGTTGGCCGGTATCTTGTAGTGGATGGTGTCTGTTATTGTCTCATAGTCGCCTAGGGTGTCATTGAACCTGGAGTAGGTCATGGTGGGCTCAATGGTCAGGATATAGTAATCTGTTATGTTCTTGCGCTCTCCAATCTCAACATCTACAACCCAGACGGAATCAGCTGTTATTGGGTTCCTTTTTCTGAACCAGTCAAACATTTCACCTATGGTCTTTCCGGGCACATATTCCTTTTTATATCCTGTAACAATGCAACTCTGGCCGTATGGCACGGTATCGGTAGCATAAACTGTCCCATATTGGGGATGATTGGCTTGTACCGATATGATATCACCCTGGTTCAAGACACGGCCGTCAGTATATCCCTTAAGAGAGTCATCATAAGCGGCGGATTTGGCCTGCCCGTTTATGTTTATGGTTACGTCCACACCGTTGTCAAGCACATTGCCGGTATAGTATGAATCCAGAAAGAACGCGCTGTGGCTCATCTCAAAAACCGGAACCTGGCCGGCAGGGGTTATGCTGTTGACAATGAGCATCCTTTTGCCATCGGGACCCTTGTACTCAATGTCATTGACGCATGCGGTAATGAGTAATGCTGTAATTGCCAATATGATAATTCTATACTGTTTCATAGCCTTAGAAAGATACGGTGTAACTTATTGACGGAAGGATAGGGAAGAGTGTCAGCTGGCGTAGCGTACGCTCTTCCTTATATTCGTTGTTCTCTTTTTTGCTCTCCGTAAATACATAGACCAGGAAAGGATTCATGTTGTTGTAAGCATTGTAAATGCTCAGGTTGATAGTACGCTTTACCCTGTCACTGAAATTCCTGTGCCAGTTGAATCCCAGGTCAAGCCTGTGTGTTGGTCTTAGCCTGAAATTGTTGCGGTTGTCATAATAGCCCAATGTGGAGGTCCTGTATCTATGGCCATCATCAATCAAGTTGCCGGAGTTGTAGTACTGGGTGTAGATGGTGCCGCAGTTTCCTGTTTCGAACAGCCATGTGGCCGACATGTCAAACCGGTCGCCGAATTTGTAGCTGCAGGTTATGTCCAGTTTGTGGCGGCGGTCATACTTGGCATCGAATATCCGTCCGCCGTTAATGACCATATCCTGACGGTCAAACAGGCGCTGTGACTTGCTCCAGGTGTATGATATCCAGCCGTTGAACCTGCCTACGGAGCGTTGCGCCATGAACTCAATACCATAACTCCAGCCACGTCCCATGGCAACCTTGTTCTGCCAGTCTGTATCGCCTGTCATATAGCTGGAACCCTCCTTGTATTCCAGCAGATTGTCCATTTTCTTGTAATATCCCTCAAGTGTAAAATCGGCCAGACCTTCTAAGCTGTATGCTGCTCCAACAGCCCATTGGTGTGAATGCTCCGGCTCAATCTGATCTGTAACGGGTACCCAAAGATCAGTTGGGAGATTGATCATGTTGTTGGACAATAGATGCACATACTGAGTCATATATGCGTAGCCGGCTTTGATTGAAATGTCATCGGTTATAAGGAACCTGGCGCTTATTCTTGGTTCTATAGACTGGTAATGACGTCCGTTTACGTTGAATGCCGCAAAACCGGCGCCTATATTGGTCTTGATTACATCAGTCAGTTCAATGTCATCCTCAACATACAGTTGGTATTCATCTCCGGTTACATCATGTGAACCGTATGACTGGTTCAGGTCAAGAGGCATTATGCTGTCGTTCAGGTTAGAGGAGTTTATGGCCAGATTCACCACATCGGGAGTAAAGACATGATGAGTGTAACTGCCTCCAAGCCTGACATCATGGTTGTAAGACGGTGACCAATGGAAGTCCGCGCGTGCAGACAGGTCATAGATGCCTGATTTCATGGCTATGTCTATGTTGCTGGTGCTAACATTAACGTTATCCTCCTCATTTATCCCGATGCCCATCTTGTGGCGGTACTTGGTGTAGTTGGCGCTTACATCCATGAACAGTTTTTGTCCAAGCACATGATTCCATCTGATTGTTGCTACGGTGTTACCCCAGCGCCAGTCCAGTTTGGTGCGGTTGTCAACAGCTCCTTCTGAACCTTTATAATTAAAGAAGATGTCATCATCGCCGCTGTACCAGCTTAGATACAGGCGGTCATTGTCATTGAACTTATGATTGATTTTGATGTTCAGGTCATAGAAATAGTAGCCCATGCTCGCGTCATCGGCGTCAGTGAAATTTAATTTCTTGTTTAGCCAAAGGGCTGAGTTGAGTATAATGTCTGAGTATGTGCGTCGTGCAGATATGCTGAATGATGTCTTTCCTTTAATGATAGGACCTTCAAAGTTGAATTTTGATGATATAAGTCCGACGGATGCGTTGCCGTGGTAGTTGTACATGTCACCGTCTTTCATACGTATGTCAACTACCGATGACAGGCGTCCGTAATAGTGTGCCGGGAAACTGCCTTTGTAGAGTGTTACGTTCTTTATGGCATCGGGGTTAAAGACAGAGAACATGCCGAACATGTGGCTCACGTTATATACTGGAACGCCGTCCAGAAGCAACAGGTTCTCATCGGGGTTGCCGCCGCGCACGTAGATGCCGGCAGTTGCCTCTGTGCCGGCCTGAACTCCCGGCAGCAATTGGAGAGCTTTGAGCACATCGGTCTCACCAAACATGGCTGGGACGGCTTTTATCTGTTCTATTGGAATGTCTATGGCACTCATCTGCGAGCCTTTTACACCCAGGATCTCACGGTTACCTATAATAGTCACTTCGGTCAATTCTTCAATCGCCGAGACATCTATGTTGATGACAGTGTCACGGTTCAGGGCAAAAGGAACAATGACAGGTTTGTATCCGACGTATCCGGTGCGTATTTCAACCAGGCCGTCGGGTAGGGTAAGGGAGTAGAATCCGTACTCGTTCGTTATGGTTCCGCGGCCACTGCGGTTGTCAAGAATCGTGGCACCTATCAGTGTCTCCTTGCTTGACTGGTCTGTTATGTAGCCGCTTATGGTATGCCTGGTCTGTGCCTGCAGTGACAGTACAGACAGAATGGAAAGCAACAATGTTGAAAGGCGTTTCATCAGTACAAAACAAAAAAGCAGCCTTGTATGACAACGCTGCTTAGTAATTCAAATTGATTTGAGCGGCAAACGAGACTCGAACTCGCGACCCCGACCTTGGCAAGGTCGTGCTCTACCAACTGAGCTATTGCCGCAGGTAAATTTTCTTGAAAATTTACCTGCGGCGGTTTTGGGCTTCGCCTCGGCATAGTGAAAACAAGTTTTCCCTCTGCTCTCGGCTCGCACCAAAACTGCCGCAGAGCTCTCAGGGAAACATTTTCAGTTATTCCACTCAGATAAATTTTCCAGAATTATCAATGAACTTTGGTGAAGAGAATGAGACTCGAACTCACACGACATAACTGTCACTACCCCCTCAAAGTAGCGCGTCTACCAATTCCGCCATCTCTCCAGAGAAGTGCCCAGAACAGGACTCGAACCTGCACACCTCGCGGCACACGCACCTGAAACGTGCGCGTCTACCAATTCCGCCACCTGGGCATTTCCAAAATAAATCAAAGATCTACTTTTGAGCGGCAAACGAGACTCGAACTCGCGACCCCGACCTTGGCAAGGTCGTGCTCTACCAACTGAGCTATTGCCGCATTTCCTGCGTAAATGCGCGATTGGCTTTCGCGCCTCGGTATAGAAAAAAACTTTTCTCTACTCTCGGCTTGGCGCCAATTGCCGCAGGTGCTTCCGACGAAAGCGGTGCAAAGGTAGTGGTTTTGGGGAGACTTGCAAAAACAATTTCAATTTTTTTTGGCCTCTCCGGCACTTTTTATTTGGAGAGTAGGGCGTCAATGTGCTTTTGGGCGGTCTGACACACCTCTTGGGCATTCATAGTCAGGCATCTGCGATTCTCAACCACTATTTTTCCGTTCACTATGACTGTATCGACATCAGATGCGTGTGTGCTGTAAACCAGTTCGGAAATAAGGTTTGTATGCGGATACAGGTGCGGTTTTTCTATATCTACAAGCAGGATGTCGGCGAACGCGCCTGCTTGTAGTACTCCCAGCTCTCCTTCGCGGCCGATTGCCTTTGCACCGTTTACCGTTGCCATTTGTAGGGCTGTGTATGCAGGTGTGGCGCATGGATCCATTGTGCTCACTTTCTGGAGCAATGAAGCCGTACGCATCTCCTCCCACATATCCAGGTCGTTGTTTGATGAAGCTCCGTCAGTGCCTATTGAGACATTGACACCGGCATCGAGCATTTTCCTGACAGGCGCTATTCCTGATGCCAGTTTCATGTTGCTTTGCGGGTTATGGGCCACAGATACGCCATTCCTGGCCAGTATTTCTATGTCATGGTCGGACATGACTACGCAGTGTGCAGCCAGTGTCTTGGTTGAGAAAAGGCCCTGTTTCTCTAGATATTCGGTAGGACTCATGCCGTGCTGAGCCATGCAGTTATCCTGCTCAGACTGTGTTTCTGCCAAGTGAACGTGACTGCCTGTGCCAAGTTCTCTGGACAAGCTTATGGAGCGTTGCAGATTCTTTTCTGATAATGTATAGATGGCATGCGGTCCCATCCACATGGTTACAAGACGGCTGTCGGAGAAACGTTTCTGCACCTGGCGCCAGTCATTCTCGAAATGTTCCATCCTGAAATCCATGGGGCAGGGGGTAACCAAGGCACGTATGCCTGCGCTTTCGGCAGCCTGGGCAACAGCTTCCTCATAAGGATACATATCAACAAAGGTTGTTGTGCCTCCCATAAGCATCTCCAGAATTCCCAGTCTGGCACCGTCAAATACCTCCTGATAACCCATTCTGGCTTCAATAGGCCATATATGCTGCTCAAGCCATTCCATAAGTGGAACGTCATCGGATATCCCGCGTAACAGCGCCATGGCAACATGTGTATGGGTGTTTATCAGACCAGGCATGACAACGTTGTCCGATGCATCTATCAGCATGCAGTCAGGGGTATGTCTGGCATAGAAATCTTCGGCAACAGCCCTGTCCTTGCTGACGAATGCTATACGCTCGCCTTCAATGCCTACATAGCCTTTAAAGTACAGTTCATTTCCTAATGAGACATCCATAGGTAATATGATGCCGTTGCTTATCAGTATGTTCATAGTTTATTTGTTGTCAGATTATCCCGATGCAAAAATAGAGATTCTTAATATCATGCTATCATGATTGTTTAAAAAAGTACTAATTCAAGTATAAATATTATCAAGTGTAATTTTTATATTGAAAAATGCTCCGAATCATGAATATTTTTAATCAGATTATTCATTTTTACCTATTTTGATATATAATAAGCCCTAAAAACAATATATCTTTGGTAGGAAATCATACGAAACCAGATAATTATGAAAAGAACTACTTTTAATCCGATGCTCTTCGTGTTTGCGGCGGTCGTTATATCTTCATGCTCGACCGAGGAAATAGTGGATTCTTCATTCGATGCTCTTCAGACCGAAACCATATTTAATATATCATTATCAGAGAATACAAGGACCAGGACCAGGTCAAATACAAAGTCGGACGTAGATTCCAGGACTACCTATGATGCTGAAAAGAAAAAGGCTTATCTGGATTCGAGCATCGCTTTTGGTCTGGTAGGCATAGATAATGAATCCAGAGATGTCCTGGTTGACAATCAGGCTATTCCTGAAACAAACGGAGTAAGATCGGCAAATATCAAAACATCATATCTTTCCAGCCGTATTATGACGGTGAGTGCATTTTATCCCTATACAACCGCAGTCAGTTATCACAAGGATTGCTCATACGTTGTATCCTTCTCTGCCGATGATGTAAAGAAAGGGCCATTGTCATCAAATTACGTTGATATGAGATGTGATGAGACACATGAGACCGTGAACCTGAATTTCCATCATATAACCAACCATATCGGGTTTAAGGTCTGTGACATTACAGGTGATGACCAGCTTAAGGGTCTTATGCATATCCGTAAGGTTATTCTTCACGGAATGGCAACTGAAGGCACTTATGTTGTGGACGGTGATGCCAGTTTCTGGGTTCCCAGCCCCAAGCGGCAGGATATAGTTCTTTATGAAGGAGAAGATTTTGTGGAATTCGGCGAACAGCACGAGTTGTATATTTCCGAAAACAAACTCTCATTGTCAAATGAGGACTGCAACAGGGTATATGTGGTACCCGAGGTTCTTACGGAACGTCATTACATAGAGGTGGTGTTTGATATAGATGCATTCAACTATGACGGTACGCGTTACAGGTCCAGTGAGGGAAAGACTCAGATAATACCTCTGTCAGGAGTAATTCCCGATGATAAGTTTGAACTGGGTCTCCAGTACACGTTCGTGCTTGGAATGAACGCTGGTGCCATCTACAGACCTATAGAGTTTACCGCATCTATAGATGAATGGGAAGCCAAGTACGGCAGTCATATTATTGACTATGACAATGAATAACATGCTAACCAGAGAGGATTGTCGTTATGAGGAAGATTTGGAACTATGTACAGGGACTACGGTTCATGTACTGGAAAAAGAAAATAGAAGGTAACTGGTATTTTTCAGATGTTGCCTATTACTGTGATGCCAAGCGGATACAGAGGAACACAACCGTAAATAAACGCAAGTGGAATCTTGTACTCAGTCCACATTCTTACGTTATGTACGGTGACGCACCATTGACTGTGGCAAGCATGGTCACTTTGGAGGGGCACTATTCTCTTAGACCTGACGGCAGCCTGACGTTCTGTGAGGAGAGTGATGGCGGAGAGAAGATTACCAAGAAGGCGCATCTATGCAAGCTGAATGACAAGGAACTGGTATATTGCTATGACAAGGATCAGTTTCCCAACCTCAATTATATGAATGAGCAGAAGCAGACTGCAATGGCCGACAAGGTATATTATTCATTCTTCAGATTGTAGGCCGTAGTAAACAGGTTTGTTTTTATAACCCTATATAACAAGGAACGCGCCCCCGGTAACCGGGAGCGCGTTTCCATTTGTGGATATCTTTTTTATTTGATATTCTTGCGCTCAATCATCCAGCCTGCCATCTTGCTTACGCCGGGCTCTGAGCCTGTAAACATTGTGCTGGCCTCCTTGTCACCCTTGAGCCACCACTTGAGCCATGCGCCTGCTACCTTTGCGTAGTCACCGCCGTTAGGCTGCATGTAAGTGCCGCCGTGGCCTATGCCGTCCAGGCTAACCAGGCATGCCGGCATTGAACCTGCCATACGCTTGAAATCGTCATTGCCGTTCTCCCATGCGATATCGGTTGAACCGCCCAGGATCCAGATGATTGACTTCTGTTTCAGTTTGGCAAGGCTGGCCTTGTCTTCACTCTCATCGGTGCCGAAATAACCGCTGTTCATGACCATGATGGTCTTGATGCGGGCGTCGTCACTCATGTGGAGAGCCTGCAGACCACCGCATGACATACCTGCTGCTGCAATATTATCAAGATCAAGCTTGCCGTAGTAGGGGCTATTCTTGTCGGCATTCTGAGCTATTGCCCACTCAAGAGCCTGCTTCAGGCCAGTGGGGTCACCCATGGACATTCCACCGCCCATGCCGCCGCCACCCATCTGTGGCATACCGCCTCCCATTCCCATACGGGGCATTCCACCGCCTTGGCCACCTTGGCCCTGGGGACGCTGGCCGCCCATCTGAGGCATACCGCCTCCCATGCCGCCACCAAAGCCACCCATGCCACCGCCTTGTCCCATACGGGGAACATCACCGGTCTGACCGGGACGCGGAGCCTCCTGCTGCTGATAGTTGCTGGGACCGATAGCTACAATCAGGAATCCCTGCGATGCCACCTCATTCAGGAAATTGATATGACCGCTGGGTGAGTTGGCGCAACCGCCGTTACCCCAAACCAGAACCGGCAGAAGATTGTTCTTTCCGAATTTGCTCAGGTCCTGAGGACGGAAAATAGTGTGTGTGGTAAGTGATGCTTCTTCCATCATGATTGCCTTGTAGGGGCCTGAACCGCCTTCCTCGACGATTCTTGAATTCTGTGCCTGCATGGGCACTGCAACCATTGCCATAGCGGCCAGGGCTGCAAAGAACAGATTCTTTCTCATATAAATACAGTTAGTTTAATTGGTTTTCTGCCTCAAATGTAATGTTATTTTTTCAATTATTAACTATCTTCGCAAATCAATTGTAACTGACTCCGAAAGTCAAATTGAGAAATAATAATATATGGAAGAAGAGAAAAAACCGGTAGAACTGCCGGAAAACGCGTATCGCGAACTTAAAGAAGGTGAATCTTATGAGCCTATCATGAAACCCGGTAAGGTCTATCCTGAGGCCAATCTTTGGTCTGTAGGCTGGGGATTGCTGATGGCTGTGCTGTTTTCGGCTGCCGCAGCTTATCTGGGTCTTAAAGTGGGTCAGGTGTTTGAGGCTGCAATACCTATCGCAATCATTGCTGTAGGTGTGTCGAGCGTAGCCAAGCGTAAGGGCGCTTTAGGTGAGAATGTGATAATACAGTCCATAGGAGCCTGCTCGGGCGTGATTGTGGCCGGTGCCATATTCACTCTGCCTGCACTTTATATCCTGCAGGCCAAGTACCCTGATATGACAGTGAATTTCATGCAGGTATTCATCAGCTCGCTTCTGGGCGGTGTGTTGGGTATTCTGTTCCTGATACCGTTCCGCAAGTACTTTGTCAAGGATATGCACGGAAAATATCCTTTCCCCGAGGCTACAGCTACAACCCAGGTGCTCATATCGGGCGAAAAGGGTGCCGGTCAGGCCAAGCCCCTGGTGGTTTCAGGTATTATTGGCGGTATTTATGATTTCATAGTTTCTACATTCGGACTTTGGACAGAGAACTTCACTACAAGGGTATGTGCATGGGGCTCTGCTCTGGCAACCAAGGCCAAACTGGTGTTCAGCATCAATACCGGTGCCGCCGTGTTGGGTCTGGGCTATATCGTAGGTCTTAAGTACGCCTGCATCATTGCAGCCGGTTCCGCATTGGTATGGTTCGTTATAGTTCCCATCCTGCCTATGCTTGGTGACGCTTTCCTGCAGTCTCTCAATCCTGCCGTTACCGATGCTGTGGCAGGAATGGAGCCGGAGCAGATATTCTCAAGCTATGCCCGCCATATAGGTATAGGTGGTATTGCAATGGCCGGAATACTTGGTATCATCAAGTCATGGCCTGTAATCAAAGGTGCCGTAAGTCTGGCCGGACGTGAACTTAAGGGCGGCAGCGGCGCACAGGGAGTTCAGGTGGAGCGTACCCAGCGTGACCTGCCCATGAAGATAGTCATAATAGGTATAATAGTGGCGTTGGTTGCTGTGTTTGCATTCTTCTATCTGGGTGTGATGGATTTCAATCTGCTGCATGCGGTTGTAGGTATTCTGGTCGTAGGAATCATTGCATTCCTGTTTACCACTGTTGCAGCCAATGCCATAGCCATTGTTGGTACTAACCCTGTTTCCGGTATGACTCTGATGACTCTTATTCTGGCATCGGTGATAATGGTGGCAGTGGGTCTTAAGGGAACTCCCGGTATTGTATCGGCTCTTATAATGGGCGGCGTTGTATGTACCGCACTATCTATGGCGGGAGGTTTCATAACTGACCTCAAGATAGGCTACTGGCTTGGTTCAACCCCGGCTGTGCAGCAGGGTTGGAAGTTCCTGGGCACTCTGGTATCGGCACTTACTGTAGGCGGTGTGCTCATTATCCTGAACAAGACATACGGATTTGTTGGTGAGAACGCTCTTGTTGCTCCTCAGGCCAACGCCATGGCGGCAGTCATTGACCCGCTCATGTCAGGTACCGGTGCTCCATGGTGGCTCTATGCTACCGGCGCAGTGATTGCACTGATCCTTAACTTCTGCAAGATTCCGGCTCTGGCATTTGCACTTGGTATGTTCATACCGTTCCAGCTCAACATTCCGCTGGTTGTAGGCGGATTAATCAACTGGTACGTAAGCACACGTTCCATAGATCCTGCTGTCAATACCGCTCGCGTTGAGCACGGAACACTGCTGGCATCGGGCTTCATAGCCGGTGGCGCACTCATGGGCGTGGTAAGTGCCGCATTGAGGTTTGCCGGACTGGATCTTATGATGGCCGAAAGCTGGACGGGCTCACATGCAGCCGAGTGGCTCTCACTCATCATGTATGCAGCACTTATATGGTACTTTGTGCGCAGCGTGATGAAACGCAAGAACGCTTAAAGAGTGATGAAACAAACAATCGGGAGAGTACCTATGTGCCCTCCCGATTTTTGTTATGCATGGGTTTAAAACAGTGACCAGGCGTAAACCGCATATGCCGCGAACAGAAGCAGGCCTGATACGCGTCCCAATTTGCCCTGCGCTTTCCAAGGCTGAACTAACAGCAGCAGTGCGGCTGAGAATGCAAGCATTATAATGAAATCAACTCTGTAAGGTGAGTACTCAAACGGGATAGGCCTGATAGAGCCCGATACTCCAAGCACACAAAGTACGTTGAAGATATTTGAGCCTATAATATTGCCTATGGATATGTCCATCTCTTTCTTAATGGCAGCAGCCACCGAAGCGGCCAGTTCCGGCAGGCTTGTTCCCAATGCAACCACAGTAAGTCCTATCACCTTGTCGCTCACGCCTATGGCCTTGGCCAGCACGGTAGCTCCATCTACCATGAAATCGGCTCCGAATGCCAGCATAGTGCATGAGAGTATAATGAGCAGCAGGGCCACTGCTACAGACATCTTCTTTTCATGAACATCGGACTCAGTGTCTTCCGATGACGATCCGGCACGCCCTTTATGGATTGATATCACAGTAAAGAGTATGATGCCCGCAAACAGTACCATTCCCTCAATCCTGGATATTCCGCCTTTCAGCGAGAAAACAAGCAGCAGCAGGGATGCGGCAATCATTACAAGTCCGTTGACAGTGACCTTCCGGTTCTTTGTCGGAATAGGGCATAGGATTGCAGTCAGGCCCAGAATAAGGCCGATATTGGCTATGTTGGAGCCCAGTACATTTCCCATAGCTATGCCTGCACTGCCTTTTATGGCCGATGTCATGCTTACCAGCAGTTCCGGCGCGGATGTGCCGAATGCCACTATAGTCATGCCTATTACAAGCGGCGATATGCGGAACTTTCGTGCCAGGGCCACTCCGCCATCCACCAGCCAGTCACCACCCAGGAACAGCAGAATGAATCCTGCAAGCAATTTGATGATTGCCCAAATAGTTTCTGTGAAAATCATGGCGCAAAATTAGTATAAATAAGTGTGAAATTTAGTCCGTTTAGATACAAAAGGTCACTTTTAGGGAGAAGAAGGTACGTCATAAATAGTTATATTTGCAACCTACAAATAACAAGGTATGGAAGCAGTATCGGGGCGTGTAGCCCAAATAATAGGTCCTGTGGTGGATGTGGCTTTTGAAGGTGGCGATGACCTGCCTGCCATTCACGATGCATTGGAGATTACCCGTGATGACGGCCGAAAGCTGATAATAGAGGTACAGCAGCACATCGGCGAGAATATGGTCCGTTGCGTGGCTATGGACCTTACTACCGGCTTGCGCCGCGGCATGCAGGTGCGTGTTACCGGCAGTCCTATCACAATGCCTGTAGGCAAGCAGATCAAGGGCCGTATGATGAACGTTACCGGAGAGCCTATCGATGACCTCAAGCCTCTGGATAAGGAGGGTGCGTTCCCCATACACCGTCAGCCGCCCAAGTTTGAGGAGCTGTCAACGGTCGAGGAGGTGCTGTTTACCGGCATCAAGGTGATAGACCTTCTGGAACCCTATTGCAAGGGTGGTAAGATTGGTCTGTTCGGTGGTGCCGGTGTGGGCAAGACCGTGCTCATCATGGAGCTCATCAACAATATCGCAAAGAAAAACAACGGATTCTCGGTATTTGCCGGAGTGGGAGAGCGTACCCGTGAGGGTAACGACTTGCTGCGTGAGATGATTGAGTCCGGCGTAATAAAATATGGTGATGCCTTCAAGGAGAGCATGGCCAAGGGAGAGTGGGACCTTAGCAAGGTTGACTATGACGAGGTTGCCAAGTCACAGGCCACGCTTGTGTACGGTCAGATGAATGAACCTCCAGGGGCACGTTCATCGGTAGCACTGTCTGGTCTTACCGTTGCCGAGTCATTCCGTGACGGTGCCGGCAGCGACGGCGCGTACAGCGATATCCTGTTCTTTATAGATAACATATTCCGTTTCACTCAGGCCGGTAGTGAGGTATCGGCCCTTCTGGGACGTATGCCAAGTGCCGTAGGTTACCAGCCTACACTGGCTAGTGAGATGGGTAAGATGCAGGAGCGCATCACATCGACCATACACGGATCAATCACATCGGTCCAGGCCGTATATGTGCCGGCCGATGACCTAACCGACCCGGCACCTGCCACCACGTTCTCACACCTGGATGCAACCACCGTGCTGAGCCGTAAGATTGCCGAGCTTGGTATCTATCCGGCCGTTGACCCGCTGGATTCAACATCCCGTATCCTTGATCCCAATATCGTAGGCAAGGCCCATTACGATACCGCACAGCGCGTAAAGCAGATTCTGCAGCGTTACAATGAACTCCAGGATATCATATCAATCCTTGGTATGGATGAGCTTTCCGATGAGGATAAGCTGACGGTGGCACGTGCACGCCGCGTACAGCGCTTCCTGTCACAGCCGTTCACCGTGGCCGAGCAGTTTACCGGCGTCAAGGGTACAATGGTAAGCATTGAGGATACCATCAAGGGATTCAACATGATCCTGGACGGTGAGGTGGATGACCTTCCGGAGCAGGTGTTCCTTAATGTAGGTACTATTGAAGAGGCCATTGAGAAAGCCAAGAAACTACAGGAGGAGATGAAGGGGTAATTGAAAATTGAGAATTGAGAATTGAGAATTGAGAATTGAGATGTTGAGACTTAGGATTATTGCACCGGACAGGTTGGTTTTTGAGGGTGAGGTTGAGAGTGTGACCTTGCCGGGAACCGTCGGTGCGTTCACGGTACTCAACAACCATGCCCCGATTATCACTTCATTGGAAAAGGGCAGGATTGCGTATAAGGACAAGAATGGCTCCAGTGAGGTTACTGTCAAGTCCGGATTCGCCGAAGTCAAGGATAACATCCTCTCAGTTTGTGTCGAGTTATGAAGAAACTGATAACCATATATCTGATTGCGCTTTCAGTGCTGACAATAGCATCGGTACTGGTGTTGCGTATGGCGTGGCCGGAGCATTATCCGTCATTGCTGTTTATCATTCCGCTGTTTTATGCCATTATGCTTGGCGTAATGGTGTGGCTCAAGCGCATGAATGAGAAGAAGGGCAGAGACCGCAGCCTGTTCTTTCTCTCATACAGAGTGGTAAAGATCCTGCTGGCAATTGTGCTGCTGCTTGTTTATTTTGCTGCTGTCGGTACACAGCTGTTGCCGTTTGCAATAGTGTTCATGATATACTATCTGTGCCTGTCGGCCATTGAGACGGTACTGTTTATGAAAGGAGAAAAGAAGAGTTGAAGAGACTGGCTTACATATTGACGTTGTTGATGCTAATGGCATCCGTTCCCGCAGTTGCATCAGAGACTGATGCTGCTCAGGATGAGACTGTCGATGTCAAGGGTATCATATTCGGCCATCTCAAGGACTCCTATCACTGGCATATCATCACAATAGGTGAGAAGGAGATTTCACTGCACCTTCCCGTCATGCTTTACAGTAAGGTGTCGGGCTGGCATTTCTTCTCGTCACGTGAACTTGAGGAGACAGGCAGTTATGAAGGATTCCATATCACTGATGAGGGAGCTCATGCAGGCAAACTGGTTGAAACGCTGCCCGACGGGACCGAACTCAAGCCTCTGGACCTCTCACTCACCAAAGTGGCTCTGGGAGTCATCATAAACAGCTTATTGCTTTGTGTTATCGTGATGTGTACCGCCCGTTGGT
The DNA here is from genome assembly GCA_902799685.1 of uncultured Bacteroidales bacterium. Taxonomy (GTDB): domain Bacteria; phylum Bacteroidota; class Bacteroidia; order Bacteroidales; family Bacteroidaceae; genus Colenecus. The sequence goes on from CADCBO010000003.1 coordinate 121,090, forward strand.
ACAGACGTCACAAATCCACCGATCCCGCTCCCGGCGGTTTTGTAGGCCTTATGGAGTATGTGGTGGCAATGATAGTTGATGATGTAATCAAACCATCGGTAGGAAAGGATTACAAACGGTATACTCCGTTGCTGCTCACCATATTCTTCTTTATCCTGCTGAGCAATATAATGGGACTCATTCCCATTTTTCCGGCCGGAGCAAATGTAACAGGCAACATTGCCATAACTCTCACTCTGGCGCTGGTGACATTCTTTACCGTAAACGTGTTGGGAAACCGCGAATACTGGAAAGAGATACTCTGGCCCGATGTTCCCGTATTCCTGAAGGCTCCCATACCTCTGCTTCCTTTCATTGAGATAATAGGTATATTCACCAAGCCGTTTGCGTTGACTGTCCGTTTGTTCGCCAATATAACGGCTGGCCATGCCATCATACTTTCACTCACGTGTGTCATATTCATAACAGCTAAGATGGGACCTCTGATAGGAACTCCTATGACTGTGTTGTCGGTGTTCTTTATGATATTCATGAACATGCTTGAGTTGCTGGTGGCATATATCCAGGCATACGTGTTCACTATGCTTAGTGCTGTGTTCATAGGCCTTAGCCGTCCGGAGGAACATCACGGGAAAGAAGAGATAAAAGTAAAGACTGATAATACATTAACAACTTAAATACATAAAATTATGATGTTAGCAACATTCTTACAGGCTGCCGCCGGTTTAGGAGCAGGATTCGGAAATGCAGGTATTGCACTTGGTGCAGCAATTGCAGTGATCGGTGCCGGTATGGGCCTGGGCCGTATAGGTCAGTCAGCAATGGAGTCAATCGCCCGTCAGCCTGAGGCTGCCGGTGACATCCGCAGTTCAATGATTCTTATCGGCGCATTCATGGAGGGTGTCTCCCTGTTGGCTGTTATTGTTTGTCTTCTGGCTCTCTATCCTCCTAAGTAATGGACCTTCTGATTCCCGAAGTCGGTACAATCATCTGGATGCTCATTGCAGCCGGAATTGTCTTCTTCATATTGGTCAAGTGGGGATTCCCCATAATAACCGATATGGTGGACAAGCGCAATGAGTATATAGACAAGTCGCTTGATGCGGCCCGTCAGGCCAACGAGCGTCTTGCCGGAATCCAGAATGAGTGTGATGAATTGCTCCAGGAGACCCGTGCCGAGAAGGCGCGTATCCTTAAGGAGGCTGCCGACCGGCGTGATGAAATCATTGCAGAGGCCGAAAACCGTGCCAAGGAGAGCGGTGAGAAACTCATCGCCGATGCACGTGAACAGATACGTCTTGAGAAGGAGGAGGCACTGCGCAGCATGCGCCGTCAGGTAGCCGAACTGTCGGTCCAGGTGGCCGAGAGGGTTGTGCTTAAGGAACTCTCAACTGATGAGGACCAGCTCCTTCTGATAGACCGTATGATAGATGACGTCAAAACAGAAAAGTAAGGTATGAATACAGGAACCGTTTCCGTGCGTTACGCCAAGGCTCTGCTGCAGTATGCGGTGGAGCAGGGTGATGCTGCGCAGGTGTATCTGGAGATGCAGACGCTTGCCTCACGGATGCGGGCTGTTCGTGCCATACATGACCGTCTGGTTGACCCCACGGTAAGCGTGGGCGATAAATGCAGCCTGCTTGAGACTGCTGTCACGGACGGAAAGAAACCGCTGAGCGGTTCTGCACAGGCTTTCTTCAAGCTCGTTGTAGGTGCCGGACGCGGTGACTGCCTGCTGTTTATGGCCGTAAGCTATCAGGACCTGTACCGCCTCAAAAATGGTATCGTGCCGGTTCAGCTTATTACAGCCACCCCTGTGGGTGATGAACGCAGGGCGCGGCTCAAACAGCTGGTAGAGAATGTAGAGCATGGTCGTGTGGAGTGGACACACACCGTTGATCCGTCACTTGACGGCGGATTTGTGCTTCTGGTTGATGGATTCCGCCTTGACGCCAGCGTGGCGGGCAAGCTGCAGAGAATCCGCAAGGAACTTATAGAAAAGAATAACCGTATCATATAATGGCAAACGGAATAAAGGCAAGTGAGGTATCGGAGGTACTTCTGGAACAGCTTAAGGGCATTGACACCAGCGCCAAGTTTCAGGAGGTTGGAACCGTACTCCAGGTGAGTGACGGCGTGGTCCGCATATACGGACTCAAGAATGCCGAGGCCGATGAGCTGATAGAGTTTGACAATGGCATCCAGGCCATAGTTATGAATCTGGAGGAGGATAACGTAGGTGCCATCCTGCTTGGTCCTACCGATCAGATCAAGGAGGACATGACCGTGCACCGCACAGGACGCATTGCCTCCATCAATGTAAGTGAGAACATGCTTGGCCGCGTGGTTAACCCGCTGGGTAAGCCGCTTGACGGTCTTAAGGATATAGAGGGTCCCTTCTTTGAGATGCCCCTGGAGCGTAAGGCTCCCGGTGTGGTGTTCCGTGAGCCGGTGCATCAGCCGCTGCAGACTGGTCTGCGTGCCATCGATGCCATGATTCCCATCGGCCGCGGTCAGCGTGAGCTTATAATCGGTGACCGTCAGACAGGTAAGACCGCCATTGCCATTGATACCATCATCAACCAGCGTAAGAATTATGAGGCAGGTGATCCTGTCTATTGCATATATGTTGCTGTGGGCCAGAAGGGTTCAACCGTTGCAACCATCGTGAACACTCTGCGTCAGCACGGCGCTCTGGATTACACCATCGTGGTTGCCGCAACCGCTGCCGATCCTGCAGCTTTGCAGTATTACGCTCCTCTGGCAGGTGCCGCAATCGGTGAGTATTTCCGCGATACTGGCCGTCACGCCTTAGTGGTTTATGATGACCTTTCCAAGCAGGCTGTAGCCTATCGTGAGGTGTCACTTATTTTGAAACGTCCTTCGGGCCGTGAGGCATATCCCGGTGATATATTCTACCTGCATTCACGCCTGCTTGAGCGTGCAGCCAAGATAATCAGTCAGCAGGAGGTGGCCGAGAAGATGAATGACCTTCCGCCGTCATTGGTGGGTCACGTCAAGGGTGGCGGCTCTCTGACCGCTCTGCCTATCATCGAGACACAGGCCGGTGACGTATCGGCCTATATCCCTACAAACGTGATTTCCATTACCGACGGTCAGATATATCTGGAGTCAAGCCTCTTTAACCAGGGATTCCGTCCGGCCATCAACGTGGGTATATCGGTATCACGTGTGGGAGGTAACGCTCAGATCAAGTCCATGAAGAAGGTGGCCGGTACGCTTAAGATAGACCAGGCGCAGTACCGTGAGCTGGAGGCATTCAGCAAGTTCAGCAGCGATATGGACCCAGTGACCGCCATGGTGCTTGACAAGGGCCGCAAGAACAACCGTCTGCTTATCCAGCCTCAGTATTCACCTATGCCGGTAGGAGAGCAGATAGCAGTACTCTACTGCGGTATACACGGTCTTCTGAGCAAGGTTCCGCTGGACCGTGTCATTGAGTTCGAGGACCGTTTTGTGGAGATAGTACGTACCAAATACAAGGAGAATATACTGGATGTCTTATCCAATGGAGTCATGAATGATGAGGTGGGCAAACTCATTGAGGAGGCTGCCGACAAGACAATCCAGGAATTAGGAATCTGATAAGTAATGTCACTCAAGGAGATAAAGACCCGTATCCAGTCGGTCAGCAATACACGCAAGACCACATCGGCCATGAAGATGGTATCGAGCGTGAAACTGCGCAAGGCTCAGCAGAACATTCAGTTTGCCGTGCCTTACGTGAATCAGTTGGACGGTATCCTTAAACGCCTTTCGTCCGACCCTGAGGCACGTAAGGTTTCACCATTAGTGGTGGAGCGTGATGTCAAGGAGGTTGCTATGGTCTGCTTCTCGTCCGATTCCAGCCTGTGCGGCGGTTTTAACGGCAACATAATACGCCACAGCCGCGCACTTTACAATGAACTCTACAATATTGACCAGACTCCTCTGGTATATACCGTAGGACAGAAGATAACCGATGCTTTCCGTAAGGAGGGACTGACCATAAACACAGGTTATTCCGGCATGATGCAGAGTCGCAGTTATGAGCAGGCCGCATCACTGGCCGATGACCTTATGGATATGTATCTGAACGGTCATCTGGACAAGGTGGTGCTTACTTATACCCACTTTAAGAGTGCGGGATCACAGCAGATTGTGGATGAGGTCCTGCTACCGGTTACTGTTCCTGCCGGCCAGGCGGAGCAGGAGAGTGACTACATTCTGGAGCCGTCGGCCGCAGAGCTTATGAAAGTGCTGCTGCCCAAGGTGATACGCATGAAAGTATATTGCGCCATGCTGGATTCTTTTGCCAGCGAGCAGGCTGCCCGCGTGATTGCCATGCAGGCCGCCACCGAGAATGCCGATAACCTGATTGGCGAGCTTACCCTGCAATACAACAAACTGCGCCAGCAAGCCATAACCAATGAGATACTGGATCTTGCTGCCGGCGCCCAAAAATAGTACAATTGGGGTCAGGCCCCTTTTGTACTATTTTACCGAAAACGAATTATGTCAGAAATGAAGATAGAGAGCATGGCCCTGCATTATGTAGGTAACCAGGCTAATGAGGAGCCGTTTGTATGCTCCAAGAAACTGTTTACGCTGAGCGAGGATATGAACACCCTGCTCACCGAGTACTTTGTGGGCTCGTTCAAGAGTGATGAGCGTTTTGTGTTCCATGATGACATGGGGCTTGAGAACAACCGTGTCTACAGGCTGGTATCGGACATATTCGATAATCCCGGCATGCTCTATGACTTCTCGGTGGATCTGGCCACACACCTTTATGAGAACTGCCAGCATCCCAAGATCAAGGGCGGCGATTTTATCGTGGCTCATATTACGGGTATGGGCATCGGCCGTGACATAAATGAGGCAATAGGCCTGTTCAAGATAGAGAACAAGGAGACTTTCCTTACCGTTGAGCACGATGAGGAGGGTTTTGACATATCGCCCGTGGACGGCGTGAACCTGCGCCGTCTTGACAAGGGAGCGCTTATAATGAACTACGAGCGCGAGAAAGGCTACATGGTGGCCGTGGTCGATAAGACCAACACCCAGGGTGCCAGCTACTGGATTGATGACTATCTGCACCTGATGCGCCGTCAGGACTCATATTTCCAGACCCAGAACGTGATGGAACTGACCCGTAACTTTGTGGCGCAGGAGCTGCCCAAGCAGTTCAACGTGAACCGTGCCGACCAGGCCGACCTGCTGAGCCGCACCATGGGATTCTTCAAGAACAATCCCAAGTTTGATATGCCATCATTCGAGCAGCAGGTAATATCCCAGCCTGAGGTGGTGGGTATGTTCGATGATTACCGCAACCGTTATGAACAGGAGCGTCAGATTCAACTGCAGGACCAGTTTGACGTGAGCGAAGGTGCCGTAAAGAAACAGAACCGCCTCTACAAGAGCGTAATCAAACTGGACAAGAACTTCCACATCTACGTACACGGCAGCCGCCAGCTGATAGAGCAGGGTGAGGATGAGCACGGCAAGTTCTACAAACTCTACTTCAACGAGGAGTCCTAGCACAGGGATCTGATCCTATTGTGCTATAGTTTGTCCAGCACTCTTTTGAATGCAATCAGATCGTTTGGGCTGGCCTGGACATCCAGGAGGGCTCCGTGGCGATTGACCAGTCTGTATGCTGGGAATGCTGTCACTTTAAGGTAACTCTCTATTGCTGCCTGCTGCGGGCGGGGCAGGTTGTAGTGGACAATATTGTCGCCCGACAGCCCATACTCTGCTATGATATTCTTCATAGCCTCATCAGTGGTCTCGTTGGCAAGATACAGATAAACAATATCATAGTCTTTCAGTGCTTCCCGTACTTGGGCGGCATGTGACAGGTTTTCCAGACAAGGATGACACCATGATCCCCAGATGTCTATCCACACAATCTTTCCATTATACGGCTTTACAATCTCCTGCAGGAGTTTCTCTCCGTCGCTGATTCCCGCCAGATCCTTGGCGTCACGGATACTGCCCAGGGTTGCCAGGTCTATCTGTTCCAATGCCAGATATTTGTCATGCATGGCATGGACGGTATTGACGGCGGCCTCCATATTTACTTTGCTGTCAAATATCTCCTTTACCTGAGCTGCAAGCGAGTGCTTGTTCATGTCCATAATCTCCATGCAGCTTTTGGTGACTGCAACTTGCCTGACCAAAGGATCACCTCCAAGAGAATCTATAATTCCCATCCTGGTCTTGAACTGTTCAACAGACAGTTCATTATTGTACTCATCCAGGAAAGCCTGGAATTCATTCTGATGGTCTGAAAGAATAGTACTGCCTCTCTCAATTATATCCTTATACTTCTCTGTCAGACTCTGACTCAATTCATTAAGCTTTTCCATGGGCGTATTGTCAGCCTTACGTATGGAATCAAACTCAATTGATATTCTGGAAGCGGTATTCAAATACAGTGACAGTTCATCCATCTCTCTATCGGTAACAGAGATTTTGCCCCGTTCTTTTGCCAGTTTTATTATGTCTGATAAAGTCAGGTTGGGGGAATCGTCCTTTTCCATCTCGATAGCCTGGATATAATCCCTCATAAAATGGGAAATATTGAACAGGGGGAGAGGAATCCTGATAGGATTGGAATTCCAGATCTCCTTATGAATGTATTCTGACAACACCTTTGGCATGACAGGTTTATTGCCATCGTTATTGAATGAGAATCTTGATTGTCCCAAGTCACCGGCCATCTCCCATTTCATGAACACCTTATCCAGGACCCTGAACTTATCGGAAAGAGTGGGGTGCCGGGCGGCTATGCTGTCAAGAACCCTGTCTCCCTCCTTGATTCTGGATTTGATGTAATTTAGATATGACTCGGGATCAATTGCTGAAATGCTATTCATTTCACTGGCATCCTCAAACCTGATATAATGGCCGTATGAGAGATACTCGTTTACAACCCTTGCCTTATCGCCCATAACCATCTGCTGGCCGCGACTGCGGTCGTAATAGATGAAATACTCCTGCTCCGGTTCTACCGGAATGTCAAATGTGCAGCCGCGTCCTCTCATGTTTCCTTCAACCATCAGGCGAATTGACTGGCTGTTCCTGACCGGGAATTTGATGTGGAACGTTCCGTCCGGATTGGCTTTTCCTTCAAATTCGGGATAGCCTGATGAACCGAAAACATCATCATACAGTACTCTGCATATACTGACATCTGAATTCAGTATTATACCGTTTATGGTTACGCTGTCACCGTCACGGTATCCGTTGTCATAGAACCGGCTGCGGTCTTTCTTGGGATAATCAGGAAATTTCTCAGTATCAAAGCGGACGCATTTATAACTCTTTTGGCCCACCTTTATCTTACGGAAACCGTTACGGATGGGACTCACCTCAACCTCAAGCTGCTCTCCGTCACGCGAAAGGCTTATTGTGCCGCTGGTTCCGTTTGGCTTCGATACATATTGCCATACCTTATTATCTGCTATTGCAAAGTCATCGTGGAAACTGATTATCCAGTCTCCGCTTTTGGAGTCACGCCAATGTGACTTGAACATTATATCGGAATCAGGGTCAAAATCATGTATTCCGTATACGTTCCAGTCGTTTGGATTGTTACCTTCTATCAAATCAAACTGCCTGGTATCCAATGGCATCGGCTTGAAATGGAATACCAGATGCTTCTCCTCGGTATCGGCAGGAGTCTTTATCCATTCTCCCGGTTTCATACCGTCAATGCTCTCAAGAGCATATACGGCATCACCGGCTTTAAGATGTAGGCTGGGCTGGAAGGTAAAACGTCTTCTATCATCGCTGAAGCCATATACTGTCAGGTCTATTACGGTCTCCCTATTGTTCAGTTCTACACGGTTCAGACGTAGCTCAGGGTCCCAGAAACTGTTGTGTGCGTTTTCTATAACAATGGGAGTGTTCCATACAATTGCTGTATTATCACTCTTGCGGCAGCTGTTCAGAAATAATACTGTCAGTGACAAGAAAATGAAACGCATTATACTCTTCATAATTATTGGTTGGTTAAAGGATTATAAATCAATTGATAGGTATTAATCTGCTCCTTCTGTATCTGTTGTAGCCTGATTCACGGGAAGGCTTGACTTCAAATGATACCTTGCGGAACGCATTGATGATGAGTGCCGGGTCATTCCAGGGGATATACTGCTTTATAAGCTCCACTAGTTCATCAGTAATCCATTTGTTGTTCTCCTGATCCACGAAAATCTGGACATAGGTGAGCGGATCATTCTCGCGTATCTCCTGGCTTATTCCAAGTATATTTGACAGATTCTTCAGTTCAGAGAGAGGGTGCTCCTGCCCGTTGATAACGGTCATTATCAGTCCGTTCAGATTTGAAAAATGTACTCTGACAATCTGTCCGCTTCTCAGTTCAGCAACCTCCGTAATGCCTTTTCCGAATCTTCTTTCGGCTTGAGAGTTCCTCAAAACCAGAGGATAACGCCAGTTCCTGCGATCATAGAAATCCTTGAATTCTTCAAGACTGACCAGACGTCCGTCAACGGCAAAGTTCCGGGTGATGGCTATGTTGTACTCGTCCTGGCAGATAAAATAGTTTCCGTGAATGCCGAAACCGCTGGGTTCAATAACCTCCGGGATATCAGCTTCCGGGCTGTTTATCATGGCCGGATAGTTATAATTGGTGGTAAATTCCAGGCTTTGGCCGGTTATGGCATATACAACTGACGGGATACCTTTACGCTTTGACTCAGGCCTGTAATACACTATGGCAAGATAATCCTCCGGCTTGAGTTTCCTGAATTCATCAACACTACTGACTTCAGTTCCTATTACTACAATAGTCTTATCATCGACCCATTTGAGTTCTTTCGATGACGGGAAATCAGCACACCTGTAACCGTTTATGCATATTAGGGTAGGGAGGGACTCCATTCCGGGGCGCTCCAGAATCTCCAGACCTCTTTTTGTCATACCGAATGCATCGAGCTGTTCCTCAAAGAAGGTTCTCTTTTCAGGCTCATTTCCTTTGGCGGCATAAATAAGGTCATTCACGCTGAAGAACAACCTGTCTTCCTTGCTCAGGTATTCACGGTACAGGCCTTCGGTTTTCATGAAATCGGGATAACCCGGAATCTCCCTGTCATCGTCGTTCGTCAATTTCTGTTCTATCACAGCCTTGCATCCGAAACATAAGAACAGGGCCAATGTAACGGCAACCGACATGACAGTTACAGTCAGGGTATGGCCGGTTGACTCCTTCTGGTTCATTCTGAGCAGTCTCTTTCTGGTAAAGGAAGTGCCCATGCCGGTTGTGGTAAGAGGGCTCATGCCTAAAAGCATACGTATAACAGTATCACGGTAATCATCGACATCGTAGCCGTCCGATGACAGTGCATCGTTATCGGCCTGCCATTCCTGCACCTCCTCAAGGCTCTTCTCGGCCATCCAGATAAAGGGGTTGAACCAGAACACGGAGCGGATTACAGACATGATGAGTTTTTCGGAAGAATGATGGTGCTGCACATGGCTGGTTTCGTGACTCAATATCTGGCTGCGCACGCTGTCGCTGTACCCACGTCCCATAAAAATGGTGTTCAGGAATGAGAAAGGTGATTTGACTTCGGCATTCTCTGCCAGCGTATAGTCTTGCTTTGCTGTAATGACAGACCTGTTCCTGATTCTTGAGATATAGATTATACTCCTTAGAATCAATCCCAAAGATATAAGAATGCCTATCAGATAGATTCCGAAAACGGCAAGTCTCCATTTAATGAACCCCGGAATCTTAAGGCTGTTGTTCCGGTTCACTACAGGCTCAGGTGTGGCATCGGCACTTGCAGCGGCAGGCTCTGCATTTGTGACTGCGGTGATGGCATTTCCTGTTGTCTGAACGGGAGCCGAAGACTCCGGCAACGGTAAACTTTCACTTGGCTTATAGACCATTTGGGGCGTAGGCTCCACCTTAACATACTTGTGGTAAAGGGGTACGTTGAGGGTCGGAATGACAACCGACAGCAACATTGCCGCCATAAGGTACCTGCGGCAGAATGTATAGCCGGCCTTACGTGACACGAATAGGTGATAGAGCAGCATGAAAACTCCGCTGCATACAATTACTGAAAAGAAATAGAAAACAAAGGAAGACATCTTATTATAAGGTTTTGTTGTTATTTCTTGCTTAGCATTTTGAGTATCTCATCGGCCTCCTGTACTGAGAGGTTCTTGTTGTCTGAGAAGAAGGTGACCAAACGGCTTACAGAGCCTTCAAAGAAAGAGTTCAGCACTCCTTGCATAAAACGTCCGGTATAGTCGTCCTTGCTCACGGCCGCCTTATATATATTGGTGTGGCCGTATGTCTTGTGGGTGAGGAATCCTTTGGTGTCCAGTATGCGGACCATGGTGGATACGGTGTTGTAAGCCGGCTTTGGTTCCGGCATCATGTCATGCACGTCACGTACTATAAACTCCTTGCCTATCTTCCAGATAACCTGCATTATTTCAAGCTCAGCCCTGGTGAGTTCCTGCATCTTTTGCTTACTGCTGTCCATTGTATTTTCAAATTAACGGTGCAAATATAAAACTAAATTCTTAGTTTGCAAACTAAATTCAATATTTTTTATGCATTATGAAACGACCCTAATGCGTCATGCCGGTCAAAAAAACAGGTGCCCCGATTGGGACACCTGTTTTTTTGCTGCGGGATGGAAACCTTAGCGCAGCGGTTTGATAGTGATGGTGCGCTGGTATGGCTGGGGCAGGACGCGGTACTGGTTGAAGATGCCGCGGGCTGTGCAGCCTACACCCGATGTGGCGTAGTCAAGGTTCAGGGTGATATCGCCTCCACGCTGCAACTGATACTGATAGATGGCCTTGGTCAGGTTATCGGTAGTGCAGTCATATGCGTTGAAGTTGAAGTACTGATTCATTGAGAACTCCAGACCCTTGCCTGAGTTATCGGTCAGACGAACCCAGCGGTTATCGGTCCTGAGACCGTAATCCTGCGGTATGAGGTAGGGCTCATACATATCGTTAACGGTGGTGTTGTAAATGCCCACGCGGTATCCGGTCTTGCGGTCAGGATATGATGCCTGAGGTCCGCGCCCGTACCATTCAACCTTGCTCAGTGACTTGTCTAAACTCATGGTCACACCGATACGGGGCAGCCACTGCGGCATCTTGCCCATGGGGCTTACCTTATGACGTACGGTGACGGTCCCGTCAGAATTTACAACCCAGTGCCAGTCATTCTCAAAGCGGTTGTCGGTGGCGTTGGTGGAGAGTGAATTCTCTTTCACGTCAATCACTACTTCATCGGCACCCTTGAAGGCCTTGACCGATACGGGAACAAGGTTTCTCTTGTCTAATGATGCTGCATAGTAATGGCTGGCCAGAACGGTGTTGGCGCCGATGTTTCCGTAACCCTGGATAGAGGGCTGACCGGCACCGCTGCCGTTCCATCCGTCAATCTCATTGGCCACGGGAGCACGCCATACATTCAGTGTAACGGGAGACTTGAGCATTTCCTTGCCGTCAACGTTCATTGATTCAAGAGCACCGCTCACGGCGTTGAAGCGGTAGGTGAATCCCTGTCCGCTTACTACTATGCCGTTACTGCCCTGAGTAAGTGTTATATTGCGTTTTATTGCAGGACCGGCAAGGGCAGGTTTGTTCCAGGACTTGAGCTCAAACTGATCCCATGCCACCTCATGACCTGCCTTGGCCCAGACCTCATCCTTCTTAAGTGATGAACTTATCTCCAGGCGGTACTCTTTGCCGGGCTCAATCTTAGCTGGCTTATGGAACGGTATTCTAACCATCTTTCTGGTAAGCGGCTCCACATCCAGATTGATTGTGCCTGATTCTATAACCTGGTCATCGGCCATGAGTGACCATTTGGTGTTGTAGATTGAGGCGTTGGTAAAGTGGTTGCGGTTCCATACCTCGACGTTGCCGAATACAAGGTCAACCAGCGTGAATGAGAGCGGCTGGACGGTTTTCTTCATCTGCCACATCTCGGGCTGGGGTACGCGATTAGGCCAGATTGAGCCATAGGTGCGGGCTCCCTGTCCGTATGTGTAGAATGTGCCCTGGTTCTGCTCCTCCTCAAAGTCAAGCCACAGGGCTGCCTTGGCGGGATCAAAACTGCCGGGAAGCACTGCATCGGCAAACACGCCAACGTTGTCTATCATGGCGTCGCAGATGTAGGGGTTGGCATCCTGACCGCATGACTGCTCATCACGTCCTATGCAGAGTGACAGAGGCAGATTGCGGATATTGCCCGATGCGGCCTGTGATGCAACCTGTGTGCCGTCAATGAAGAGCTTCATCTCACTGCCGTCATAGACAGCTGTCACGTTGTGCCATTTGTTCTCCCAATCCTCGGGCAGAGGTGCCGACAGGGTCTGCTTGCGGCCGTTGTCGATATAGAAGTCAAGTCTTTCGGATCCCTGCTGCTTAAGTCCGTACTGGTTGCTGCCCTTGCAGATCAGGTAACCGCCGCTGCGGTTGAACAGGCGCGGATAGATATCCAGGGTGAGGGTAAGCTTATTGCCGCTTATCTCCACATTATCGGCCCTGTAAACCTGAACCCACTGCTCCTGCTTGTGCAGGTCAAGTGCCTTACCTGTAGGCCCTTGCTCAAGAGTAGCTCGACCCATGATATGGGCGGGAGTCTTGTATGGTGACTGGTCCTTGAGCAGTCTTACTGGCTCCTCCAGACCGGGGCTTACAAAATCCCAGATGGCACCGCCCATCAGTTTGGGATATGAGTAGATTACGCGCCAGTATTCATCCAGACCGCCGCCGCCGTTTCCGGCAACTGACAGATACTCATCCATGAATGATGGACGCATATCGCGGGTGTCACGGCCGTAGCGGCGCTCATGCTCCTCGGGAGATGGGTAACGCGGGCCTACGATATCCTCGGCCGGATGAACTGCAGCATTGCCGCCGTACATCCAGTAGCGGGTGGCGTCATATCTCTTTCCTTCTTCTACAACCTCACGGATGTCGTCGCCTTCACCGCTCTCGTTACCGGCACTCCAGAACAGGACGCAGGCATGGTTGCGGTCACGCAGCACCAGCTGGCGCACGCGCTCGCGGTACATCTCTATGAACTCCGGCATATTGCTCACATACTCGGTGGCATGTGCCTCATCGCCGGTCTCGTCGATTATGAACAGACCGTATTCATCGGCCAGGTCAAGATACTCGTTTACAGGAGGATAGTGCGATGTGCGCACACCGTTGAAGTTGAACTGCTTGAGTATCTCCATGTCGCGGCGTATGGTGGCCTCGTCCATAGCGTGACCCAGTATGGGGTGCTGCATATGTGAGTTCTGGGCGTTGACCTTGAGCGGCTGGCCGTTCAGATAGAACACGCCGTCACGTATCTCGGTCTTCTTGAATCCCATGCGCTTTACGATATGATCTACAGCCTTCCCGTCAGGGCCGATAAGCTCCATCGTGAGGTCATAGAGTTCAGGAGTCTCGGAGGTCCATTTCTTGGGAGCCTTAACTTTGGCGGAGAGGTTGATGGTGCTGGTGCCGTCCTTTACGTTGAACGGTCCGTTCTCCATACTTGCCACCTCACGGCCGTCCTTTGAAACCGTGGCCTTAACCTTGTAGCCGCTGCCCTCAAGTCCGTATGAGCGTACGTCCATAGCCAGTTTGAGGTCCGAATCAACAAAGTCGGGACCGAAATCGGTGGTGACATACCAGTCATAGATTCTTACCTTGGGTGTAGAGTAGATGGTAACGTCGTCGAAAATACCGGCCAGACGCCAATAGTCCTGTCCCTCCAGATAGTATCCGTCGCAGAACTTGAGCACCATCACTGCCAAAGTATTCTTACCGCTCTTTATATAAGGTGTGATATCGTACTCGCTGGGCTCCTGTGCGCCTTCATTGTAACCTACCTGCTTTCCGTTCACCCATACGAACGATCCCGATGCCACCTTCTCAAAGCGCAGGAACACCTGATCTCCCTTCCAGTCTGACGGGATGGTAAACTCCGTGCGGTATGCACCGGTTGGGTTCACATCCATCGGAACATTGGGTACACGAACGGCAAAGGGGTTGGACAGGTTCATGCGGTTCTGGGCCATACGTTTCTGCTGCTCCGATGCATCCGGGTCATCCAGAATCTTCTGGTAACGCTCCAGCATGGACAGGGGCTGGCCGTTGGGGAAGGGGGCTGCCACATTTCGGAACATGGCCTGGCCGTAACCCTGCATCTCCCAGTTGGACGGCACCTCTATGGTACCCCAACTGCGGTCATTGAAAGAGCTCTTATAGAAGTTCTTTGGAACCTCCAGCGGATTCTCATAGAGGTTGAACTTCCAGGTTCCGTTAAGCGATATGTTACGCTCCGGAATGTGGAATGCGCGTCCAGGCTCCTGATTGAGCCCGAAGACTTCAAGGTTCTCAACATAGTATGGCAGGTTCTCCATAAACTTGGGATCCTGCTCCTTTGTGCCACACGAGTTAAGGGCCAATGCAAGGCCCAACGCAGCAATGCTAAAACTAGGAATGTATCTCATATCAGTAAACAATTATTTCAGGAAACGGATATCAAAAATGCGGGGTGCCTGCTTGCCCTCAACAGAGCGGAACGTGACGCGTATCTTCTCCTTGCCCAGGTAGAATCCTACAGGTACATCATACTCCTTGCGTACAATCCCGGCCTCACCGTTTGCGGGGAATTCGGTCTCGGTAATGAACGGCATGTCCTCAATCAGTATCTCGATGGCACGGTTCTGGTTGTTTTCGGCACCCCAGTAGCCTATGCACAGGCTCAGGTTGGTGTTACCCTCAGTATAAAGGTCATAACTGAACGAACCGTTGCGGCGGATTGAACGGTAGGGCTTGTTGTCCTGATTGCCGGTCATTGAGCTCTGGCTCTGAATCTTGTGGTCAGCCTCGGGCTGCTGCTCGCCGGGTACTATGGCATCCACAGTGCGGCGGTCCAGCTCCAGCATTGCGGCCTCATCGGCCTTGATCTTATCGAGCATCTGCTTGTAATCACTCTGGCTGAGTGACAGGAAATAGATGGCGTAACGGCTGTCATGCAGGCTGTAGAACGGCTCCAGCTCAACATTGGGGAACCGGCTGCTGTCAAACAGACCTGATGCGGTGTAGTGCAGAGGCTTGCCGGGTACGGGCTTGAGTGCAGCCACCTTCTGGTCAAGCTGCGCGCGTGTACCTATCATAATAGGAGTCTCGGTAACGGGTACCAGAGGTCCGTGTGCTATGTGGCTCCAACGGCCGTCATCGGCTATGAGACCGCTCATGCCCTCAGTGCCTGTGCGGGCAGCCAGGACAATGGGGCCGTGCTTTACTGCCAGGTACTCCGGCTCGTTGTCAAGAGCCTCGATGGTGGTGTTCATGGGCAGGCTTATCTCAACCACATCACCGTTCTTCCACTTGCGCTCTATAGCTACGTATGATGAGGGTTGTGCATCGGCTGCATACTCCTTACCGTTCACCTTTACGCTGTAACCGCCGGCCACCCACTCCGGGCAGCGTACCATAAGGCGGAACTTGCGGGCCTTCTTAAGGTTGACTGTCAGTTTTGATGACTCGGAGTAGGGGAACTGTGTCTCCTGCGTGATGGTGGCCTTGTTCTCGGTCCAGTTCAGCTTTGATGCCACGAACAGGTTGACCCAGAGTGTCTGTGCACCGTCGTGGGTGTAGATAAATTCACCATACTTGCCGTGGTTCTCCATTCCGGTACCTACGCAGCACCACATACCCTGATTAACTGCGGAGTAAACGCGGTAGTGAGCGGGGCGCATGGGGGTGAAATATACATAACCTCCGTGCTCGGGATGCTGGGTAGAGAGGATATGGTTGTACATGGCCTTCTCATAGAAATCGGCATACTCGGCCTTGGGGTCAATGGCAAAGAGGAACTCGGTAAGCTTGAGCATGTTGTTGGTGTTACAGGACTCAGGTCCCTCGCGGTTCTCAACGTAGCTCTTGTAGTCCGATGCTGCAGGGAAGTGCTCGCTGCGGCTGTTACCGCCTATAACCACTGAGCGGTGGTTGGCCACGCGGTCCCAGAAGAATTCGGCAGCCTTGCGGGCGCGTGCATCGTTGTCCAATGCAGCCACGCGGGCGTAACCTACAGCCTTGGGTACCTGTGTGTTGGCGTGCTTATTGTCCAGGTTGTCGCGGCCGTCGGCCATGTTCTCAAATATGTCCTTGTGGCGGAAACGCTTGGCAGCCTCAATGTACTTGCGGTCACCGGTAATCTGGAAAGCATCGGCAAAAATCTCGTTCATGCCGCCGAACTCGGTGCCGGTCATCTGCTCCATCTGGTTGTCATCCAGATCGGCAAATATGGTCAGGCCCCAGTCACAGAACTTGATGAACATATCCTTGGCCTTCTCAATGCCGGCATACTGCCACGCGTCGCGCAGGCCCGCGTACATCTTATGTACATTATACCAGGGCACCCATGCGCCGCGGAACAGCCCGAAGTCACCCTTCTTAAGGTTTCCCCACAGTTCCTTGCTGTTGGGTACACCGCCTATGTAGCCGTCACCGTTGGCTATCTGGCAGCGCTCCAGCTCATCGATCATATATACCAGGCGGTCATAGCACTCCTTGTTGCCGGTAGCGGCGTAGTGTATGGCCAGGGCTGATACGTAATGTCCGCCCACATGTCCGTCCAGACCGGCCCAGTTGGGGAAATACTCCGCCTTCTTGGGCAGTCCGGCCTCCTTAAGGAAAGGAGCCAGCAGGCGGTCGGTGTCATACTCCAGGAGAACCTTTACATTAAGGTCCATGGCGTGCTTGAACGGGCCTTCAAGCAGCTCTACCTGATTCAGGTTGAATGTGTTGTGATACAGTTTGTCCTGAATAATAAGGTTAGTTTTCTCATATCTGGTTTATATTTTTAGAATTATCAGTTCTTGTATGGGAACCGGCGCTTCAGCTCTTCGCCGAACCAGTATTTCCACCATTCCCGGTCGTGTCCGCCGTTGAACACCCAAGAATGGACATTTCCGCCGCGCTTTCTTATATCTTTAATAAGGTTAGGGAAATAATCAAACATGCCGGCCTCCTCCTTGGCGCCCCAGCATATCCTGTAGCTTACTGTTTCCGAAAGCATTCCATAACCGCTTATGTTGGAGAATACAGGTGAGTAGCACCAATATTCGGCCATCAGTTCCGGAGCCCGGAAACTCAAGGTGATACCAAAATCCGCACTGTTTGAAGTACCGAAGAACAGACGGTCATCCCTGGAATCCGATACATGCGCTACCTTTTCTATATATGGAATGAACTGGGTTGTAAAAAAGGTGTAATGATTGTCAAACAGTGTTACAAACTCTTTATTGTTCCTGTCCAGGGATTCTATATACTCTGCATTGCGGTAAGCCACCTTATAACCCGGTACCTGCTTCTTGTTCTCAAAAGAACATGCTACTATAACCGGGGATATGCACCTGTTCTCAATAAGTGAATCAATCATTTTTTTGAATCCGCAATCCTTGAATACCAGACCGTCGGCCATATAAATGACCGGCAACCTGTCATCAGACTTCATTCCGGCGGGCAGATAGATGCCTCCGGAACGTTCCATTCCGTCTGGACTTGTCAGTTGGAACTCGTTGAACTGCGACTGGGAAAGCGTTTTCCTGCAGGAATGGAACGACAGGGAAACCAATATGCAAAATGCCAGAAGGCAAGATATTCTTTTCATAACCAAAATCATTTTCATATAGTATTGGCAAAGGTAAGAAATATTGTTGTGATTAAACCAAAAGGTGTTTTTTTAATCAAAAAGTAAATAAATTGTTAATTTATCATTTTCACATTTAACCAACCGCATTCCGGTGTATAGTAAAGGTGTATTTTTCTATAAAATGCAAGACTAAACAACAAACAATAACATCACTCAAATGAAAAGAATTTCCATTCTGCTGGCACTCCTGGTTACATCAGCTTCAGCGCTGTTAGCTCAGGATCTTTCAGTTAAGGGCTCTGTCTATGATTTTGATTCAGGCGAAGCCATGTTTCCTGCCAATGTGCAGATTTTTCAGATTTCAGGTACTGATTCCATTTTTATAGGTGGTTCACAGACCGATGAGAACGGTGCTTTTACTGTAGGTAATCTGAAACCGGGTAATTACGTTGCACGCGCATCGTATGTGGGTTATGAGAATTCCGACAAGAATTTCTCACTCCGTTCCGGTTCCGGCGTGACAGACTTGGGCAAGATTACAATGAGAGGCGGTCAGACTCTTGATGAGGTTGCCGTCAATGCTGTGGTTGCCAAGGTACAGATGATTAACGACACCGTAATGTTCAACAGTGCCGCTTTCAAGTTGCCTGAGGGCGCATCGGTAGAGGACCTTATCCGTAAGCTCCCCGGTGTACAGATAGGCAGTGACGGTAGCATCACTGTGAACGGAAAGAGTGTATCCAGAATACTTGTCAATGGTAAGGAGTTCTTTGCCAATGACACTCAGGCAGCTCTTACACAGCTCACTGCCGATATGATTGAGAAGGTCAAGGCTTATGAGAAGCAGAGTGACCTGGCCCGTCAGACCGGTATCGATGACGGTGAAGAGGAGACAGTGCTTGACCTTCAGGTTAAGAAGGGTATGGCTAAGGGTTGGTTCGGTAACCTGCAGCTTGGTGGCGGTCGTCCTTTGCAGTCAGAAGGCTTTGACGCCAATACTCTCTATCAGATCCAGGCTTCTCTCAACCGTTTCGATGAGGACAAGCAGTTCACCGTTACAGGTTCAGCCAGCCAGTCATCAGGCGGCATGGGCGGCTTCGGCGGCATGCGTATGGGCGGCGGTGTCGGCATGGGCATGGGCGGCATGGGCATGGGCGGCGGCTTCGGCGGTATGGCCGGTGGCGGCGGCGGTGTCAGTAAGAGCTACTCAGGCGGTGCTAACTTTGCTTTAAACCTTGGTAAGGAGATTTCATCGGATAACTATCAGTATGAGGTGGGCGGTAGCATAAGCTGGAGTCACAGCGACAATACTTCAAGTTCAAAGTCATCAGGTGAGAACTTTTATGCTACAAGTAACATGCCGGGAGTTGTTGACCACACATGGAACAACCGTGTAGGTGAAAACGGCAGCGGAAGCAACAGCTTGAGCGGTCAGATGCGTATTGAGTGGAATAAGGACAACTACACCAGCCTTCTGTTCCAGCCTCAGTTCTCATACAGTAAGTCTGACAGTTGGAATGAAAGCAAATCAAGAACTTTCAAGGCAGATCCTTACAAGTTTATAAAGGATCCTCTTGCCGGTGATTATGCAAATTATACGCTTGATACTGCAGCAGTAGGAGCTTCAATCTATTCATCAAAAGCTGAAATACCTTCAAAGTATGGAGATTTCATTGCAGAAATCAATATTGATCCTGCTTCTCTTGATCCGGAAGGTGATCTGATAGACTCTCTTACTTCAATGTATCTGGAATCTATCTGGAATATACAGAACAGTAAGACCAAGAGTGTAAGCACCAGTACTTCTGCCAGCGGTAACCTTCAGTTTGTAAGGCGTTTCGGAAACCGTGGCCGTAACGTATCAGTCCGTGGTACATACAACGTGAGCAAATCCAACAGTGAGCAGTACTCACGCAGCGACCAGATGTCTCACAACTATATTATGGCTACTCAGTCATATAAGAAACAGGACACTCTGCTTAACCGTTATAATGATAATCCCAGTGACAGGCAGACATTCAGCGTACAGGCTACTTATTCAGAGCCTATCTCAACCGGTACATATCTGCAGTTCAGCTACCAGTTCCAGTACAGTGCACAGAACAGTGACCGTGCCACTTACAATATGGATGATGCTCTTGCTATGACTTGGGGTAATCCTGATTGGATTTATGAGGACAACCAGCTTCATCGTGATGAGAAACTGAGCACTAACTCATTCTATTACAACTATGACCAGACTGCCCAGATTCAGTTCCGTAAGAACGCTACAGACCAGTCATACAACTTCACTGTAGGTTTGTCAATACTGCCTCAGTATTCAAAGATGAACTACTCAGGAATGGGTGTTACTGATACAATCCTTTCACGTACAGTATTCAACTGGACTCCTACAGTTCAGTTCCGTTACAGAGTTACCCGTCAGGAGCAGATCAACATACGTTATAACGGTCGTTCCAGCCAGCCTTCAATGCAACAGTTGCTTGACATTACTGATGATACAGACCCGTTCCGTGTATCAAGCGGTAACCCGGGCTTGAAGCCTACTTTCAACAACCAGTTGAGTATCGGTTATCAGAAGTATAATCCGGTTAACATGAGCAGCTTCAACATCAACACAAGTATAAGCAATACTCTCCGTCAGATTCAGAACAGGACAGACCTGATGGCAAACGGTGGTACTTGGAGCAAACCTGAAAACATGGACGGCTTCTGGTCTAACTGGAATGCTAACGCCAGCATCATGTACAACTACACATTCCCTGATGACCGTTATTCAATCAATACAAATACCAGCGGTAACTTCAGCCATCAGGAGAGTTGGGCACAGATCATGGGTGGTAACTCACAGTTACGTAAGTCCAATACAACCGGTGCCAACGAGAGCCTGAGTGCTGAGTATCGTGATGATTACCTGACAGTATCTTTGGATGGAAGCCTGCGTTACAGCCATTCAACCAATGACCTGCAGCCTGACCGTAACATGGATACATATGACTTCAGCTACGGTACCAGTGTCATGGCATACATTCCTTGGAGGAACATGCGTCTGGGTTCTGACCTCAACATGAACAGCCGTCGTGGTTATGATGAGGGTATGAATACCAATGAGCTTATCTGGAATGCTTCACTGTCATTCTCATTCCTCAAGGGTAACAAGGCCAGCTTGTCACTCGCAGCATACGATATCCTGCATCAGCGCAGTACTGTGAACCGTTCTATGAGCGCTACTTCACGTACTGATACTGAGAACAAGACTATCACCAGCTACTTCATGGCAACCCTTACTTACCGTCTGTCATTGTTCGGTGACCGCAGCGCTCGTCAGAGCATGCGTGGCATGGGCGGCTTCGGCGGCGGTATGGGCGGCTTCGGCGGCGGCATGGGCGGCTTCGGCGGCGGCATGGGCGGCGGTATGCCCATGGGCGGCGGCTTCGGCGGCGGCATGTTCTAAGCCAAACAACCAATACTTACAAATCAGGGAATCCGTCATAGGGTTCCCTGATTTTTTTGTAAGTTTGCATAAAATAGTTTTTCCAATAATAACGAAATGAAAAAAGAACAGGTTAATCTTAGCTTGGAAGAGATCTCTTTTGCTCTTGCCCAAGCGGACAAGGGGCGAATGAGCCCGGAACTGTCACCTAAGGACAGAGAGATTATGGAACAGGCTTGTGTGACATTGCGTGAGGCAGAACGTCAAGCCATAGTGAATGTTGAGACTGGTCTTGTTGAGCGGTTCCGAGAGAGTGCGGACGGAATCAAGCTGCAATCCAAGAACATCAGGTCTTTGGTTGCCAGGCTAAACAGGATTCCCAAATCATTGGACATTACAGAAAGCGTTATCAAGGAGTGCATCAAGGTGCTCAAGGCTGTTGCCTTGTGGTGTACCATGTTTTTTATGCTGTTTTATTTGAGCGGTTGTGCATCCATGAGCAAGGCGCAGCTGAAGCGTGTCAATTCTCTTGCCGTGGTCAGTGACTCGGCGGTTTGCGGACCGGGCAGCGTGTTCAGGATTCTTGATGACGTGCGCACGGACCGCGGACTTATGTATGTAGCTTCACTGCAGAGTGCCGATGCGCGCATAAGTGAACTGAACGGTTTGGCTTTGGCGCGTCAGGAACAGTCCCGCCTGGCCGACAAGGCCGATGTCTGCATCAGTATTCTGGATAGTTACATTCGTGCTTTGCGTTCGGCCAGCAGTGATTCACGCTGGAAACAGAACGGAATCGAATTGCGTGGGATAGGGCGTAATATGGATTCATTGGCCATTGCCTACAACAAGCTTGACTGGGGTATATTGTATGAGCCTGGTATAGCACGGCAGATAGGCAAGACAAGCGGAT
Organism: uncultured Bacteroidales bacterium; assembly: GCA_902799685.1. GTDB lineage: Bacteria > Bacteroidota > Bacteroidia > Bacteroidales > Bacteroidaceae > Colenecus. Next base: position 143,104 of record CADCBO010000003.1, read on the forward strand.
ACTTGGCTGAGCAGTACGGCAAGCGGAGACAGTACCGTATTGTCAAGGCAATAGTGGAACAGGGTGATTCTCTTGTAGAAGCATGCTGCAAGTCTCTTGTGGCAGGACTCAAATCAAGTGAGTTCAAAGGGTTGATAGACAATGAACAAAGCGGACTTGAGAACAATTACCGGGCCTATCTCAATTCCCTGCAACTTACAGGTGTCACCCCGGCACTTGAGTTTGACCGTCTTTATCTGGATAACCGCATCCGCATTGAGACTGCACGCACCATGAACAAGCATTGCATCTCAATGCTTCAGAGTTTCCGTCGTGCCCATGCCGCACTGCTAAAGGAACTTGACAATCCCAGGACTTACAGCGAACTGTCCGACGAACTCTTTGAGCTGAACCGCCAAGTACAGGCTCTTTCAGAGTTGGTATGGTAATAACCTGCAGAGTGGCAGTACAAGGAAAAAGGAAAACTCAATACATATTTGTGAGTATTGATAATATTTCTTTTTCAATGTAATTTTGCGGGCAAAATGAGCAGGGTATGACTCTTAAGGAACTTAAGATTGGTGAGAGCGCCGTTGTTGCGGCAGTTGGTGGTGAGGGTGCGCTACGTCAGCATTTCCTTGATATGGGATTGTTGCCGGGCGTTGAGGTCAGGTTGCTCAAGTTTGCTCCTATGGGCGATCCCATGGAGCTTCTTGTGCGCGGATATACTCTTTCTTTGCGTCTTGAAGAAGCAGCACGGATTACTGTTAACGCACCGGATGTCAGCCAAAGCCCGCTCGACCCCAAGGGGAACTTTGACAATTTTGGCTATAACCTGACTCTGCACGAGCATAACTCGCATCCCGGATTGGGTGAGTCGGGCAAATATCATGACCCTACTCACGAACAGCCGCTTCCTAAGGGTACAACGCTGCGATTCGCACTTGCCGGCCAGCAGAACTGCGGCAAGACAACCTTATTCAATCAGCTTACGGGTTCTAACCAGCACGTGGGTAATTTCCCGGGTGTGACGGTGGACCGCAAGGACGGACAGATTAAGGGACACCCCGAAACACGGGTTACGGATTTACCGGGAATATACTCGCTGTCTCCATATACGCAGGAGGAGACCGTATCACGCCGTTTCATACTTGATGAGAAACCAAACTGCATCATCAATATAGTTGATGCCACCAACATAGAACGTAACTTATATCTTACGGTTCAGCTTATGGAACTGGGCGTTCCTATGGTGCTGGCTCTCAATATGATGGATGAGCTGACTGGTAATGGCGGTTCGGTACGCGTGAATGAGATGGAGCGAATCCTGGGCATTCCGGTCATTCCCATATCGGCAGCTAAGGGTGAGGGTATCCAGGAGCTTGTGGAGCATGCCATCCATGTGGCAGAGTTCCAGGAGGTTCCGGCCCGTACCGATTTCTGTACCAAGGATGATCACGGAGGCGCGGTACACCGCTGCCTGCACAGCATAATGCATCTGGTGGAGGATCATACTGAGCGTGCCGGCATACCCGCACGATTTGCCGCCGGAAAGCTTGTGGAGGGCGATACAACCGTGCTTGATGCCCTACAGCTGTCACAGAACGAGAAGGAGATGATGGAACACATCATCCTGCAGATGGAGGAGGAGCGTGGAATGGACCGCTCTGCCGCCATTGCCGATATGCGTTTCTCATTCATAGAACGCCTTTGCGCACAGACAGTGGTTAAACCCCGCAAGAGTCGCGAATACATACGCAGCAAGCGGATTGACCGCGTACTTACAGGCCGCTGGACTGCAATACCCATTTTTATTGTTGTGATGTGCCTGGTGATTTGGCTCACCATTGACGTGCTGGGCGCTCCGCTTCAGGACTGGCTTGATCAGGGAATCCAGTGGCTGGCAGGCATCTGCGTGGCAGGTCTTGAAAAGGCCGATGTGAGTCCCGCGATAGTATCGCTTATTGAGGATGGCATATTTGGCGGCGTAGGAAGCGTGCTGAGCTTTGTGCCTATCATCATTATCCTGTTCTTCTTCCTTAGCCTCATTGAGGACAGCGGTTACATGGCCCGTATAGCATTCGTGACCGATAAACTGCTGCGTAAGCTGGGATTGTCAGGCCGCTCAATTGTGCCGCTGCTTATCGGATTCGGTTGCTCTGTACCCGCTGTGATGGCTACCCGTACGTTGCCATCGGCCCGAGACCGCAAATTGACCATTCTGCTTACTCCGTTCATGAGCTGTAGTGCCAAGATACCCATATACGGCTTCTTTACCAATGCGTTCTTTCCCGGACACGGCGGTCTGATTCTGGCCGGTCTGTACCTGCTCTCCATACTTGTTGGTGTGCTTGTGGCGCTGGTTACAAAACTGTTCCGCAAGAACTATGTGGCTGCACCGTTTGTGATGGAGCTGCCTAACTACCGCATGCCGGGACTCAAGAACGTGAGCCACCTGCTGTGGGACAAGACCAAAGACTTTGTACAGCGTGCATTCACGGTAATTTTTGTTGCCACTATCATAATCTGGCTGTTGCAGACGTTTGATTTCCGGTTCAATATGGTGGATAACGGCGAGGGGAGCATGATGGCCTGGGTTGCCGGAGTGCTGGAGCCGCTATTCCGTCCGCTGGGCCTTGGCGATTGGCGCATTGTGACATCGTTTGTAAGCGGTTTCCTGGCAAAGGAGAGCGTGGTTGCAACGATGGAAGTGCTGGGCGTAACCGGTTCACTCACGGTAGTTACGGCTGTTCCGATGCTCATTTTCAGCCTGCTCTACACACCGTGCGTTGCCGCAATCAGCAGCATCCGCCGCGAACTTGGTGACAAGTGGGCAATCTATGTTGTAATATTCCAGTGCGTCATTGCCTGGGTAGTTTCCTGGCTAGGTTATTTAATTGCTCAAGCCCTATGAACACATCATCAATCATAGCAATCATTGCCGTAACAGGCTTGGTCATAGTCGCAGTCATCGGCGCCATAAACAAACGCAAAAAGGGCAACTCCTGCTGTGGCTGCGCAATGAAAGACTGCTGCAGTAAAGCCCGCTGAACGCAATAGAAAAAATTTAGGGTATTGACGTCAAAACTACGCGCTAAAGCGCTATCCCTCCCATCCCCAATAAGACGCTCTGAAAGACGTGAACAAGTTCCCATCTTCCAGAGCATCTTCTTAGGCACGGGCCCCTCCCTCTGACGCGCCGAGGGTGGCGACGGTTTTGCCTGCCAATACCCTAAATTTTTTCTACTGCGTTCAGCTCATGCAAAAGGGACAGTTCCCTTTTGCACAAAAAATGCTAATACGCACTGAGAACTTTTTGGGGGTATTGGCAGGCAAAACCATCGACGCCCGTGTCGCTGTGAACGGGAGGGGCCCGCTCCGAAGGAGTGGGAGGGATAGGCCGAAGGCCGTAGTTTTGACGTCAATACCCCCAAAAAGTTCGGGGTTTCCATATAGACTAACTCATAAATTCCTCTACGTCATCTGGATGGTAGGGGATGATGTCGGCACCCAGGACGCGGCAGCCTGTGGGGGTGATTAGGATGTCGTCCTCAAGGCGGATGCCGCCGAAGTCGCGGTACTTTTCTATTGCATCGTAGTTGAGGAAGTCGGTGTGCATGTGCTCGGCCTTCCATTTGTCGATTAGGGCGGGGATGAAGTAGATGCCGGGCTCATCGGTCATTACGAAACCGGGCTGGAGGCGGCGGCCGCATCTTAGACAATTTGTACCAAACTGTTCCGAGGGTCTTACCTCATCGTCAAAGCCTACGTAGATCTGGCCAAGGCCTTCCATATCATGCACGTCCATGCCCATCATGTGGCCCAAGCCGTGCTGCAGGAACATGGCGTGCGCTCCGGCGGCGACGGCGTCATCAGTATTGCCCTTCATCAGGCCCAGGTCCTTGAGACGGTCGGTCATGAGGCGGCAGACATCCAGGTGCATGTCCATCCACTTGTAATCGGGACGGGCTTTTTCTATCACCAGGTCGTGGCAGGCCTCGACAATTGAGTAAATATCGCGCTGCTTTTGAGTAAATTTACCGCTGATGGGTAGGGTGCGGGTGTTGTCGCTGCAATAGTTGTTCACGGTCTCGGCACCGGCATCAACCAAAAGCAGACGGCCGGGCTCAAGCGGCTTCAAAGATGGGTCACCGTGGAATATCTCACCATGCATGGAGACAATGCTGCTGAACGATACTTTGGCGCCGTATGACATGGCGATTCCTTCCATGGCTCCTCCAATTGATTTCTCGGTCACGCATGGTTTGCAGAGCTTCATGGCTGTGGTGTGCATCTTGTAGCCGATGGCCATGGCACGCTCAATCTCAGCGATTTCGGCATCGGACTTGATGGAGCGCATATCGACCACTGCCTTTATGAGTTTGACCGATGCAGCGGCGCGGGTTTTCAAAGGGTGGATGCCCAGCATATCGGACAACAGGATCATATGGTCGTGGCGGTAGGGCGGGAGGAAATGGACTTCACGGCCAGCTTTCCTGGCATCGGCCACCATTTCATTAAGTTTGCCGAACGGGGCGCTGTTGCTGATTCCGCATTCCGCAGCCAGATCGGCCACAGAAGGGACGAATCCGGTCCAGATAATGTCCTCAATATCAATGTTGTCGCCCAGAAGCCATTCCTGACCGCTGTCAGCATCGATCACTAGGGCCAGGGTGTCGCGGTCCTGGCCGGTGAAGTACAGGAACGAGCTGTCCTGACGGAAGGTGTAGCCGTTGGCGGGATAGTTGCACGGGGCGTTGTTGTTACCAAGCAGGACAATCAGTCCGCTGCCCACTTTATCTCTCAGTTCAGCACGGCGGCTGGAATAGGTTAGTTTATCGAATAACATAGATAATTAAGTTTTTTGTAAAGATACGCAGAATTTCTGGAAAAATGGTGCCAAAGGGGACGGTTCTTTTTGGCCCCTTTTTCTAAAAATGAGGCCAAAAAGAACCGTCCCCTTTGGCACCATTTTTTAACTTTGCGTGGTTTTTTGAATCTTATATACAGAAATGATAAACAATACGATTATGAAAAGGATTTCAACAATGATATTGGTCCTGGCAACTACAGTGGTTGCAATGGGCCAGAATAACTGGAAGGACGAGAATCTGAGATATGGTATGTATCTGGGTCCTATCAAGGCCGGTGAGGCGGAACTCATAACCAGGAATGTGACATATAAGGGGGAGAAAGCGGTACAGATGGACCTGATAGCAAGGACCACAAGCGCAGCCGAGAAGATATTTAGCCTGAACGATACGCTTACCACCATTGTAAGGCCCGATGATTCATCACCCGTTTATTTCCAGAAGCATTGCTTTGAGGGCGATGACATAGTACGTGAAAAGGTGAACTTCAGTAAGGATTCCAATGGCAAGTGCGTGGCTGAGATGACCAAATACTACAAGGACGGACACGTGAGGGAGGTTACTGAGACAAGCAATACTCTGGTGTATGACATGGTCAGCGTTGTGGGATTTGCCCGCACAATAGATACCAAGGATCTAAAGAAGGGACAGCGCATGAACTTCAAGCTGGTCGATGCCTGTGACATTCTTGAAGAGTCACTTATATTCCAAGGCTGGGAGACACTGAAGATATCTGGCAGAAAATACAACTGCATGATGTTCAAGCTTGTGGAACCGTATGAGGAGAAGGGAAAGAAGAAAGACCGCGAGATACTGAACATCTATGTTTGCGATGATGAAGCCCGCACCATAGTCCAGATGGATATCAAGTTCAAGGTGGGTACAGCCAAGGCTAAAATAATAATCTGATTTGATTTAACTTTCCTGTCTAAACCATATAATGTTAGAAAGAATCAAATTATAAACCTTTAAACTATAAATGCAAATGAGAAAACTTATGGTGGCCGCCATGATGCTTGCGGCAGTGAGTATGTCTGTGAATGCGGCCAAGAAGGATAAGAAAGAGGCTTCAGAGCCCGTTCTTGGCATCAAATCAGGTGTTATAACAATGGCCAACAACATGGGTAGCTTTACAGGCGGTGCCGGCGGATTCGGCGGTGGCGCAGGTATGGGCATGGGTGGCTTTGGCGGCGGTGCTGGTATGGGCATGGGCGGCGGCCAGGGTATGGGCCAGCGTCCCCAGGGCCAGGGCGGTCAGCGTGGCCAGGGTGGTCAGCGCAGTGAGCGTCAGATGAACTTTGACCCCAGCCAGATGGTTACCAAGATCTATTTTGATGATTACGGAAAGAAGACTGTTACCGTTACCGATCGCGGTGAGGCCGGTAAGTCTCGTTCACTTGTTATAGGTGAGGACAACTACACCATCAACGACGCTGAGAAGTCTGCTACCAAGATGCCGTCATTTGGCGGACGTCGTGGCGGTCAGGGCGGCGGAGGCGGCCGTGGCATGGGTATGGGCATGGGAATGGGCATGGGTGCCCAGACAACTCCTATGTTCGATTGGGAGAACCTGGATGCCAAGACCATAAAGAAGAACAAGATCAAGGAGCTTGGTGAGGAGGAAGTTGCAGGCGTAATGTGCAAGAAATATTCCATTACCACCAGCAATCAGGGCTATTCAACCGAGCAGACCCTGTGGATATACAAGAACCTGACAATGAAGAGTGAGACCGTTTCTGACTGGGGCACAATGGGCCAGACAGTTGAGAAGCTTGAGGAGACCGATGTTGACCAGAGCCTGTTTGAGCTCCCCAAAGACTACAAAGTTGAGGAGATGCAGATGAACTTCGGCGGTGGCGGTATGGGCGGCTTCGGCGGCGGTGACTTCGGTGGCGGTGCCGGTGGATTCGGCGGCGGCATGGGAGGCGGCGGCTTCGGCGGCGGTATGGGCGGCTTTGGCGGCGGCTTCTGATTTGAATTGAGAATTGAGAGTTGAGAATTATAGAAAAGGTTCGGAAAAATTCCGAACCTTTTCTAATGTCGCGGGTTATTACGCAGGTGCTTGTTAATTCTCAACTCTCAATTCTCAATTCTCAATTCTCACCGCGTAGCTACTTGTGCCGTATCCGAACCAATAGCCTAATCCGCCCTGGATGTTGCCTTGCAGGTTGCTGGAGTAGGGAATCAGGGCCACGTGGCTGAACATGTTGTTTTCCTCAAACTTACTCCAGAAATTGTATGCGTTGATATCTATTGATGCCAGTTTGAAATGCACGCTGTCACCCTGGGTATAGTAGTATTCATTCTCTATGATAGGATTGGTGCTGCCACGGTTAACGGCCATCATCTGATCGTTCTTAAGCTGACTGTCAAAGGTGCCGATGTATGATGCGTTGTATGTTGAGTCTTTGCCCGATGCCATGCTGAAGAACTTGTAATAACGTACCTCAGGTACCGGTACTATATGTGCCTTGAGTATGTACAGCGTGTCTATGCCAGGATGGGGTTCCACTGTTGTGGAGTCTATGCTTCCGGGCGGCAGAATGGAAGTGACTGCCTCTGCGTGCATGCCTTTCCAATCTACCTGAAGTTGGTATGTTCCTCCTATCTCTCCTTTAAGCTGGTTTGTGGTATAGCACATCTTGAGCAGATACTCATCACTCAGGGTAGGTGTTAGACGGTATTTCTGCCCGTTATGGGTTACGGTTACCGTTGCGTTGAGCGCCACATGGCCAAGCAGGTCGGATATGTTTTTCTCATCCAGGGTTGCTGAGACAGATGATGTCACGAACACCACCGGGGCTGCATCATTCTCAATCCAGCCTTCAATTACAAGCATCTCGGGGCTTTCAGGCAGTTGCGGCTGGCAGGAGACGGCTGCAATGAGCATCATGAGTATGTAAGCGTATCTTTTCATATCAGAAACGGCATGAATAGCTTATGGATGGTATGACAGGTATTATGAGCTTGGCCAGCTTGTAGCGGATGGTCAGTTCATCCTCATCGGCATTGATATAGCCCATGGTGTAGTTCTTGTGCGCTGTGGCGTTGAAGACTGAAAGGTTTATGCTGTGGTCCAGACGGCCACGGCGCGGCAGGTTATAGGTAGCTGACAGGTCCAGTCGTATGTATGGCGGGAGCTGGGCGGAGTTGTACCGGTCATAGTAGATGAGCAAGGTATTGGACAGCAGATAGAGGTTCTTGGCGGGGGTATATGGACTGCCTGTTGCCATAATCAGGCTGCCTCCCAGATCAAAACGGCCTACCTTATATGACATGACGGCGTTGAACTCATGTCGGCGTTCATGCGATGAATGGAACAGCTCCGGGAACAGTTCTCCGTCACCTTCACGCAGAGACTGTCCGTATGAATAGCTGAACCAGCCTGTTACGGAACCGGCCTGTTTGGCCAGCATCATGTTGAGGCCGTAGTTATAACCGGAGCAGATGAGCAGGTTATCCTCAAGACGATAGGGACGAGTAAGAAGGTCAAAGATGAACCCTATGTATTCGGCCTGGTTGTGGAGACGCTTTCCGTAAGCCTGGACCGACAGTGCATATTTGGAATCGAAGAACTCAAGGTCATAAGAGATGGTGGCGTAATAGGCTTGCTGCGGCTTGAAATAACGTCCTGCTGCCACCCAGAACTCTATAGGAAGCCCTACGTTAGTCATGCCGGTCTGAGTGAGGTACTGGTGCTTGATGCCTGATTCCAACGTTATGGATCCCTTGCGGAACATGTTGTATTCAACGGTAAGGGCGGGATCTGCATTGAGACAGTCATAATTCCGTGCCTCTTCATATGCCGACAGGAGCAGGTGTGGAGTAATTCCCAGACTGTGTCCTGCCTTGAAAAGACGGCTCACATATAGATTGCCCAGAAGTGCCAGCTGTGTAGGCTGTGATGCGGTGCCTGTCTGGTTGGAAGGCACTACGGGATCTTGCGGAAGTATATCGTACAGGTTGGCTTCGGCTTCAAGGCTTATGGCATAGGGTAGTCTGAGGGTGCTCTTTACTCCGATGTTGGTGATGTGTGCAGGCATGTACCCGTAGAATATGCTGTTGTCAACGTGACCTTCCAACTGATAGTTTGTCATGAACAGTGAGGTAGTGGAACTGACCCTGCTGCCGTGGTGCCTCCATCGGAGTGATGCAAGGGAGTTACCCCAGGTACAGTCCATCTGGATCTTGGTATCGCCGAATATGCTTTCGCCTCGGTCATGGCTCCATAGAACGTTCAGGTCTATTGTGTTGCGCTCATTTATCCTGTGCAGAAGAGTGAGATTGGCATCGGTAAAACCGTAGCGGAAGGGACTGCCATCAAACTCCAGTAATGATCCGTATATGGTGTTGATGAAGGAGCGGCGTATGGACAATGTGAGTGCAGTTTTGCCTGAAAGCGGTGTACAGAGGGTTGCCTGGCCTGAAATGAGTCCCAGGGTTGCCGTGCCCGAGGTGCGCTGGGGGATGGTGTCGGCATGGTCAAGTGAAAGCCGGGCTCCCAGAAACGCGGATCTGGTGGATGTGCTGAACTCGACTGTAGGCAGATGGTCCTGGTTGAACAGTGAGAACAGCCCGGTAAAGTTTACCGATCCATATATAGGAACGTCCGATACCGTGAGAAGATTGTGAGATGACTCTCCTCCCTGTACGTGCAGGCCTCCGGACTGGTCGGAGTTGGTGCTCACTCCGGGCAGGGACTGGAGATATCGCATGGGATCGGTGTAGCCGAACATCTTGGGGTAGGTCTTCATGAGCTTGGTGTCAATGCGGATGCCGCTTGCCATGGTGCCGCTTAAGGCCGACACATTACGGTGCTCAGTAAGGGTTACCTCATCAAGATATATACGAATGGAATCTTCCTGCGATGCGCATGGCAGGGCAGGAAGAGACAGTATGGCTGTCAGCAACAGTATTTGCAGCCTTGTTTGAATCACTTGATTATTTCAAGCTGGCGGAGCAGTGCGGCGGGTTCAGGATCATGGCCGCGGAATTCACGGTATAACTGGGCCGCATCCACGCTGCCGCCCTGCTCAAGCAGGTGACGGAACTTGCCGGCGGTCTCCTTATCGAAAATGCCCTTCTCCTCAAATAGTGAATAGCCGTCGGCTGCAAGCACCTCGGCCCACTTGTAGCTGTAATAGCCTGCAGCGTAGCCGCCGCTGAATATGTGGCTGAATGAGGTGGAGATTATGCACTCCGGTACGGTTGGCAGGACATCGGTCGATTTGAGGGCGTCTTTCTCAAACTTTATCACCTCACCTTCTATGGGGGCGGTTAGGGTGTGATAGTTCATGTCCAGGATGCCGAACTGGAGCTGGCGCATGTGGTAGTAGGCGCTCAGGTAGTTCTTGGAGGCCTTGATCTTGGCTATGAGCTCATCGGGCAGGGGCTGTCCTGTCTTGTAATGTTTTGCGAATGTGTTAAGGTACTCTTTCTCATATGCCCAGTTCTCCATTATCTGGCTGGGAAGCTCCACAAAGTCATGATCTACGCTGGTTCCTGTCATGGAGGGGTAGCGGCCCTTGGCCATGATGCCGTGAAGGGAATGGCCGAACTCATGAAGCATGGTGGTGAACTCATCATGTGTTATAAGGCTCGGGGTATCGGCAGTGGGTTTCGTGAAGTTGGTAACCAGACTTATGAACGGACGCTCCTCAACGCCGTCCTGAATCTTAAGGTCACGGAATGAGGTCATCCATGCACCGCTGCGCTTGGTGGCGCGGGGAAAGAAATCGGCATAGAACAAGGCCAGGAATGAGCCGTCGGCATCACGTACCTCATATACCTTTACGTCGGGATGATAAACCGGCACGTCGGCGGGCTTGAAGGTTATTCCGTACAGACGGCCTGCCAGGCTGAATATGGCGTCAATGCAGTCCTCAAGACGGAAATAGGGTTTCAGCTCCTCGTCTGTCACGTTGTACTTGGCCACGCGCTGTTTCTCAGCATAATAGCTGAAGTCCCATGGACGTATCTGGTCTCCGGTAAATCCTATGCTCTTGGCGAAACTGTTAAGCTCGGCAACCTCCTCGCGGGCCTTGGGCAGGGCGGGGGCACGGAGCTCCTCTATGAACTTCCAGACTGCGTCACCGTTCTTGACCATGCGCAGTTCGGTCTTGTAGTCGGCATAGTCCTTGTAACCTAGCAGTGAAGCCTGCCTGTAGCGCAGGTCAACTATCTGTCGTATGGTCTCGGTGTTGTCCCAGTCATCGCCGAATGCGCGGCGGTTATAGGCACGGTAAATCTTTTCACGCAGGTCACGGCGGTCGCTGAATTTGATGAATCCGCCGTAGCTGGGGGCAGACAGGTCAAACAGCCAGCCTTCAACGCCTTTATCCTTGGCAGCCTGGGCGGCCATGTCCCTAATGTAGCCGGGCAGCCCAGCCAGGTCTTTCTCATCGGTCAGCACCATCTGGAAGTTGTTGGTAGATGAGAGCTGGTTCTTCTGGAACTGGAGGGTGAGCAGTGAGAGTTTCTCGCTTATCTCACTGTATGTCTTCTTGTCCTCAGGGCTCAGGTTGGCACCGCTGCGCTCGAATGACTTGTAGGTGTCTTCAAGCAGTTTCTTCTGATCGGGGTCAAGCTTAAGGCTCTCCCGTTGGTCATATACGGTCTTGATGCGCTTGAACAGGCCCTCGTTCAGACTGATATACATAGAGTAGTCAGTTGACATGGGAGCCACTTTCTCTGCTATCTCCTGCAGTTCTTCGGTAGCATCGGCTTCCAGGATATTATAGAAGATACTTCCTATCTTGTTTACCCGGCTTCCGGCAAATTCCAGGGCCTCGATGGTGTTGCTGAACGTGGGTGCATCGGGGTTGGCTACTATGGCGTCAATCTCCTGCTTGCCCTCCTTGAAAGCCTGCTCAAAAGCCGGCAGATAGTGCTCAGGCTGTATCTTGTCAAACTGGGGCGCACCGTACGGAAGCGGTGAATCTGTGAGTAACGGGTTGTTCTGCATGTTGCAAGCGGTAAATAGTGTAATGCCTATTATGCACAAAAGGTTTTTTCTTATCATATTTTTATTGTTTATTGGGTGCGAAGTTACAAAATAATGTTACCTTTACCGAAATTAACCTTGATTATGTTCAGAAGGTCTTTCATAATTGCCTGTATTTTACTGTGTACAATATCTGTCAGTGCACAGGTAACAGATTATCGCGCTACATATTATGTGGACGGAGCGGAAAAGAAGGATCAGTTCCGCTCGCATACGTCGTTGGAATCGGTTGAGCAGGGTGGAAGCGTGGTGTATGCCACCAACGGTGTGGACCTGATACTTACCAAGATGCGTCTTAACAAGACATCGGGTTCCATCTCTGATCCAGACCGCAGGGAGACAGGCCGGAATTCCGTGATCCTGGCTGACGGCGGCAGCAAGGTGCTGCTGGAATTATGCGATGTGGTATCACATATAGCACAGGCCGACGGTATCACCGCTAAAGGCAGGGACACCAAGGTTACGGTTCGGGAAGGCAGCATCGGCATCAACAGGACAGGTGGTGCGGCTGTGAATGTGGTGTCAGGCGGTGCTGTTGAATTGAATGAAACGAATGTTACCACCAATGCATGGGCATTATGCAATGTTGACGGAGGTTCTGTCACTTTCAATGAATGTATCCTTAAAGAAGGAGGTGTGTGCGGATTCCTGCTGTACGGAGCCAAAAGCAATGACGGGCAGGGTGCACTGGAACTCAAAAAAAATATGCTGACTATCTCAGACGGTCCTATGTTCATGGTTACCAACACAAATGCATCGATAACCATGACGGGAAACAAAATAAACGGCATGACAGATGAACTGATGTCCGTAAGGGCCGATTACTGGGGACAGAAAGGAGCAAACGGCGGCAAAGCATCACTTACTCTTAGGAAACAGACAATTTCAGGAGACATTAAAGTTGACAGCATAAGTTCACTGGAACTGAAACTGCAGAAGGGTGCCAAGTTTAACGGACGCATTAACCAGACGGAGAACCGTTGCGCACAGGTTCGCGTAAAGATTGAGTCCGGTGCTGTTTGGACCGTAAAAGGGGAGTCTTATCTGACATCGATAGAGTTCACCCAACCGGTTAAGAAGGGCCTCAAACAACTTAAGGGTAAACATGTGATTTACTATGATCCCGATGATGCCGCCAATGCCCCGCTGGGCGGCAGGGAGTACAAGACAGGCGGCGGGAAACTTTGTCCGTTAAGATGAGAGCTTTATCATCAGCAATAAAAAAATCAAGGAGTGTCATCTTTCTGTTGGCGCTCCTGATTCCTATATCCTGTTGCAGGAAAGAAGAGGATGATTCCATAAGTAGGACTGTCCTGGTTTATATAGCCGCAGACAATAGCCTTTCCAATAGCGCCAATCCGAATCTTTATTCCATGAGCAGTTCCATAAGGTCCGGCGTAGGTAACATGAACCTGCTTGCGTTTGTTGACAGACATGATTATAAACCGGCGTTGCTTCATCTTCATGGTACGTCTATCGATACCGTAAAGACCTATCCGGAGCTGAACAGTGCCGATCCGGCTACCCTGAGGGAGGTAGTTGAATATGTAAGGAACAACTATGATTCGGATTCATACGGCCTGGTAATGTGGTCACATGGAACCGGCTGGCTTCCAACCCGTCAGCTCCATTTTGTGGCACCTAACCTGAATTATTCACCTTCACGTGACGGAAACGGGCATTATGCCTCTGTTATTGAGATGCAACGCTATCCGCTATCCATGCAGACCAAGTCTTTTGCATTGGAGAATGTAAAAGGCGGCAATCCGTCATATACATGCATGGAACTGGACGAGCTGGTTGATGCCTTACCGGAAGGAATGTTTGACTTCATTGTGTTTGACGCATGCTATATGGGCAATGTGGAGGTGGCCTATGCGTTGAGAAAAAAGACGCGCTATATCGTTTCATCGGCATATGAGATTGTAAGCTATGGTTTTCCGTATCATCTGGTGACCCGTGACCTGCTGGAGGGAAACCTTATGAAAGTATGCAGGGAGTTCCATTCATATTATAACGGTTTCTCTGACTGGCAGCAGATGGCCGGAATATCGCTGGTGAGGACTGAAGGGCTGGATAGCCTGGCATCCTGTTTCAGTAAGATCATTGCGGAAAGAAAAGATACCATTCCGTATATGGATATCAATGAAATTCAGGTGTTTGACAGATTCAGGAATCATGTGTTCTTTGATTTGCTGGATGTGGTGGATAAACTGGCTACAGACAAGGATTCATATGATGAGTTCAGGTACCAGCTGGACAGATGCGTATCGTTCAAGATTTCAACACCATATATCTTTCACGGAGATTATGAGGAGATCAAGGTGGACAAATACTGCGGGCTGAGCGTCTATGTTCCGTTAAGCAAATATGATAAGGGTATGAATCAGGGTGATACCTCGCTTAATGATGATTACAGAAAGACCGAGTGGAGCAGAGCTACCGGCTATTGAGAATTATTACTAACTGAATATAAACAACTTAATTGTCCTGAATTAAAATGAGAAACAATCTGTTTACGGCTGTCCTGCTTGTAGCGGGATTGTCTGTATGTGGCTGTAAGGGTGATGTGACTCTGTCACGTGACGTCAAGGGTTATGATGACCCTCTGATGCAGAATGAGAAGAAGATAACCCAGATTATTAAGGGGATGACGCTAGAGGAGAAGGTTGCTATGCTTCACGGAAAGCATATGTTCACATCCGAGGGTGTTCCAAGTCAGGGTATTGCCGATATGGTATATGCCGACGGTCCCTTTGGTATCCGCGAGGAGATGGAGCCTCATTCATGGAACTCCATCCATATGACAACTGACTCCGCAACGTTTTTCCCCACAGGATCGGCCCTGGCTGCAACATGGAGTACCGAGATGGCATATAAATACGGTACTGGTATGGCCCGTGAGGCGCGTCTGCGCGGTAAGGATATGATTCTGGGTCCTGCCATAAACATTCAGCGTATTCCTACAGGCGGACGTACATACGAGTATCTGAGTGAGGATCCATATCTGAGCGCTCAGCTGTCAGTGGGTTATACACTGGGTGTGCAGGATAACGGTGTGGCAGTCTGCATAAAGCATTTTGCCCTGAACAACCAGGAGACAAACCGCGGCAGCGTGAATGTGATTGTAAGCCCGCGCGCAATGCGTGAGATATATCTGGTGCCGTTTGAGGCTGCTGTGGTTGACGGTAACGCATACGGTGTGATGTCGGCCTACAACAAGATAAACGGATACTGGTGTGCCGAGAATGACGAGCTGCTGAACCAGATACTGCGTAAGGACTGGGGATTCAAGGGTATGGTTATATCGGACTGGGGCGGTACTCACAGCACAGTAGGTTCAATCAAGGCCGGTCTGAACGTTGAGATGCCTAACCAACAGTACTTGGGCCAGGCTCTGCTGGATTCGGTCAAAGCCGGTGCAGTGGCTGAGAGCGTGATTGATGAGCGTGTGCGCGAGATACTGCGCGTGCGTATGGTTATTGATCCTGTTCCGGAGGATAAGGCCAACAAGGAGATGACAGCCAAGCCTGAGCAGGCTCAGATTGCATATGAGGTTGCAACCCAGTCAATTGTGCTGCTTAAGAATGATGGTGGCCTGCTGCCTATAGACCTTAACAAGGTCAAGACCATTGCCGTTATCGGTGACAATGCCGATAAGATCATGGCTACAGGCGGCGTGGGTGCAGGTGTCAAGGCTCTGTATGAGATTACTCCGATTGCCGGTTTGCGTAACCGTATGGGCGATAAGGCTAAGATAGTTTATGCGCAGGGCTATACCTCACAGCAGGCACGCGGGGGATTCGGCGGTTTTGGCGGTGGTTTTGGAGGCTTTGGCCGTCGTGGCGGTGCCAATGCTAATGCCGCCCCTGCAGCTGCTCCCAAGCCTGATGATACTGCCAAGAAGCTTCAGGATGAGGCTGTAAAGGTGGCCAAGGATGCTGACCTGGTGCTGTTCATAGGCGGTGACAACCGTTCACACGAGACCGAGGGCAGTGACCGCCGCAGCATGATGCTTCCCTATGACCAGGAGAATGTTCTGGAGGCTGTGGCCAAGGTAAATCCCAATGTGGTGTTCATTGCTGTGGCAGGTGCTCCGGTTGACTTGAATCGTGTTCAGGCTTGCTGCCCGGCAATAGTTCAGTCATGGTTTAACGGTACCGAGGGCGGTAATGCCCTGGCAGACATACTGACGGGTAAGATTTCACCCAGCGGACGTCTGCCGTTCTCATATCCCATCAAGCTTGAGGACAGCCCTGCATACGCTACGGGCAGTTTCCCGCAGACAGATGCTCCAATCAACCAGGATGTGTTTGTATCGCTGGTACAGGAGGACAGCAAGGCCGAGGAGATGCTTAAGGGCGCAACCGGACGCGGTACTGCACTTTACAGTGAGGACCTGCTGGTAGGTTACCGTTGGTTCGATACCAAGAACAAGCCTGTCATGTATCCGTTCGGATATGGTCTGGGATACTCTGAGATTGAGTATTCAGACTTCAAGGTCCTTGACAGCCAGTACCGTGACGGTCAGGATATCCAGGTTCAGTTTACGGTAAAGAATGTGGGCAAATACAACCAATATGACGTTCCGCAGGTTTATGTTCACCGTGTGGATGCAAAGGTTGAATGGCCCTATAAGGAGCTCAAGGCTTTTGAGAAACTGTATCTCGTTCCCGGCATGTCAGTGACAACCGTACAGGAAATACCTGTCAGTTGGCTCAAGTACTGGGATGAGGCCAAGCATGACTGGGTGCTTGAACCCGGTAAGATAGAGCTGCTGCTGGCACATGATGCCGGTAATGTGGTGGCTAAGGCAGAAGTCACGATAAAATAACCTTAAATATGAGAAAGTCATTACTGATTGTTTTTGCAGCCATTCTGGGATCTGTTAACCCTATGGCTGCACAAGAGAGTGTTCCTGTCTATAAGAACACCAACTATTCATTCAGGGAGAGAGCGGTTGACCTGGTGTCACGTCTTACACTTGAGGAGAAACAGGCCCTTTTGGGCAACAATATGGCTGCCGTGCCGCGCTTGGGCATTAAGCAGTATAATGTATGGAGCGAGGCTCTGCACGGCGTGCTGTCAGGTGCCAACGCATCGGTGGGGCTGCAGGGACCTACATCGTTTCCAGGCAGCGTGGCCTTAGGTTCCACTTGGGACCCTGAACTGCTGGAACTGGAGGCATCGGTCATAGCCGATGAGGCCCGTGCCATTTTCCAGACTGGCACCAAGGGCCTTACGTTCTGGAGCCCGGTAGTGGAACCTATACGTGACCCGCGCTGGGGCCGTACAGGTGAGAGCTATGGCGAGGATCCTTTCCTGGCTGCCGTTATGAGCAGCGGATTCGTACGTGGTATGATGGGCAGTGACCCCAACTACATCAAGGCAGTGCCGTGCGCCAAGCACTATTTTGCCAACAACAGTGAGTTTGACCGTCATGTGGGCAGTTCAAACATGGACAGCCGCGATATGCGAGAGTTCTATCTCTATCCATACAAGGAGCTGATTGAGAAGGACAACCTGCCATCTATCATGTCATCATACAATGCCGTGAACCATGTACCCACATCGGCCAGCGTGCTTTATCTGGATAGCATTGCCCGCCGCACATACGGCATGAAGGGTTATGTGACTGGTGACTGCGCCGCCATAGAGGATATTTACACAGGTCATTACTACGTGGAGACAGCCGAGGAGGCTACCGCCGCCGGACTCAAGGCCGGTGTGGACTCCGACTGCGGAAGCGTGTATCAGCGTTATGCCTTGAGTGCACTGGAGAAGGGGCTTATCACTGAGGCCGATATGGACCGTGCGCTGGTGAACATGTTCACCGTGCGTATGCGTACCGGTGAGTTTGATCCCCTTATGAAGGTTCCTTATACCAACTTCCCGCCCAGCACCGTGAATTCAGAGCGCAGCCAGGCTATTGCACTGGAGGTTGCTACACGTACTCCGGTTCTGCTCAAGAATGACAAGGTTGTAGGTACAGAGGCCAAGGCTCTGCCTATCAGACTTGATGGAATCAAGAGCATCGCGCTGATAGGCCCGCAGGCTGACCGCGTAGAGTTGGGACCGTACTCCGGTCGTCCCGAGCAGTCAAGCCGTACCACTCCGTACGCTGGTATCAGCAAGTATATTGCCGACAAGGGTCTGGACATTGAGGTGACTCTGGCATCGGGCGGAAGCACCAAGAGTAAGAGTAACCTGCTTTATGTGGCATGGTTTGAGCTTGAGAAATCTGACGGCGCCACCAGCCGCCACGACGCTACACAGTACAGCTCATCATCTCAGGGCATCACAGTGGGTTCAGGTATGGGAACCGAGGAGCAGGTACGTTCAATTGACGATGGATCATGGACAGCATATGAGAACATTGACCTGATTAACGTAGAAAAGATTACTATAGGCGCAAACATTCCCACCGAAGGCGGTATAATAGAGGTGCATGTGGGTTCACCCGAAGGTAACCTGATCAGCACCATCGAGGCTACACGTGCATCGGGCAAGAGGGTAGGTGGCGTTTACGGTGCCAGCACACCAATGGAGGCCAAGGTGAACAAACTGGGTTACAACGGTCCTCAGACCCTGTATCTGGTCTATAAGGCCCCGGAAGATGATGAGATTCCGGATGATGTACTTGCAGCAGCCCGCAAGAGTGACGTGGCAATCGTATTTGTGGGAACCGATGAGAACACCGCCACCGAGGAGGCTGACCGTCTTACCCTGAACCTGCCCGGTAACCAGGTCAAGCTGATTCAGGCAGTGGCTAAGGAGAACAAGAATACCGTGGTTGTGATGCAGACTCTAGGTTGTGTTGAGGTTGAGGACTTTAAGAATCTGGAGAACATTCCGGGTATCCTGTGGACCGGTTACAACGGCCAGGCACAGGGTGCTGCAATCCCAATGGTTCTGTTTGGTGATGTTACCCCCGGTGGCAAGCTGAACGCCACATGGTACAAGTCTGTCAAGGATCTGCCGCCCATTACCGATTATACTCTGCGTGCAGGGAACGGCAAGCCCGGACGTACGCTGTGGTACTTTACCAAGCCTGTTTCATATGAGTTCGGTTACGGACTGAGCTATACCACTTTTGAGTACTCAGACTTTACTATCAGCAAGAGTTCAATTACTCCTGATGACAAGATTACCATCAGTGTAAACGTAAAGAATACCGGTGATTTTGACGGCGATGAGGTGGTCCAGATATACATGACCACCCCTGACAGCCCTGCATCACTTCAGCGTCCCATAAAGAGACTGAAGGGATTCAAGCGCGTAACCATTCCGCGTGGACAGACTCGCAGGGTAGAGATTGAGATTGACTGCGCCGACCTCTGGTTCTGGGATCTGCAGAATGACCGTATTACATACGATTCAGGACGTTACGTGTTTGAGATCGGTTCTTCATCGCAGGATATCCGCGGACGCGTTACCGCTAACATGAACGGCAGGTTCACTCCGCAGCTTAAGACTGTGGTGGCTGACTGCCGTGTATCGGTACTGGAGATTGGCCAGACTGCCCAGACCGTGACAACAGCCTGCCTTACCGATGATTCGTTCATAGGTCTGGACAAGGCTGCGGTAAAATATGTGAGCAGCAATACAGCCGTGGCAACCGTGGATGCATCGGGTAAACTTACCGCTGTGGGTCCCGGTATCGCATCGGTGACCGTGAATGTTACCTATAACGGCAAGACCGTGAGCGACACCTATTCCATAAAGGTCAATGCAGACCTGTCGCTGGCTACATTAAGCAATGCCGGCAAGTCATTGCTTAAGGCTGGACGCAAGCAGTACAGCGTGCTGGGTAAGATGTCAAGCCAGGTAAGCGCTACAGCGCGGTCTCAGCAGCTTAAGGTGGATGTAGAGCAGGCTCCCACAGTGCCCGGCACAGCCGTTGTAAAGGTATCGGAGCCTGTTACCGGCGATGCACAGACCTATTATGTGAACTTTGGCATCAAGGGTGTGAGCGATGAGTTCAAGAACAATACCCTGGGCCGTCACTGGGATGTGATACGTCCCAATGATGACAATCTTCTTGTGGCCGACGGCGTGCTGGAGATTACTGCCGCAGCAGGCGATATTACCGCTGCTGCTGACAATGGTGCCAATCTGGTACTTCAGAGCGCCAACAGCGACTGGACCATAGAGACCAAACTGCAGACAAGCGCATTGCCTACAGGTGCCCAGAACGCAGGATTAGTAGCATATCAGGATGATTCACACTTTGTAAAGTTTGTATATACCGGTGCCGCAATGCGCCGCGGCGGTATGCAGCAGGGCGCTGCAGCTCCCGCAGCAGGCAGCCTGCAACTGTACGTTGAGGAGAACGGAGCATCCAAGAGCACTCTCAGCGTAAATCTGGCCGAGGCCGGCGTGAAGGATAATATTGTGTATCTCAAGCTGGAGAAAGACGGCAGCGTTTATACGGCACTTTATTCAGTGAACGGAAAGAACTGGATCCAGGCCGGTCAGGCAGATGTGGCCCTTAAGGATATCCAGGCCGGTTTGATTTGCTGCCAAGGTGTCCAGAACATGCGTATGGGCATGCGTCCGGGTGGTGGCGCTCCGGCAGCCGCTCCTGCCCAGCAGCAGGCTGCACCTTTCAAGGCTTGCTTTGACTGGTTCCGGATAAAGAATAGATAAAAACTGATGTCAGTCAGGCTGATAAACAATCTGAAACTGTTCCCCGCCGTATTATTGATGTGGTGGGGGACAGTTTTCAGTTTGTTTGCCGCCACACCACAGGTTGTGGATATAAAACCGTACAATGACGGATTTGTGATGGCTTGCGGCAACGGAATGATTTACTGGACAGATATTGACGGTGTTCATCTGGACAGCCTGAAAATCAAGACAGGCATTGCCGGCATTGAGGTAGTTGAAGGCTCAGTATTGGCAGTAAGTCCTGATTGCAAGGTCATGAAGGTGGAGCGTAACGGCAGGACCAGCCGCTTATGCCGCAGGCAGATAAACGGCAAATCCGATAATGTGGTAGGGATTGCATGTTCGGGAGGCATGACTTATATTCTTACAGAATACGGCATAATCTATAACACGACAGATTTTAAGCTATTTAAGTCATTCAATTTCAATTCTGCATATGCCGGTTATTATGATTGGATCCGTTTCAGCGCAATATGCGCATCGGACAATAGTATTTTCATAGCCGGTACTTATGATAACGGTATGCCTGCAGTGTTCACATCGACCGCAGGAAATATATGGAGCGAGCGTACCCTTACCTATACTGACAGAGGTGAAACCTTGTCATTGGAGCAACAACCCCTGTCAATGGCTTACGACAGCCGTATGGACCGTTTTGTGCTGGCCTGCACTGACGGTTACCTTTTCTATATGCCCGGATGCTCCCACTGCAACAGCATGGAACACAAAGCTATGCTTGATATCGTAGCCGTGGGTTTTAATGATGGCAGATGCATTTGGGCAGTTGAATAAGAGTCCGTTTTTTCATTACATTTGCCGCATCATAACCATACAATCCGGCAATATGACTCAGATAGAACGTATAGAGCAGATGGAGAGTATCCTTAACCGCCTGCGTGAGGCTATGGATAAGGCAAACATGGCTATGGACCAACTGCGTGCGCTTGGCCCGCAGGCCATAGAGCTGGATGCATATTACGGCAGCCCGGAATGGTTTGAAGACCTTAAGGCCGATGAGAAAGGCCTGCTTCCGGACGGGTTGAAGCGTGGCGTGCTGTCTGAAGACGGAATCTATGATGTTCTTAATGAGTACAGGGAGTTTAACTTGTAGTGGGGTAGTGCGCAATATTCAATGAGATACGATATAAGTAAACCTGCTGCACCCGCTATGCCCAACCTGGGTAAAGGGACAGAATGTGTAAAAATCCTGTGTCATTCAGGACCGGAAATTTGCGCTTCCACGAGAGAAAATTTACGCTCCCACGGGAAAGAAAAAACGCTCCCGTGGGGGCGCAGTAAAAGGATCGGAAAATGACGGCAAGCCTATTATGGCACTTAAAGTAAAAGCAAAAGAACAGTTGTTCAACATAGGTATGTGGACATTCTTTTTTTCTAAATTTGCAATCAGGTATGAAACAAAAGAAAGGAAAGGTACTGGTTGTTGATGACAACGCAGGAATACGCAAGGCGCTGGAGATGTTGCTGCCGCTGCATTTTGAGGCGGTCAGGACTCTGGCATCGCCTAATCAGATTGTAAGTTCTATTGGGCAGTTCCGCCCTGATGTCATCCTGCTTGACATGAACTTCAATACTGACATTAATACCGGTAATGAAGGCCTCTACTGGATAAATGAGATAAAGCGCATAGCTCCTGATATTGAGGTGGTCCTTTTCACAGCGTATGCCGACGTACAGCTTGCTGTTGAGGGCATGAAACGCGGTGCGTTTGATTTCATCGTCAAGCCCTGGGATAATGACAAGCTTGTGGCCATACTCAAAGCCGCCCTTGACAAGAGCCACAAGGTTACCAAGCCATCGGCCTCCACCGATACTGATATGTACTGGGGTGAATCCCCAAGAATGCTTGAGATAAAGCATCAGCTTGAAAAGATTGCCCCTACCGATGCTACGGTGCTCATAACCGGAGAGAACGGAACCGGTAAGGACGTGCTGGCACGTGAGATACATGAGGCAAGCCTGCGTAACGGTAAGCCCATGGTTGCTGTCGATGCCGGAGCAATAACAGAAACGCTGTTTGAGAGCGAGTTGTTCGGTCACGTGAAAGGCGCATTCACCGATGCCCATGCCGATCATGCAGGTAAATTTGAGCAGGCCGACGGCGGCACCCTGTTCCTGGATGAGATAGGCAATAACCCCCTGCATCTGCAGGCCAAGCTGTTGCGTGCCATACAGAACCGCAGCATAGTCAGGGTGGGTGGAACAGAGCCAATACCGGTGGATATAAGGCTTATCTGCGCCACAAACACGGACCTGGGCCGTTTGGTGCGTGAAGGCCGTTTCCGTGAGGACCTTTACTACAGGATAAATACAGTTCACATAGAGCTTCCCCCGCTTAGGGAACGTAAGGAGGACATAATCCCTCTGGCTATGCGTTTCCTTAAAAGATACGCAGAGAAATATCACCGTCCTCTTGAGGGCATAGATGCATCGGCACAGGCTGCTCTTATGGCCCATAGCTGGAGCGGTAATATCCGGGAGCTCCAGAACTGCATAGAGAAAGCCGTTATCCTGTCCGATGGAAATATGCTGGGACGTAAAGACATAGGGTTTGAGACATCGCAGGCCCTTGCAGGAACTCTGCGTGAGTCCATGCCTGACGGATATGATGAGGAGCGTATGGTGCGTGATGCAATGGCCCAATGCCGCGGAAACATATCGGCAGCAGCCAGGATGCTTGGCGTGAGCCGTCCCACATTCTACGCCAAACTAAAAAAGTACGGACTCTGATGACTATCTGGACCGTCATACTGATTGTACTGTCCGCAGTGATTATAACCGCAGTGACAGCGGTAATACTCACCCGGCGCAATGACCGCCGCAAGGTGGCCTATATGATGGATGCCCTTGAGGATGGTGAGCTAAACTTCTCTTTCCGTGACAAGAACCGCTTTAACCGCACACTCAACCGCATACGCACCATATTTGAGCAGCAGCGTCAGCAGCATGAGCAGGACTCCTGGACCAAACTTATCAGGGTGCTCACCCATGAGATAATGAACACCATATCGCCTGTGGCATCACTCAGTGATACGCTCTCCAAGTCAATGGATGAGAAAGGCCACAGTGAGCTTGATGTAAAGGCAGGTCTGGAAACCATATCATCATCATCCAGAAACCTTATCAAGTTTGTGGAGACCTACCGACAGCTTAGCGGTGTGGCACGTCCGGTGCGTAAGGCCATAATGGTAGAGGAACTGATAAATAAGGTGTTCGCGCTGGGCAAGGAGATGACATCTGAGGGTGTAACCTGTAAGTTCATTGCTAATGATCCTGACCTGATGATATATGCCGATGAAGGGCAGATATCCCAGATACTGATAAACCTTGTCAAGAACGCTGTACAGGCCAACGCATCAGAAATAACAATCACAGGCAGTATGGGAAAGGAGGATGAGGTGATACTAAATGTGGCAAATAACGGCCAGCCCATATCCCCCGAGAGCCAGGAACAGATATTCGTGCCGTTCTTCACCACCAAGAAAAAGGGCAGCGGTATAGGCCTGAGCATATCGCGCCAGATAATGCGCAACCACAACGGCACCATAGAACTCACCCGCAGCGACTCCGCCGCCACAGTATTCACCCTTATTTTCCGTTGATTCTTTAGTGTAAAGGGTTTACACAAAAGTGTAAAGCTTTACACTTCTTTACACATTGCAAAGATGGAAATGATGCTGTAAATAAGCACTTTACGTTTTTGGCACGGAGGTTGTATTGTAAATGGTGTAACTTTTTTACAATACAACTTTATTATGAACCTGAGACTTTTTTGTTTGACGATAGTTATGGCGGCCGGCGGTTCCGTAAGCCTGCACGGGCAGGTTATGGGCCTTAAGGACTGTATGGAATATGCCATATCAAACTCCACTAAGGTACGGATACGGAACGCTGAGACCGCTGATGCCCGTATTGCACGGCGTGATGCCGTGCTCAGGGCATTCATGCCGTCCATCAGTGCCGACAGTTACGCCTACTATAACTTTGGCCGCAGCATAGACCCTCAGACCAACACCTATTTCAATCAGACATCGTTCCATAACAGCTACGGCATAAGTGCGGGCATCATACTATTTGACGGATTCAGCGCTGTCAACAATATGCGCATATCAAAAACGGGACTTGACATATCCCAGTCTCGTGAAAGGCAGGCCCAGGCCGATATCTGTCTGGCGGTGATGGAGGCATACTACAATTCGGTCTATTATTCCCGTCTGGCATCGGTTTATCAGGAGCGTGTCAATACCGTCCGGACCATGCTTGACAAGATACGCCGTCAGGAGCAGCTGGGGCAGAAGGGATATGCCGATGTAATACAGGCGGAGTCAGACCTGGCAGACTCGGAATATGAGTTGGTCAATGCCCGCAACATGAGTCGTGACCAGCTTACAATACTCTCAGACCTGATGTTCTGGCCTGATGACAGACCGCTTCGGATAGATACGGTCCTTACAATTCCGGATAATCTGCAGGATATGGCATTTGAACCCGCTAACGCAGTTTTGGATAATAATCCGGACTACAGGATTGCCGCATCAAACCTGCTCAACAGCCGGAGGGAACTGAGCACCGCACGCTGGCAGCTGCTTCCCAGACTCTCACTTTATGCAGGCTGGAACACCAACTACTTTACAATGGACGGCAACTCAACCGCTCCATTTGCAGAGCAGTTCCGTAACAACAGCGGTGAGTATGTGCAGCTTTCGGTCTCCATTCCTCTGTTTGACAGACTGCAGAAACACTCCGCGGTGGCCCGCAAGCGTAACGCACTGACAGTAGCCCAGGCCGAGAAAGAGCAGAAATGCCGTGAGATAGAGCAGGAGTACCGCCGCGCCACACAGGACTGTGAGGGAGCTATGGAGGCTTATCGCCAGGCTGCCGTTAAAGCCGGCATACAGGAAGAGGCTTACCGCCTGAACATGCGGAAACTGGAGCAGGGACTGGTGTCACAGCTTGAGTTCAGGGCCATAAACGATGCTCTGCTCAAGTCTAAGGCCGACCTTATGAACTCGCTTTTCAGGCTCCTTATAAAACGTAGTGTGGTTGATTACTACGAAGGAACAGACTACATAGACCAGTAATGGTGATTCGCATAAACCGCAAACAGGAAGTAGAATAAAAACAACATAATATGGACAGGATAATAGAACGTAAGAAAGGTTTCAGGGCAGCTTTCACCAAGAGAGCGCTGCCGTACTGGCTGGGTGCAATGCTTGTGGTGTTCATCATCTACCTGATAGCACGCCCCAATGACAAGACACTGCGTATATCAAAGGATACGCTTACCGTATCCCAAGTACGTAGGGGAGAGTTCAATGATTACATCCGCATAAGCGGCCGCGTACAGCCCATGACCACCATACAACTCAGCCCCCAGGAGGGCGGTATAGTACAGGAGATACTCATTGAGGAGGGCTCACCAGTCAAGGCCGGCGATGCCATACTGGTACTGAGCAATGACAATCTGGACCTGCAGATTCTCAACTCCGAGGCGGAGTTGGCCGAGAAGGAGAATATACTGCGCAACACCCAGATACAGATGGAGCAGCAGAAACTGGACGTGCGCCAGAACCGGCTGGAATACGGTACGCAGGTGGATCGCCTGCGCCGCGCCTACGAGCAGCAGAAATCTCTTTATGAGGATAAGCTCATAGCCCGTGAGGAGTTTCTTAAGGCTCAGGAGGATTACCGCCTGGCACAGCAGAAATATGAACTGATAGATGAGCGTTCGCGTCAGGACAGCCTTTTCCGCGGCACACAGATAGACCGTATGGAAGAGAGCCTGGAGAACATGCAGCTCAACATGCAGATGATACGCAAGCGCAAGAGCAACCTTATAGTAAAGGCTCCCATAGACGGCGAGCTTGGCCTGCTTGATGTAGTGCTTGGCCAAAGCATAGCCAGCGGCACCAGGATAGGCCAGATAAACAGTGTAGATGTATATAAGGTGGAGGCCCAGATTGACGAGCACTACATAGACCGTGTTGTTTCAGGTCTTGAGGCTACTTTTGAGCGTCAGGGTGATACCTATTCAACAGTAATCCGCAAGGTCTATCCCGAGGTCCGTGACGGCAAGTTCAAGGCTGATTTCAAGTTCTCCGGCCAGCAGCCCGATAACATCCGCGCCGGCCAGACCTACTACCTGAATCTGCAGCTGGGCCAGCCCGAGGAGGCCATAATCATACCGCGCGGAACCTTCTACCAGAAGACCGGCGGAAAGTGGATATATGTAGTTAACAAAGAGGGCACCAAAGCCGTCAGGAGGGAGATACGTATCGGAAGGCAGAACCCGCAGTACTACGAGGTGCTTGAGGGTTTGCAGCCCGGCGAGAAGGTTATTACCTCCGGGTATGACACTTATGGTGAAAGTGATGTGCTGGTATTTTGATAATCTGTAAGAATAACAAAGATGAGAAGCTTTTGGAATTTCATTAGGAATAATAAGCTGTACGGGGTTATCAACCTTGTGGGGCTCACGGTGTCGATGGCCTTTGTGCTCCTGCTGGCTGTGTATGTGCAGCGGCAGCTCTCAACAGATTCCTTCCAGGAGAATGCGGACCGGATTTATGTGGTTGCCAACGAAGATTACGTAAATATGGGTTATTGGCTGGACAAGCATCTTAAGAACAATTTTCCTGAGATAGAGAAGGGTTGCTGCGTAGCACAAATTGCTTCGGCCGATGCTTTCACTATTGGCGGCGAACTGGTTTATGGCAGCACAATGGCCGCAGACAGTACATTTTTCGATATTTTCAGCTATGACCTTATTAATGGCAACAAGGCCGACTGGCGTATCTCGTGGGACCGATGCATGGTTAGCCAGGAGTTTGCCAATGCCCATTTCAGGGATAAAGACCCCATCGGTCAGGTGATTCAATACAGTAATAACGGCGATTATCAGCTCACTGTCTGCGGTGTTTATAAAGATTTCGGCAATTCCATACTGAAAGCTCCGGACGTGCTGATGCGGGGCGAGATGATGCCAAAGATCAATTCTTCGCATGATGTCTATATGTCAAATGCCGGTGGTGGCATCTGCTTTGTGATGACTTACCCCGGAGCAGATTTCCAGGCCAAGCACGATGCCGTTCTGGACTGGCTGGAAGAGAATTTCTGGATATATAAGAGCCAGTATGACAATGTGCGGTTCATTCCGCTCAGGGACATGTATTTCCTTAAATCAGGCAATACTGACGGGACGGGTACCATACAGTTCGGCAACCGGAGTTTCGTTAACCTGTTGCTGGCGATGTGCCTTCTGCTCCTGGCGTTTGCTGTGCTTAACTATATCAATATGACTACGGCGCTCACCGGTTTCCGTGCCAAGGAGATGGCTACCCGGCGTCTGGTAGGAGCCGAGAAACAGAGCATATTCTTTAAGATTATTACTGAAAGCGCCATAATATGCGGCATCTCGATGCTGCTGGCCATACTGTTGGCGGAGGCGCTTGCGCCGACGGCTTCACGGATGATTGATTACCACGTTTCAATCTTTGAAGCTATCACACCTGCAAATGTCCTGCTGGTGTTGGGATTCATTGCCGTTCTGGGCATACTTGCCGGTATTGTTCCGGCACTGCTCATCCAGAAGGCACAGCCCATAGAGATAGTTCGTGGCACCTTAAGACTCAAGACCAAGACGCTATATAGCAAGGTTATCATAGTTCTACAGAATGTAGTGAGTGTGATAATGCTGGTGAGCGCTCTGACAATGGGTTTGCAGATACGTCATCTGATATCGGGCGATTTGGGATATAACACAAAGGACATCCTTGTTGTGGATAATAATTTCGGCCAGACCGGGCAGATCAGACCCTTGCTGGACCGCTGGATGGAAGAGCCTTGCGTGGATGAAGTGGGGCAGGGAGACGGAATTCCTTTGAGAGGAACTAATAACCTGACTGTGGAGTTACCGGATGGCCGATGGGTGTCGTTCCAGCAAATCCAGGGTGACGGCAATTACTTTGACATCCTGGGATTAAAGGAGAAACAGGACAATCACCAGCGTGCCTGGTGGCTTAACGAGTATGCTTTCAAGCAGATTGGCATTGATGAGAGTGCGACGGAATTCACAACTGGCTATAACGGAACAAAACCTATCGGCGGTATTTATTATGATTTCAAGATCCGACCGTTGGAGGCCGACCAAAGCGCTGCAATGATTTTCAACTGGGGAGAGAATCCCGATGATGATTACCCGTGGATACTGCTGGTGAAGACCGCCGGAGACCATGCTGCGGCCAAAAAACGGATAGAGTCAGTAGCTGCGGAGGTGTTCCCTGGCAGACTTTTTGAAGCACATTACATTGAGGAAATGATTGAAGAGGGATTTGAACAGGAAAGCCTGGTGTTGAAAATAGTCTTGATATTCACAATCCTGTCCATTCTGGTGAGCGCCCTGGGCCTCTTTGCCATGAGCTCATACTATATGCAGCAGGAGATACGCAGCGTATCGGTCAGGAAAGTGTTTGGAGCCGAGTACTCAGGCGTACTCTGGGGACTGGTGCTGTCGTTCATGAAAATGGTGAGTATTGCATTCCTGATAGCCATCCCCATAGCCTGGTTCATCATGAATAGCTGGCTTTCCGGCTACAGCCATAGGATTGTACTAAACTGGTGGATATTTGTTCTGGCAGGGTTGGCTGTTGCCATAATTGCGGCAATGAGTGTGCTTTACCAGAGCATAAAGACCGCCAGGACGAATCCTGCCATAGCATTGAAAAAAGAATAATAACAAACAAAAAAAACAAATACAGACATGATTAAGGTAACAAATCTGAGTAAGGTCTTCCGCATGGAAGAGATTGAGACCACCGCGCTTAACGGAGTATCGTTTGAAATCAAGGATGGTGAGTTTGTGGCGGTAATGGGCCCGTCGGGCTGCGGCAAATCCACTCTGCTTAATATCCTGGGACTGCTTGACAATCCCACATCGGGATCATACGAGTTGCTTGGTACAGAGGTTTCCACGCTTAAGGAGAAAGAGCGCACCCGTTTCCGTAAGGGAAACATAGGCTTTGTTTTCCAGAGCTTCAATCTGATTGATGAGCTTAATGTTTATGACAACATTGAACTGCCGCTCAAGTACCTGAACATAAGCGCATCGGAGCGCAAGCACCGCGTTACTGACATAATGAAGCGTATGTCCATCAGTCATCGCGCCCAGCATTTCCCACAGCAGCTCTCCGGCGGTCAGCAGCAGCGTGTGGCAATAGCACGTGCGGTTGTGGCCGGCCCCAAGCTGATCCTGGCCGATGAGCCAACAGGTAACCTGGACTCCAAGAATGGCCGCGAGGTAATGAACCTGCTGCGTGAGCTTAATGATGACGGCACAACAATCGTAATGGTAACCCACTCCCAGAAGGATGCCGCTATGGCCCAGCGTACCATCGACCTGTTTGACGGCCGCATAGTATCGGATGTTAAGAACGAGCTTTAACAACCTGTATGAAAAGTTTCCTTAAATTCCTGTCCCGCAACAAGCTTTACACCGCCATTGAAGCGGTGGGTCTGGCTGTGAGCCTGGCGTTCGTGATTATAATAGGCTCATATGTGTGGCAGCAATATGCCGTGACGCGGGAGAACCCGGACCGGGAGCGGGTATATGTGCCCGGTATTCCGGATTTTCCGGCGTTGACATATGGTTTCCCGGATGTCATTACTGATATCCCTGAGATTGAAGCCGTATCCAGACTCTGTGACGTGAAGGTGCATCCTGTCATCCGTGGAGAGCAGACCGAGGTTGAAGGTGCCGCCGTGGAACCGGCGTTCTTCGGTATTTGTCCGCAGTTCCGTTTTGTTGAAGGTTCCGCAGATGTGCTGTCTGCTCCATCAAACATCATTATTACAGCCTCATTTGCAGGCAAGCATAACCTTTCTGTGGGTGATGCCCTGGAAATCAGTGAAGGCAGCTATGTGATAGGTGCCATCCTTGAGGACCTGAAGGGGACTATCATAAAGCCTTATGAAATATTCCGCAATGCTGAGGTTTACAAGGACAACTGGCAACTGTTTGACAATTTCGGCAGCACAACCATATTCATCAAAGTCCGTCCCGGGACAGACAGGAAAGAATTGTATGACAAGCTGGAGGCCGTATGCAAAAAGGTCTATCCAAGCATATATGGAAAAAGTTTCTTTGAGAACCTTGTGCTGTCACGTTATGACGAACTGTTCTTTGCGTCAACTGACCGTATCTTCAGGCATGGTGACAAAGCGACGCTGAGAGTTCTGTCGCTTGTTGGACTGCTTCTGCTTCTGTCGGCCATACTCAACTATATCAACCTGTCTGTCGCACTCACAGGAAAGAGAGCTAAAGAGATGGCTGTCCGGCAATTGTCCGGTGCATCAAGGAATGGAATAATAGGTAAGTACATTGTTGAGTCTGTTGCGTTTACCTCAATCTGTTTTGCTGCAGGCCTATTGCTGGCTGAGGCATTCTGTCCCGCCATGAATGCGCTTCTTAACAATCCTGATGTCCCAATCCGAGTCATCTGGTCTTCAAGCTATTTGCTTGCCTACGCCGGCATGATTCTGGCGGTCGGGATTATCAGCGGCATTTTCCCGGCTATGATGGCTGGCCGCTACAACCCTGTTGATGTTATGAAAGGCGGTTACCGTCGCCAGAGCAAGAAAGTGTTCAGCAAGGTTTTTATAGTGCTGCAGAACACGCTGGCAGTCATCCTGATTGCCCTTGCCATCACTATGGAAGCACAGATGCGCAAGACGCAGTCACGTCCGATGCATTGCAACATAGCCGACAAATACTATCTGTCCATTTATTCCTATGATGTATCCGGCGACTCTTTCAAGGATTTACTTGAATCGCTTCCGTGTGTAAAGCGGGTGGGAAAGAGCTACGGCGTGCCCGGAAGCATCCGTGTCGGGCAGTACAGTACCACGCGGGACGGTCAGGATATCTTGTACAGGCATATCAGGATGGACAGTACTGCCTTTGCAATGTTCGGATTTGAGATTCTTGAAGACTATAGCGCTCCGCTTTTCAACAGCGTATGGTTTTCGGACGAAAGTTTTGCGGCAAGCGGCTTTGACAGCGAATACCACGATATAGGGACGCTCTCCAGACGTACCCAGGGCTGTGACCAGTTGGCCGGCGTCTTCAAGGCGTTCCCCACCAATTCGGCCAATATGGGAAAGGATGATTATGCCATCATCTCCGTGATGCGTACCGAAGACATCTCATCCAACAGCTGGGTGATAGAAACAACTGGCGACAGGAAAGAGGCGGCAAGACAGATTACTGATACCTATGAAACATACGCTAAGGAACATAAAGTTATTGATTTTGATGCATTCTGGGTCGATGAGCATATTGCCCAGGCCTGGAAGCCGGCCCGCAACAACATGCGCCTGGTGGAGATATTCATGCTCCTTTCCATCCTCATATCTCTTTTAGGGCTTGTTGCCATGAGTACCTACTACTCGGACATACATTCAAATGAAATAGCCATAAGGAAGGTTTTTGGCGGTACAGTAGGCTCTGAATCCTTGCGCAGCATCCGTGAATACATGATTCTGGTAGGCATAGCCTGCGTGATAGGAATCCCTATAGCTGTATGGGCAGCAGGAGTCTATCTGGAGCAGTTTATCTGGAAACTGGAGAACTACTGGTGGATATTCGTGGTATCGGTCATCCTTTCAGTTCTGATAGCTCTCA
Organism: uncultured Bacteroidales bacterium; assembly: GCA_902799685.1. Classification (GTDB taxonomy): domain Bacteria; phylum Bacteroidota; class Bacteroidia; order Bacteroidales; family Bacteroidaceae; genus Colenecus. Next base: position 175,322 of record CADCBO010000003.1, read on the forward strand.
TATCTGTAATCTGGCAGGTAATTCGCTCAGCCCGCACCAATCCCGCCGAAGCCTTGAAGAAAGAATAGTGCTTAAAAGATCCTTACATCATACCGGTATCGTATATATGCCTCTGGCTTGCGCGCATTTTTTCCTGCCTAGGGAAAATTTTTTTCCTGCCTAGGAAACAATTTCGCGTAAGGCAGAGCACTATATACACCTTTATTTGGTGAAGTAAAAAATACGGACATCGTACAGTTATTTCACCCTGGGCGGCCGCAGATGTGACAACATCGGCCAATTAAAGGTCTTGCCAAAAGATTGCCGTCATCTCATTGAGGTGGCGGCTTTTTTTTAAATTTGCAGTCTGTTATGAAACACAATCCGTTGATGCCGTATCTGGTGGAGGGCAGGGTGGAGGCCGGCTGCGATGAGGCGGGGCGCGGCTGTCTGGCTGGGCCTGTGTATGCCGCTGCGGTGATATTGCCGCCCGGTTTCAGCAATCCGCTGCTTAATGACTCCAAGCAGCTTACGGAGAAACAGCGCTATGAACTGCGCCCCATAATTGAGCAGGAGGCAGTGGCCTGGGCAGTGGGTATTGTTGACAATGTTGAGATTGACAGGATAAACATACTAAAGGCATCGTTCACGGCCATGCACAGGGCTATAGACCAGCTTAAGGTCAGACCGGAGCATCTGCTCATAGACGGTAACCGTTTCATTCCTTATCCGGGTATATCGCATACTACCATTGTTAAGGGCGACGGCAAGATGATGTCCATTGCGGCGGCTTCAATACTGGCCAAGACCTACCGTGACGACTTTATGAACCGCATAGCCGATGAATATCCGCAGTATGACTGGCGGGAGAATAAGGGTTATCCGACTGCCAAGCATAGGGCGGCCATAAAACAGTACGGCACGACGCCGTATCACCGCATGTCATTCAACCTGCTGGGTGACGGACAACTGTCGTTTGATTTCATGTAGATAATATATCTGTTATGCGCTTTTTTTGTACTTTTGCGCCCAAATTGTAAATGCATGGTAAAAAGGTACGTGTCTTTATTGCTGGTTGTGTTGTTATTTGTGAATCCGGCAAGAGCATTCAATTATAATCCAGGTTTATCTTCATCCGATTTCAATTTAGAACTTAATCCTTTTTTTGTTAATGATGCCAGGAGTATGAGCCTGTCGGGTTATTCCGGTACGGGAAAGGACAATGCCGGCCCGGGTCTGAACAGGAGCGGTGCCATAGTTCTTGGTACAGAAGCACTTATCATAACTGGAATCATGACGTCACTATATGTGTCGTGGTATTCCGGGTCGGAAACCGGCGGATTCCATTTTTACAATGACAATGGCGAGTGGCTTCAGATGGATAAGGTGGGACATGCCAATTCCTGTTACAATTTTGCCAACATAGGATATGAGGCGCTTGCCATGACCGGATTGGATGAGAAACATTCCATTCTATACGGTGCTCCTTTAGGTATCACTATCATGACAATGGTTGAGATTTTTGATGCATTGTCAAGCGACTGGGGTTTTTCATGGGGTGATATGGGAGCCAACATACTGGGAACAGGATTGTTCATGGGTCAGCAGGCTCTCTGGCATGAACAGCGTATAGCTTTGAAGTATTCTTATCACAATTCCGGATGTTCCAAATATGATGTGAAGAATCCTGTTACAATGGAGAGGGATTACATCATGGGCAAGGATTGGCTGGACCGCCTCTACGAGGACTATAGCGGTATAACCGTATGGCTGGCTTGCGATGTCAAATCGCTGTTCATGAATGACAGGAGCCGCTATCCGTCATGGCTGGGCTGGGCTATCGGTTACGGTGCCGAGGGTATGACCGGAGAGTATAACAATTATCAGCCTGCAGGTCATGTAGGTGATGACGGTAACTGGGGACGCGGATGGGAGTATGCACCGGGTCAGCTGGCTTATATGCCCAATGATGCCCGTCTGCGCAGACTGTTCCTGGCGCCAGACATAGACATATCGCGTATTCCGTGCAAGAACAAGACCCTGAAGCATGTACTGAGAGTGCTGAGCGCAATCAAGATTCCCACTCCTACACTTGAGTACAGGCCGGGTGAGGATAGCTTTTGCTGGCACTGGTTCTATTTCTGATACTGAAAAGGCTGTCTTACGTGCCTTTTTTATACCTTTATACCCGCTAACTATCAATTCTTTTTTTCATGGTTAACAGAAATGTGCTGGTCTTGCTCAGTAAGACCGTTATTATTAGTATGGCATTGCTTATGACAAACTGTAACAAAAAGAGTGATCTGGAGCGGAAGGTTGACAGCCTTTACGATAATATGCCGCAGCAAGAGCGTATTGCACAGCTGCGCAGCATGTATATGGATGTGCTCTTTGATGATCAGGGAAAGCTGGACACGGCACAGTGCCGCAAGCTTATCCCCTATGGAATAGGGCATTTCTCACAGTTTGCCCTGCAGCAGCCGCGTGACCCCAATGACCTGCGTGACCGGGTGGCTCAACTGCAGGATTGGCTGATGCATAACACGCCAAACGGTATTCCGGCTCTGTTCCACGAGGAGGTACTTTCCGGTATAAACACATTGGGTGCAACAATCTATCCGCAGCAGATAGGGCAGGCCGGCTCATTCAATCCTGAACTTGCTGAACTCAAGACCATTCAGACTGGCAGGCTAATGCGCAAGATGGGTGGCATACTGGCGCTCTCACCTATGGTTGACGTGTGCCGCACGCCCAGTTTCAACCGTCTGGAGGAGTCTTACGGTGAGGATGGATATCTGAGCGCCGTTATGGGTACGGCATTTGTGCGTGGCCTTCAGCAGGGAGACCTTAAGAAGGGCGTGGGTGCCTGCTCCAAGCATTACCTGGGCTATGGAGGTGGCGGTGACGCCCCGGAGAAGGAACTTATGGAAGAGATACTGCTGCCGCATGAGACCATAATACGTCTGGCCGGCGGCAGGACTGTAATGCCGGGCTATCATGCCGTACACGGCACCAACTGCGTGGCTAACGGTGAGATACTGATGGATATTCTGCGTGACTATGTGGGGTTTGACGGCATGGTGGTGAGTGATTATACCGCCATAGGCCAGATTCCGGGCGTGAGTGGTTCTGCAGCAAAAGCAGCCGAGGCCATCAATAACGGAAACGATGTGGATTTCCCTGAAGGCAGCGATTATAAGAACCTGCAGGAGGCACTTAATAAGGGCCTGGCTAAACCGGAAGCATTTGAGCGTGCTGTGAAGGATGTGCTGCGCCATAAGATACGTGCAGGCCTGCTTGATGAGAATCCGTACCTGTACAGTACGGAAAAGATAATACTGGATACCCCCGAAGAGCGCAGGGCTGCATACGATATAGCTTCACAGTCAGTTGTACTGCTCGAGAACAACGGCGTACTGCCGCTCAAGGACGTAAAGAACATTCTGGTGACAGGTCCCAACGCCAACTCCATCTGGGCAATGTGCGGTGACTACACCTATCCCGCCATGTCATATTTCTGGAAAAGGGTGGAGGATATTGCCGACCAGGACCAGCCTCATATAGTGAAACTGCTGGAGGGTATGAACAACCGCAAGCCTTACGGAATGAACATAATGTACTCACGCGGCTGTGACTGGACCGAGGAGCTGGAGACGAAATATCGCGAAGACGGCGATGAGCGTGCATGGGACTGGTACATTCTTCATCGTATGGTGCAATCGGGCGAGGTGGCTGATAAGGATGAGGCGCTGCGCATGGCCCGTCAGGCTGACGTAATCATAGCAGCCATGGGTGAGAACGTGATGCTGTGCGGCGAGAACCGTGACCGCATGGGACTGCGTCTGCCGGGCAGGCAGGAGCAGTATGTGGAGGAGCTCATCAAGACCGGAAAGCCGGTGGTGCTGGTCATGTTCGGAGGCAGGGCACAGGTGGTGTCCGGGCTGGCAGAGCGTTGCGCCGCAGTCATTCAGGCCTGGTATCCGGGCGAGGAGGGTGGCCATGCCATGGCTGACATATTGTACGGTAACGTATCGCCATCGGCAAAGCTCTCTGTGAGCTATCCCAATACCGAGGTCTATGAGCCTATTTGCTATAACCGTTCAGTAAAGCAGGATCCGCGTGTGCAGTGGCCGTTCGGTTACGGCTTGAGCTATACTACCTTTGAGTACAGCAACTTGAAGGTTGAGGATGCCAAGACCACGGATGAGTCACTCACTGTTTCATTCACGCTAAAGAATACAGGCAGTGTTGTTGCCGATGAGGTGACACAGGTCTATCTTTCACCCACAACTGACAATCAGAATATACGTCCCATACAGTTGCAGGGATTTGCGCGTGTATCATTGCAGCCGGGCCAGAGCAAGACCGTGCAGGTAAAGCTCTATACGGAGCAGTTGGGCTATTACAGCAATGACGGGCAGCGGCAGTGGAACATCGCTCCCGGCAAGTTCATGGTTAAGGTGGGTAGTTCATCGGCCGATATCAGACTGCAGGAGACTGTGACATTGACAGGCAATGCTGTACACAAGCCTCTGCGAGAGCATTATTTCTCAGAGATTCTATAGAGAACAGATATGAAACCAAGGATTATAATGACAATGTTGCTGCTGACTGCGGCATGTGGCATTGTAAGCGCACAGAGACGCGGCATGGGTAATCCTCATGCTGTGTATATAGAGAAAGGAACTAGGTCTGTAGGGCTGTCGTTCGGATATGATTCATGGAAAGCCGACGGTGAGAATGGTTATGACCTGTTTGGTATAGTAAAGGAATTGGAGGGGAACCTGACTCTGGGTGACGTTTCGGCATCGGGGGCATGGTTCATAAAGGACAACCTGTCTGTTGGATTCAGGATTGGTTATACAGATACTAGAGTTTCATTTGACAGTACTCTGATTGCCACAGTTGAACTGCCTGACAGGAATATCAGCAGACAGACTGTTAACGGCGCGCTGGCATGCAGAGGTTACCTGCCTCTGTTTGACGGCAGGATCCTGGCGCTTTTCTTTGAGGGCAGACTGTCGGGCAGTACAGGCTATAATAAGAGTTACAGAGTAACACAGAACGGCAAGGAGGGCAGTTACAGCGATATATGGAGTGCCTCTGTAGGTTTATATCCCGGAATCAGTGTCTTTGCAACCCAAAATATATCGTTCGAGGTCCAGCTTCCGCTTCTGGAGGGAGGTTGCCAATGGCAGAAACAGGACTCCACTGAAAGCGGTGACGGCACTTTGAATCATTCATTCGTACGTTTCAAGCCTAGTCTTATAGGACTCAGGATGGGACTGGTTTATCATTTCTGATATATGAAAAGGTTATTCCCTATTATCATAGCTGCAATGCTTGTTGTGTCATGCAGCGAATGGAAAAACGACCTGGTTCCGTACAATCGTGAGGAGTCTCAGGGGGGCGTTCAGGAGCAGTCTTCAATTCTTACCCCGGATAACCAGCTATACAACATGAACTTTGACCTGTGGAGCAGGAACGGCAGTAATGAAGTGTGCTATGGACCAGACGCAACAGCCGCACAGAAGAACGTCTGGGCTTCGGCCAATGCATCAACGGCCATGTTCGGTAAGCTGACATGTGTTTCGGAGGATAAGTTCCTGGCCGTACAGGGTGATGGCAAACATGCAGTAAAACTTCAGACTCATCAAATCAATGCGTTGATTACCAAGAAAATGGCGGCTGGATGTATGTTTACCGGACAGATGGGTAACATAAACCTGTCCAAGTTATCCGCTACGCTTAACTGGGGCTTGCCTTTCAAACTGCGCCCCAAGGCTCTTGAAGGATACGCCTGCTACAAACCGATGGCCATTGACGTGGCCAAGGCACCATACGATAGCTGGCTGGGCAGGACCGACAGCGCTCATGTGTTTGTGGTACTTGCCGACTGGGACAGCCAGTTTACTGTTGACCCGGCCACCGATACATTCCTGGACATAGACAATGACCCGCACATAATAGGTTACGGTAAAGCAGGATACAATCATACCATGACTGATTATGAGAAATTTACCATAAACATAGAATACCGGAATAACCGTACCCCGAAATATGTGGTGATTGTGGCGTCGTCAAGCGCTCTTGGTGACTATTTTACCGGTGGTGAAGGTTCAACGCTTTACCTGGACGAGTTCAGGTTCATATATTGAATTGACTGTGTTACTGATAAAAAAAACCGGGTAGTTTTTTTATCTGCAAGGCATTCAATATATTTGTAAACAGATACACGAATCAATTACTAAACTTATGAAGAAAACTATCCTTATGCTTTGTGCGGCTATTATTGTAGCTGCTTGTGACAAAGCCCCCAGGCCGGCGGGTCCGCTCAAGCTTAATGACAAGGAGTATTTTGAGACTCAGGGTGTTAATGTGCTGGTATTCAGCAATACATTCTCGGGCGGATTCAACGACGAGAAGAACTCCGGAATAGAGATTATCCACCACGGAGTACGTACCGTACAGGGTGGTGCAGTGCGTTTGAGCAAGACTCCTGAGCAGTGGGACCTGGTTCCTGCATCGCCCAGACGTACGGTGGATTCAATCAACAACTCCATTGAGGTGGCCATGCGCTATGCAGATTATGATTTTGACTCGCGTGTGGTGGTTACCGCTAAAGGCAATGCAGTAGAGATTGCGGTCTATCTGGACAAGCCTGTGCCTGAGTTCCTGGCAGGAAAAGCCGGTTTCAACCTGGAGTTCCTGCCGTCACAGTACTGGAATAAGGCATACATCATGGACGGACGCCCCAACAGGTTCCCGCGTTATGCGGTAAGCCAGACCCAGGCTGTGTCAAATGACGAGAAACCCCGTCAGTTCAAGGGATTCCGCACTTACGATGACCGCGGTACAGGAGAGTTTGTTGATCCGCTTCCTCTTGAGACAGGTCACTCTATCCTTATGGCTCCCGATGACCCTGAGCGCATGATAAAGATTACATCATCGGATGCCACTCTGGAGCTTTACGACGGCCGTATGCTGGCACAGAACGGCTGGTATGTGCTTCGTAGCGTACTGCCCGCAGGCAAGACCGGCAAGGTGGTTACCTGGACAGTTGAGCCACATGCCATTCCCGGTTGGATAAGGGAGCCTAACATAGGATTCTCACAGGTTGGATATGTGCCTTCACAGCCCAAGACTGCTGTGATAGAGCTTGACAAGATGGACAAGCCGCTTGCCACAGCCGAGATATACCGTATTGCCGATGACGGCAGCGAGAAACTGGCCTACAAGGGCAAGATCACTGTTTGGGGTGAGTACTACAAGTACAACTACGTGAAGTTTGACTTTACCGATGTAAAAGAGCCGGGCGTATATTTCATAAAGTACGGTGAATACAAGACCGGTAACTTTATAATTGACCAGTCTGTATATAACTGGATTACCGATGCCACCAGCGATGTGTGGATTCCCATACACATGAACCACATGACGGTGAACGAAGGTTACCGCATCTGGCATGGCGAGCCTTTCAAGGAGGGTTATCTGCAGGCTCCTGAGAGTGACCACTTTGACCTGCATTCACAGGGGCCCAACACAAATACCAAGTACAAGCCTTACGAGCTTATTCCGGGCCTTAACGTGGGCGGTTACTTTGACGCAGGTGACTTTGACATAGAGACTGGCTCAAACATCAGCGTAGTCCAGAGCCTTGTGTCGGCCTGGTCACTCTTTGGTAACAAACGTGACGAGACATTCGTGAGCGAGGAGCAGCGTTATGTTGACCTGCACCGTCCGGACGGCAAACCAGACCTGCTGCAATACATAGAGCACGGTGTCCTGAACCTTCTGGCTCAGGCCGAGAACATAGGATTCATGTCACAGACACTCTCCAATTCCGTATTGGATAACTACCATCACTTGGGTGACGCCGCCGCCATAACCGATGGCCTGCACTATGATCCCAGTCTGCCCAAGTACGTGAAATCGGCCGACGGCAAGCGCAGCGGAACACCTGATGACATGTGGGCGTTCACCAACCGTAACCTGAACAATGATATAAACGCGGCCAATATGTTTGCTGCCGCAAGCCGTGTACTCAGGGGCTACAATAATGAATTGGCAGACCGCTGTCTCAAACAGTCCAAACGGCTTCAGGAGGAGGCTACAAAGCTTATGAGCCAACGCGGAGCAGGAGGCATGGGGCGCATGGGTGGTCAGAATGGTCAGGGCTTCCAGGGAGGTCAGAGACCTCAGGGTGCTCAAGGTGGACAGAACGCTCAGAGACCTCAGGCTCCACAGGGTGGTCAGAGGCCACAGGGTGGACAGAATGGTCAGGGAGGTCAGGGCTTCCAGAACCAGAACTCTAACCGTGCCGGTAACGGTAACATGGCAACGAATCTGCAACTCTATATTGCAACGGGTGAGAAATCATACATCGACCAGTTCAATGAGCAGATATGGCCTGCTCTGGACCGTAATGTGAATAACAGCATACGTACTGCTATGGATGCTATTCCTTATATGGATGCATCGTACAAGGAGCGTCTGCGCCCGTATGCAGAGAAGTACAAGGATTATCTGGAGCAGGTTTCCAATAACAATCCTTACGGGGTGCCGATAGGTGAGGGTAACTGGGCCGGCAGCGGTGCCGTGGTCACATACGGAACCACCGCAGCGTTTGCCGCCATCTATTTCCCGGACATCATAGACAAGAAGTACGCCTATAATGCCGCCGCTTTCATGTTCGGATGCCATCCGTACCATAACTACTCACTTGTGGCAGCCGTTGGTGCGGCCCGTCCCAAGCAGGTGTTCTACGGCAACAACCGCGCCGATTTCTCGTTCATACCCGGAAACGTGGCTCCCGGCTTGCTGTTCCGCCGTCCTGACCACTTTGAGAACTTTGACGACTGGCCGTTCCTGTGGGGGCAGAACGAGGGCACCATTGCCGGAAACTGCAGCTACCTGATATTTGGCGAGGCCTTCAAGAACATGGTTTCAAAGAACTGATACGGTACAACTGATATTAACCCCGCTTCATTTTTAAAATATGGAGCGGGGTTCGTATTTGGTAGGTTTTAGTTAATTTCGCGCCACGAACTGAAAAAGGGGTAACAATGGCAATAAGGAAACAGGTTCATACTTATGTGGTAAAGAGTTTTGAATGCGACCGCAAGGATACATTGCGTCTGCTCACGCTGCTTAATCTCTTTCAGGACATTGCCGATGACAGTGCCAATGAGATAGGTATAGGCTATGATTACCTGCGCACCGTTGGCAAAGCCTGGGTGCTTATTGCCATGAACGTGGAGATAGACCGCATGCCGCATCTGCAGGAGGCGATTACCTTGAAGAGTTGGCCATCGGATACATCGGCCCTATATACGGAGCGTGAATTTGAGGTGTGGAGTGCTGACGGGGAGCGTATCATCCGTGCCTGCAGCCAGTGGATTGTGATTGATTTCGCGTCACGCCGCCCGGTGCATCTCAAGGAGTGGCTGCCGGAGTATGAGCCTATTCATGAGAAGGTTATTTCTGAAGGCCGGTTCCCCAAACTGCCTGCCGTGGAGCGTGAGGACTACGTTGAGCGATTCCTGGTGCGTTATGACGATATAGACCGCAATAATCACGTAAACAACGCAATATATCCTCTGTGGGCCAGCGAGAGCCTGGTTCCGGAGTACCGTTTGGAGCATGAGCCTGCCCGCCTGGAGATAAACTTTAAGAAAGAGGGGCTGTTTGGCGAGAAGATATTTGTCTCCACCCAGATGGACGGCGATGATTCACTGCACAGCATAAAGGCCGAAGACGGCCGTGAACTGGCTCGCGTCCGCTTCAACTGGCAAAAATAGTACAAAAAGGGGACAGACCCCTTTTGTACTATTTTTGCTATTCTCCCTCAACTTTGCAGCCGGTGGAGGGGAAGGCTTTTTCGTCCAGTTTGAATTTGGGGGTGCAGAAGTAGATGAGCTCCGCATGGGTGAGTACGGTGTTATCGGCATCCATGAGTTCGGCCTCGATGAAGGCTACGTTACGCATCATCTTGGTTATGTGGGCGCGCACGGTTATCTCGTCCAGAAGGGTGCTGACGGGCTTGAGATACTCCATGTTCATCTTTGAGGTTACGCCGTTGGTCTGTAGCTTGCGGCATACCACCCAGCCGGCGGTCTCATCTATGAGAAGCGCCTGTATGCCTCCGTGCAGCGTGTTCTGCCAACTCTCGTAATCGTGTGTGGGATGGAACTTTGTTACTATATAGTCACCGTCTTCCCAGAACTCCAGATGTAGTCCGATGGGGTTGGTGGGGCAGCAGACAAAGCAGTTGTAGCCTTCTGTGCCTATCCAAGGATTTATTATCTTTTTCATACTCAAATGTTGTTTCTGCGTAAAAATGATACAATTGGGGTCAGACCCCAATTGTATCATTTTTTGTTTTTGTCCTGGTAGAGGAAGCGGCGGATCTTGTGCGTGGCGGTCTTGCTGAAGGGTTCTTTCATTACCTCCACGTCCTTGATCTTGAGGAATTGGCTTACTTTGGAGTTTACAAACTCAATGACCTCTTTTTTGCGACGTTCCAGATTCTCCAAAAACTTTTCCTGACCTTCAAGGTTCCAGTCTATCACGCCGTCATTGAACTGAACTAGCGCTACAAGCTGTCCTGAACGGTTTATTACGATTGATTCGTTTACGTCTGATATGTTATTGATGACGCTCTCGATCTCCTCAGGGTAGATGTTCTCACCCGATGCGCCTATGATTACGTTTCCGGAGCGGCCATGGATGTAGTATCGGCCTTTCTTATCGGTGCTGGCTATATCGCCTGTGCGCATCCAGCCGTCATCGGTCATTACCTGACGTGTGCGGGCGTAATCTTTGTAATAGCCTATCATCACGTTGGGGCCCTTTACCTGGAGCTCGCCTTGACCGGTCTCGGGATTGACATCGGCCAAGCGGACTTGAACCTGGAATGATGATGTGCCGGTGCTGCCCAGATGGGTACGTTTGGGGCCTGCGTCACATATTAGCGGGGCGGTTTCGGTAAGTCCGTAACCTATTGCGTACGGGAACTTAATGTTGCGCAGGAACTGCTCAACCTCAACGTCAAGCTTGGAACCACCTATACCAAAGAAACGTACTCGGCCACCGAACTGCTGCTTGACTTTCTTGCCTACCAGGAAGTAAAGTATGCGCGGGAAATGCTTCTTCAAATAGCGCAGATACTTGCTGGAGGCTATTGTGGGGAATATCTTGCCGCGTATTACTTTTTCAATTATCAGTGGAACGGACAGTATGGTTGTGGGGCGGATGCGTTTCAGGGCATCGGCCAGAATTGTTGGTGTAGGGGGCTTCTGGATGTAATAGACAGGGCAACCGGTGCTGAACGGATAGAGCATGCCGATGCTCATCTCATAGGTGTGAGCCAGGGGCAGGATGGAAAGGAATACGTCTTTGCGGCGGTGTACCTTGTGCGCGTGCCAGGCTGTGAGTATGTTGTGGCAGAAGTTGCGGTGGCTGAGCATGACGCCTTTGGCGTTGCCTGTTGTGCCCGATGTGTATATGATGGCGGCTATGTCCATAGGTTCGGGCATCTTGCCGCGGCCATCGCAAGTGTAGCGGTCATCCTCGGCCTTGATGAAATCAAAAGTGCTTATGTCTATGACCAAATGTAGCTTCTGGGATGTCTCCTGGCTGATTTTGGGTAGCTGTTTCTGCGACACGAATATGGCCTTGGCGTCGGAGTGAGTGAGTATGTTCTCAACTTCATTAGGCGAAAGTTCAGGCAGCATGGGGACTGCTATTCGGCCGTAAGCGGTTATGGAAAAGAAGGCTACGGCCCAGTTTGGCATGTTCTCGGACAGGATGGCAATCTTGTCATCGGCATTGATTCCGAAGGTTGACAGCGTGCCTGAAAGCTGGTCGCACTTGTCTTTGAACTGCGTGAATGTGTATCGGCATCCGCCATCGACGTAATCCGATACCATGCGGCTGCCGTTGACTGCGGCAGAGTAGTCTAGTACTTGGGCAAGTGTTGTGAATCTGTGTCTCATTTTGTGATGTATTTTTCAGGATGTCGTCCTTTTAAGTTCATGCTTTCATATATCTCCTGGATGCGGCGGGTATCGGCGTTGGCATCGTCGGTCAACTCAAACTTCTGGTCTACTGCTACTTTTTTGCGGCCCCAGTCAAAGTAGCACAGGTAAACGGGGATGTTTGTGGCTTTGGCAATGAAATGGTAACCGGTTTTCCAACGTGATACGGGCTTGCGTGTGCCCTCGGGGGCGATTGCCAGGTGCATCAGCTCCTTCTTTTCCATCTCCTTGAGGACCGATCTTACCACTGCGCCGGGATGCTTGCGGTCTACGGGTATGCCTCCGATGGCTCTAAGTATCCAGCTCAGAGGCGGAAAGAAGAGGCTGCTCTTGACCATGCAGAAGGTTTTGCCGCCGATGGATACGTAGAACAGGTACGCCACGACGAAGTCCAGCATTGACGTGTGAGGCACGCCCAGAAGTATGCACTTGGGTTCAGGGGGCATGAAGGGGCTTGTTTCCCATCCCCATACTTTCAATATCCATCCGCAGAATTTACGCCACATGTTAGAATCTATTTAAGTTTGTTTCCATAAATATCTTAAGTCCTCTTTTCTCCTCTGTTCTTATCGTTCCTCAGTCAATATGGACCTCCATTATTTCCTCAAAACGGTAAGAACAGAGGAAAAAATATACCACAATCTTCTTTATGGAACAAACTCAAACAGATTCTTGTTTGATTCAGGCTGCAAAATTATTGCATAATCATCTAATAGAAGTATATAATTTATAATTGTGGTAAAAGGATGTCTATTTGTGGCGAAATGGGTGAGGGAATTGATGGGTATACCCTCAATTCCGCTCACTGGGAAAGGTAAGTGAACTCACAGCTCTTTCTTTTTTGCAGTAGCTGGAGTGTTGAATTAGAGAGCCATTAGCGGAGGGCGTATAGCGGAAGGCTCTGGAGGATCCCGTTAAGAACGGCGCTTGTCCGTGCCCCGTTAGACACCAAAAGGTGGCTAAAAGGGGTAAGTTCGCCGTTTAGGGTCCGGAGGAGTCTGTAGTAGCCCGGAGGTGCTGGCTCTCTAATTCAATACTCCAGTGATGTAAAAAGAAAGAGCCATACCAAAAAATAACTATCTTTGAACTGCGGTCTTATTTAGGCTGTATCTTGGGTGAAATTTGATGGAAAGAATTGAATCAAATACTATAATGGCCTTACAATGGCTCAGATACGTATTGAATCCTGATACTACGGCTCCTGACGTACAGGATTGGGAGTCTGTATATGATTTTGCAAAAAAACAGAGTATATCCGGTATTTGTTTGCCTGAAGTCTTTCCGGACTCAATCTCCAAACCATTCATGCTTAGATGGATTGGATATGTTCAGCTGATAGAGCAGCGTAATGAACTGATTAATAAGCGGATTGAACAGCTGTTTGAGATGATGGAGCAGGATGGCTTTGAGTGTTGTCTGCTGAAAGGGCAGGGTAATGCACAGAAATATCCTAATCCTTTGAGACGTATTCCGGGTGACATAGATATATGGGTTAATGCTGAACCGGAGGCGGTTTACCGATATGTCCATAGTAAGTTCCCAAATGAGGAAGTATCATACAAGCATATCCATTTCCCGATATTCAGCGATGTGTCGGTTGATGTTCATGTTACTCCACTAAAGTTTTTCAGCAGACGAAACAAAAAAAGACTGCAATGTTGGATTGAACGCAATAAAGAAGAGCAGTTTGCACACAAGGTGAATCTATCAGGAGTTAAGAGGGCAGTATGTGTTCCGACCGATGAATTTAATGCTGTATACCAAATGGGACATATGCTGATGCACTTATTTGATGAGGGCCTGGGGCTTAGGCAAGTGGTTGATTATTATTATGTCCTGAAAGGATTAAGCCAGGATTTGAAGGAACGTAATATGATTACTGATACAATCATAGATCTTGGTATGCTGCGTTTTGCCAGAGCTTTGATGTGGGTGGAAAATGAGGTGATGGGGCTGCCGTTATCCAATTGTTTGGTGGAACCTGACGAGCGGCTTGGCAAACAGATACTAAATGATATTCTTGAAGGTGGAAACTTTGGGCTCCATTCTCATAGATTTGAGGGCAAGCGGGGTTTCTACCATATAGGCGTTGCCAACGCCAGACGTATCATGAGGTTGCTATTAGTGGCCCCAATAGAGTGTGAGGCCAGATTGCTGAGAAAGATGGGTTCTTCTATCCGGTATGTCGTCAAAAAGAGAAGGAAGGAATATTAAAATAATGGGAAAAGGCAATAGTGCTTCCAGGTGTTTTTTCTTGAAATGAGATTTTTTGGGTATATATATTATGCTATATTATCCAAGAATAGCTAACTTTGTAATTCGATAGTGTTATATTAAATCCAACAATGAGTATAAACGAAAGAAAGAAATACGTGACTCCTCAAACAGAAGTCACTGAAGTTGAATACGAGGGTATTCTGTGTATAAGTGGCCAATGGGGACTGATAGACTAAGGAGGGGCTGTCAGGTGATTTGGATTAATCATCAGGTCCACCCATGTATGAATAAACCAGTTTTGAAAAAGAGTTACGAAAAGCCCGAGAAAGATTCAATTGACATGAATAATTGAATCAATCCTTATGGATAGCGGCATGGGACACTCCCCAACACCCGGAGAAGTTATATAAAAGAGGCACAGGTAAAGAAGTAAAAGATTCATTTTTTTTGAATGACGTTTACACTAAGCATTGGACCTGACTAAGACCGAAACCAGAAAGGGTCCAATATGAGCACATTGTCTAATGTGGAAACTCGACGAGGCGAGGCTAATCCTCCATGTGTAGGGCTTACCCCTGACACCATCCCCGAAGCCAAGAGCTCCAATACAGGGGTGTCGGTAAGATATATACCTACATCTGGTATGAGATGGTATGTCTTACGTGCATCATACGGAAGAGAAGACAAGGCTTTTGATTATATTGTTGAAGACGGCACTTTTGCATATATTGCTAAAAGATACGTCAAAAAGTTGATAAATGGCAAGGAAAAGAAAGTCCTTGAAACACTTATCCCCAACCTTCTGTTTGTATATACCACCGAGGATAAGGCTTATGAGTATGTCAAGAGGACTCCAACACTGTCATATCTTTCCTATTATTACAATCATTTTAAACTTGACGAATCCAGCAAGAATCCTCCATTGACCGTTCCCTGCAGGGAGATGGAGAATTTCATCATGGCCACTTGCAACAAAAGTGAACATCTCAGGTTTGTGAATGAGTCACAATGTCATTTCAAAGGCGGAGAGCTGGTTAGAATAACAGATGGCGCATTCAAAGGTGTTGAAGGACGGGTTGCCAGAGTATCGGGCCAGCAACGGGTTGTATTGTCATTGTCTCAAGTGGGTCTTGTATCTACAGCCTATATTCCTACTGCCTTTATACAAGTGATATCCAATCCCAATTTGGCACCATAACATAAATAACGATATGAAAGCTAAAAGATTCCTTCATTCCATCGCCATGATGTTTCTGCGAAGCGGCAGGAAGCGTGCCGCCTATCTCAAGAAGCATCATATCTTTGCAGACATAGGGGAGGATTGCCACTTTGGACCATACAAAATACCGCTCTATCCCGAACTTATAAAGTTACACAACAACGTGATTGTTCACCCCAGAGCACTGCTTGTACCGCACGATATGGTCAATGTATTTCTTAAAAGGGCAGTTCCAGGAGAAGATTTCGGCCCCAATGAGCGTCTCGGCTGCATTGAAATCATGGACAATGTATATATCGGCCCAGGTACGAGGATACTGCCAAACGTGAGAATTAACAAGAACTGCATCATTTCTGCTGGCAGTGTCGTGGCACAGGACGTGCCTGAAAACTCCGTCGTTGCAGGAAACCCAGCCAAGGTCATAGGACGCTTTGATATGTTTGTTGCCTCACGACTGATGAACAAGGCTCACTCCTATCAGTTTAAGAACCAACAGCTTCCGCCAGAGATTGCCGCTGCGGAGTGGGACTTCTTTGTGAAGAGCAGACAGGGCACAGCACTTCAAGACACGTTAGTTTCTGAAAATGCCGATGCCACGAATGCTGGCGTAAGTACCGAACTAAGTGAGTCTGTTAGGGAAAAAATTATAAAGGTGCTGTCGGCAAACATCAGTGGCATTGACTTTAAAAAAGAAAAACAACTCGTAACAAAGGGTATCTTAGACTCTCTGTCGCTCATCACCGTGGTCAGTCTTTTGGAGGAGGCTTTCTCCTGTAAGATCCCCTTTGAGAAAGTCAATGCTGACAACTTCGACAGCGCCAGCCGCATGGCCCTTTTGATGCAAGAAGTGAAAACACAGAACCAGACCGCACAGCCCCTTGAAGGTGTGGAAGTTGTTTCTCCATTTAAAGGTTTGGGGGCTCCGATTCCCTTTGATGAGGCGGAGACATGGAAACCTATCGTGCAGCGGATATTAGAACATGCACTGAAGAA
Source organism: uncultured Bacteroidales bacterium (assembly GCA_902799685.1). Lineage (GTDB taxonomy): Bacteria > Bacteroidota > Bacteroidia > Bacteroidales > Bacteroidaceae > Colenecus. Next base: position 191,768 of record CADCBO010000003.1, read on the forward strand.
CCCTAATGATATTGCTGTCATAGCCAATGACCATGAGACCACATACCAAGAGTTGGCCAATATGATTTATTCCATATCTGTCTGGCTGAAAGCAAAGGGTATCAAGCAGGGTGATCATGTCGTTGTACAGGCATCACACGAAGTGACATGTCCGGCATGTTGGTACGCCATCCACCTTGTGGGAGCTGCCGTTGTACCTGTTGAAAAAACGGCGCCAGAGTCACGCATTCTGGAAATCGCCACTGCCACAGATTCACGTTTTGTCATTGCGAAGAATACCCAGAAACCTGAAACATTATCATCTGTCTCGTGGTTATCATACGACGATATATATGCCATTGAGCACAAATATGAGTTCACGGCAGATACAGCGATTAAGTATCCTGATATCAACCTGGTTTGCGACATTGTCTTCACCACTGGCACTACAGGAAAATCGAAGGGCGTCATGCTGACACATCGTCAACAGAGCCTTTACGCATCAGGTATGATAAACACTTATGGACTTAAGATAAACACCAGGTTTTTAGTGGCTGCACCATTGAACCATGTCGGGGGAATCAGAAGCACGCATTTCCCACTTGCCAACGGCTGTTGCGTCGTATATATAGAGGGTATGGGCGACTTGGTAAAGTTTTTTGCCGTCATAGAGAAGCATCATGTCACCTCGATGTTCCTGCCACCTGCCTCCATTCGGGTCATCATCAGCAGGACTGGCGACAGGTTCTCAAAGTTTAAGCATCAGATAGATTTTGTTTTATCAAGTTCCTCACCGCTGTTTGCCGGCGACAGCGACGGCCTCAAGAAACTTTTGCCCTATTCCCAACTATATAACACCTTTGAAGCTACTGAGATTCCTGGAGGTACAGCATACAATTATGCCAAGGAGGGTTTCCGCCCCAATTGTATCGGCAAGCCTGTCAGGACGATGGATATTGCCCTTCTGACTGAAGACGGACGTCTCACCAAGGAGGCTGGTGTAGAAGGGCAGATATGCGCCAAGAGCGAAATGGTGATGAAGGGGTATTACAACGAGCCGGAGCTGACGCGCTCGGTGTTCAAGGACGGATGGTTCGTGAGCAGTGACATCGGAACATTCGATGAGGACGGCTTCCTTTACTATATAGGGCGCAAGGATGATGTTATCAACATTGGTGGCTACAAGATTGCACCTACCGATGTAGAGAACCTTGCGCTACAGTCGGGATTAGTCCATGAGTGTCTCTGCATTGAGGACCGTGACGAATTCGGCGTTCCCTATCTTAAACTTCTTGTTGTAGTAGAGGACAGGAGCAAGTTCGACCCTGTGGCACTCAATGCTTTCCTCTCCGATAAACTGGAAAAGTACAAGATTCCCCGGGTTATAGATGTCGTTAATGCGCTCATTAAAACCTTTAATGGAAAGACAGACAGGAAGGCTTACAGGAAATAAAGGCATGAAAATAGGATTAATTAAAGAAACAAAAGTCCCTGAGGATAATAGAGTGGCCCTTACGCCTGTTCAAGTTGCGAAGTTAAAGCAGGAGTTTCCAGATTCAGACATCGTTGTTCAAAGCAGCGATATCAGGGCTTTTACAGACGATGAGTACAGAAAAGTAGGCATGAAAGTTGTGAGTGACTTGTCTGATTGCGACGTTCTTTTTGGCATTAAAGAAGCACAAATTGACACATTGATTCCGAACAAACACTATTTCTTCTTTGCACATGTTGCCAAAATGCAGGAATATAACCGGTCTCTATTGCAGGCCATGCTCATCAATAACCTGACCTTCTCAGACTACGAGTATTTGGTTGATGAGAATGGTGAACGTGTCTGTGCTTTTGGCTGGTGGGCAGGAGTTGTTGGTGTTTATTATACCTTACGTGGCTATATGTTGAGGCTGGGCCGAAACTCTTTACCAAAGCCTGGACGGAATTTTACACTAACGCAGATGCGCACTATACTTGCCACGGCACAATTGCCCAAGGTTAAAATATTGATAACCGGAAATGGAAGGGTTGCTCAAGGAGCTACTTATGCTCTGCGTGAATGTCGAGCTCAAGAGCTGACCTTGGAACAATTCTTGAGCGATGAACCTGTGGAAACACTCTCCTTTTATCGTGCTTCTGTCAATGAGCTTGTAAAAAGAAAAGACAGGAAACCATTTGACCGTAAAGATTTCCGCAGTAATCCTGGAGCATACAAAAGTGATTTTGTCAAGTTCGCCAAGCATACTGATATCTTTATTCCATGTCATTTCTGGGACCCGCAGGCACCAGTTTATCTGGAACAGGAAGATTTTGTTAAGTATAATTTACCCATTAAGATGATTGGCGATATTACATGTGACATCTGTGGCAGTGTAAAATCTACCATCAGGCCTGCCACTCATGCTGAGCCGTATTATGATTTCAATCCCGTAACTTTCAAGGAAGAACTCCCGTTCTCTTCACCAGATAATATCACCGTTATGGCGGTAGATACATGTCCAAATGCCTTGGCTATTGATGCAAGCGTATATTTTGGCGATATGCTTACGGAGTATGTTTTTAAGCCTCTCCTTAGTGGTAAAGGTAACGCTTCAGAGGTAATACGTAAAGCGACCATTGTCAAAAATGGAAAACTGACAGATTACTTTTCTTATTTGGAGAATTTTGCAAAACAAAAATAGAATGGCGAAAAATTTGAAGCAAAAAGCCGCATCGGGTATGATATGGACAGCATTGCAGAAATACTCTACAATGTTTATTCAGTTCATTTCGGGCATTATCCTTGCCCGTCTGCTGACGCCATACGACTATGGCTGCATAGGCATGCTGATGATATTCATGGTTCTGGCGGAAACATTCATTGACGGAGGTTTTGGATCTGCCTTGATTCAGAAGAAGCGTCCCACGCAAGAAGATTATTCCACAATATTCTTTTGGAATCTTGGAATGGCCGTGTTTTTGTATGTCATCCTTTATTTCTCAGCTCCTGCTATTGCAAGGTTCTACAAGATTCCATTGTTGTGTGATGTCTTGCGAGTGCAAGGACTCATCTTGTTTATCTATGCTTTCAATATCGTACAGCGCAATCAGTTGCAGAAGAAACTGAACTTCAAAGTTCTGTCAATTGTAACTATATCGACCTCTCTCATAGCTTTGTCTGTATCTATTTTTATGGCCTACCATGGATACGGCGTTTGGTCGTTGGTTGCTCAACACATCTTGACTGCAGCGATTCCTGCACTGGTATTTTGGTTCTATATCAAATGGCGCCCCATATTGACTTTTTCATGGAAATCCTTCCATGAGCTGTTTGGTTTTGGTTTTTATATGTTCTTAACACATTTAATAAATAGTTTTGGCCAACAAATACAAGGACTTCTTATAGGAAGGTTTTATACTTCATCCACTATGGGCTATTATTCCAAAGCGCAAGGAACTGAAAGACTGGCTTCTCTAAGTATTTCTAACGTAATGACACAGGTTACTTATCCTCTTTTTTCTGAAGTACAAGATGACAAATTAGCGTTATCAAATATGATTAAAAGAATAACTATGACATTGGCTTATGTTACGTTTCCGCTGATGTTCCTACTCCTTTTGGAAGCAAAACCGTTGTTTGTTTTGTTGTATTCAGAAAGGTGGCTTCAGAGTGTCCCTTATTTCCAAGTATTATGCGTTGCTGGACTTGCAGGCTGTCTACAGTCTGTCAACCTCCAATCCATAGCTGCCATAGGAAAGAGTAAGGCAATGTTTTATTGGACACTCCTAAAACGGATTGCAGGAATTAGTTTTGTTGTTTTAGGGCTATTGTTTTGGGGAATGGAAGGGCTTCTGGTTGGTGTTGTATTAAACTATTGGTTTTCATATTTTGTAAATATTGGCCTTGTTTCGAAACATATTGGCTATCATTGGTTTAGGCAACTTATGGACATTGTACCTATTATGCTAATTTCACTCTTTGCTGCATTAATCAGTTATAGTGTGGGCAGACTTTTACAATTTGGACTGTATTTAGATGGAATAATTTCATTCTTTTTTTTTATTATCATTTATTTAGGCTGGTCTATTCTTTTCAAGCCGGAGTCCTATACTTACTTCCTGACCATTATACCTGCAAAGTTCAGGTTTGCTGGAAGAAATATAAAAAGGAATCAAAGGTTGTGATAGATATATGAAACATGTTATTCTTAATGCTGATGATTTTGGAAAGAGTCCAAATCGGAATCATGCTGTTGACGATTGTTTCAAGCAGGGGTTGATTAGTTCTGCTGGCTTGATTGTGACAGGCAAGCACCTGCAAGATGCTGTAGAGTATATCAAAAGAGGAGGATATGTTGGCAAGATTCATTTACATTTTAATTTGTCAACAAATTTGTTGAATGAGGATCCTGATGACATTCCTCTTACGGAAGTCATGAGGAAAGATTCGTTTTTTTGTACCGCTGGGAAAATCACCAAATATAAAGGATTGCCGAAAAAGATTTCGGATATTGTCAAGTGGAGAGTTGTCTATCAAGAGTTGGTAGCACAATATAAGAAGTTTATTGAGGTGACTGATGGAAAAGCTGATTATAAACATGTTGACTTTCATCTGTGGTATAATTTGACATGGCCTGTTTCTGTGGCACTTAATCTATTTACGTGGAAGTACAAGATTAAGTCTGTACGTTATATTGGGATACACCAGCAAAAAAGCAGGAGATATAGACTGTTTCGCCTAATTAGTTGGAATCCTTTTGTAAAATATGTACCAGCTACCAATATAGATTATTATTTGTCGAAAAAACATTTGTTTGACAAATACGAAACCATAGAGTTGTATTGTCATCCAAACTATAAAGACGGGGTGTTCCTTGATGACAGTCCATCATATCTTAAACATGATCGACAACCAATGATGAGGCATATGCAACTGCTGAAGGAGTCTGGTGATATAGAACTTTTTTCATGGAGAGATATCTCATGAGTTATTTGTATACTGATGATATTATATAGCCAGATATATGTTCGATAAAAATAGTATAGTTAAAATATTCTTTTGTGGCGATTTCTGTTCCAAGCCATCCACTGCCCCCATCAAGGTGTCGGATGAATTGAAGGAATTAATCCAATCTTGCGACATCAAAGTGGTGAATTTTGAGGTGCCGCTAAAGCCGGAAGATGCAAATCTTCCACCGCAGGAAAGGGAACGTTTTTTCCAAAATGATGATACACCAAACTTTTTGAGGGGATTAGGTTTTAATTTGTTCCAACTTGCCAATAATCATGCATATGACTGGGGTGATGAAGGATACAAAAAGACGAAGGCCATTTTGGGAGACGATGCTTTTGGCGCAGGTACATACGAAGAGGCATACAAAGTGAAGGTCGTTGAGGTGAATGGCGTAAAGATAGGTTTCCTTGCCGTATGTTTTGCTGCATATACTGGAGTCTTCAATGATGTAATGAATCATGAAGGATTAGGATGTGCTTACATTAATGACCTGAAGGTGAACCATGTAATAGCCAATGCCAAGAAAGATGTTAATTATCTCTTTGTATTGCCACATGATGGCATTGAATACATCGACATTCCCATGCCAGAGACAATTGCCCGATATCGTGATTTCATAGATTGGGGCGCAGATGCAGTGATAGGAACGCATCCACATTGTCCACAGGGATGGGAAGAGTATAAGAGTAAACCAATCTTTTATAGTCTTGGCAACTTCTTGTTCAATAGCAAAGAGGGATACGACTATCGTGCATGGAACCGTCCGCATTGGTATGAAGGGTTATGTGTGCTAATGACTATTAAGAATGGACAATTGTCATGGGAAGTGGTGAATACTCGAAATGTGGACAATGTTGGACTTGTGGTTGACCATGAGGATGCCCGTAATAAACATAATGAGTCCATTTGTCGCTATCTTTCTGATAAAGATTCCTACAACAATTATCTGAGTAAGGTTTGTGAGGATCTGGGAACAAAGGAGTTGTCAATTATTGATAGGACGTTTCATTCTCACTCTCTGAAACAATGTACAATTATACTTTTGAAAGGTTGGTGGAATAAGATTCAAAAGAAATGTATAACAAACGATTATCTGTTGCAACGATTGCTTCTGCATGACCAAAGACGACACTTGTTGATGTGGACAATGAAAATGAATAAAAATAGAAAAACAAAATAAAAGGATGATAAGCAAATTGTTTACAAAGCTGCGCAAGATGCGCGAAATGAAAAAATGGAAAGGGAAAATCACCCGCAACTTTAAAGACTTGGAACATCGCAAGAAATTGACCAAAGCTCAAAAAAAAGAGGTTCAGGATTATTATATGAATATGATTGGCAAGAAAGTGCCGCTTTATTGCCACGAATACTTCTATTCCCGTACAGGTCATTTCACCAAGGAATATGTACCGAATAACGTGTATCATTGTGAATTGGTGCCAAAAGCGAACCAGCATCGACTCCAAGGAGCTTTCGGGGACAAAAATATGTGCGATTTTTTGTTTCCAGGTGAGAATATTGTCCATTCCATATTAAAAAACATGAATGGCTATTATTATTATGAAGGGGAACCCGTCTCTGAAGAAGATGCTGTATTACTCTGTAAGAACATGGAGAATGTTATCATAAAACCGTCCAGAGAATTGCACGGGCACGGAGTTCAGTTTTTTAGTGTGAAAGATGGAGTCACAAGTATAAACGGTAAGACTATAAGCCAAATATTTAAGGAATACAAGAAGAACTTTTTGGTTCAAAATTGGGTGAGGCAACACGAAGGTATGGCTGCATTAAACCCAACATCAGTCAACACACTTCGTATTCTCTCATATCGGTCTGGTATGGAAGTTCTGATTATCTATTCTGTTGTTCGCATAGGACGTAGCGGTTCTGTGATTGATAATCAATGTGCAGGTGGAATAAGTACAACCATCAGTAAAGATGGTAAGCTTGGTAAATATGCATTTGGAGGATATGCAGATGATAATATTGATAAAACTGATACGGGTATAGTTCTTGAAGGATATCAATTGCCCTCTTACGACAAGGCAATTGAAATGGTTAAAAGGTTGCATTTAAAATTGCCTTTCTTCAATATCGTTGGATGGGATGTTGCTATTCAAGTAGATGGAGAACCTGTATTGATTGAATTTAACACAAATCCTGGATTAAGTCAATCTGCTTTTGGCTCTGGTATGGGAGAATATACAGAAAGAATCATTCGTGAACTATGGCCGAGACCTAACACATGGTTTCCTGAATAAACTATTATAATATATGAATTCTAAAATTCAGATAATCGAAAAACCGGAATTTATATCTTGGGATGAAATTCATGATGTCCTTTGGAAGGCTCATGAACAGAACCGCCAGAAAGGCATTGTCATGCAACTTCCAGCACTTTCAGCTGCAGAACTACAAAAACATGTGGATGGAGGCAAGATGTTTGTAGCTATGGATGGCAATAAAGTCGTAGGTACATTAGCTCTCATCATCAAAGAAGGGAAACAATGGTATAACAAAGGACGTTATGGTTATGTCTGCCTTGGTGCTGTATTGCCTGACTATAGCGGTAAAGGCGTTTTTAGATTGTTATATGACTATGTAGAGAAAGAGGCTCTACGACTTAAATTAACAGTCCTAACACGCGACACTAATGAGAAGAACTCTCGTATGCTAAAGATATCCAAGAAAGAAGGTTATCATTTCGTCGCCTACAGAGCATGTCGTGACCATTTTAATATCGTGCGCGCTAAATGGTTGAACGAATGCCCGTATTCGTTATGGTATATAAAATTCCGTTTTTATATATCAAAGATATATATGAAAACCCGCTTCAAAATGGTTCCTGAAAAAGGACGTATCAAACGTTTTGGAATATAAAGTCGTTATCATAGGTAATAGTTTCACTTCACGTTTGGCTGTCATACGTGCATTGGCCAACATGGGGTGTGAGATAACCGTTGTATGCATTGGATTCTATCCTGAATTACATAGAGGTGTTATGCCTCCAACTCCAGCAGATTGCTATAGTCGCTATGTCGGTCGCTATCTCTTTTTCGAGCGTAAAAAAGGACGCGATGGACTAGTTCGGTTGTTGCTCAATGAATGTGCTGATCCTAAAGGGCAAGTGTTGCTGATTCCAACAAGTGACTTTTCTGTTGTGGCTATTGACGCCAATCAACATTTATTAGAAAAGAGTTTTGTGTTCCCACACATTCAACATGAGGAAGGTGCCATCGTACGATGGATGAACAAGGATATGCAAAAGACGCAGGCGCGAAAGGTTGGGCTGACCGCACCCGATTCAGTCGTCTTGAAGGCTACCAATAATGTCTTTCAGATACCTAAAGGCGTCCATTTCCCCTGTTTCACCAAACCATTGGCATCCATAGGTGGAGGCAAGCAGTGTCAGCGGAGATGCAATACCCATGAGGAGTTACAGAATGTGGTGGAAAAGGCTGTGCGATTAGGAATCAATGAACTATTGGTAGAAGATTATATCAATATCGACACAGAGTATGCAGTACTTGGTTGGTCTGATGGCAAAGATGTAATCATCCCATCTGTTCTTTCTTTTATTGAAGGCAGTAAAGCTCATAGGGGTATTGCAATGTTGGGCAGAGTAATGCCTGTAATTGGTTTTGAGTCTTTGTTAGCGCAATTCAAGTCTCTCATTCAGAGTATTGGCTATATAGGCATCTTTGACATCGATTTCTTTGAAAGCAATGGAGTGTTTTATTTTGCAGAGATTAACTTCCGTATTGGTGGTTCCTGTCACGCGGTTACTGCTGCTGGAGTAAATATACCGGCCATGATGGTTGGCAATATGATGAATCAGGCATCAGTTGGTGATATCAATCCTATTAGTCGTACATATACATTTGTGAATGAGCGAATGTGTCTTGATGATTTTTTTCAAGGCTATATTTCCTCATCCAGCTACCATCGCTTTATTAATTCTGCGGACATCAGTTTTGTTACAGATGCAGAAGATCCAATTCCTGCAGAAGCTTTTAAGAGAGAATTCAATGGTAAACTATTCAGCCTTAAGCGAATATTAAAACGTATTAATCGTCTTATGAAAAATGAAGCATTCTGTTATCATAATAGGTAAAGCCGATATCATCAAACTTAGTCTAATTAGATCTTTGGGGGATGCGGGATGTCGTATAGTTGTCATTCAATTGATGAATGTGCGCCCGCGATTAAAACCTTTGGACTATTACAGCCGTTATGTTGATGCATACCACTTTGCTAAGCCTGACGATGTTGTAAAATGTCTCATCGAGAAGTGTACAGAGCAAGGTCAACGTCCAATCGTTTTTGCGCTTGACGATCAATCTGTTAGTCTCATTGATTCTGCCTACGACCGATTGTCACCTCATTTTATCCTTCCACACGTTGATCAACGGCAAGGTGGTATCGTAGCCATGATGAACAAGATGGAACAGAAACGCTTAGCCCAACAAGCAGGACTACTTGTTCCCAAAGGATGGGAAATACCATTTGTCAATGGAGAATATTTAATTCCTTCTGACATAGAGTTTCCCTGTTTTGTAAAAGGTCTATACAGTTATATCAACACCAAAGGTATCCAGTCTAAATGTAATGATGAACAGGAATTAAAGTCGTGTCTCGAACGATGCAAGGCTGAGGCTAAGTGCAGCATTTTGGCGGAGGAGTATATTTCCATCGACAAGGAATTGTGTTTTATGGCCATGAACCACAATGGCAAACATCTTGTTCCTGCTATGCTTGACAAAAAAGAAGATGGGCGTGGTTGTGTCCGAGGTGTAACAATGGCTGCAGAATTAATTCCATTCGATGAAAATAGCCCTTACTATCAGCCAATTCAACGTTTATTGGCTTCTTTCAATTATACTGGTATTAATGATGCTGGCTTTATTTTGAGCTGTGACCAATTATATTTTGTTGAAGTGAATTTCCGCTATGCAGCCTACGGCTATGCCATTGCCCGTGCAGGTGTCAACCTGCCAGCCATCTTTGTTAATTGTCTGTTTAACGAAAATCATGACGACTTTCCAAAAACGTTGCAGACAAGAAAGTCATTCATCAATGAGAAGATAGGCTTAATGAATGTAGTACAAGGTTATATGACGTACTCCCAGTACCGTACTATAAAACTTAAAACTGATTTTGGCATTGTTGCTTCCAAAAACGACCCAAAACCATATAGGCACTTTCTCACTCGTTTTATATTCAAGTATATTAAGAGTAAGATGCTGAAAAGATAAGATATGCTTTTTTACCGTCAAACATCATAATGATGAATTTATAGAAATTATGAACGAAGTCCCAACGACATACTTTGGACTAAACAACATCCCATACAATACAGATGTTTCGCTGTCAAAGAAATCTTGGATCAGGCAGGGGGGAGTTTGTGGCTGTTGGATAGATCCGACAAGTAAAAAGCAACTTGTAGAGGTGTGCAAGTATCTTTGTAAAAAAGGCATTGATTTCGATATAGTTGGACAAACATCCAATATCTTTTTCCACAGCACATATAATCCCGAGGCCGTTATTTCAACAATTGGGGTAAAGGATTATGTATTAGTCAATGATATACTAACCGTAGATTGTGGTGTGTCTGTCGTCAAATTAGCGAAGGACATGCTAGAGCAGGGATATGCCGGTTTTTATGGATTGACTGGATTGCCAGGTACAGTAGCATCTGCTATCGTTAATAATGCAAGTTGTTTTGAGTGTTCAATGTCTTCAATGCTTATTTCTGCAGATTTATTGTTGCCAGATTGCAGTATAGAGACCTGGCAAGCAAATGATTTTGGCTTTTCTCACCGTAGCTCTGTCCTGAAGCGTAAGGAGAAGTCTGGAGTAGTGCTAACAGTTAGGTTAAAACTGAAGAAAGCTGACAATCCTGAAGCAGAGAAGAAAAAAGCAGAATGGGCGATGAATTATCGACGCACTAAGCAGGAGAATAAAGGACGGAATCTGGGTAGCGTATTTGCCAGCAGAAAGATGAAAAGGAACCTCAAGAACATTGTAACGGTAATTGTACAGAATATAGCTGGCGCCATGAGGCTCATATCAAAGCGCCGTGCACAGAAGAACATGCTTCTGTGGCTATATGGTTATAGGGATCTTGCGCCATACGTCTCAGACAGGAATGTCAACACTTTCATATGGCAAGACGAAAGAGCGGAACAGATGTTTACAAAGTACAAAGAGTTTATAGGCAAAGTGTTTGACAATGCCGTTCTGGAAATAGAAGAAAGGTTTTGATAAATGAAGATAGGCATACTCACATATCATAGAGCAGAGAACTATGGAGCCTTGCTTCAGGCATACGCAATGATGACGTATCTACGGAGTTTGGGACATGATGTATCATTCGTGGACTATTGGCCAAAATATCATTCAGACTATTTTGAGGTCTTTTCGTTGAAAGCATTTATGCGCAGTTCCTTAAAAAGTAAACTTGCAAAATTAAACCGGCTTTTGCTGATGGGACATACCCTCTACCAGCGGAAACGCACCATGCAGGAGTTTATGTCTACTCAGTTGGGATTGCCCAAACACCCCATATACACAGACCGTAATCTTGTTACTGAGGAGAGTTATGATGCCGTAATATATGGCAGCGATCAGATATGGCGCAAACAGAATATGGGTGGAGTAGGTTTTGATGACTGGTATTTTGGCAGCGACAATGTACGTACTGAAAGGAAAATTGTTTATGCCGGTAGTATGGGGAAGATTGACACAGATGCCCAAGATGATAGTTATATAAAGACACAGATGTCTAATTTTGACATTATTTCCGTTCGTGAAGGGGACTTACAAGACTATCTTGCTAAACTTAACGTTAGTTCTACTCAGGTCGTTGACCCAGTATTTCTACTATCCAAGCTGGATTGGGATAAGATTGTTATTCCTCAATGTCATAAAGGGAGATATATCCTGTTCTATAATCTATTGAACACACAAGAAAGCATCTTATTCGCGAAACAACTTAGTCGTCAGCAAGGCTTGCCGATTTATGAAATAACTAAGAAAACATCTGTATTTAGTGGCAAATCTCATTTGATAAATAATGCCTCTATTGGAGAGTTTCTGGGATTGCTGAAAGATGCAGAATATGTGGTGAGTAATTCTTTCCATGGGGTAGCATTCTCAATTATATATGAGAAGCAGTTTTATGCCGTAGGTATGGGGGCTAAGGCTAATCGTGTCGAGTCCTTGTTAGAGAGTGTATGTATAGCTGATCGTTATATACATTCGCATCAGAATGTAATGTCTGTATCAGAGATTGATTATGATAAGACGAAGTCTATTATAAAATCAATTGTAGATAAATCCAAGGATTATTTATTGAAAGCATTGTAAGCTATCGGTTATGCTTTAATATCCAGTCTAAATGAAGAATTCAGTATTCTACAACGTTTATATATTTTTTCTTCTGATTTTCTTTTGGAGGACGGCACTTTTTTGGTCAGATGATAATACTATGGGAGTGGAGGGAAAGGATTATATATTATATATTTCCTTGGTAATTGTAGAACTCCTTTCTTTATATTTAATAATTACTTTCAAAAAGAATAAAAGTACTGATCCTTGGATTCATAGATTGTGCTTTGGATGGGAAATCGTTATGTTGGCTGTCTTATTGTTTAATAAAGGATCAATAGGACATTATCCAAAAGTTCTGGCGTGGCCTCTTCTTTTTGAAGCAGCATATTTGATTGTTAAGAGTGATTTCAGAATGATAAAGAGTTTCAGGAGAGCTTATTATGTTGTTCTTTTATTTGGCGCGTATGTCTTTGTTAAGAGCATGATTGCAACTCAATTCTCAAGACAATCAAACATGATATATTTTCTCATATTGCCTGTACCCATCATTTTGTTGAATATCAGTTCAACATGGAGATTCAGAATTCTGATATTGACATCATTCTTTGCTTTATTGTCAATGAAGCGTTCTATGATTCTTGTAATCTTTCTGTTTTGGGCTATATATGGTTTTAAATATTTGTTAAGTAATGGAAAGAAAAGCTTGGCAATAACGTTGATGGTGGCTTTTATTGGTGTTTCATACGGTATTGTCAAAGTGGTTGACAATATTACTGGTGGTGGTTTAAGTATCAGGACAGTTGACTATGAAAAGGAAGACATAACCAATGGCCGTGTGACAATTTATACTGTTACATGGGAAATGATAGCAGAATCAACCAAGGCTCAACTAATTCTTGGACATGGACATAACTCGGTTCTCAAAGATTCTCCTTTGGAAAAGTCAGCACATGATGATTTCTTGGAGATTATTTATGACTATGGCATAATTGCCTTAATGCTTTATTTGGGATTTTGGATATATGTTGTTAAACAGTTTTTTTTCCATTACCGCAACGACACGATATATTTTATACCATATGCTTTGTCAATCTGTTTTTTTGCTGTAATGGCTGTTGTAAGTCAGTTGGTAGTTTATGTTAATTATTTCTTGTATCTGGTTATGTTCTGGGGTATCGTACAAGCGGCAAAAGAAGGTGATAGATAAATAGCTAAATCAGTTGTAAGATTATAATGAAGATAGTTATTATAGCAAACGGATATCCTAATAAGCATGATCCGCAATGGGGATGTTTTGAAAAGGATCAGGCTGTGGCTCTAAAGAACCTTGGTCATGATGTTTGCATCATGTATGTTGACAGACGCTTCCGCACATATTGGCGTAAAATAGGGCTGAGACGTTTCAGAGACAATGGTATTGCAGTCTTTGGCATTTTCTTGTGCCCCACATTTGGTATGAGTAAGGTGTTCCCGAAATTGTTTCGCAGATGGTTTTCTCTGATGCAGGGACTGGTATTCAAGAGCTTACTGAAGCACTGGGGGAAACCGGATATCATTTATGCCCATTATCTGTACAATATCGCTTATACCACTGAATTAAAAGAGAAATATGGCATACCACTTGTGGGCATAGAACACTGGAGCGAACTGACAAAGAGTGAACTCAGTCCACTGCTTCGCTTTTGGGGAGAAACTGCCTATTGCAAGGCCGATAAAATCCTTGCCGTATCAGAGTCATTACGTTCTCATATTAAGAGACATTTCGATAAGGACTCCACGGTGGTATATGATATGCTTGGTCCGGAATTTATGTCTGTTACTATACCGGAACATTCCCTCAACGGTAACTTCACTTTTGTTGCGGTTGGAAGTCTGATTCAAAGAAAGGGCTACGACATACTTATTGAGGCGTTCAGGCAATCTGGACTTTCACAATCTGGTTGTAAGGTTGTCATAGTAGGATCAGGTCCGGAATATGACAATCTGAAAAGTCAAATTCAGTGTGCAAACTTACATGATAGTGTTTTACTAGCAGGCAGGAAGAGCAAGGAAGAGATTCTTTCAATCCTAACGAATAGTCATGCTTTCATATTGTCATCGAGAGCTGAGACTTTCGGTGTTGCGTGTATCGAAGCACTATCTCAGGGACTTCCCTGTATTGCTACTATCTGTGGCGGTCCTGAAGAGTATATCAATGATGGTAATGGAATATTGATTCCGGTCAATGATGTCGCAGCTTTAGTATCCGCGATGAAGACGATGTATGAAAACTATTGTCTCTATGACTATGCAACTATCGCAGCCGAAACTCGCCGTCGTTTCAGTCCACAGACCGTAGCAAAACAACTGACAGATATTTTTAAAGAGATTATATGAAAAAGTTAAGTATAACATACCGCCTATTACGTCGTATGGGGCTGAACTACCCTGAGGAGGAATACGGAAATGTGACACTATGGCAGGTAGTGAAACGTACTTGCAAGACTCTGCGCGACGCGTTCCTGTTGCGCCATGTAATGAATTCAGCCCTTTTATCACCGTTGTTGGCTCGCAAAATTCGTCCTTGGGTGTTGCGCAAGATAGGTTGTCATGTGGGTAAGGATGTCTTTGTCGGATCACAAGTCTGGATAGATGCCGGACATGCTGACTTGATTTATATTGAAGACCATGCCCATGTTGGCGGTCGCGCGATATTGCTTTGCCATAAGCACGACTTGAGCAACTATTATGTTGGTGATGACTATGCTAAGCTGCCTTACAAGACTGGTGAGATACATTTGGGTAGAGGCTGTTCCACTGGCACTGACACAATCATTATGCCAGGCGTAAGTATAGGTGAAGGAGCCGTCGTCGGGGCAGGTTCGCTTATAACAAAAGATATTCCAGCCTGGACTATCGCTGTAGGCCGCCCGGCTAAAGTGGTGAAGAATATTCCAGAAAGAGATTCTGATTATGTAAAAAAGCAAGAGAATGAACATACTTACCTTTGATACAGAAGAGTGGTACTTTGAAAAGAACGTACACGGTGGCCGGGACTGGAAATACAGGCAGTTTGATGAATCGCTTGACCGTCTGCTGCCAGCTCTTGATAAGCGTGGACTGAAAGCAACATTCTTTTGCTTGGGCAAGATGGCGACTGACTATCCCTATGTAGTCAAGAAAATACATTCTGCCGGACATGAAATAGGCTGCCACTCACATACCCATACATGGATGAACAAGTTGACGGCAGAGGAGGCTTTGGCTGACACCCGTCAGGCTGTGGATGCGCTTGAACAACTTATCGGCGAGAAGGTTAAGAGTTATCGTGCTCCGGCTTTTTCTGTCGGCGAGACTAATACATGGTTCTTTGAGATATTGGCTGAATGTGGAATTACCAGGGATGCATCAGTCTTTCCTGCGTCACGCGAATTAGGTGGCTTTAAAAGTTATGGCAGTGCAGAACCTGCTACCATTCAGTATGGCAATGCCATTATACATGAATTTCCGGTAAACACCATGCAGCTATTTGGAAAACATATAGTATGCACAGGTGGAGGATATTTTCGCATATTTCCATACTGGCTGATTCATCACTTGGTAAAGGATAAAGAATATGCGATATTCTATTTCCATTTGGCTGACTTACTGGATGAAAAACGCCCGCGTCTGTCCCGTGAGCAGTATGAACGTTATTTCAAGGAACCTGGTACATTCCTGAACCGTTGGAAGCGACAATTAAAGACAAACATTGGTGTGTCAGGCGCTTTTGCGAAACTGGAGCGTTTACTAGATGCAGAGCAATTTGTGAACATTGACAAAGCTGACTCATTTATTGACTGGACTACAAAACGAACAGTGAAGCTTTAATTGCTGACGAAAGGGACTTCATAATGAAACAGAGAATAGAATATATAGACTTAGCCAAGGGATTGTGCATTACGCTGGTGGTGTTCTATCATTTTTTTACCATCCTGCATGACTGTCCGCCATTCATACGGTCACTGTCCGTGTTCAGGATGCCACTTTACTTCTTTCTATCAGGACTCTTCTTCAAAGAGTATGAGGGTTTTGTCGGTTTCCTGAAAAGGAAGGTGAATAAGCTGCTCATTCCTTTTGCCTTTTTCTATCTTGTTACGTCGTTTGCATTGCCCAATCTTCTGTACTATGGATTTGGCTTCACGGTGAGAAATACGGAATCATTGGGTATCAGCGGCCTTTGGGCCTTCATTAATCAGGAGGATTTTTCAAACAACCCTATATGGTTCCTTTGGGTACTATTCCTCGTAAACATCTATTTCTATGCAATACTTGTACCTGCGAAGAGACTGACTTCTAATCCCAGAAGTGTGGCGGCCATTGTCACTGTGGTGTGTTTCGCCATCGGCTTTACCGGATCTGTATTGCTGGGAGGAAAGCATATTATGTGTGCGTTTATGGACTCAGCGATGTCAGCTTTGCCATTTTTTGCCATAGGTTATCTGTTCAACCGTTTCACAGACATCTTGGTACCAAACCGATGGGACAAGTTTTTGCCTATTTTCATTGTGGCCTGTTTTGCGCTCACATTTTATGTTGGGGGAAAGTGCAGTTATCGCGTCAATAGTTACCAAATTCATCCGATAATGCAGTACGTCTGTGGCATGACGGGTACGCTGGGCATCATCTTTACAGCTAAGATGCTGCATACACTGCCTTTCGTTACATATTGGGGACGCTACTCAATTATGATTCTCTGTACGCATGGCCTGTTGATCCATTTCTTGATGCTATTTGTGCGGCATGCGCATATTCATATGCCCAGCATGATTATGGCTATCGTTCTGTTGCCGGTAGTCATGTTCAGTTACCAGTTGATTATACCACTGATGAAGAAATACCTGCCGCATGTGACGGCTCAGAAAGATGTGATTAAAATTAAAGAAAACAATATACAATGAAACAACTGATTATCATAGGAGCCGGCGGCATGGGCCGCACGCTATACAGTAACATCCTGGAGAGCCGAGGCTATGGTGAATCATTTGTGGTGAAGGGATTTATTGATGATGACCTCCATGCCCTGGATGGTTTTAATTACTATCCTCCCGTTGTAGGAAAGATCAGTGATTATATTCCGGAGGCGGATGATGTGTTTGTATGCTCAATAGGAGGTGCTTCACGTAGGCCTTGCATGGAGAGTATCATTAGCCGTGGCGGTGAGTTTATAAATATCATTCATCGTACGGCACGTCTGCTTACTAATGTGGCGATAGGCCAGGGTAACTTTATTGGGGCCGATACGGTGATTGGAAACGATGTGGTAATAGGTAACTACAACATGATTCAGTCATATACCATTATAGGGCACGATGCCCGTATAGGTAATTTTAACCGCATTGATACCAGAGTGACCTGTGTGGGGGGTATTGTAATTGAGGATGAGGTAAACATTTACACATCGGCCGTAATCAACCATAAGGTAACTGTGGAAAGTAAGTCAAGTGTGGCTGCATTGAGCTTTGTGATCAAGGATGTGAAAGCTGGGACTACCGTTATTGGTAACCCGGCGAAGAAACTGATGTGATGAAATTGAAAATTAAAAATTAAAAGTTGAAATATATATGGAGATTGAAGAATTTGTTGAGAATTTTGCCGGTCAGTTTGTAGATACGGATTTGAACGTATTCAGCAAGGACACGGTTTTTCATGAGCTGGATGAGTATTCATCGTTGATAGCTCTGATGGTTATTTCCATGATTGATGAGGTATATGGGGTGACAGTTGAGTATGATGATATGGCTGCAGCTGTGACCATTGAGGATCTGTTCAATACTGTAAAAAGACTGAAGGGAGAACAATGACTGAGGCGTACAATCCATTCTCACTTGCGGGTAAGACGGTTCTGGTTACCGGTGCATCATCAGGTATAGGCAGAGCCACGGCGATAGAGTGCTCGCGGTTAGGGGCTACAGTGGTGGCTACGGGACGTGATGAGGCACGGCTTGGTGAGACTATGGCCGCACTGACAGGTAAGGGGCATGTATCGATACAGGCTGACCTTACCAAGGCTGAAGACGTGTCAAGGCTGGTGCAGGAGATGCCACAGATAGACGGCTTGGTCTGCAACGCAGGGATTACGCGTAGAAGGCCGATAAGCTTTGTCAAGGAGGATGAGCTGCAGGAGGTGTTTAACACAAACACTTTTGCATGCTTTACACTGACCAAGGCCATAATGAAAGCCAGGAAGATGAACCGTGGCGGTTCTATGGTGTTTGTCTCATCCATGGCTGCCCGTCAGGTGACGCCTGGCAATGCCATGTATGCTGCGTCAAAGGCTGCGGTTGAATCATTTGCCAGGTCATGTGCGCTGGAATATGCGCCGATGCAGATACGTTCTAACGCAATACTGCCGGGTATGGTTGAGACGCCGATGAACAATGAAGGCGGGCTTTCAGCCGAGGCTATTGAACGTGACAAGCAGAATTATCTGATGAAACGCTATGGAAAGCCGGAGGAGATTGCTTGGGGAATAATATATCTGTTGTCTGATGCTGGTGCTTGGAGCAGTGGCACATCGATGGAAATAACTTGTTAATTGAAAATTGAAAGTTGAAAATTTTGAATTGATGGGTGGATTATTGTGTAATAAGGTTTGCATCATAACTGGTGCTGCACAGGGAATAGGTAAGGGGATTGCGGAACAGTTTGCGGCGGATGGAGCAATTGTCTATGCTTGTGACTTACGCGAAGGAAGCATGGATGAGTGGTCAAAGGAATGCTCTGCAAAAACTAGCACTCGTGTTGTTCCTATGTACTTTGATGTGTGTGACGCGACTGCAGTGAAGAACGCCTTTATGGCAATTTTCAAGGCTGAAGGGCGTATTGACGTGCTGGTGAACAATGCCGGCGTGGTGTTTAACCGTAGGATTGGCATGATACGTCGTGATGAGACGGAACTGATGTTCCGCGTGAATGTGATAGCAGTCATTGAGATGGTGCAGCTGGTATCACGGTTGATGGCCAGAAATGGTGGCGGATCAATTGTCAATATTGCATCGGTTACGGCACAGATAGGTTCACCGGGACAGTCGGCATATTCGGCTACCAAGGGGGCTGTAATATCGTTTACAAAGTCTGCAGCCAAGGAACTGGCATCACAAGGCATACGTGTGAATGCGGTGGCTCCCGGTATCGTAAAGACAGAACGTTTTGCAGAACTATATGAGAGTGAAGGGAAGAAAATTGATGATAGGATTTCACGTATAGCATTGGGCCGACTAGGTACGCCCCAGGATATAGCTAATGCTTGTACTTTCCTGGCATCAGACAGGTCATCTTATATATCTGGTGAGATTCTGGGGGTGAATGGGTGCGCTTCAATTTAATTGGGTTTGATGATCTTGAATCTGGACAAGTGGCCTGAGGATGCGGTTGCGGCGATTGACTGGCAAGGGGAGCAACTGACATACGGTGAGTTGCGGGACTTTGCGGTAAAGACAGAACATCTGATGCCGTCGCGGTCGCTGTTTTTCCTGCTAGTGGAGAATAATGTTGGTGGAATAGCATGGACAATAGGGAATATCTGTGCCGGGAATGTACCGTTGATTCTGAATGCACATATGGATGAAGAGCTGTATAAGAGCCTGCATGAGCTCTATCGGCCCCCATTTGTTTGTGTGCCTACGGGTATGGCTGATAAATATCCGTATGAGACGGTTGCTACGTCTTACGGCTATACACTGATGAAAACAGGTTGTGAGGCTTGCCAGATGAACGATGAGTTGTCTCACTTGTTGCCGACATCGGGTTCTACAGGCAGTCCCAAGCTGGTACGTCACAAATATGACAACATAGAGGCTGCGGCCCTTAATATATCCACTTTCTTTGAACTGACAGAGGTAGACCGTCCGTTGATGGTGCTGCCGCTTTACTATACGATGGGGCTCTCTATGGTGTTCAGCCATCTTTATGTGGGTGCTACGGTTCTGATAACAAACTTGAGCATGACAGACAGGCGTTTCTGGGCGTTCATGAAGGAACAGCATGCTACAAGCTTTACAGGTGTGCCTTACAGCTATGAAATTCTTAACCTGATGCGCTTTTTCCGTATGGACCTGCCGGACCTGACACTGCTGACCCAAGGTGGTGGAAAGATGCCACGTGAACTGAACCTTAAGTTTGCTGAGTGGTGCAGGAATACAGGACGGCGATGGATTGCTACTTACGGACAGTCTGAGTGTACAGCACGTATGGCATGGCTCCCATCCAAGTGGGCGGTAGAGAAAGTGGGCAGTATTGGCATTGCTGTCCCAAATGGCGAACTATCGCTAATTGACATGGAAGGTAATCCCATAACTACGCCAGGCGTAGAAGGGGAGATGTGCTATCGTGGCAAGAATGTGACGATGGGGTATGCCAGCAACCGTGAAGACCTGCTCCTAGGCGATGAACGGAATGGTTTTATCCGCACAGGAGACTTGGCCTATTTTGATGAAGACGGCTGTTATTATATTGTTGGCCGTATGGGGCGTTTCCTGAAGCTCTTTGGCATGAGGGTGGGGCTTGATGAGTGTGAGAATAAAATTAAGAGTAAGTTCCCCGGAATAGAATGTGCATGTACGGGCACTGATGACAAAATGTTGGTGTACCTGACCGATGAGTCCTATAAGGACAAGGTGAAGGATGAACTTGTGGCCCGTCTGAAACTGGTGGCATCATCCATAGAGGTGCACATAATAAATGAAATACCCAAGAACGATACAGGAAAGATTTTATATACAAGACTTGCAGATAAATAATATGGATAATACACAGAAGTATAATGAAGCGTTTGTGCATGTATTTGGTGCACAGGCGGATGACCTGAATGATGAATACGGGAAAGACACTGTCCAGGAATGGGATTCAGTGCATCAGCTAAGTCTGGTGGCGGAGCTGGAAGAGGCTTTTGATATCATGCTGGATCCTGAGGATATCATGGAACTGACATCCTATAAGAACGGTAAGGAATTATTGAAGAAATACGATATTGAGTTGTAATGGCACGTTGGGAGATTAAGAACGTCAATATAGCCGGTGTATCGATGGCTGTGCCGGAGCATACCGTCAAGACGGCCGATATTGACCTGTTTACAAAGGAAGAGGCAGATTTGTTTGACAATACTGTAGGCATAAAGTCACGTCACATTGCACCGGATACGATGTGTGCATCAGATATGTGTCAGGCGGCGGCTGAGAAACTGCTTGCAGAACTTGGCTGGGCCAAGGAGAGTATTGATGCACTTGTGTTTGAGAGTGTCACGGGTGATTACAGGACACCCCCTACATCATGTCTGCTGCAATACCGCATGGGGCTGAGTGAGGACTGTTTCTGCGTAGATGTTCCAATGGGTTGCTGCGGCTGCATGTATGCCATTACCGTTGCAGGTAACCTGCTTACTACGGGGCAGATAAAACGTGCATTGGTACTGGTGGGTGATACGGCATTAAGGATGGGCTCAATGAAGGATAAGAGCCGTGTGCCGCTGTTTGGTGATGCTGGTACAGCCTTGGCTTTGGAGTATGACGAGACAGCCAATGACATTATCATAGACTTCCATACGATGGGCAAGGGCTATGAAGCGTTGATGACACCACATGGCGGATTCCGGAATCCTGTTACACCACAGTCATTTGAATATGAGGACTTTGGAAACGGTATAGTCAGGGCACCTATACATACCATGATTAATGGCATGAAGGTGTTTACCTTTGCCATCAGCCGTCCACCTAAATCTGTGGAAGAGTTTCTGGCCAACTATGGCATAGACCGGGATAAGGATATTGACTTTTTCCTTATCCATCAGGCTAACAAACTGATTGTGGACCGTGTAGTTAAGAAACTGAAGCTTCCGGATGAGAAAGTCCCTTACAACCTGGAGGAATTCGGCAATCTGGGCGGAGCCTCCATTCCATCGCTTATGGTAACACGCATTGCAGACCGTCTGCGCCGTGAATCCTCAACAATCCTAGGTTCATCATTCGGGTTGGGCCTTAGCTGGGGTACGATGTTACTTAAAACCAAACCGATGGTAATTCCGGATATGATAGTATTGCCAGCATAATTTATCGGGTATAATATATGTATAAGTGTTTCTTTAAACGCTTCATCGACTTCTGGATTGCCCTGATAGCGCTGATATGCATCAGCCCGTTGCTGTTGGTCGTGACAGTATGGTTGTATTTTGCCAATAAAGGAGCGGGGATATTCTTCACTCAGGAGCGGCCCGGCAGGAATGCCCGGATATTCAAACTCATCAAGTTTAAGACTATGACTGATAAGTGGGATGAAGAAGGTAATCCGTTGCCTGATGCTATGCGATTGACTAAGGTAGGCAAGTTTATAAGAAGTACATCGATTGACGAACTGCCGCAGATAATAAATGTTTTGAAGGGCGATATGGCGCTCATCGGGCCACGTCCGTTGCTGGTAAAATACTTGCCTTTATACAGCGAGGAACAGATGCGTAGGCATGAGGTGCGTCCCGGCATCAGCGGATGGGCACAATGTCATGGAAGGAATAATATCAGTTGGACGGAAAAATTCAAATATGATGTATGGTATGTTGACCATCTGTCTCTTTGGACTGATATTAAGGTAATTTGGATTACAATCATGAAAGTGATAAGAAGAGCGGATATCAACAACAAAACGGGGCAATCTGCTACCATAGAACCGTTCAATGGGCATAACTGAGTAAAAATGGAAAGAAAGAGAATATATCTTTGCCTGGCACACATGTCGGAGGAGGGCCTGGAACAGAAGTTTATACAGGAGGCTTTTGATACCAACTGGGTGGTGCCTCTGGGGCCTAATGTGGACGGGTTTGAGAAGGATTTGGAGAAGTTTGTTGGACAGGATAAGCGGGTGGTGGCTTTGTCATCAGGAACATCGGCTGTGCATCTGGGATTGGTGAACTGTGGGGTAGGTCCGGGTGATGAGGTGATTACGCAGAGCTTCACTTTCTGTGCCTCAGCTCATCCTATCACATATCTTGGGGCGACACCTGTGTTTGTGGATTCAGAGCCCGACACTTGGAACATTGACCCTGAGCTGATGGAAGAGGCCATCAAAGACCGGATAGCCAAGACCGGGAAGACGCCTAAGGCTATAGTGCCTGTGGCATTGTACGGTATGCCATACAAGATAGACCGGATTATGAAGATAGCTGACCAGTATGGTATCCCTGTAGTGGAGGACGCTGCTGAAGGCTTTGGATCACGCTATCAGGGGCAGGTGCTTGGAACATTCGGAAAGTACGGAGTGCTGAGTTTCAACGGCAACAAGATAATTACGACCTCCGGCGGTGGCGCACTGATTACATCCGACGATGATGAGTGGCGGAAGGTTATGATGTATGCAACGCAGTACCGCGAGAGCTATCCTTACTACCAGCATGAAAAGATAGGTTATAACTATCGCATGAGTAATATCTGTGCCGGCATAGGCCGCGGGCAGATGACTGTTGCAGAGGCGCATCTGGCTCATCACAGACATGTCCAGTCTCTTTATGAGAAACTGTTTGCTGATGTACCGGGCATACATGTTCACAGTCAGCCTGCAACAGGAGATTTTGACTCAAACTATTGGCTTTGCGCCATCACTATTGATGAGGATGTCAGGATAAAAGACCAGGAGAATGCATACAAGACCATAGTGACAAGTGCTGTGGGTGGTGCAGCCGGCGTGATACATGCGGCTTCACAGGCTATAACAGACTGTCAGCCTAATGATAACGTGGAGGCACTTAGAGAATATCTGAATAAGGCAGGTATTGAGGGCCGGCCATTGTGGAAGCCTATGCACAAGCAACCTGTTTACTGTGGTAGAAGTGAAAAAGGTAAAGCTATGATTGACAGTTTACCATCGGGAGCAGTATGCTATACCTATGACAACAGCGTTGCGTATGTCAATGGAGTGAGTGAGGCTATGTTTAAAATAGGTATGTGCCTGCCTGCAGGCCCCTGCGTCAGCGACGATGACGTGCAGTATATAGTTGAGACTATTAAGAGTGCAGTTATATAAATTAAATAAACTCAGAAATGACAAAATCATACGACGAGATTAATGAGAAGATCCGCAAGGGTAAGGCGGTGGTCCTGACGGCCGAGGAGGTATCGGAGATGGCCAAGACTATGGCACCTAAGGAGATTCTTGACAAGGTTGATGTGGTTACAACCGCAACATTCGGGGCTATGTGCTCCAGCGGCGCGTTCCTGAACTTTGGTCACGCCAATCCGCCCATAAGGATGGAGAGGATTGAGATTAACGGTGTGCCTGTAAGCGGCGGCCTGGCTGCCGTGGATACGTTTGTGGGTGCTACGGACTGCAATCCGCAGAATCCCACCTACGGCGGCGCACACATAATCCAGGAACTGATTGACGGCAAGGAACTGACTCTGGAGGCATGGGGTAAGGGTACCGACTGCTACCCGCGCAAGCATATCAAGACTCAGATAAGCCTTAAGACCATCAACGAGGCCATACTGATGAATCCCCGTAACGCATATCAGAACTATAATGTGGCCGTGAACTCCACAGACCGCACGCTTTATACATACATGGGCACGTTGCTGCCTCATATGAAGAACGCGTCATACAGTTCGGCTGGTGAGCTATCACCGCTGCTCAATGATCCCGAGTGCCGTACCATCGGACTGGGAACCCGCATATTCCTGTGCGGAACCCAGGGCTACGTGGTATGGAACGGCACTCAGTTCAACTGCTCAAAGCCGCTTAACGAGTATGGTGTGCCCATGGGAAATGCGCGTACATTGGCCCTGATGGGTGAGATGAGGGAGATGTCGAGCGAGTTCCTGCGCGGCGCTTATTTTGAGAAATACGGTGTTACGATGTACGTTGGTGTGGGTGTGCCCATCCCGCTGCTGGATGAGGACCTGGCACACCGCGTGAGCATACGTAACAGCCAGATTGACACATTTATAGAGGATTATGGCCAGAAGGGAGACCTGATTGGTAAAGTCAACTATGAGCAGTTGCGCTCGGGCGAGATTGAGTTTATGGGCAAGAAGATCCATACCGCTCCTCTGTCAAGCCTCAACAAGGCGCGTAAGATTGCCGCCATCCTGAAGGATTGGATTGAGAAGGGACAGTTTGAACTGACCGCTCCGGTAAGGCCCATGCCTACGGGAACGTCACTTCAGGGACTTAAAGATTTGAACTTGTAAATCAGCACATTATGACAAAGAAAGTAGTTATATCATTCCCAGATGGCGAGGCCAGCCGCCCGCTTATCTATGAGCTGATTAAGAAGTATGACATAATGGTCAGCATCATCAAGGCTGACATTGACGGTGGTCGTCGCGGTAAGCTGGTACTGGAACTGGATTCGGACTCTGACCATATCGCCCAGGCTATTGACTTTATGCAGAAGAGTGGGGTGGATGTCACTCCGCTGGAGAAGAAGATAACGTTTGATGACGCCAGGTGCATAAGTTGTGGCGCATGTACATCGGCCTGTCCGTCAGGCGCGCTGTCAATTGGGGCTCCGGATTGGAAACTCAGGTTCCAGCCCGAAAAGTGTGTGGTTTGCAAGCTCTGCATTACATCTTGTCCGCTCAAACTGTTCCACATTGAATTTGCAGATTGATGGAGTACAAGGAGCGCAGTTACCGCAGCCGTTTCTCTGGCGATGAGAGACGCTGGTTCTGCGTTAAGTTCCTGGAATCAGATTTATGGATAGGGGTCGATAAGGGCTCCTATTCTGTCTTTATGGAGGCCGATATATATGGGATGATGGTTGAATTGCGCCGCTGCATGGATGCCTATTTATTGATGGATCCGCAATACAAGGCCGCTCTGGTGCCATATGATGCAGGTCCGGATGCTCCAGATATCCTGAAAGAGATGTCGCGCGTAAGCCACAAGACCGGAATAGGACCTATGAGCGCTGTGGCCGGAGCGGTTGCAAAAGCGGTTGCAGATTATATAAAGAGCAAATACAATGTCAAGGAAGTAATAGTAGAGAACGGCGGCGATATTTACGCAGAGGCTCAGAATGATATGGATATAGCCGTATTTGCCGGCCAGTCACCGCTGTCAGAGAGAGTAGGGCTCCATATCCCCGCCACCGCCTTTCCGCTTGGAATCTGCACATCCAGCGGCACGATTGGTCCGTCACTTAGTCTTGGGCGTGCCGATGCAGTGATGATTTTATGCCACGATGTTTTGCTGGCCGACAGCTATGCCACCGCAATGGCTAACCGTATCCAGACTGTTAATGACCTTCAGCCCGTTATAGACCGCATTACCAACACTCCTGCTATATTGGGTGCCTTGGCTGTAAAGGATGACCGTATGGCTGTATGCGGGCGGTTTGAGTTACGTTTGTTCAGGTAATATGCGCTGAATAACAAGAAACTGTTTATATTTGCACACACGGATTCTGTATTATATGAGAAGGATTTATCTGTTCATAGTTGCAGTTGTAATTGTTCTGACTGTTGATGCCCAGGAGATAGACCGTACCCGTAACTGTCGTCCCGGACTGGCTGATATCGACTTGAGTGAACATAATTTCCGTCATGCACCGGCTATACTTGGTCAGGATGCCACAAAAGCTGAACGCTGGTCTCAAGGTGAATCACCGTATATAGGTGACCGCCGTCAACTGGTGGTGATGGCGGCTTTCAAGGACCAGGCATTCAAAGGTGATGAGTTCCAGACAATGGAACTATGGAACAAGATATTCAATGCCAGGAACTATACCGAAGAACCTTTCAATGGTTCTGTTCATGATTACTTCTATGACCAGAGTTACGGACAGTTCCGCCTTACATTTGACCTTTACTATGTGGTAGTGGATGATAAGATAAAATATCGCAGTACAAATACTGAAGATGAAAACTCCAAATATCTGGTTCAGGATATTATGGAGATAATCAGGAATAAGGTTGATGACTGGGCAATTTATGACTGGGATGATGACGGTTATGTGGATCAGTTGCTCATTATTTATTCCGGAAAAGGCCAGAATTCGGGCGGTGGCAGTAATACAATCTGGCCCCATCAATGGTGGCTAAGTCAACATAAGGATTGTGAACCTGTCATAGTGGACAGTGGTGGCAAGTCTTATCTTGTTGATAGTTATTGCTGTGTCCAGGAACTCTATTCGAATGACAGTTATGGAATTTTCGGCACCATCTGCCATGAGTTCAGCCACTGTCTGGGACTTCCTGACTTTTACAATGGTTCAACCGAATATCTGGCATCTTGGGATTTAATGGATTACGGCAACTTCAATGGCAAAGGTTTCCGTCCTTGCGGATATTCCGCTTTTGAACGTTCTTTCATGGGCTGGATGAATCCTGTGGAGTTGAATACCGATACTACAGTTACCGGTATTCCGGAACTTTCGGATCAACCTAAGGCTTATCTTATACGCAATGACGGCAAGCCTGAAGAGTACTATATAGTGGAGAACAGGCAGCAGACGGGCTGGGATGCAGATCTGCCCGGAAGCGGTATAATTGTGGCTCATGTGGATTATGATGAATATGTGTTCCTCAAGGGTGTTCCCAATACGTCCAAACGACAGCGTTACTCGATATTCCCTGCCAACAACAAGCAAACTGCTTCGGATAAAAACGTCAAGGGCTGGGCGTATCCCTATAATAGCAACAATGAACTGACCAACACATCCGAACCGGCTGCCACGCTTAATAATGCCAATGTTGACGGCACGTTGCTTATGTCCAAGCCAATTATCGGAATGACAGTCAGTGACGGTTTGGCTTCATTCAGTTTCCGAAACTTATATACCGGCATAAGTCATATCTCAAAAGACAATAAGGATGTTGAATCAAATATATGGTTTACCATTGACGGTCGCAGGATTACAGGCCGGCCTTTAACGTCCGGATTGTATATCCATGAAGGTAAGCTTTCATTGATAAGGTGACAAACCGTATTATTTTGTATATTCGCAGTTAAGACAAACAATTCAACCAAATATAAATATGAGAAGAATTCTATTAGTCTTTGGCGCTTTTGCGCTGATGTCTCTCTACGGGAGGGCTGCCGATAACAAAGGCATTTCATTCAATGAACTATCCGGTGACCGGTTTACACTTATTGAGAACGGCAAACCCGTACAGCTTCTGGTTGATGAGACCGACAAGACGGGTGTGCTGATAGCAATTAAGGCATTACAGAAGGACTTTCTGGCTGTTTCGGGTCAGGAGGCTCAAGTGGTTTACGAGCCCGGTCAAGGCAAACCTGTGATTGTGGGAACCATGGACAGTAAGTACATAGCTCAGATAATCAAGAGCAAGAAGATAGACAAGAAGGAACTTCAAGGCAAGCGTGAGAAGTATATCATGACTGTGATGGAGAACCCCATTAAGGGTGTTGACGAGGCTCTGGTGATTGCCGGTAGCGATATGCGCGGTACCATTTACGGCATATATGAGTTGTCTGAGCAGATTGGTGTTTCGCCATGGTATTACTGGGCTGACGTTCCAATTGAGCATCAGGATAACATATCTCTGGCCAAGGGTACTTATACAGCAGGTGAGCCAGCAGTTACATATCGCGGCATATTTCTGAACGATGAGGATCCGTGTCTTACAACATGGGTAAGGAATACGTTCGGCACACAGCGTGGCGGCCATGAGTTCTATGCATGCTGCTTTGAACTGCTGCTTAGACTTCGTGCCAACTTTATGTGGCCCGCAATGTGGGGCTGGGCATTCTATGCCGATGACCCAGAAAACATAAAGACTGCCAATGATATGGGTATCATTATGGGAACTTCTCATCATGAGCCTATGGCACGCAACCATCAGGAATGGGCCCGTAACCCGCGTGCTTACGGCGGCCAGTGGGATTATACAACCAACAAGGATGAACTCAAGAGGTTCTTCCGTGAGGGCATGGAACGCGCCAAGGATACCGAGGACCTGATTACCATAGGTATGCGTGGAGACGGTGATGCCGAACTGCGCGGAAGCGACGAGGATAATATGAAGATGCTGGAGGGTCTGTTCGCCGACCAGCGCCAGATCATCAAGGAGGTGACAGGCAAGCCCGCCGAGCAGCGTCCGCAGGTATGGGCACTCTACAAGGAGGTTCAGACCTATTATAACAAGGGTCTGCGCGTGCCGGATGATGTGATAATTCTCTTGTCAGATGATAACTGGGGCGACATACGCCGTCTGCCCAATGCCGAGGAGCGCAAGCGCAAAGGAGGCTGGGGTATGTATTACCACGTGGACTATGTAGGTGCACCGCGTAACTCAAAGTGGCTGAACATTACTCCCATACAGCATCTTTGGGAGCAGATGCAACTCACATATGACTACGGGGTTGACAAGATATGGGTGCTTAACGTTGGCGACCTTAAGCCAATGGAGTATCCTATAACCCTGTTCCTGGATATGGCCTGGAATCCAACATCATTCACGGTTGACAACCTGCTGGATCATACCTATGAATTCTGTAAGGAGTTCTTTGGCGAGGAGGAGGCTGCAGAGGCTGCCCGTATCCTTAACCTGTGCTGCAAGTACAACGGCCGTATCAGCGCCGAGATGCTTGATGCACGTCAGTATTACACATTGGAGACCGGTGAGTTTGAGCAGGTCTGCGACGATTACGCACGCCTGGAGGCTGAGGCCCTGCGCCAGTACCTGAAACTCAAACCCGAGTACCGTGACGCTTATCAGCAGATAATCCTGTTCCCTGTTCAGGCTATGGGTAACATCTACGACATGTACTACAGCCAGGCCATGAACCAGAAACTGTCACGTAACAACGATCCTGCCGCAAACTACTGGGCAGAGCGTTGCGAGCGCGATTTTCAGCGTGACGCCGAGCTATGCGCATACTACAACAAGGAGATGGCCGGTGGCAAATGGAACGGCATGATGATCCAGAAGCACATCGGTTATACCTCCTGGAACGATAATTTCCGTGCCGATACACAGCCCCGCGTAACCCGCGTTGAGGCAGGTGATAAGGTGGGCGGATACGTATTCACCCAAAAGGACGGTGTAGTTGCCATGGAGGCCGAGCATTTCTATTCTCAGGCTCCTGTGACAGCAGGTTCCGCCCAGTGGACTACCATTCCATTCATGGGCCGTACGCTGTCCGGTGTGGCTCTGATGCCTTACAGCCAGCCTACTGACGGAGCAAGCATGACGTATAAGTTCAATCTGACAGAGGATGTGGAGAATCTCTCGGCTGTTATAGCAGTTAACGCAACTCTGACATTCTATCGTCTTGAAGGACACCGTTACATGGTTAGCCTGGACGGAGGTAAGGAGATTGAGGTGGTGTTCAACGAGCGCCTGAACGAGGATCAGCGTAACATCTACTCGGTTTATTATCCTACTGTGGCTACGCGCGTCAAGGATGACCGAGTACAGTTGGGTAAGGCTGCCAAGGGTGAGCATACTCTGACAATACGTCCTATTGAGCCTGGAACAGTATTCGAGAAGGTGGTGATGGATGCCGGAGGCTACATTAAGAGTTTCCTGTTCATGCAGGAGTCTCCGTACATCAGGGAGAATTGAGAGTTGAGAATTGAGAATTAACACGCACCTGCGTTAATTCCCGCGACATTAAAATAGGTTCGGAAATTTTTCCGAACCTATTTTATAATTCTCAATTCTCAATTTTCAATTCTCAATTTTTGATCAGAAGCCTAGGCTGACGGTCAGCCCCAATCCTGGAGGACCTTCCATAGGTAGCATTACCGACGGGGCAAACTCGAACTGCAGGAGTTTAGCGGCTTCCCTTAATTCCAGCTCATGATTGTATTCATTGGCAATTGTCTCAAGGGTCTTTTTGGCTTTTCTCTTGCTTAATCTGCCCCAGGTGTAGAATGTAATTGTAGGCACGGCCATTGCTCCGGAAATGATATATAGCTTTTGCGACAGTTCCGGATCACTTTCCGATTGGTGCGTTGCCGCAATGAGCGTGAGAATGGCAGTAGGGATGGCGCAAAGAATGCCGATACCCTCCTTTGTATCGCCTTTTATGAATTGCCTCTGTGCTTTTTCATATCTCAGGAACTGCATGGAGTCCAACAGTTGCTTAAGGTCATCTTCACGGATTGCGTTGCCGGCTCCGCGTCCCTCAACGAATGTGAGACTTCCGCTAAGCCTTTCTATTGCGGTGCTGTCGTTGAGAACGGCAAAGCCGCCCCAGCCGCCACCGCCGCCGAAACCGCCACGGCCACCTCCGCCGAATTGACCTCCTCCGCCACCACGGCCTCCACCGCCGCCGAAGCCTCCGCCTCCACCGAAGCCGCCTCCGCCACCGCCTCCTCGCTGGGCAAAGGTTACGACAGATATCAGGAGAATGAAAAACAGTGTTACAACTCTTTTTATAGTCAGATTGGGCATAGTAATTGCTGGGTTAGTGTTGTTTTCTTTCTTAGATGTATCAGAACCGTTTTGGTTTAATCGGGAAATGAAATTTACATCCAGTTACTGTCCAGGAAAGCTATGCGGTCTGCGAACCATTTCTTGAGGGTGGCAATTTCCTGTTCATAGCTTGAGACACGGTATGCAGCGAACATGCCTATGGCATCACCTCCACCAAAACCGCCCATCATTCCACCTCCGAATCCGCCGAATCCTCCGAACCCGCCGCCGAACCCGTTCTGGCTGCCTGCATTCTGATTGCGTGATTCAGGAACGAGCAGGTCTGTGTATTTGGCATACTGGCGTTTCTGTGCTTCGGCCAGTTGGGCGGCATGCTCATCTATGTACTTGTTGATATTGTCTATGCTCAATATGTCCTTACGCAGTTCTTTCCAGCGTGCCTTGACCTTGGCCATGAAAGCAGGATCCTCTGTGAGGCGTTTCCAAAGGGCAGGGGTGGGGTTGGTCTCTCCGCCTTCATATACCCATGCATCTATCTTGTTGGCGTTGCAGAAATTGCAGTTGCCGTATGCCAGATTGTAATCCCAAACAGTTCCTGCATGCAGTTTTCCGCCTGTGCCGTCGGCATTCTGTTTCTTCTTGTAGAAATATGCGCTGCGTTTGAGTCCGTCGGCATTCAGGCTCAACTCTGTATGGATAAAGTAATCCACGAATGACTGTACGCTGATGTATTTGGCATAGCCTTCATCGGGGTCGGCAAAATTGTCACTCTGGATAACCCTCTCAACCTCCTTTATGTAACTGCTTATGTACTCCTGCTGTTCAGGGGTAATCTTGTCGGCTTTAGGATAATAGTATGTCCAGGTTACCCTGTTGAATCCTCCCATGCCGCCGCCAAAGCCGCCGAAACCTCCCATTGCACCGCCTCCCATGCTGGTGATGCCGGGAACATCGGATGTAAATGAAGGTTCGTTTCCTTCAGGAGGGTCAATGCGGACTATGTAACCTCCGGTAATGTCTATACCGCTGTTGTCATTGGGCTTGAGCTTGGCTATGTCAAGGCGGTTGGCTCCCTGCTTTATCTTTTCACATAGGATATAGACTCCTATGTAGTGGCCGTTCATGACCACTTCACAGTAACGGTTGCGCGGAGCCCAGTGTCCCATCTGGTTCCAAAGGTCGAATGCAAACGGGTCACGCATCATGGATATGTCATTGTAGGGGGCCAGCAGAACCCAGTCATTGTCGGCTGGCATGCCTAAGAGTTCCACGTCAAGGTCCTTGCCTTTGTCATCCTTGGTCTCAAAGGTGAAACGTTTCTGTTCAAAGAAGAGAGAAGAGTTGCCGCGCAGTTTTATTCCTATCCTGCCGTTGTAGCCGTTGGGTTTATCGGTCAGTCTGTTGCGCTTGCCTTTGCCGTTGTCTATGATTTTCATGGATGCTTCCAGTTTTTCTTCATTAGTGACTGGCTTGCCTCCGGTTTCTATGATTACTATGGGCAGGTCTGATGATGTGAATTCCACATCGTTGCCTTGTGTGCCGTCATACTGTACGGTTCCGCCCATCATGCCGAATCCGCCGCCTCCTCCGAAGCCTGCGCTGTTGCCGCCTGGAAATCCGAAACCTCCGGGCATCTGCCGGTTTTGCTGATCCTGTTCATCGGTGATGGGGAAACGGCCGCCAAACCCTCCGAATCCGCCGAAACCTCCACCACCTCCCGGAAATCCTCCACCACCGGGGAATCCTCCCCCGAAACCGCCGGGGAACTGGGCAAGGCAATTGGTTGACAACAGGATAACAACTAACAGGGTGCGGATTCTTTCAACTTTCATGTTTATTTCTTGTAAATATTCTTTCTATTGAATAATACCGTGAAAAGCAAAAAGTTAAATCAGAATCCTTTTAAAACACAATAGGGACGGTTTGACCGTCCCTATTATGTCGGAGTCGTACCAATGTGATTTATTTGGAAGGATTTCCTTTACGCTCAAACAGTTTCAGGTCTATGCAGTCACCCATCTGCACGTAACCGTCGGCATTTGGATGCAGATAGTCATTCTCAAACAGATACTTGGGGTTGAGCTGTGCCGGGTCATTCGGGTTGCCCATAAATGCATCAAAGTCAATGACTCCGTCACAGTAACCGCTGGTACGGATCCACTGGTTAAGCTGCTGACGGCCTGCCTCGTGGTTCTCACTGTAGTAGTTGTTGCCCTTGAACTGCATGACGGGTGCTCCATATACATATATGCCACGCTCATGAGCCTCCTGTATTATCTGTTTATAGACTTCAATTATGTCCTTGGCTTTCTGTATGGCATCACCGCGTCCGCCTAGGTCGTTCACGCCTTCAAACAGTATGATGTATTTTACGCCCTCCTGCTGGAACAGGTCACGCGGGTAGCGGCTCTTGCCGGTGGGGCCAAGGCCGCCGTTAAGGATGCAGTTGCCGCCCAGTCCCATGTTGAGCACTGATACCCTTTTTGTCTTTTTGTTTGCAAGCAGACGGCGTGACAGATTATCGGTCCAGCGGTTCTGCTCATTTGTGGTCGATCCGCGTCCATCGGTTATTGAGTTGCCCAGAACCACAACGGCGCGGGCATTCTTTTCGGCCTTTATCTCTATGGCGTTGATAATGTACCAATGGGCGGTCTTGACGGCATTACTGAAGTCTGAGCCCTGACCCTCAATAAGGTAAGAGTCTGTACGTGAACCCGGATGACCGGTAACGCTGGTGGATGAGGCCTGGCCCAGATGCATGGTTATAGCTACGTTCTGGCGTGTGCCCATGGGGAATTTTACGGGGTCGGATGTAACCAGCTGGCCAGGCTGTATGGTCACTGACTTGCTTCCACCGAATGTCAGGCTGACTTCGGTTCCGGCTATGATGTCACTGTTGCTGCCGGCTGTTGCCGCATGTGCAATCTCAGCTGCATTTATGGTGACGGGACCATTGCTGAACTCATTTGAAAACTTGACTCTGACTTCTTTACCGCTGATGGATGTCTGTACGATCTGGCGTATGGAGTTGTTCTCCAATCCGGGGGCAGGGGGGCAGTTGTGCGGTTCAACAACCTGCTCGGCGGTTGCCCAGGTTGCTACCCAATGTTTGCCGGCCGATGCCGGTGACCATGTAAGAACCGTCAGTGCGACGGCCAGAAGAATAGTATTAACTTTCATACCTGTTATTGTTATTTGTTGATTGTCTCTGTTGGATTGGTAAAGATACGGATTTATAACGCAACAAGACAACACAACGTCTAATTTAATTAAAAATGTGTTCCGGACATTAGGATTTGTTCCATCCAAGACGACAAAAATGGAACATATATGCATATAAAGGATTATCTTTGCTACACTATTACTTTTCTTAATACTGAACCTGATGCGTAAACCAATAATTGCACTGCTTCTGGGATTGCTTTCCTTCAACCTTGTAACGGCACAGCATACATACCGTTTCTCAATAGGCCAATTGTCTGACGACCGTTTCCATGCCATCTGCGAAGATATGTCGGGATTCATCTGGATAGGTACCGAGAACGGACTCAACCGTTATGACGGATACCATTTCAATCAGTTCTATCATGATGACAACGATTCGCTCTCGTTAATGAGCAATTACGTAAGGAGTCTTTATACTGACAGTGACGGAACGCTCTGGATTGGAACAAACCGCGGTTTACAGTATCTCAAGCCCAGTGAAAAGAGTTTTCATACCGTTCCGTTTCCCGGAGGCAGGTCTCCGTACATCCAGAAGATATGCCAGTTCCGTGACGGACGCATATGGATTGCCGCCCATAGCGGGATATTCTGGGTTGATCCTGAAGAACCTGACCTGATAAACAGCGCTGTGAGCATCAATACCAGTCCCCTGGCAGAGGGCGCGTTCAGGACCTTGATAGAGGACCAGGATGGGGTGGTATGGCTGGGTACATCATCCGGCATTCTGCTGTATGACCCCAAGACCGACAAGGTATCTGAATTCGGCAGGGATATGATAGACCGTAACATCACCGGGATAAACATTGACTCAAACGGTAAGGTTTTCATAACCACAAACAATCATCTGTTCATGTGGAATCCTTCCAGACACAGTCTTGTAAGGCTTACACCCGACAGCGGAATATGGGAGATAACCCATTCGTTCATAGATAAAGACGGCATTAAGATCTCCTTGAGGGGAAAAGGATTGCTGGCTCTTGATGAAGAGATGAGACTGTATAACTTTGAATTGAGTCCGTCAGACCATAGTCTTGAGAAACTGGATGTAAGCGCCTATTACCGCGACAAGGCAGGAAACAGCTGGATAGGGTGTTTCCTTTCCGATTTCATTCTTGTCACCAAGGACAGGAATGAATTTGATTACTTCAGATTCTCCGACTATCGTGAAGAAGTATCGGGTACAGTGACTGCATTGGTGACAGATACTGACGGCAGGCTGTGGATTGGATACAACAACAACGGACTCACCTGCATGTCAGGTGATGGCAGGGTTTTGAAGAGCAGCCGGAACATGGAATATATCAGCTGCCTGTTCCGTGACAGTCAAAACAGGATCTGGGCCGGTCTGCCCGGCGGTGGTCTGGCATTGGTTGATACCCAGACGGGAAAACTCAAGACCGTACTTACAAATGAGAGTTTCAACGTGTCGTCAATCGCTGAGGATAAAAAAGGCCGCATATATTATTCGGAACTTGGTAACGGATTCAGCAGATTCGATCCGGAAGTCATGAAACCTGAACTGTACAGCGAATTTGCAAACAACGGGCCTAACGGCCGTTCACTGGGTAATGAATGGATTCATATCCTGATGATAGACAGCTGGAACAGGCTGTGGATAGGGCATGACAACGGTGCTGACTGTTATGACATAGACAATGAAAAGTTCACTGACAATAGCAGGCTTCTGGCGGCTATGGGTACATCGGGATGTACCTGCATACTCGAAGAGAAGGAGGGTGTCATCTGGTTCGGTACAGCCAGGGGTCTTGTGGTCTTCAACACCATAAGCGGCCAGACTAAAATACTGAATACCTCATCAGGCTTGTCAAGTAATGACATACGCGGTATGGTCAAGGATAATGAAGGTTATATCTGGGTTTCCACTCCTGGTGGAGTAAACCGTATCACTCCTGATGATTATGAGGTGAGCCGTTTCTTTACCGAGGAGAGGGAATTCAACCGTGTTGCCGCATTCTCTTCTACAGACGAGAGGGTATATTTTGGCAGCAATACGGGAATAACCGCTTTCACTCCCTACGATATTTCGACCGAATCAACCGTGAACAAGGTGGTATTGACCGGGTTCTATCTTAACGGCGAGCAGATTACGTCACAATCCTTATCCGGCGGCAAACGTATATCGGAGAAGCCATTGAGCATATCAGACCAGTTCAGGCTGGCGTACAAGGACAATTCTTTCACATTGGAGTTCAGTACTCTGAACTATGGTAATGAGATGAGTCTTATATTTGAATACTCCCTGAGTCCCGGTGGAGAGCAATGGACCCGTAACCCTGCCGGAGAGAACCGTTTCACATTCTCCAAGATGGGTTATGGCAGACATGCACTTTCTGTGAGGGCCAGACTTAATGATATGGTCTCAGAGCCAAGAACTTACATAATAAAGATTGAAGCGCCCTGGTATGCAACGTCCGTGGCCATCTGCATATATATTATCCTGATGCTCGTTATCATGATGGTCATCTTCAGGATGCGTCACAGAGCACGTCAGAGAGAGATGGACGAAGCCAAGTTCCAGTCATTCATAAACGTAGCGCATGAGATTTGTGCTCCTATGACAATGGTCATATCGCCTTTGGAGGACATGCTTCATGATGACACAGTTCCGGCTGACATCCAGTCCAATCTGCGTCAGATGCACAGAAGCTCAACCAGGATACTTTCACTGATAAACCAGTTGCTGGACATGCGTAAGTTTGATGAAGGTCAGATGCAGTTGCATTTTGCCGAGACGGACCTGATAAATTTCCTTATGGGACCGTTTGAGCTTTACATGCAGACGGCCGAAAAGCGCAACATAAACTTCCGCTTTAACCATTCCATGGAGGAGCAGCCCGTATGGATAGACCGTGACAGCATAGACAAGGTCATGATGAACCTGCTTTCCAATGCATTCAAATATACCCCCGATGAAGGTACGATAGAGTTGAATGTTGAGGTTGGTACCGATGAGCATATAGACGGACCGCTCAAGAACTGGGTGCAGGTATCGGTGTCTGACACCGGCATCGGACTGGAGAAGGAAGATATAGAGAAGGTGTTTGACCGTTTCTACAGGGCTGACAATAAGGTGACATCGGTTACTATGGGTATGGGTATTGGCTTGAATTACAGTCAGATGCTTATAAGCATGCACAAAGGTACCATAAAGGCTGAGAACCGTCAGGACGGTCAGAACGGAAGCGTGTTCTCGTTCCGTCTTCCTCTGGGCAACAGCCATCTGGCACCGGAAGATATGGTTGATG
Source organism: uncultured Bacteroidales bacterium (assembly GCA_902799685.1). Classification (GTDB taxonomy): domain Bacteria; phylum Bacteroidota; class Bacteroidia; order Bacteroidales; family Bacteroidaceae; genus Colenecus. The sequence continues at coordinate 229,901 of CADCBO010000003.1, forward strand.
CCGGGGATATAGCACGTACGCAGCTGGATAGAAGCAGGGTAAGCATGGATAATGATGAGCCGGAGGAGACAAACATTTCCAAAGGAAGTTTAAAGGTACTTCTGGTGGACGATGATGATTCCATGCTTAACTACCTGTCAGACAATCTGAAGCATAATTATAAGATAATTACCGCACGCAACGGCAAGGAGGGACTGAAGCTTGCCGTATCGCAGATTCCTGATATTATAATAACAGATGTCGTGATGCCGGAAATGGATGGAATTCAGCTTGTTAAGTCTCTCAAAGGCAATTCTCTTGTGAGCCACATTCCCATCATAATGCTGTCGGGCAAGAACAAGGTCCAGGACCGTATGCTTGGACTGGATACCGGTGCTGACAGTTATCTACCTAAGCCTTTCTACATAAGTGAGCTTAAATCACTGATGGCAAACCTTATAAACAACCGTCTGATAGTAAAGGGTAAATTCTCGGGTAAGCAGGAGCAGGCTGAACAGGTCAAGCCTGTGCAGTTTGAATCAAGTGACGAATTGTTCATGAGACGTGTCATGGAGATTGTCAACAAGAATATCTCTAACAGCGAGTTCAATATTACCCAGATGGTTGATGAGGTGGGAATGAGCCGCACGCAGTTACATAGGAAGCTCAAGGAACTGACAGGTTTTTCGGCTTTAAGGTTCGTGCAGAACATCAGGATGCAGCAGGCCATGAAGCTGCTCAAGGAGAAGAAAGTGAATGTATCTCAGATAGCTTACAGCGTGGGATTCTCGTCACAGACCCACTTCTCAACCACTTTCAAGCAATATTACGGCGTCAGTCCGACCGAGTATATCAGACAGCTTGAAGCCGACGAGCAGAAGTGATAAAGAGAAATTCAGGGGTATAGTATCAGGAACCGTCGCCACCCTCGGCGCGTCAGAGGGAGGGGCCCGTGCTCAAGAAGATGCTCTGGAAGGTAGGAGTTTACTCATGCCTTTCAGAGCGTCTTATTGGGGATGGGAGGGATAGGCCCGAAGGGCCGTAGTTCAGGATACTATACCCCTGAATTTCCTTTATCACTTCTATTCCAAGGTGTGAAGAAACTTTATTTCTTCGGCCCAGAGGGTTTCATCGGGGGTTTCCAGGATGAAGGGGATGTGGTTAAGGTTCTGGTCCTGCATGATTTTCTTGAAGAAGTCGAGGCCTAAGAAACCTTTGCCTATGGAGTCATGGCGGTCAACGCGTGAGCCAAGTTCCTTTTTGCTGTCATTCAGGTGTATGGCACGCAGGTAGGAGAGGCCTATTTCGTTGTCGAACTCTTGCCAGACGCGTTCATACTCATTCTTGAGGTCGTAGCCGGCGGTGTAGGTGTGGCACGTATCTATGCAAACCCCAACGCGGCTCTTGTCATTCACACCGTCTATGATGCGTTTAATCTGCCAGAAGGCGAATCCTATGTTGGAACCCTGACCTGCAGTGTTTTCTATTACTGCAGTTACGCAGCTGGTCTTTTCTAGAGTCAGGTTTATGCTCTCTGCAATGCGGTCCATGCACTCCTCGGGGGTAATCTGCTTAAGATGGCTGCCGGGATGGAAGTTCAGCATGGTAAGGCCAAGCTGCTCACAACGCTGCATCTCCTCCAGGAATGATGCGCGTGATTTCTCCAGTCCTTCAGGATCCGGACTGCCCAGATTGATGAGGTAACTGTCATGCGGAAGTATATATCTTGCCTCAATTCCGGACTTTAACACTTCTGCCTTAAATTTCTCTATTTCAGCTTGTTGCAGAGGTGAACTAAACCACTGGCGCTGGTTCTTTGTAAACAACGCAAAAGCTGTAGCGCCAACTGCCATTGCATTAACAGGAGCGTTCTGAACGCCACCCGATGCTGATACATGTGGACCAATTTTTTTCATATTCTTCAAAAATAGAACAATTGGGGTCTGACCCCTTTTGTACGATATGTTTCATAAATTGAGAATTTAGAATTGAGAATTGAGAATTGACCATGCGGTGCGTTTTTTTAATTTTCAATTCTCAATTTTCAATTAATAATTATCCCAAGTCAACGACGGTGATGCCGTGACCGCCGAACTGGACATGCTCGTCGTGATAGTCCTTGACTGCAGGAACGGTATGCAGGTACTGGCGTATGAGGTTGCGCAGTATGCCGTTGCCTGTGCCGTGCAGGATACGCACTCGGCTCATTCCAATCAGTGTAGCGTCATCAATGAAGTGCATTACGGTCTGAATAGCCTCATCACCACGCATACCGCGAACATCGATATCAGGCTTGAATGCCAGCTTGCGGTTGTATATGTCATCGTGGGTCTGCTTGCTCACGTATGTTGCAGCGCGGACATCCTGCACCTTAACGGGTTCGGCGGGCTCCAGGCGGCTGGCCTTTACCGATGTGGTTATCTGACCGAAAGCAACGGATATGTCGTTTTTGTTTACAGCAATCACTTCACCGACCTGGGTTTGGCCCGCAAGACGGACTGTATCGCCAACTTTGAATGACTGTTTTGGGGAACTGCTTAATTGAGAATTATCTGTTTTTTCTGAAGTCTGTGAGGGTTCCACCTTTTTAGGGTGTAGGGCTTTGTCGCGTTTGCGCTGGTCACGACGTTCCTGACTCTGGCGTATGCGCTCCATTTTGCGTTGTATCTTAAGCTCCTCGTCACTGTTGCCGCGGTCATCGAGAGTATCCTTGAAGTCGGTCAGCTCCTGACGGGCCAGACGCGTCACTTCCTTGTCTGCCTGAGACTCCTTGATGGTGCGTATTGTGTTTTCAATCATAGCGTTGGAGTCCTGGATAAGCTGGTCGGCACGCTCCTTGGCCTCACGTATGATTGATTTGCGTTCTTTCTGAAGCGATTCCAGCTCCTGACGGTGCTGTTCAATCTGCTGGTCCAGCTGTTTCTCAAGCTGATGCACGTTCTGACGCTTGTTCTCCCAGTAACGTTTGTCACGCACTATGTCCTGCAGATACTTGTCGGCATTCACGTAGTCACGGCCTACAATCTGTGTGGCATCCTCAATCACATCCTCGGGCAGACCTATCTTGCGTGCTATCTCCACGGCAAACGAACTGCCAGGATTGCCAATCTGCAAAATGTATAGCGGCTGCATCAGGTGACGGTCATAGAGCATGGCTCCGTTACGGATACCTTCGTTGCTGTCAGCGTAATGCTTAAGGTTCTGATAATGTGTGGTTATTATTCCGAATACATGGTTGCGGTTGAAACGCATCAGCACGGACTCCGCTATGGCTCCACCAATATTGGGTTCCGTTCCGCTGCCGAACTCGTCAATCAGGATAAGGCTTCGGTTATCGGCATACTTCATCATGTTCTTCATGTTGAGCAGGTGGCTGGAGTAGGTTGACAGGTCATCGTCAATACTCTGCTCATCGCCGATGTCTATGAATATGCTCTTGAATATGCCGGCATGACTGTTGTTACGCATGGGAACAGGAATTCCGCACTGAAGCATGTACTGAAGCAGACCGACAGTCTTGAGACAGACTGATTTGCCGCCTGCGTTGGGGCCGGAAATGAGCAGTATACTGTTTTTGGAATCAAGGTCTATATCCAACGGTACCACTGTCTTGTCATGTTTGGCGAGAGACTGCTTGAGCAGTGGATGTATTGCCTGAACCCAATCAACCACGGTCTTACGTTCCAGAATGGGCTTGCAGCCGTCAAAATCAATGGCAAGGCGTGCCTTGGCGCGGATAAAGTCTATCTGTGCCATGAAAGAGTATGATTCCAGTATGGATGGTATCTGGGGACGTATGCCGTCAGTGAAGGCAATCAGTATGCGTGTAACCTCACGGCGTTCATCGGCCTCAAGCTCACGGATACGGTTATTGGCCTCAACAACCTCCTCTGGCTCAATGAACACTGTCTTTCCCGATGCTGATTCATCATGCACTATGCCACGTATCTTGCGTTTAAGTCCAGGTGCAACCGGGAGCACAAGACGGCCGTCACGCATGGTGGGTGCGGCATCCTTATCAACAAGGCCATCCGTCTGAGCCTGTTTTAGGATGCTGTTCAGAATACGCGATATACTGAATGATGTGTTGGCCAGGTCCATGCGGATGCGGTACAGATCAGGCGATGCATTGTCCTTGAGCTTACCGAACTTGGTGAGTATGCGGCTAATACCCTGGGTGATTGCCGGAAATACAGCTACGCTGGCAGCCAGTTCCGACAGGTTGGGGTAGAGTCCCTGATTGTCTTCCTTATTAAGGAAATCCACTATCCCGCTTATGGTTTCCAGTGAACGCCAAAGGCTTAATAGTTCGGATTCATCCATCCACGTACCTATTACCTTGATGCGGGACAGGGCCTCACGCAGGTCATGATAGTTCTGGTCGGGGAATGACTTGCCTTCGGTGAGTATCCTGACAAACTCCATGGTCTGGTCCAGCGCCTTCTCCACGGTCTGAAAATCAGTCTGGAACTGCATCTGCTCCACAAGTTGTATGCCAAGAGGGCAGATGCAACGGTCTGACAGCATCTTCCTTATCTCGTCAAAACCGGTCTTATTCTCAAAATTGTCAGGGTAAATCATTGTAAATGGCTGTTTACGGTAGTTTATTCAACAAGGATCCTTATATCGGAAGTACCGGTCCGGTTGGTCAGCCAGTGTCTTATCAGGTCCATGTCAGGTTGGCTACCCTCCTGAAACCTGATAATGCATATATACGATGTGTCTGTGGCGGTACCGTCAATGTTGTATGAGATATGTCGTTGCAGAGACATATCATCCAGCTGCGGAACAAAAATGCCAAGCTCACGGGTCATGCTGCTCACGGCAAGAGTATCGGCCGTGCGAATTGATGACAACTGCTCCTGCAGACGTGATATCTGGAGATTTTTCTCGTTAAGCATATTGGTGTAGTTGCTCTGCAGTGCTGTGATGGCAATACCGCCGTCTTCCTGGTTTGACTGACGTACAACAAGATCCACCTTAGGCAGATGATATACGGAGGACATCTGGCCGCGTATGTTGTTGATAACGTTGTCTGACAACGGCTCACCGAAAAGACGTACCTCTATGACAGACTGTTTCTTGCGTCCGGGATTATACTCTGATGATGACTCCACCACAAATGTATTGTCATAATTGAAGGCCTCTTCTACAAAATGCTTGTAATTGGCCTCAAATGATGACCTCTGGATGATTGATATGGCTATTATGATACTGGGCAAGGTTACAAGAATGATAATGAGAATCATCATGTTCTTCAATTTCTTGAGTTTGGCGGGTTCCAGTTCACCTATCATCTGGAATTTCATGACTCTGGTCACGATGAATGAGGCCAGCGCAATGAATATGGTATTGATTGTGAACAGATACAAGGCACCCAGCATGAATCGGAACTGCAGTGTGGCAAGTCCGTAACCAACGGTGCAGAGAGGGGGCATGAGAGCGGTTGCAATGGCCACACCCGGAATGACCGTACCAGTACGGTCCTTACGTGTCTGTGCAACCATTCCTGCCAGGCCGCCGAAGAGTGCTATCAGAATGTCATATGTGGTAGGCTGCGTACGGGCCAGAAGCTCACTCTGCGTTGATGTTATGAGCGGAAGAGTAAAGAATACGGCCGATGTAATCAAGCTTACCACAATCATGATCAGGAAGTTACGAAGTGATTCCTTGAGCAGGTTCATATCATATACTCCCATGGAATAACCCATGCCTATGATTGGTCCCATAAGCGGGGAAATGAGCATGGCACCTATGATTACAGCCGTGGAGTTGGTGTTAAGTCCAAGCGATGCAATGAATATGGCGAATATCAGGACCCAAAGGTTGGTTCCCTTTATCATTATTCCCTTATGCACATTGGAATTAACCTCCTCCTGCGATGCCGCATCGGCCCCCAATGCAAATCTCTCCAGTATCCTATGCTTGACAAAGTCCGCAACCTTGTTCTTGTCCATCTTATAATATATGAGAATATTTTTCTGCAAAGTAATCAAAAAAGTTGGATAGTGCTTGTGGTTTCAAAAAAAAATATCCACCTTTGCACCGCTCAAACGGAGAGTGAAAACCGTTATGGGTTTGGAAGGATGGCAGAGTGGTCGAATGCGGCGGTCTTGAAAACCGTTGACCTTCACGGGTCCGGGGGTTCGAATCCCTCTTCTTCCGCAAAAAAAGGGTCGCTTAACGCGGCCCTAATTTTTTCTCCAGAAGAGGGATTCAAACCACCCGGACCCGCTTGGTCAACCAACCTATTTTTAGTTTACTCCGTAAACACGCTCACTACCGTTCGCTATGGCACGGGTCCTCAGTGCAATATAGTACAATTGGGGTCAGGCCCCTTTTGTATCATTTTCACTAAAGACAAGTTTTAATTACCGGTTAACAAAAGCGTCCGGATTAAAATCCAGACGCTTTTTGAGTAAAATGATACAAAAGGGGCCTGACCCCAATTGTATCATTTGCTGATATTGATTTTATAGACTTTGGTCTGCTTGCTGGTGGTGCCGGGGAAGAGGTATTCGGCTGTGATGACTGCAGTGCCTTCATCGCCCTTGATCTGATCTACCCAGAACTGCATGGTTGACCAGAGGCACTCTACAGATACCTTTGACTTCTGGCCTGGCTCCAGCTTGTAGTCCATCTCATAATGAGTGTTGTCGGTATAGCCGTTGTTGTCATTTGAATGAACCGGTTCTGCGGGAAGTTCAATCTCCTTACCACCGATGGTTACGGTCAGATATGGAGGAACGGGGCGCTTGAGTGATGTGGTCTTGGTGCTGAATCCGCAACCGTAGAACTGACCGATGGCACCGTCAATGGCAGCATCAAATACCAGATAGATGGCGTGCTTGCCCTCTACATCATCAACAAACTCAGAAACATCGATAGTGTACTTCTCAATTTTGTCAACTGGTGAGTTGGCGGGAATCTTGATTTTTCCTATTTCCTTACCCTTCCAAACATCGTTTGTCCAGGGACCATCCATCATGACCTTGATGTTGATGCCACCCTCACCGGCTGTACGCTTGAACCATACGTTGAATGATGAGTGTTGTTTTGATGTTGTGCCGTCAAATGCCTCGATACCCTTGCTGTCTTTCTTGAGACCTCCCAGACCGAAGTATTTGTAGCCGATGATATCACCAGCGTCAACATTGCATACCTGCTCGTTGTTCCAGATATCCCAGTTGTCCTGCAGTGAGTTGCGGTTCTGGCCGCCGTTCTTGTTTGTGAATACGCAAGCATAACCTGCAGAATAATATGCGTATGGAGGCAGACCGTAGATGTTAAATCCCTCGGATGTAACCTCGGCACCGGTGTATGTGTCACCGTTTGATGCCTTGGCCTCCCAGATTTCATTGGGAGCGTATGGGTCATATCCGTGCAGTACGACCTTACCGCCTTGTGATACAGGTTTCTCGTCAACCTCGATCTTGATGGGGGCAACCATTGCCTGACGTGCGTTACCGTTGCCTCTCGGAGGACGATGGTAGAATATGTACCACTGGTCACCTATCTTTTCGATACTGCCGTGGGTATTATGTGCAAAGTTACTGGTCATAAGCTTGGTGCCGTCCTCATTCAAGGTGACGCCACGTGAATCAACTGCAACGCCGCCGCTCTTCCAGGGACCCAGAGGAGAGTCAGCATAGCAGTAACGCAGAGCGGAGTTGGTTGAACCCAGACCGTAGTCGGGACCTGAGTATCCGGAGAAAATCATCACGTACTTGTTACCCACCTGACGGATGGATGAAGCCTCAAAGAAATTGAACTCACCGGGATCCTGACCCTCGGCAAGAGCGGTATAGACTGTACCCTGACGGTCACGTACGCGGCCGTAGCTTGAGCTGGCAGGAAGGAACGGGGTGATACGCTCGGTGCCGGGACGTACGGAGTACATTGTCTCCTGGTCAAGCTGAGCTGCAGTAGAGCCCTGGAAGCCCCAGTAACCGTATGCGCGGAAACCCTTTGCGTAATCGGGATCGTTCTTATCGGTTATCTTCTCAATGAATACGGAAGGATCGAATCCTATGCAACTGCCCTCTATTGCAGCACCGTTCTCATCAAGGTTGAGCGGAGTGAAGGGGCCGTCGGGACGATCGCCCTTGCAGACCATTGCCTCACGACGGGGACCGCGGCTGTGGGGATAGAGATAATAGACTTTCTTATCCTTGCCCTTGGCATCCTTTTCAATGACCTCGACCAGATCAGGAGCGTACATTACGTCCCAGCGACCGTTGGCAGCCTGGTATGTGAATACAGGGCCTTCATCACGCCACTCGTTAAGGTTCTCTATAGGGGCAGACCAGATACGGATATCGGGACCGCAGTAACGGTTGGCGCTTACATCGTGTGAACCGATGATATATGCACGGAAATGTCCGGGACGGTCAGGGTCTTCAAAAACCTTGGGCTCGCCGTCGGGTACATGCTCCCAGAGGGGCAGGTAGGGGTTACCGCGACCACCGTAGTTGTGGACAAAACGCTGTGAGGCTTTCACCTGGCCCTCCTGGACCTTTTTTGCAGCGGAAATGTTCTGTGTGGACAGAACCAAAGCACATGCCAAGAGTAGCATGATGCTTCTGAAAAGTCTATTGGCTGTCATTTCTTTGAATTATTATTGGTTTTTAGGTTAATCTTTCAATATTAGATGACAAAAATAGCAAAAAGTTAAATCAAATCAGGTCCAAAAGTAAAGGAAAATCTGATTCTGATATGCCACGTTCCACAAGCAGGGGCTCATCCTTTTGGAATTCCTTCTCAAACTGTTCCGCCCCGAGTGATTTGCGGCTCTGGCGATAAAGCGATACGGCACGCTGTATGTCTCCTTCAACAAAATAGGCATGACCTGCGTTGAGGCAGTCGTTACCTGTAGGCTTGGTATCCAGCAACTTGTCATAATATTCTCTAGCACGGTCAGGCCTGCCGGCCAGGAATGCGCACCAGGCTATGGCCCGCCATGCCTTAGGATAGTCAGGCTTAAGGTAATCTACCTTGAAGAAACGTGTCAGGGCATCGTCATAGCGCTTAAGGTCCACCAGGCAGTCACCTATCTGGATCTGCAGCGACAGGTTGTCGGCACTGCGTTTCTCGGCCTGAAGGAGCAGCTCCAAAGCCGCTTCAGGATTGCCTGTAAGTCGGTAGCACTGAGCAGTGTGGCGCAGAGTCCAGCCGTTGTCCGGTTGCAGTATGTCGGCGCGCCTGTATGCCTCCAGTGCATCTTCATATCTCTGTGTGCGTTGCAGGGCATATCCCATCTGCTGGTAGAAACGGTAATCGGTGGAATAGGGATGGGCGCTACGCTCCATGAGACGGTATGCCTGCGCCGCCTCATCATAATAGTTCTTGCCTAGCAGCCATGAGGCGATTGCCTGCTCTGAATCATCACTTTGGAGTAATGGTGACAACGGGCTGTCTATTAGTAGGTTAAGATTGCTGTCAAACGGGTTGCGGAACTCGTGGCGGCGGCTGAAGAGGTTGAAGAAACGGTACAGGTCATGGGCGTACTGGCGAGCCAGGTTGGATTCCTGCACAGCAGTGGGTGACGGATGCGATTTGGCCTCATCCATAGCATCAAGAGCCTCATCAGTAAGCTGTCCGGAAAGCATCTCACGCTGTTCACGCGGTATCTGGCTGAATGTGAGGGCGAACGAATACTTGTCTGAATTACAGAACACGCTACTTGCAAGCATGGATTTGCCTATGGCCGATGCCACGCCTTCACTGCCGAAAGCATTCCTTACATCTGGCTGGTCCATGCTGAATACCCGGAACCAGTTCTGTATTTCGCGGAAGAAGGGATAGTTCTTGAGGTTGGAGAATGTGCTCATATATACATCGGCACCCTCCATCTGGAGCTCGGTCATCTGCATGAGCTTGTCCTTGATCTCAGGTTTCTCAATCCATTCGTTCCAGTCAGGGCTTACGTCATCGCGTTCCAGTTCCTCCCGCATAAGGTCACCCAGCTTAGGGTTACGCAGCATAGTGGGGATGAACTCCTCGCGCATGCGGCGGTCAATCTCCTTGGTCTCACGGCACAGCAGTAAAGCCATCTGCACCTTCAGCATACGTTCCTTTATTCCGGGTGCATCACACAACAGAGTGATACGGCTGTTTACTTCGGGGAAGTAGGGCAGTACATCACTGAAACCTCCTGATGTTACGGCTAGACCTGTGAGGGCGCGTACTGATACCGCAGCACTCAGGTTTTCTGCCGCCTGACACAGGAACAGGCATTTGAGCGGATCGAACCGTTCCATGAGCGATAGTGTCACGGCACTTATTACCAGCGCTGAGTCATCTTCCATAACAAGCGGAGAATCAATAAGTTCAAGCAGTGCTGCCGAATCACTTGAACTCCATTGTCCGTTAGTCCAGATAAGGTCAAACAATAGACCGAGGGCGCGCTCATGTGCCGCTGTATCATTTGTGTCCACAAAGGATTCAAGTATCATGCGGAGACCTTCTATGTTCTCGGTCCTGGAAAGGCGGGAACGCAGGTGCTGATAGTAGAGCAACATTGACTGTGGCTGAAGTCGTGCCTGAAGCACATCGTCATTCAGCAACAGGGCGCGGCGGACAAGTTGACGGTACAGTTCTGTGCGGTGTTCATCGGGCGAACCTTGCCCGAAATACTGCAGCATATAGTGGTAGGAACGGTCTATATCCTCGTATCTGGAAGTTACAGACCAGTCAGATACACCTGCCATCTGCATCTGGATGCGTTCAAGAGCCTCCTTGAGACGTGAACTTAGCAGCAGATCCTTGATCTGTGCCGCACGCTGTTTCAAATCCTCATCAACTGTCATACAAAAAGAAACCGCAGGAATTTTGTTCCCGCGGTTTCAAATATACTAATTTTTTATGAATTAGCCCTTGATTGCAGCGATACCAGGCAGAATCTTACCCTCGATAGCCTCAAGCAGGGCACCGCCACCGGTTGATACGTAAGATACCTTATCGGCAAAACCGAACTGCTTTACAGCGCTTACGGAGTCACCGCCACCTACCAGTGAGAAAGCACCGTTATTGGCAGTTGCGTTGGCAACGGCAGTAGCGATAGCCTTTGTACCGGCCTGGAAGTTGCTGAACTCGAATACGCCTGCAGGACCGTTCCAGAGGATGGTCTTGGAGCTCTCGATGATTCCGGCCATAGCCTTGGCTGAAGCAGGACCTATATCCATACCTTCCCAACCGTCAGGTACGTTGTTGTTGTCAACCACCTGGGTGTTGGCGTTGTTGTCAAACTTATCGGCTGCAAGGCAGTCAACGGGCAGGACGATCTTTACGCCCAGCTCCTCGGCCTTCTTGAGGACTGCCAGGGCAACGTCAACCTGATCAGGCTCGCAGAGTGAGTTACCAACCTTACCGCCCTTGGCCAGAACGAATGTGTAAGCCATACCGCCTATGATAACCAGGTTGTCAACCTTCTGCAGCAGGTTCTCGATGATGGTGATCTTGGAAGATACCTTTGAACCACCGATGATAGCGGTTACAGGCTTTACTGAGTTGTTCAGAACCTTCTCAACAGCAACAACCTCCTTCTCCATCAGATAACCGAACATCTTGTGGTCAGCATCGAAGAAGTCAGCCATAACGGCTGTGGTGGCGTGCTTGCGGTGAGCGGTACCGAATGCATCGTTTACATATACGTCAGCGTAGCTGGCCAGAGTCTTGGCGAACTCCTTCTGAGCGGCCTTGAGCTCCTTCTTGGCAGCATCGTATGCGGGATCCTCCTTCTCTATGCCACGGGGCTTGCCTTCCTCCTCAGCGTAGAAACGGACGTTCTCAAGCAGCAGAGCCTCACCGTCCTTAAGAGCGGCAACCTGCTCCTGAGCCTTTGCGCAATCATCGGCAAACTTCACGTCAACACCAAGGCACTCTGAAACGTGCTTGAGGATGTGCTTGAGTGAATACTTGGGATCCGGATTCTTCTTGGGACGACCCATGTGTGAAGCGATGATAAGACGACCGCCATCGGCGATGATCTTCTTGAGGGTAGGCATTGCAGCTACGATACGGGTATCGTCTGTAATGTTGAAGTTCTCATCAACGGGAACGTTGAAGTCTACGCGTACGAAAGTCTTCTTTCCAGCGAAATTGAATTTGTCAATTGTCATAGCTTTATATTGTTTTGGTTTATTTTCGGATTGCAAAGTTACTCTTTTTTGGGATAAAAGGCCAAGCTATTTTTCTCTGTTCTGAAAAAACTTGGAGTAGGGCGGCAGGTCCTGAGTGAGCCAAACGTTACCTCCAATGATGGTGTCATGTCCTATGGTAACGCGGCCAAGTACAGAGGTGTTGGAGTAGATGACTACATTGTCCTCGATTATAGGATGGCGAGGTACGTTGATGGGATTGCCGTTCTCATCAAACTTGAAGCTCTTGGCACCAAGCGTAACTCCTTGATAGAGTTGAACATGATTGCCTATGATTGCAGTTTCGCCAATAACCACACCGGTACCGTGGTCTATACTGAAATACTCACCTATGCGGGCTCCGGGATGGATGTCTATACCGGTAAGCGAGTGAGCAAGCTCAGTGATTATACGGGGCAGGATGGGCACTCCAAGCTCAAGCAGGCGGTGTGCCATACGGTAGTGGTACATTGCAACCAGTGACGGATAGCACAGTATTACCTCCTCATGGCTCACGGCTGCGGGGTCACCGTCAAAGATGGCCTTGACATCGGTACCAAGCAGACGGCGCAGCTCCGGTATGCTCTCGATGAACTTCTGTGAACTCTCCTCGGCACAACAGGGCATCGACTCGTGGAAAATACGGCTTATATAGTCAATCTGATGTGACAGAATGGTATATAGGCGGCTTAAAGACGTGGAGAGGTCAACTGCTCCAAAGAAGTTGCCGAATACCACATGGCGGAACAGTTTGACCGCCTCCTTTATTTCGGCACGGTCAATGGAGCGCTCCTCAACATTGGGGATGTACTTATCGGCTTTCTGCAGGGACTTCTTTACATCCCTGATACTTTCAAAAATGTCTTTCTTTTCCATTGCCTACTGGTAACAGACCGCAAAATTAATCAAAAACACGCAAACATATGTCATTCAGACAGCAATTTGCACATTTTGGAGCGCGCGCGATGCATACGTATCGGCCATGAAGGATGAGCCAGTGATGAGCGCGTGAAAGTTGCTCTTTCGGGAAATACTTAACAAGTTCTTTCTCAACGCTTAACGGGGTGGTGCAGCGCTTGGGTACCAGGCCGATGCGATGGCTTACTCGGAAAACATGGGTATCAACCGGCATCGCCTGGCCTCCGAATGCCACTGCTGTCATAACGTTGGCGGTCTTTCGGCCTACGCCAGGCAACTGTGTCATGCTATCCAGATCATGCGGGATTTCACCGCCGAACCTGTCACAGACCATGCGTGCCATCTGTGCAAGATGCTCTGACTTGGCGTTGGGGTATGATACGCTTTTTACGTATGGGAATATCTGTTCAGGGGTGGCTGCCGCCATATCCTGAACTGTAGGGAATGCCTTGAAGAGGGCGGGAGTGACCATGTTGACACGCTTGTCGGTGCATTGGGCCGACAGCATGACCGCAACGAGCAGCTGGTAGGGAGATGAAAAATACAGCTCGGTTGCTGCCTCAGGAAAAGCCTGAGAGAGTCTCTCGCTGCATAAATCGTATAGTTCCCTCTTTTTCATAAGAGGCTAATTATCAGTTGGCTGCCTCAAACTCCTTGAGGAAGCGTACATCGTTCTCGGAGAACATACGGAGGTCTTTTACCTGGTATTTGAGGTTTGTGATGCGCTCAATACCCATACCCAGTGCGAATCCTGAGTATTCCTTGCTGTTGATGCCGTTCAGTTCCAGCACGTTGGGATCTACCATTCCGCAACCCAGGATCTCAACCCAACCGGTACCCTTGCAGAAGGGGCAACCCTTACCGCCGCAGATGTTGCAGCTGATATCCATCTCGGCCGATGGCTCCGTGAAGGGGAAGTAGCTGGGACGCAGACGGATCTTGGTATCGGGACCGAACATCTGCTGTGCAAAGTACAGGAGAACCTGCTTAAGGTCTGCAAAGCTGACATGCTTGTCAACGTACAGGGCCTCAACCTGGTGGAAGAAGCAGTGTGCGCGATAGCTGATTGCCTCGTTACGATATACGCGCCCCGGGCAGATAATGCGGATAGGGGGCTCCGAGACCTCCATCACGCGGCTCTGGACCGATGATGTATGCGTACGCAGGATGATATCGGGATGTGCCTCTACAAAGAAAGTGTCCTGCATATCGCGTGCCGGATGATCCTCGGCAAAGTTCATTGATGAGAAGACATGCCAGTCATCCTCAACCTCGGGACCGTCGGCAAGCACAAAGCCAAGACGTGAGAATATCTCAATTATCTCATTCTTGACAATGGTGAGCGGGTGGCGTGTGCCAAGCTCTACGGGGTAGGCTGTGCGGGTAAGGTCGGGTTTGTCGGCCTCTGCCTTCTGTGCATCGAAATACTCCTTGAGGGCGTTAATCTTGTCCTGAGCCATATTCTTGAGCTCATTGAGCTTCTGACCTACCTCACGTTTCTGGTCTGCCGGTACGTTGCGGAAATCGGCCATGAGGTCATTTATGGCACCTTTCTTGCTCAGATATTTAAGACGCAGTGATTCAAGCTCTTCGGCCGATGATGCCTTAAGCTCTTTAATCTCGCTGATAAGTTGTTCTATTTTCTCTATCATCACGATACTTTTTTACAAGGCGCAAAATTAGCAAAAAACATGCGGAACACAAATTAGATTCTGTAATTTTGCAGCATGACAATTAGAGAAAACTGTTCGCTCAAAGACCACAACACTTTCGGTATGGACGTAAAGGCCGACCGTATGGTTGACTGGTCTACTCCCGATGAGCTGAAAAGCATCCTGGCAGACCTGGAGGGGCCTGTCCTTATGATGGGCGGCGGCAGCAACCTGCTGTTCATGTCTGATTTCAATGGGACTGTGCTGCACTCATCGGTTACGACAATTGACATACTGGGTATCACCAACGACCATGTACATATCAGGGTTGGTTCCGGTGTGGTTTGGGATGACTTTGTGGCATGGTGTGCAGTGAACGGATATTGGGGCGTTGAGAACCTGTCGGCCATTCCCGGTGAAGTAGGGGCCAGCGCAGTCCAGAACATAGGCGCATACGGCGTTGAGGCGAAGGATGTCATTGATACAGTCCAGACCATTTGCCTGGCCGATGGCAGCGAGCGTGATTTCATCAATACAGAGTGCCGTTACGGATACCGCCAGAGTATATTCAAGAATGAACTGAAAGGCCAATATGCCGTTGCATACGTGATATTCACCCTCTCTAGGAAACCTGTGCCCAGGCTGGGTTACGGGGCTCTGGAGCAGGAGGTTGAGCGTCTGGGCGGTCCGTCACTTGAAAACATCCGCCAGGCGGTCATTTCCATACGCGACAGCAAACTTCCGGATCCCGATGTGCTGGGCAATGCAGGCAGTTTTTTCATGAATCCGGTCATTACGGAGCAGGATTTCAATATAATAAGGAGCAGTTATCCTGATGTTCCGTCATATCCCGCAGCAGACGGCATGATTAAGGTTCCTGCAGGCTGGCTCATAGAAAAGAGCGGCTGGAAAGGCCGCTCACTGGGTCCTGCGGCTGTTTACGAGAAGCAGGCGCTGGTGCTGGTGAACAAGGGTGGAGCCACCGGTGCGGATATAAAGCGTCTGGCTGACACCATAATTGAAGATGTAAGACAGAAATTCGGAATAACCCTTTCAACGGAGGTAAACTATATATGAAACTCACATTCCTTGGAACAGGAACATCAATAGGCGTACCCGAGATGCGCTGCCACTGTCAGACATGCATGTCGGCAGATCCGCATGACAAGCGTCTGCGCACATCGGCCCTGATAGAGACAGGCACTACAACAATAGTTATTGACTGTGGTCCTGACTTCCGTCAGCAGACTTTAAGAATAGGTGTTGAAAATATTGATGCCGTGTTACTTACGCATGAACATTATGACCATGTGGGAGGCTTGGATGACCTGCGTCCTTACTGTACTGACAAGGTAATTCCGGTGTATGCCGAACAGAATGTGATACGTCATGTAATGGAGCGTATGCCTTATTGCTTCGGCAGTGAAAAGAAACCGCGTACGCCGACAATGGAACTGCGTGAAATCAAACCGGGAGAAAGGTTTACCATAGGTGATCTGGAAATACTTCCGCTACGCGTATGGCATGGTACTATGCCGATAGTGGGATTCAGAATAGGCGGATTGACCTATATTACTGACATGAAAACAATGGATGAAGATATGTTCAGACTGATAGAAGGAACTCAAACGCTGGTGGTTAACGCCTTGCACACCAAGGAGCATCCTACGCACCAGAACGTGCGTCAGGCGGTGTTGTTTGCCGAGCGGGTGGGTGCGCGTGAGACATATTTCATCCACATGAGCCATCGTGCCGGCATGCACGCTATCATGAATGCAAAATTTCCTCCTCACGTACAGTTTGCGTACGATGGACAGACAATAATAATTGAGAATTGAAAATTGAGAATTGACCATGCGGTGCGTTATACGCAGGTTATGCGTAATAATTCTCAATTTTCAATTCTCAACTCTCAATTTATTTTTTGTAGTCCGTTAGAATATGTTATCTTTGTCTCGAATTTTAGAGGTATTTTTAATTGACGCACCAACTGGGTGCAAAAACTACACAAAAAGTGAATACAGTTTACCAAATTCTTACGATGCTCGGCTGCCTGGCCCTTTTCCTTTGGGGCATGAATTTGATGAGCAGCAGCCTTCAGAGATTTGCAGGCAAGGGCTTGCGTTCCTTTATTGAGAAAATGACTTCAAACACCGGTAAATGTCTTTTTACCGGTTTTTTAGTTACCGTTCTCGTGCAGTCATCAACCGCCACGACACTTATGCTGGTAAGTTTCGTGAATGCCGGACTCATGACGTTGCGCAGTGCCATTGGCGTGATTATGGGTGCCAATATAGGTACAACGGTAACCGCGTGGCTGTTTGCCGTCAGTATGGACGGTTCATTCAGTCTTGGAGCAGTTGCAATTCCGCTTATTTTTGTGGGGTTCGTGCTGACATCATTCTTCAAGAAGCAGAAGACCAAGGATTTCGGTTCGTTCCTGATAGGATTTGCATTCCTGTTCCTGGGTCTGAGCATGCTTAAAGATACATCTTATCCGTTGCTTTCAAGTGAGGCTGTACGTAATTTCCTGGCGCCTATAACAGATATGAAGTTAAGCACCGTACTCTTTATTCTCATAGGTGCTGTCATGACATTCTGCCTACAGTCTTCGGCTGCAGCCACCAGTATTACCATGCTTCTTCTGGCTTGCGGTGTGATTACATTCCCCAATGCAGTAGCGTTCATCCTGGGTGAGAATATAGGAACTACAATTACCTCAAACCTGGCTGCAACATCAACCAATGTGAGTTCCAAGCGTACGGCACGTGCGCACCTGGTCTTCAACCTGTTCGGTTCTATATTGGTTATTGCCCTGTTCAGGCCTTATATGATGCTTAATGCCCGCATCGTCGAGGCATTCGGATTCCCTAATCCCCTTACAGCCGATTTCAGTATCCTTTCACTTACGGGACTGGAGGGCGAAGCTTTGAAAGCCCAGACCACCTTGGCAAGCAGTCTGCCTTACAGCGTCGCTATAGTACACTCGCTGTTCAACATAATCACTACACTTGTCCTGGTATGGTTCATCCCGCAGCTTGAGAAACTTGTCATGAAGATGGTTCCCAACAAGGAGGAGGAGAAAGAGGTGTTCCATCTGGTTTATATCGGCAAGGGTAACGCCAATCTGGCTGAGTTGTCTATCACTGAGGCACGCAAGGAGATAAACCACTATGCTGAGATATGCACAAAGGGATTCGGTTATGTACGTCAAGCCATCGATACCTCCGAGAACGACGGTTTTGAGGAATTCCGCCAGAAACTGGTCAAATATGAGGAGATAACAGACCGCATTGAGTTTGAGATTGCCACCTATCTGAACCAGGTTAGCCAGAATGACATATCCGAGCAGGCCCGTTTGCAGATCAAGGCCTATTTCAAGATTATTGGTGAGTTGGAGTCATTAGGCGATTCCGGTGAGGCCATATCGCGTCTGCTGCAGCGTAAGCGTGACCATGAGAAGGTGTTTGACAAACTGATGCAGGAGCGTATTCATGAGATGCTTGATACCATGCAGAAAGCCTATGAGGTGATGAACCAGAACCTTAAAGCACCTGTGCTTACCGATATATCGAACGCCTATCAGGCTGAGGATGCCATCAACAATATGCGTGACAGTCTGCGCGAGGAGCACCTGAAGAACATGGAGGTCAAGTCTTATGACTATACCGCAGGCGTATATTACTTTGACCTGATTCAGGAACTGGAAACCATGGGAGACTTCATGATCAATATCTCCCAGGCTTTGGTGGGATTGAATATTTAAATTGAGAATTGAGAGTTGAGAATTGAGAATTATAAAAAAGCGGGCGAAAAATTTCGCTCGCTTTTTTAATGTCGCGGGAATTAACGCAGGTGCTTGTTAATTCTCAATTCTCAACTCTCAACTCTCAATTCTCAATTATCTGACATTGCCGCGGAGTGTGTTCAGAATATCCTCTTTCATTTGAAGAACCTTCTCCTCGGTATTGCCGCGTTTGGACGGCTTGTAGAGCTTGTCATACTTGGGACGGCCCACCTTGATATGTTTGAGCGGAGACTCGGTTATACCGTTTATCGGGCCGCTGACGGTAACGCCCAAGCGTATGGGAAGCGGGCATTCTATCAGTGAAACATTGTAGCTGCAGCTAAGATCCTTGTTGATGTTGTGCCGGCCGCTTACTATTGCTTCGTAGCGGTCCATCTTGATGCGGGTAGGATAGAGGTCCACCTTGTCACGCAGTACCTGAAGCTCAACATCAAGGCTGTCAACGACATTACGGGCATCCTTGCTCATAAGGAGCTTTTTCTTGATGCTGTTGAAGATTTCATTATCCAATACCACCAGGTCTTTGCCTTCTATGGCAGCAGCGCCTATAAGCGTTGACATGACAGGGAAATAGTCTCCATGCTCTTTGGTGTCGGGTTCCAGGAATGTCTCGGCTGCCAGATGGAACTGTGCCTTGCCGGAGAATGCCTTAAGCATGGGAACTATAGAGTCAACAGCAGGGATGAGATCTATAAGTTCATCAATTTCAATATCAAGCAGGTGGAAATCAAGTTCCATGAAACGGTCCTCTATCGACGGGGTCTTGTAGATGGCGGTAAGCTGCATCTCGGCAGCCTTCGATGAGAATCCAAGCTCCTGCAGCACGGCAACGCCGTCCCTGATGGTAATGTCTCCACCTACGTTGTTGAATATGTTGTCATTGAAATTGATTTCCGACAGGTTTGTGTAGAGGGTAAGGTCAATACCTTTGGGAACCATGAACGGACCACCGCTTATGGTGTCCTTGCCAGCCTCTATGTCATCGGCAGTCTTCTGCGCGGCCTCCACGCTTTCTGCATCGGCTCCGGCCAGACTCATGAGCCTGTTGACGTCAACGTAATCAGATTCCAGGAAAAGCTCTCCTGTGAGCAGTCCCGTACCGTCTAAGTAGGCACCTATGTTATATACGTCGCCCCACAGCATGATGTCCGAATTGTCCAGCTCCACACGACAGTCATTGATGTTGAAACGGCCAAGAGAGAAGTCCATATCCAATTGTGGAACTAAGATAGGCTCCTCAAGCATCTCAATATTGGCATCGGCCATGGTCATCTTGATCTGGGGATTCCATTTGAGCAGCATGTCATCCTTGGACTCGTCATACTGTGCCATGGCGTGTATGGTTGAATTGCCCAAGGTGGCGTTTATGGTATTTCCTATGGCGGCCGACAAATCATTGAATGCCACATTAGCCATCATGGCGGTTGTTTTCTCTGCTGGAGCAAGAGTTATGCTGATGTCAGCATTGTCCATGGCACCGGAAATGGTGTCCATGTCGGCCCTGAGTTTTTCGGCACGAAGGTCCAGTAGGATGTTCATCTTGTTGGTTTCTTCGTTGAAACCTGCCACCGACGCATTCAGGTCAAGATTGTCGAACGATGCGTTAATGGTGGTGGAATCAATGACTGATACTGCAAGGTCTGCGGCTGAAAGCACGATATCGGCTGTCTGGCGGTTCTTGTCAACGGCCACACGGCTGGGATAGGTGATGTCTGCCGCAAGCTTTCCTGACTGGGCTTTGAGCGAATCATTGATCATAGCGTCAAGATTGCGTAGAGACAATTTGGCTTTTGCGTCATCCAATACAGACCCCTTGTCGCCAAGAGTGCCTTTCACATTCAGGTCCAGACCAAGTATTCCGTGAACATCAATGCCATCCAATGCATTCTGGAATGCATCAGGAATCATGGAAATGAGCTTGTCTATATCAAGGTCACGTACAGTCTTTATCCTGGCACGTCCGGCAACGGCCTGCTGACCGCCCAGCGTACCGTTTGCGCTGAATCCTATCTGCTGGCCGTCAACAGTGGCATTGGCACCTTCCTTTATCTCAAAACGGGTTATATCCCTGTTGGTGGCCAAAGGAATATTCAGACTCATGGGCCATCCAGGAATGTAGATGTCATTGCCCAGAGCCAGATTCATTGACGGGGTGTTCAACTCTGAATTCAGCGCAATGTCATCGCCCTGAATCTTACCGTCGGCATTGAATGATATCTGCGGGCTGTTGACCTTCATGGGATTCTCTCCGCCAGTGTTCAGCGTGGCACCTTCAATGTCTGCCTTGAGGGTGCTGTTTACGTTTGACATGTCAAGCTTAATTCCGCCGTCTATGTCAAGCAGCAGTTTGTCTATGCCGGCTTTGGTTACGGAACCTGTTGAATCGGACAGGTTCAATGATATGGTTTGTGAATTGAAAGTGAAACCTTTCACATTGATGCTGTCGCCCAGATATTTGGCCTTGTCAGCTTTCATGGAGACCGATCCTGTGGATGTGGACATTCCGTCGTTGGAGAAATTCAGGTCCGACGCCTCCATCTTCAGGGCCGATTCCAGGTCTTTCAAGCCATCCTGCCCCAAGGAACATGTCATATGGTCCAGAATGAGCTTCAGGTTATCCAGGTCGGCATTCATCGTGCCGGCTGCTGCCGATGTCTCCTTAAGGTTCAAGGTAAGGTTTCCGCTGACGTCATCGTTATATTTGGTCAGGTCTCCGTTAATCCTCAGACCGTCCATGCCGGCACTCACATCGGTTGAATCATTCTTGATAGAGGCTTTTACAGACGCTACGGCAATGTCTGCCTTGGCTTCAAGACTGTCGTAGTTGAGTAGTCCTTTCAAATCTATCTCCAGATTGCTTATCGCAGCATCGGTGCCTGATTTCATGTCGCGGTATGACAAATCCACATCCTTGATAGAAATCTTCTGCAGGTCTGCGTAGATGTCCATTCCGCTATCATCCTTCTCCGGTTTCTTTTCATCATTTGAACTGAACACATCCAGATTGGAACGTCCGTCCGATGCAGTAAAGGCATTGGCCTCTACTCCGTTGACATCCAGATTGGTAAGGATAATCTTTTTCTCCTTGTATAGGGTCTTGAAATCGACCGTAACGGTAAGGGCGTCTATTGCGGCCAGCGTATCGGAAGGTGAGTCCTCCATGTCATCATATATGACCAACCCGTTAAGGCGGAATCCCAGAAACGGATATGAACCTATCAGCGCAAGGTCCACTTTGTCAACCTTGGCACGGGCGGGAGAGTATTTTTCTATGGCCTTCTCTGCTACCTTAGTGAGCCTGGATGGGGTGAAGACAGTCCAGCAAATCAATGCTAAAGCTATGATCACCAGTCCTATTATGGAACCAAGTGTAATTCCTGTTATCTTAAGTGTCTTTCTAAGTCCTGTATTCATAGCTTCCGGAATGTTATAATCTCCTCATCATAGTCATTCTTGTCATATGCCTCCATCTTCCTGTCTGTGAGAGACTCGATTACAAACGTCAGGTATGCCGACTTGCCTGCTTGACCTGAGCCATGGAACCTGAGCTGAAGCTCATCTTCGTCAAGACTCCAGTCAAAATTCAGACCACGGCCGGAATCATCGATAGATGTTCCTGTATGGTCAACCATGAATATATAGTTATAACCATCAGAAGCCTCCCATGTGCCTATAAGCATGTCCTCATCAAAATTGTTCTTACGGCAACCGGCTAGCAGCACAAGCACTGCGGCCAGTACCAGAAACAAGCGGAATAATCTTTTTCTCATGAGCATATTCATGTTAGCGTGTACCTATTATATAACAAGAATGCCGCGAAGTTAGGTATTTTTTGTAAATAGGAGGGCAATATTATGCAATTATCAAACAAAAGGGTAAATTTGCAGGTCTTTTTTAAGGATAAACCAAAATGTTCAGAACAAAAACTTGTGGAGAGCTACGCCTGGCCGATGCCGGTACAAACGTGACATTGGCAGGATGGGTACAGAGAGTAAGGAAAATGGGTGGTATGGTCTTTGTTGACCTGCGTGACCGCTACGGCATAACCCAGCTTGTGTTTGATGACGCTACCGATGCCGCCCTGTGCGAGCAGGCCAGCCGTCTGGGACGCGAATTCGTGATCCAGGTTACCGGTAAGGTTAGCGAGCGCTCAAGCAAGAACTCCAAGATCCCCACAGGTGACATAGAAATCCTGGTCAACACTCTGAATGTCATCAATGCGGCTGATACGCCTCCCTTTACCATTGAGGACGATACCGACGGCGGTGATGACCTGCGTATGAAATACCGCTATCTTGACCTGCGTCGCCAGTGTGTACGCAAGAACCTGGAACTGCGCCACAAGATGGTCATGGAGATACGTAAGTTCCTGGATGACCTGAACTTCATGGAGGTTGAGACCCCGATTCTGATCAACTCGACTCCCGAGGGCGCACGTGACTTCGTGGTTCCTTCACGCATGAATCCCGGTCAGTTCTACGCTTTGCCTCAGAGCCCCCAGATTCTCAAGCAGTTGCTTATGGTTTCAGGTTTTGACCGTTACTTCCAGATAGCCAAGTGTTTTCGTGACGAGGACCTGCGTGCCGACCGTCAGCCTGAGTTCACCCAGATTGACTGCGAGATGTCATTTGTGGAGCAGGAGGATATCCTGCAGATATTTGAGGCTATGGCCAAGCACCTGTTCAAGAGCATCCTTGGTATTGAGATGAAGGATCCTTTCCAGCGTATGACCTGGCAGGATGCAATGAAATACTACGGCAGTGACAAACCGGACCTTCGCTTTGACATGCACTTTGTGGAGCTCATGGATGTTCTCAAGGGCTACGGATTCGGTGTGTTTGACAGCGCCGCTTACATCGGCGGTATCTGCGCAAAGGGTGCTGCTACTTACACCCGCAAGCAGATTGACGCTCTGACAGAGTACGTTAAGCGTCCTCAGATTGGTGCCAAGGGTATGGTTTACGCCCGTGTTGAGGCTGACGGCAGCGTCAAGTCATCGGTAGATAAGTTCTATAGCCAGGAGGTTCTGCAGCAGCTTAAGGCTGCCATGAATGCCGAGGCAGGTGACCTTATCCTCATCCTGAGCGGTGATGACGCCATGAAGACCCGTAAGCAGCTCTCGGAACTGCGTCTTAAGGTGGCCGATGAGCTTGGCCTCAGAGACAAGAACCAGTTCAAGTGCCTATGGGTGATTGACTTCCCCATGTACGAGTGGAGTGATGAGGAGAACCGTCTGATGGCTATGCACCATCCGTTCACATCACCCAAGCCTGAGGATATTCCTCTGCTTGACACTGATCCCGCCAGCGTCCGTGCCAATGCCTACGATATGGTCATAAACGGTATTGAGGTTGGTGGCGGCTCTATCCGTATCCACGACAGCAAGCTGCAGGCTACCATATTCAGGATCCTGGGCTTTACTCCTGAGCAGGCTCAGGCCAAGTTCGGATTCCTGATGAACGCATTCAAGTTCGGCGCACCTCCTCACGGTGGTCTGGCATTCGGTCTGGACCGCTTTGTGAGCATCTTTGCAAAACTGGACAGCATCCGCGACTGCATCGCATTCCCAAAGAACAACTCCGGCCGCGATGTCATGCTCGATGCTCCCGGTCCGCTTGACCAATCCCAACTGGACGAACTTCAGCTCAAAGTTGATGTAAAATGATACAAAAGGGGACAGACCCCAATTGTACTTTTTTTAGGCCGCTTCTCTATTTTGGGGAGCATTAGCGTAGGGCGTGAAGCGGAGAACCTTGGAGAATCCCGTTAAGAACGGCGCATGTCTGAGGCATGTTAGGCCCCTGTAGGGGACTAAAAATGCTGAGTTCGACGTTTAGGGTCCGGAGAGGTTCGGAGTAGCCTGGAGCTGTTGTCTCCCTGCCATAATATTCTGTCTCCGGAAACTGGCTTTGACATTTTATGGAACTTTATCATTTTTAGCAGAAATTTCTTGGTGGAATGGGGCAGAAAGCGGAAATTTGCAGGAGTTATTTTTCAGGGTGGGGTGAGATTCCCCGACCGGCGGTACAGTCCGCGAGCCGAAAGGCCGAACCGTTGCAACTACGGTACCGACAGTATAGTCTGGATGAAAGAAGAATTTATGAAAATCAAGACAGTCCTGTCAGGCGTTATCGCGCCTGCAAAACTCATTTATGCCGAGGGCATGAATGAGACATCATCCGAGTTAACCAATCCGGCTGTAGCCGGCAGTTTGTCATCCGGTATCATAAGGTTCACATATGTGCTGCTTATGTGTCTTTTTGTGTCGGCAGGAGTATGGGCTCAGAATACCACTGCAAGCATAAGCGGTTCAGTAAAAGATGAATACGGTGAGCCTATTGAAGTTGCCAACATTCTTGTTACCAGCAATGACAACGGTGCCATATACGGTGCTGTTACCAATCGTTTCGGCATTTTTTCCATATCCGGACTCAAGCCCGGAAAATATCAGGTCAAGGTCAGTTTTGTGGGTTATACAGCACTGAGTGTTGACAACGTGGTACTTTCCGTGGGCAAGGACTACAACATCAATGTAGTGTTGAAAGAGGATACCAGGAATCTGCCCATGGTGACAATCAGGGGAGAAGACACTCATTTCAACGAAACACGCACGGGTCAGGCATATAACATAAACAGCGAGAGTATGAACCTGCTCCCTTCAGTTAACCGCAGCATGCTTGATTACACAAGGTTGTCTCCGTACAGTGGCCAGGATAATGCCATGGCTGGCCGAGACGGTCGAGGCACGGCACTTACCATTGACGGCGCTGTTATGAACAACAGCTTTGGTCTGTCGGCCGACCTGCCGGGTGCCGGAACACCGATTTCAATTGATGCTGTCGAGGAGATGCAGGTAGCCATTGCCCCGTATGATGTGCGTCAGAGCAACTTTACAGGCGGTGGAATAAACGTCATAACCAAGTCCGGCACAAACAGATTCAAGGCCACAGCCTATTATTATTTCCATGATGAAAGGCTGCGTGGCAATACCGTCTGCGGAACGGATTTGGGTGATAGGGTAAGCAACAGCAAGACAACATATGGCTTTAACATAGGTGGACCGATCATTAAGGATAAGCTCTTTTATTTTGTTAATGCCGAGTACGTTACAACTCCAGGCCCCATCACTGAATGGAAACTTTCCAAGGATGGCGTGGCCGATGCAGCTGGTATGACAAGCCGTGTTACCGCAGCCGATATGGAACGTTTCAGCGCTGCGCTCCAGACATATGGTTATGACGCAGGCGGTTACAATCTTACCAGAGGTGACCAGACCAACACCAAGATGCTGGCGCGCATAGACTGGAATATATCTGATAACCATAATCTTATGCTGCGTTACAACTGGACGGGCAACACCCAGTGGAACACTCCCAATGCACGCAGTACGGTAGGGACCAAGGCAGCATCGGATCGTATTTCAAAGAATTCTTACGCATTCCGCAACAACTGCTATACGATAAATGACAATGCATGGTCTGCTGTAGCCGAACTCAATAGCCGTCTGAGTGGCAGGATGAACAACAAACTGCTTGCCACGGTATCGGACGTAAGTAACTTGAGAGGCTCGGAATCAGCCTGGTTCCCACATATAGACATACGCAAGGATGGTGACGCTTTCATGAGTGCCGGCTATGAGCTGTTCTCAAACGGTACCGGTAACTATGTGCGTACATACAGTTTCTTTGACCATATCCGATGGACAATGGCTCACAGTACTCTCACGGCCGGATTAAGCTACCAGTATCAGAAAGGTGCCACAAACTATCGCATGTACGGGACGGGCTATTACCGGTACGCATCATTGGATGATTTCATCAATCAGGCCGCTCCTGTTGCATTCGGAATGACTTATACATACGATGGCATAGATGATCCCGCATCACGCACATCGTTTGGGCAGTCAGCCGTCTTCCTGCAGGCAGAATCCCACATATCTGACAGGTTTACACTTACATACGGAATCAGGGCCGACCTTATGCAGTATTATGAGCAGTTGGAAACCAACCAGTCTTTCAAGGATCTTGACTGGACTCTCCATTTCAAGGCCCCCGGAACAGAAACGGCCGACTACAAATCGCCTGTAATAGACAACGGACGCTGGCCCGATGCAAACGTACAGTGGTCACCGCGTGTAGGATTCAACTGGGATGTTAATGAACGGGGTAATGTGGTAATTCATGGCGGTGCCGGAATATTTACCGGACGTATTCCGCTTGTATTCTTCTGTACCATTCCCAACAGCAGCGGCATGCTGCAGAACACCGTGATGTTTAACAAGACTGCCGACAATACTGCTATTGCAAACACTTTCCTGGATGGCCTGGCTGGCAATTTCCTTTATACAGAGGAATCCATGCGCAACTACCTGGAGCAGAATGACTGTGCAATGAAAGCCAATCCGCATCCATTCCTTACCGGCGCCTCAATAACAGGCATTGACAGCAAATTCAAACTTCCGCAGGTGTTCAAGACATCAGTTGCCATAGATATAGACCCGGACCTGAGTTTCCCTGCACAAATCTCGATTGAGGGTATTTTCAACAAGGATATCAACGCTGTTTATGTAGAGAACTACAATCAGATTCATGATGACTGCTACGGACGCTTTTATGGCTTTGACAACAGGGTTGACTATCATAGTGCAGATGTTGTCAATACTTCAGTGTCCAAATCGGGTGGCGCAATGGTGATCAGGAATACCAATAAGGGTTACAGCTGGTCATTCGGAGCCACAATAAAGGCAGAACCGCTGAACAATCTCCAAATGGAGCTGTCATATATTCACCAGACAGCATTGTCGGTATCGGACATGATAGGGTCTTCACTCAGTTCAACCTGGAGTAACACTCCCCATGTGAACAGCCCCAATGAGATGGTGCTACGCCCGTCGGCTTACGTCATTCCCGACAAGTTGTCGGCATCGGCCACATACAGGATTGCTTATGCGCGCAACAGGTTCATGAGTACAGACCTGGGGCTGTTCTATACAGGTCACACAGGCGGAACCTACAGCTATACATACACCAATGACATGAACGGCGACGGTGCGGCAAATGACCTGTTATGGATCCCGTCATCATCAGGTGAGCTTTTGTTTGACGATATCACTGACAAGAACGGACAGGTTCTATATACCGCCGATGAACAGCGTGCCGCATTCTGGGCATTCCTGAATCAGGACTTGTATCTCAGCACCCATATCGGTCAGTATGCAGTGGCCAATGCAGCACTTATGCCTTGGGTACATCGTTTTGACCTGCATATAGCCCAGAACTTTAACATTGCAGCTCTCAGGGGTGCCAAACGTGGCAACGAGACGCTTCAGGTATCGCTTGACGTGATGAATGTAGGTAACCTGCTCAACAGCAACTGGGGCGTGACCCGGACTCCGTCGGCCTGCAACAACGCCAAGATCCTGAATTATGTAAGGACCGAAGAAAACGGTAAGCCCGTCTATACTATGGCAACAAACGGCGAAGGCCTTGTTTCCAAGACCTTCGAACCGCTCAAGTCAACTGCCAACTGCTGGTATCTGCAACTTGGCGTCAAGCTGATATTTGACTGATTGTCAGATACAAAGCAAAGCTATTGAAACCGCTGCCAGGATAATTCCCACCACCTGGTGCGGTTTCATCTTTTCATGGAATGCCCATAAGCCCACGAATGCTCCTATTGCAACAATTCCGATGTTGTGGATGGGGAACAGGATAGAGGAATCTATAGACTTCATTGAGAGCATAAGCATGTATGTGCAGAAATAATTGATTGCACCAAGTTCTATACCTCCCATGATATTCTTCATGGTGATTGGTATCCGCTTGCCGTCAGGCCCTTTCTTGAAGAAAGAGTATAAGCACAGCAGCATTGCCACAAAGAAAACGGATGCCGTTACAAGTGACAGTTCACTGTTTATTGCCTGCTCTGTCATTCCCGCCTTGGTATCGGCTACGGTGACGTTGTGCTGGATTACCTTGAGGAAAGAGTTGCTGAGTCCGAAAGTGATGAAAACGATTATGGGGGCCAGAATGTCACGGAAGGTGTAAACACGGCCGTCATCAGGCTTTCCTGTCCAAACGGTCAGCGTCATGGCTACAAGTACAAGGATTATAAGCAACCACTTAGGCCTGGCGCTGCCCTCAATGAGAAGGAAAGACACAATTATAGGTATCACCATCGATGCACGGCTGCATACTGTGGAGATTGCCACTCCGACGCGACGTGTAGAGTCGGAGAGCAGAATCATGCCTGCCATGAATATCAATCCCAAAATAAGCACAGGAACCAGCCAATGTGCCTTGAATGGGTTCACCACCAACTCCCCATGAAGTGAAAAAAGTATGCCTAAAATGAACGCCGTCAGATAATTGAAGAATATAGCCTGTCCGGAATCCACACCTTTTATGTGGAATATCTTGAACATGACTGAAAACATCGCCGCGCATATGGTAGCGATGATAAGATATATGATGCCAGCTAATGCCATAATCCTTGTGGTTTTATCTTTTTTTGCCTTGTATGTAATGGGAATATCCAATCTGGATGGCCAGATAGTCAACGTCACGGGATATGTTGAACTGTGACAGATGTGCCTTGCTGTCGGTCTTTGCCTTGCGCTGAGAGGTATAGCTGTATGTTGCTCCCAGGAGAGGAATACTCAGCGTGAGGGCACTGTTGTCACGCAACTTGACACATATACCGGCACCTAACTTAAGTCCCGTTGCCCATATATCTGATGTACGGCTTTTATTGAGTTGTTCCTGATTACCATCTCTTAACGGATAGGATTCAATACGTCCATACTCACCGTAAATACGTGCCTCTCCAAACAGTCCTATGGTCTTGCTGCCAAAGAATGACATGTATCTGCGCAGTGCCACGGCTGTCCCCCAGGCTTTGCGTGACATGTGTCGTCCCAGGATGTGGATATTTAGAAGATTGCCTATTGAATCACGTTCTTCTTCATCATCAATCACACCCATATTAAGCACCTCACGCAGGTCGGCCCTTATGTCTGCATCAAGTTTATATCCACTGTATTCCAGTCGGAAGTCAAGCGAGACATCGTCTTTAAAGAAGAGTGAGAAACTGGGTGATATGCTGTAATTTACGAACTCACCTTCACCTATATTCAGCAGGGACAGGATGGAATAGCCGTCGCTTGCAGCATCTCCGCCTGCCTTGATGCTACGGTATCCACCGGTAAGGTTAATGGCACGGTGTCCTTTCTCTATGAAAACCGTAGAGCCTTTTTCCGGGTCTGTAAAACGGTTAAGGATGCCTCTTTCATTCTGCGCCAGAGCGGAAACTGAAACAAATAGTATTGCCGTAACAAAGGATAATCTTTTCATATACGTAGCATTGTTTAGTTAGTCAATAAGTCCTCTATTGCGCAACATGGGCTCAACTTTTGGATCGCTGCCGCGGAAACGGCGGTAGAGCTCCATCAGGTCATCGCTGCCACCTTTTTCAAGAATATTCTGACGGTAGCGCTTTCCAGTCTCTTTGTTCAGCAAGCCCTCCTCAACAAAGCACTGGAAGGCATCGCAGTCCAGGACTTCGGCCCAGAGATAGCTGTAGTAGCCGGCGCAATAGTCATTGTTGAATATGTGGTTGAAGAATGTGCCTCTGTAGCGGAACTCTATCTCTGGAATCATGCCCAGTTTGGCCGATATCTCATCCTCAAACTTCTGGTCGTCAAAATTCAGATAATTGGTAAGCATGTGGTATTCCATATCCAAAAGGGCGGCTCCCACAAGTTCTACGGTCTCAAATCCTGTATTGAAATGGCCTGCGTTCTGCAGCTTGGCTATAAGTTCATCGGGGATAGGCTCACCAGTCTTGTAATGGAAAGCGTACTGCTTGAGTATTGTAGGATCAACAGCCCAATGCTCCATTATCTGTGAGCACATCTCGACAAAGTCATTAGGTGTGGCGGTGCCGCTTACGATAGGATAGTGGCACTTGGTAAGCATTCCATGCAGTGCATGGCCGAATTCGTGGAATACGGTGCGGGCGTCATCGATTGAAAGCAGACAGGGCATATCATCAGTAGGTACTGAGAAATTGCATACGTTCACGATGGTGGGACGCTGGCTACGGCCGCCAAAGTCATACTCATCGGTAAAATTGGTCATCCAGGCTCCCTGACGCTTGGTGGGGCGTACAAAGCAGTCGGTGTAGAAATATGCCAGATGGCTGCCGTCTGCATCAAGGCACTCCCATGTCTCGACCGATGGATGGTAAACGGGCAGATTATCAACTTTCTTGAACTTGATGCCAAAAAGTGTCTCTGCAACCATGAACGAACCTTTGCGTACATTGTCCAGACTGAAGTAGGGCATGAGTTCCGATTCGTCCAGGTCATATTTCTGCTTGCGCAGTTTCTCTGCATAGTACCACCAATCCCAGGCTTCAAGCTTGAAACCGCCTCCTTCGGCATCGATGATTTTCTGGAGTTCGTCACGCTCGCGTTTTGCCTGCGGAAGCGCATATTTCCATATCTCCATGAGCAGGTCATATGCGGCCTGCGGAGTCTTGGCCATACGGTCCTCTATCTGGAACTCGGCAAAGTTCTTGAATCCCAACAGCTTGGCCATTTCCAGACGCAGTGACAAGGTCTTCTTGATTATCTCCTTGTTATCATACTCGTTATTGTTATTGCCTCGGCTGTAGTAGGCCTTGTACATCTGCTCCCTAAGGTCACGGTCCTTGCAATATTGCAGGAAAGGTATCCAGCAGGGTTTCTGTATGTTGAATGCCCATCCGTCCAGACCTTTCTCCCTGGCGCGTGCGGCGGCGCCATCAAGCTGGTCCTGTGGAAGACCTTCCAGACGCTTTATGTCAGTCACGTGCAGTATGTATGCATTACTCTCATCAAGGTTGTTTTTGGCAAACTTTATCCTAAGCTGAGCCAGTTCATTCTGTATAGCGACGAAACGGTTCCTGTTTTCATATACCAACAAAGCTCCGTTTCTGGCAAAACGGCGGAAATATTTTTCCAGGACCTTCTTCTGTTCTACATTCATGTAAGGCTGGTTATTGTCCCTGTTTACGTACAGCAACCTTACTTTGTTAAAGACCTTTTCATTCATGTAAAGGTATGAATCGGCCTCAGTCTGCAAGGGTATTATCTTCTCCTCGGTCTCCTTCATGATGTCATCGGCATCGGTCTCCATCAGATTGTAGAACACTCCGCTTACCTTGGAAAGGAGCTGGCCGCTGGCCTCCAATTGCTCAATGGTGTTCTGGAATGTGGGACTCTCCTCAGATGCCGCAATGGCGTCTATATCGGCCTTTAACTGGCGGAATCCCTCCTCAAAGGCGGGCATATAGTCTTTAGACTGGATTTTGTCAAACTCGACGGCGCCGTATGGCAACTGACTTTCCTGGAAGAACGGATTGTTCCTGTTACTGCATGACATAGTTAACATGGCCGCGAATGCGGTTACAATTATTGTTGATTTGTTCATATAATAGGGTTATTTGATTGCAAAAATAACATCTTTTATCTGTATATGGTAGAATTAACGCGGAAGGTGGCGGAAAGAGGATAATGGTCACCTAGAGGTGTTGAACCGTCACTCCTCACATAATCTGTTTCATCAATGTTTACGCTAACGGGGGTGAGTTTGGCACCATCTCTGGGATTCAGATAGAGAATCTTGTCAAGAACCTCACCGTTACGACTGCAATCCTTTGACCATGGATCTCTGGTGACTATACCATCCACAATGCCGGGATAAACGCCGCCGCGTTCCAGTTCTATCCACACATCACTTACCGTGGCGCGTCCGGTTTGTGCGA
Organism: uncultured Bacteroidales bacterium; assembly: GCA_902799685.1. GTDB lineage: Bacteria > Bacteroidota > Bacteroidia > Bacteroidales > Bacteroidaceae > Colenecus. The sequence goes on from CADCBO010000003.1 coordinate 262,201, forward strand.
TATAGTCTATAAACTGGGTCTTTACACTGTCACGGGCATACCATGTGTTCAGATCTCCAACTACAATTACCGGGCGTTTGTCCAGATGTTCAAGGATATAATCCCGCAGTTGGCGCCACTGGACCATGCGTGCACGGCGGTCAGGACCGTCATTGCCTGCAAACTCATCGGCATCGTCACCGGCATCCATGTGCATGTTGTATATTACCAGTTCGGAACCTCCCTTTAGCTTTACATCATACTGGCGGAATCCTTTAGTCACAATATCATCCCATGCATGGTTGAGCTTACCGTAGGCTGTAGTCCAACTGATACTGTCTGAACGCTTTGCATCAATATCCTTTTTCCAGAAACCATTGATTCCGTCACAAGGGAAACGGGCTTTGACCATCTTGCTTACGTCAATACCGCAATACCAGGAATCCTGGTTGTAATCTGACTTAAGTGCTGAACTGAGTTGCTCATTAAAGTCAAAGTTTTCCTGAACGGCTATGAAATCATAATTATGATCAGCCAGATATCTGCTTATCTGTGGTGTCAGTTCTGCACCGGGACCATCATCGTTTATGGTTATCTGAACCGTTCCAAGAATTTTGATGGTATTTGGCAGGCCATCTACATTGAGAGTCACAATAGAGAACTCTTCTTCAACATCAACCGGTTCACCTTGAGGGGTGTTGTCATCGGCGTCATTATTATTGCACGATGTTATAAAAGCCATACTTAAGAATAGGATAGCGGCCTGTAAGAGTTTAATATCCTTTCTAAACATGTTATTATCAGTTGCTTTGTCAAATAGAATAACAAAAATAGAAAGAAATCACTAAATTTGCACATTCAAATAACAATTGTTGTAATGAAAGCAATCAGGATTTTTGCCGCTGCTGTCGCATTCTTGGCTGTGGTGGCTTGCACAGGAAACAAAAAACAGACAGTTATGACAAACCGTGAACCCGCAAACATTATGGTAGTGGTTGACCTTCAGAAGGATTTCATTGACGGAAACCTGCCTGCTACCGACGGCACACGCGTTGTGGAGCCTGTAAAGAGCGTCCTTACCAAGTTTGACAAGGTATATTTTACCCTTGACTGGCATCCATGGAACCACTGCTCATTCAAGGCAAACGGCGGTATCTGGCCTCAGCACTGCGTACGCTACACTGTTGGCGCAGCTCTGCCTGACGGTATTCTGGACAATCTGGATATCAATAACGTACGTTTCCTGCCCAAGGGCCAGGCTCAGGACAAGGAGGAGTACGGTCAGTTTGAGAATACAAAGGGAAATGACCAGGATCTGTTTGTAAAGGGTGACAAGGTTGTTGTATGCGGTATCGCTGCCGAGTACTGCGTACTGGAGACCCTGAAGAATCTGGTTCGTCTTAGCAAGGAGGTAGGTTTTGAGCTCTCTGTCTATCTGGAGGGCGTAGCCAGCATCGAGACTGTCGATCCGCTGGTAACCTACATGAACGAGAACAATATAAAGATTTATAAATAAGGATTTTATGGAGAGCACTATAGTAAAGAGTGTGCTGGAGAATGACCTGTACAAATTCTCCATGTCATACTACTACCAACGGACTACTCCCGATGGTATAGGCACATTCAGTTTCAATGACCGCAACGGTATGAAGTTCACGCCCAAGTTTGTGAATCTGTTACGTAAGGAGTTCAAGAAACTGGAGTCACTTGCCTTGACCGATGAGGAGTTCAAATGGTGCCTCTCCAATATCTATTTCATCCCTCAGTGCTATTTTGAGTGGCTAAAGGGTTTCAGGTTCAACGCCGATATAATTGACATATCGCTTGATGAAGATGGACACCTGCACATTGAGGCAAAAGACCTTATCTACAAGGTCACGCTGTATGAAATCCCAATTCTGAGTACGGTATCGGAGGTATATTACAAGATATATGAGAAAACCGAGCCGGACTGGGCATACATAGACAGCCATCTGGAAAAGAAGGTTGCAATATCAAACGAGAACAAGCTCAAGTTTGCCAACTTTGGTATGCGCCGCCGCTACTCACGTGAGGTTGAGGATCATGTAACAGAGTATCTGACACGCCACGCCAAGTATTTCATCGGCTCATCGACCGTGTATTTCGCAATGAAATACCAGTCAATCCGTCCGGACCTTAAGCCGATAGGCACCATGGCACATGAGCTTATGATGGCTACGGCCGCATTCATGGGTCCCAAGGAGGCAAACTATTACGTTATGCGCAACTGGGCTCAGATATTCGGCGGCAACATGGGTACCATGCTGCCTGACTGCTTTACCACACGCGTGTTCCTGCGTAATTTCTCGCTCGATATGGCCAAGCTGTATGACGGCGTACGTCATGACAGCGGTGATCCGTTTGAGTTCGGTGACAAGATCATAGCCAAATACGAGTCATACCACATAGACCCCATGACCAAGTCAATCGTATTCAGTGACGCCCTTGACTTTGACCGTGCCCTGGCCATCCAGAAGTACTTTGAAGGTAGAATAAAGGTATCATTCGGCATCGGCACAAACCTGACCAACGATGTAGGCACAGTTGATCCGCTCAACATCGTAATGAAACTCAAGACCTTCCAGGTCAACCCCCGTCAGCACGTCTACCGTTGCGTAAAAATATCCGACACCCCGGGCAAGGAGCTGGGCGATCCCGATGAGGTTCACAGTTACAAAGTGATATTGGGCTTGATTTAAAAATTGAGAATTGAAAATTGAGAATTGAGAATTGCCATGCGGTGCGTGGCAATTTTTTTACGCAGGTTCTGCGTATTAATTCTCAATTCTCAATTCTCAATTCTCAATTAAATTGTGTATCTTTGCAGCACACTTTAAGGAAAGGTGATGAAAATCAGGGAGGTAATTGATGCCCTTGAGAGTTTCGCGCCTCTGCCACTGCAGGATGATTACGATAATTCAGGCTTGCAGGTTGGAACTACAGAGACCGAAGTTTCAGGGGTTTTATTGTGTCTGGACGTGACCCGTCAAGTCGTTGACGAGGCCATCAACAACGGATGCAATCTGATCATTTCGCACCATCCGCTGCTGTTCCGTCCGCTCAAACGGCTTACCGATGACAGCATAGGGAGTATCGTGATGAGTGCCGTACGCGTGGGAATAACCATTTATGCAAGCCACACCAATCTGGATAACGCATACAAGGGCGTTAACATGCGCATTGCAAACGTTCTGGGACTGACCAATATCAAACCTCTCGATGAACAGCCCGATGGCAACGGTGCCGGTATTATAGGCCGATTCCCAAAGCCTGTGACTGAGCAGCAGTTGCTCTCTCTTGTTAAGGAGAAGTTTGGCGTAACATGCATCAGACATAACGGAGAGCTGGGACGCCCCATCAAGCGTATGGCCGTATGCGGAGGCGCAGGCGCCTTCCTGACCGACAAAGCGGTAGCTGCGGGGGCCGATGCATTCATGACCGGCGAGATTGGTTATCACCGTTTCTTTGGTTATGACGGCACGATTAAACTGATTGAGGCCGGACATTTTGAGAGCGAACAGTTCACGGTTGACCTTATAGCCGATATCCTTAATGAGGAATTCCCAGGCTTAAAAGTGCTTAAAACTAAGAATAAGACGAATCCGATTAATTATTACATATAACTATGGCAACAAAAGAAGTAAAGAAAGACCCCAGTGAGTACTCAGTAGAAGAGAAACTCCAGTCACTGTATCAGCTGCAGACCATGCTGACCGAGATTGACAAAATCAAGACACTGCGCGGCGAGCTGCCTCTTGAGGTTCAGGACCTGGAGGATGAGATAGCCGGTCTGACAACACGTATAGAGAAGGCCAATGCCGATGTGATTGAGATGAGCAAGGGCGTGGCAGAGAACAAGAATGTGATTGAGGTGTCAAAAGCACAGATAGCCAAGTATCAGGGACAGCAGGAGCATGTGAGCAACAACCGTGAGTTTGACTCACTTAACAAGGAGATTGAGTTCAAGAGCCTGGAAGTGGAGCTGGCCGAAAAGCGCATACGCGAGTTCAACGCCGGAATCAACGCTAAGAAGGAAGAGATTGAGAGCAACAAGGCTCTTGTCGAGGAGAAGAAACAGGATCTTGAGGTCAAGAAGTCAGAACTCCATGAGATTATAGAGGAGAACCGCCAGGAGGAGGAGCGTCTGCGTGAGAAGTGCAAGAACCTGGAGCTCAACATTGAACCGCGTCTGCTTCAGTCATTCAAGCGTATCCGCAACAACACCCGCAACGGTCTGGGTATTGTTTATGTACAGCGTGAATCATGCGGCGGTTGCTTCAACAAGATTCCGCCTCAGCGCCAGCTGGATATCCGCATGCGCAAGAAAATCATCGTTTGCGAGTATTGCGGCCGTATCATGATTGACCCAGAACTGGCAGGTGTAAAGGAGGAGCCCAAGCAGACTGAGGCACCCAAGCGCCGTACGCGCAAGGCGGCAGCCGAGGATGAATGATGTCAATTTTCAATGAACAATTGACAATGATAAAAGCCTTCGGAAAGAAATTTCCGGAGGCTTTTAATGTCTCGGGCTATTACGCAGGTACTGCGTATTCATTGTCCATTGTCCATTAATCATAGTTCCTGGTACAAAGGGATATCAAGCAGAAAAGAGTATTTTCCTGTATCGTAGTCCATCCTGACACAGTAGTGCTTAAGTCCGTTACTCACTATTAGGTAATCTACATGGAGTACAATGTTGTAGCGTGCTATCTGATCAAAGACTTTTTGGGTTATGGCAACATTAGGACGTTTGTATTCAACTATTACCTTTGGAATTCCGCATTTGTCGTAGACTACCGAATCGCATCGGCGGCTCATCCCGTTCAATCCTATAGTTTGTTCGTTTGCGATATGCGATAGGGGGTATCCTTTATGGTTAACAAGGTATGATACAAATGCCTGACGCACGTTTTCTTCGGGTGTGAAGGCTGTCCATATTTTGCGAATAGGGTCCCAAATGGCAATTTTGCCCGCCTGTTCGGATATTTTGGGCTCAAAAGGTGGCAAATTCAAATTATCAGTCATATCTTTGTAATCAACAATATAGAGTAACCGTACTCTTGGGTTGCGAATATAATAAAAGGATTTGAAATGGCAACATCAGGAACAGCATACCGCCAGGTCATAAAGGAACTTGAGAGTGGTAAATATAGAACTGTATATTATCTGATGGGGGACGAACCGTTCTTCATTGACTCCATATCGGACTATATAAGGGAACATGCGCTTCCTGAGGAGGCCAGGGATTTCAACCAGATGGTGCTGTATGGTAACGAGACCACTATGAATGAGGTGATACAACGCGCCAGAGCATATCCTATGGGTGCCGACAGGCAGGTGATAATAGTAAAAGAGGCGCAGTACCTTATGAAAAAGGACTCGGAGACTGGCGGAAGTCCATCGGATATCCTGGCTTCTTACATAAACCATCCACAATCCAGCACCGTCCTTGTGTTCTGCCACAAGAACGGATCGCTGGACAAGCGTAAGAAAATTGTGGCCGTAATAGAGAAGAACGGCCTGCTGTTTGAATCCAAAAAGATAAAAGACGATGCGCTTCCGGACTTTATAGGCGAGTTCCTGAACGAGCACGGACTACGTATGTCGCCCAAGGGAATGTCCATGATGAGCGAATCTGTAGGTGCTGATTTGTGCCGTATGAACGGAGAACTTGAGAAACTTGTCACTGCACTGCCGGCCGGCACGAAAGAAATTACTCCGGAGTTCATAGAAGAGCATGTGGGTATTAGCAAGGATTACAACATTTTTGAATTCCGTGATGCAATCATAAACAAGAACATAGAAAAAGCCAATAAGATTGCTGCATATTACGAAAGCAATCCCAAAACATATCCCATGCAACTGGTTACGGCTGCAATATTTCCGTATTTTGCCAATCTGATGCTGGCATTTTACGCTCCTGACAAGACCGACCGTGGAATAGCAGATCAGCTTGACCTGAAGAGTACATGGGGGGTAAGGGACTATACCACAGGAATGCGCAACTATACTGCAACACAGACCATGAAAATAATTACCACCATACGCAAGTATGACGGCAAGTCAAAAGGTGTTGACGCTACCGCTAATACAGGCGAGGGGCTTTTAAAAGAGTTGCTGTATCTGATTCTTCACTGATTTAATCTGTCTTTCGTGAGATTCTAATATTTCCGATAATCGGTCGGGATTTTTCAAAATTTTAAAATCTCGGCTATTATCTGTTTTTCAAGGCTGCCAACAGGGTAGCCTTTAGTATTTTTTAACCATTACAATTGTAAATAATTCCACATGAGCGCATCAAAAGGCATGCTGTTTATGCACCATATCATAACACAAATGTAACGATTCATACGCATATCTTCTGCCCAATAACAACAAGGCTCAGAATTATGCAAAATTGCATACAAAATAGTTATCGAATGATAAAATGCTATTTATCAGAGATTTTACAACCTTGTATTTAAACTAACGCAGAAATATATCACATGATATTATGCAAAATGGTAATTATTGTTCGATTATGGAGTAGGTGATGTAATATAACAACCTATTATTCATATTATTAGATGTAATTACTGAACTAAATTCCATGATTCTGGCACTATATAGCCAAACAAATGCAATAGGTTGCAAATAATGTCGATTGACAAATGTGAATTTTACATTTGTTGATTACATTTGTAATAATACAAATGTGTTTTGTGAATCAAAAACAAATCAATACATTTGTAACATAGACATCAAAACGTCATTTTTACAATGAGAGAGAGACTTGAAGAATTGATGGAACTGCTAAAACTGACTCCAACGCAGTTCGCTAATGCAATTGGAGTGCAGCGGACAACGCTTCAGCATATTCTGAGCGGCAGGAACGAACCTAGTCTTAAGATTATCATGGCCATCCACAACAGTTTCCCTGATGTGGAACTTGAATGGTTGCTTAACGGCAAGGGTCAGGCTATTCCCGGTTTGAAGCAACAGAATCAAACAACAACAGACCAGGATTATCCTCTTCTGCCCGGTATGGATGCGTATTTTCCGGATGACGGCAGGAAATCTTCCGTTTATCAAAATGTCAGAGAGGTAGAAAACACTTCCAGACAGCGTAAAAAACATAATAATAAGGACTTTACGCCTTCATCTGACACACGTGTTGAATGTAAGGAAAAAGTGATAAAAGAAGTCGTGGTTTTCTTTGAGGACGGGACATATCAAAAATTTTTATCGGAATTAAAAAAATAATACGGTTTTTTTGATTTTTTTAAATTTGATGCTTATTTTTGCTGAAAACAAGATTAAACTATTTACAACTATGAAAAAATATCTATTTTTATTTGCTGTCGCAGCTTTTATGCTCGGCGGTTGCCGTAGCAGCAAGGAGGCATCAAAAACAAATCAGAATGAGGTTTGGCAGACTTTGCTTGTAAAGCAACTTGACGCACAGATTCAGGATCAGATTATTACAGTCAGGTATAACAACGGTACCGTTCTCTGCTATAGGATTCTGGATAATTTCGGTAACGTGACCGTTACATGGGACCATACAAACGGCAGAAAGAGCTTTGACGATGGCCCAAGTAATTATAAAGGTGATATCAGCATACCTTCATTCATAGTTACCGGTGAGAATGATGAGTTTACATTCCGCGTTATGGAGATTGACCAGAATGCATTCTACGATTGCCCGGAGGTTACGTCTATAGACATACCTTATAGTGTATTGCGTATCGTGAATGACGCATTCAAGGGTTGCTCAGGCGTAAAGAGATATACCGTAAACGAGAACAATCAGTCATATAAGGATGTTGATGGTGTGCTGTTCAGTAAGGACAACAGGATGCTTGTCAAGTATCCGGCCAAGAAGGCTCTGACCGATTACGTGATATCCGAGGAGGTATCTCTGATATGCACCGAGGCATTCACTGACAATACTTTCCTCAGAAAGGTCAATATCGGAAACTTTGTTACTGCAGTAAGTGACTTTGCATTCAAGAACTGCACTGCTCTTGAGGAGGTTGAGATAGGCAGTAACGTCAGGATTCTGGGTGTTGACGCTTTCAAGAACTGTCCCAAGCTTACCCTGATCAATGCTCACGGTGTATTCCCGCCGCATAACAGTCCTACAGTATTTGATGATGCTACCAAGCAGAACGCTAAGCTGTATGTGCCCAGAGGCCAGATGATGAACTACAAGAGACGTCTGGAGTGGCGTGACTTTAAGACCGTACAGGAATATTGATCAATTGAGAATTGAGAATTGAAAATTGAGAATTGCCATGCGGTGCGTGGCAATTCTTTTTTTGCGCAGGTACATGAGTATTAATTCTCAATTCTCAATTCTCAATTCTCAATTATTTCCTACCTTCGCATCCACATTAAACAATGTATGAAAAAGTTCCAAACCGATTTGTTTGTGGCCGATAACCATTTGGTAGGTCCTTGTGCCACACTGTTGACATTGCAATATCCCGGAGATTTGCCCGATATGGTTGCCGGACAGTTCGCAGAACTACAGGTTTCAAGTGCAAAAGTGTTGCTACGCAGGCCTATCTCCATTCATGCCATTAACAGCGAAAGGAACCTTGTGGAGTTCCTGATCCAGATAGTAGGTGAAGGAACCCGTTCACTTGCAGAACTCAAGCAAGGTGATAAGGTTAATGTCCTGTTGCCGCTTGGAAACGGTTTCAGTTACCGCACTACTCATGTAGCCCGTCCGTTGCTTATTGGTGGCGGAGCGGGAGTGGCACCGTTGCTGTTCCTTGGCCAGGAGCTTGCAGCACACGGAATACGCCCTACGTTCCTGTTTGGAGGCCGCACGGAAGAGCTTATCCTACGTAAGGAGGAGTTCCAAAAGTACGGTGATTTGTTCATGACTACCGAGGACGGTTCGGCTGGTGAGAAGGGCTTTGTGACAAATCACAGCCTGCTTATGGACAGCGAGCAGTTTGACAGGATATATGCATGCGGCCCAACACCTATGCTTAAGGCTGTTGCACGTTGGGCAAAGGAACATGAAACGGCTTGTGAGGTGTCTCTTGAGCACCGTATGGCCTGTGGAATAGGCGCTTGTCTTTGCTGTGTGGAGGATACTGCCGATAGCGGAAATGTGTGTGTATGTAAAGAGGGTCCGGTTCTCAATATTGACAGACTGAAATGGTTCAATTAAACACTAAGATTGGCTCACTGGAGCTCAAGAACCCGGTCATGACTGCATCGGGCACGTTCGGTTATGGCACTGAGTACGCTGATTTCATGGATATCAATCGTCTTGGCGCCATCATAGTAAAAGGTACCACACTCAATCCGCGCCAGGGAAATCCTTATCCCCGTATGGCCGAGACTCCGTCGGGGATGCTCAATGCAGTTGGCCTGCAGAACAAGGGCGTGGACTATTTTGTGGACCACATCTATCCTGAGGTGCGCAAATTCCAGACTAACGTCATTGTGAACGTATCGGGCTCATCTATTGAGGATTATGCTCAGTGCGCAAGCATAATAAATACTCTCGATGACATTCCGGCCATTGAACTCAATATCTCTTGCCCTAATGTGAAGCAGGGCGGCATGGCGTTCGGTGTCAAGCCAGAAAGCGCTGCTCAAGTTGTGAGTGCTGTGCGCAAGGCTTATGATAAGACTTTGATTGTCAAGCTTTCACCTAATGTGACCGATATTACTGAGATTGCACGGGCAGTTGAGGGGGCTGGTGCCGATAGCGTATCGCTCATCAACACCATGCTTGGTATGGCAATCGATGCCGAGAAGCGCAAACCTATCCTGTCAACTGTTACCGGCGGAATGAGCGGTCCTGCAGTCAAGCCTGTTGCTCTGCGTATGGTTTGGCAGACTGCAAAAGCTGTCAAGATTCCCGTAATAGGCTTAGGCGGCATCTGCTCTGCTACCGATGCAATTGAATTCCTTTTGGCTGGTGCATCGGCTATTCAGATTGGTACGGCAAATTTCATAGATCCCGCTATCTCAGAGAAAGTCGTTGATGGTATACAGGAGTATCTTGAACGTCACGGCTTTGCCTCCGTTCAAGAAATCATAGGAGCTTTAGAATAGGTTTCTGGGGGAACTTTTGGGTTATTGACGTCAAAACTACGCCGAACTAACAGATTTGGCTACCAGCACCTCCGGGCTACTCCAGACCACTTCGGACCCTAAACGTCGAACTCCTCCTTTCCAGTTGAAATCCAACTATTTTGGAGTTTTTTTCAAATTAATTTTTTGCTTATGTGCCACATTACAAAAGG